>CAVJLG010000057.1:0-23886 GCA_963650135.1 Barnesiella intestinihominis | reverse complement strand
GGGTAGCCGCGGTCGGGGTCGGTGTGGGCGTATAGGGGGTGGGCGTGGGCGTGGGCGTGGGCGTGGGCGTTGGGGTTGCGGTGGGCGAAGGAGACGGCGACGGCTCTTCCTTCCGGCCCAGCGAAACCTTGATGCTCACCACGGTATTCTCCGGTACCTCGTTGCCGCTCTTGATGCTCTGATAGAACACCAGGCCCTTTTCGGCGTCGTTTTCCACATAGGTCACCGACGCCTGCAAGTTTTTAGACTCCAGCATACTGATGGCGTCGGCTTCCTCCAAATCCATTACGTCGGGCACTGTGGTCATCACGGTACCAACACCGCTGGAGACGGTAATGGTCACCGAATCCCCGGCATTCAGTGTTGCGCCTGCGGCGGGATCGGTGGAAATGACCTTGCCCTCTTCCACATCTTCGGATTCTTCATAGCTATAGGCCAGGCTGATGGACAGCTGGGAAATCAAATCGCTCATGGTATCCGCCACCTGCTGGGTGGTATAGCCCCGCAGATCCGGCATGGAAGCGGTCTGGGCACCCTTGGATACCGTCAGCTTAATGGTGGTGCCCTTGGTGACCTTTTGGTTCTTCCGAATGCTCTGCTCGCAGATTTCGCCCTCGGCATAGGTACTGCTGTATACGCTGTCACCCTCTACCAAATTGAAATCGCTGTACATTTCATTGCCCAGGACATTTTCAATCTTCTGCCCCAGGAAGCTGGGCACCGTGAGCATTCCGTTGTCCGAGGGCGACAGGAACACCTTCCACATGACAATGCCTGCAATCACAACGATTGCCAGCAGAATGGACACCACGATAATGGCGGTTTTTCCGCCCTTGGACTCCTCGGAATCCTCATCGTCATCCTCATAATATCCCCCGACATAGCTTCCCTGCCGACGGGACTGCTTTTCCTGATTGGCCCGCTGGACGGACTTTTCCGCCATGGACCGTGCCTTCTGCCGGGCTGCCTGCTGGGCGTCTACCGGGTGGGCTTGGCGCTGGGCCGGGCGGGGCTGACGGTTCTGCACCGTCTGCCTGGGCTGCTGGTTCTGCTGCATCCGGGCCGCTCCTGCATTTTCCGCCCCTTTGACCACCTGACGGGCATCCACATAGGCCGTGGTGCCGCCGGGGCCCGCATTGAACCGGAATACCACCTGGGGATTCTTCCGCAGCGCCTCCAGGTCCTCGATCATCGCCGTAGCGGAAGCATACCGCGCCGACAAATCCGAGCACATGGCATGGAGGGTAATCTGCTGAAGGCCCAGCGGAATACTGGAATTCAGCTGACGGGGCGGAACCGGAGTGGCGTTGATATGCTGAATGGCAATGGCCACCGGGGATTCGCCGTCATAGGGGGGCTTTCCGGTGAGCATTTCATACATCACAACGCCCAGAGAATAGAGGTCAGACCTTGCGTCCACCTGTGCGCCCTTTGCCTGCTCCGGAGAGATATAGTGGACGGAGCCCAAAGCCTCCCGGGTCAGGGTGTTCTGGGAAGAATTCAGCCGTGCAATGCCGAAATCCGCCACCTTCACGCTTCCGTCCTTGAGAATCATAATGTTGTGGGGCTTGATATCCCGATGGATAATGCCCCGGCTGTGGGCGTGCTCCAGCGCCTTGGCGATCTGGGTTGCAAAATGCAGCGCCTCCCGCCAAGAAAGCGCCCCACGCTGCTGCATATACTGCTTCAGCGTCAGCCCATCGATGAGCTCCATGACGATATAGTCAATATCGTTGGAGTGGTTGACGTCATAAACCGCCACAATATTGGGATGAGAGAGCATGGCAACTGCCTGAGACTCCGCATAAAACCGTCTGCGGAAGTCCTCATCCCGGCTCAGCTCTTCCTTGAGAATCTTCACCGCCACATAGCGGTTGAGCCGGTGGCATCTGGCGCGGTAGACCACTGCCATGCCGCCCCTGCCGATCTCCTCCAAAATTTCATAACGGCCATCCAGCAGCCGTCCTATATATTTATCCATTCACATCGCTCCCTAAGCAATGATTTTGTTCATCTTTAGTATGCCAGCAGCACCAGGGTCACGTTGTCCGGGGCCCCTCTGGTTTTTGCGATATCAATCAGGCGCTGGCAGCATGCGCCAAGGTTCTCTGCATGGGTAATTTCAAACAGCATCTCCGGCCGGGACACCAAATTAGACAGCCCATCGGAGCAGAGCAGCAGATATTCCCCATGGTCCAGCCCCAGGTAGAAGCAGTCGCACTCCACCTGCGGCTCGGTGCCAACGGCCCGGGTAATGAGGTTTTTATTGGGGTGATTCCGGGCCTCTTCCTCGCTGATCTGCCCCCGGGCCACCATGAGCCCCACCACCGAATGATCCTCGGTGACCTGGGACACCTCGCCCTCGGACAGATAATAGCACCGGCTGTCCCCCACATTGATGATGTACGCGGCATTGCCCTGAAGGAACACGGAAACCAGTGTGGTGCCCATGCCCTTAAAATCCGGGCTCAAAAGGCTCTGCTCATAGACCGCACGGTTGGCGCTTTTTACCGCGCCCACCAGCATCTTTACGATCTCCGGCTGGTCCATGTCTGGGACAGCGCTCTGCCGGATATCCTCTTCAAACACCTCGGCAGCCAGCTTTGACGCCACATCGCCGGACTTGGCCCCGCCCATTCCGTCGCAGACCACGGCGAGGAATTGGTCGCCGCCCAGCTCCAGAAGGCGGAAGGTATCTTGATTCTGCTTGCGGACCAAGCCCTGGTCCGTTGCGCCATAGATTTCCATTAAGCATCATCCTCCTGCCCGTGCATCTCCATAAGCTGCTGCTTTCGCCGCAGCTGACCGCAGGATGCGTCAATGTCGCCGCCCAGACTTCTTCGCACTGTGGCGGTGATCCCGGCCTTCTCCAGGGTTTGCTGGAATTGCCGGATGGTTTCTTTGGTGGAGGGCTTCAGTGGGCTCTCCTCCACATTGTTCAGGGGGATCATATTCACATGGGCCCCCATCCCCGCCAGCCGCCGGCACAGCAGCGCAGCATGCCACGGGGTATCGTTCACGTCCCGGATCATGGCGTATTCAAAGGAAATCCGCCGTCCGGTGGTTTCATAGTATCGTCTGCATGCCGCAAGCAGCGGCTCTACCCCATAGCGGCGATTCACCGGCATAATCTTGCTGCGGGTTTCATCGTCCGGGGCATGCAAAGACACAGACAGAGTTAATTGTAAATGACGGGATGCTAGTTTGTCAATTCTTTCTGTCAGTCCGCAGGTAGAAAGTGAGATATGACGCATGGAAATGTTCATTCCCTTGGGGTCATTTACCAGTTCCAGGAACCGAAGCACCGCGTCATAGTTGTCCAGTGGCTCGCCGATGCCCATGAGGACAATGTGGGAGATTTTCTGCCCGCTGTCCTTCTGGGTGAACATCACCTGATCCAGAATCTCCCCTGCCGTCAGCCGCCGCACCAGTCCGCCCAGGGTCGAGGCGCAGAACGCGCAGCCCATGGCACAGCCCACCTCGGAGGAAACGCACACCGTATTGCCGTATTTATACCGCATGAGTACCGTTTCCACGCAGTTGCCGTCCCGCAGCCGCCAGAGATATTTAATTGTGCCGTCCCGCTGGCTCTCCTGCTTCCGCACCACCTGGGGCGGGGTCAGATAGAAGGTTTCGTCCAGCTTCTGCCGCAGACCAAGGGACAGGTTCGTCATTTCATCGAAGGACGCCGCGCCCTTCTGGAGCCAGGCATACACCTGGCCCGCCCGAAATTTCTTCTCGCCCATCTCCCCCAGCGCCGTCTCCAGCTCGGAAAGATTCATGGATTTGATGTCCTGTTTCATATCTGTTTCCTCATTTTACACATAAAAAAGCCGTCACACTGGTGGACGCCCTGATAAAGGGTCAGCATGCCCGTCTGGGCTTCCTCCAATTCTGCCGGAAGGGTCAGAGATTCCGCCGCAAATTCGGTGTGTTCCGCCAGAAAATCCAGCGCCACATCTTCATTTTCCCGCCTTAAAATTGTGCAGGTGCTGTAGAGCAGTACCCCGCCCGGGCGCACATAGCGGCTCGCCTGTTCTAAGATTTTTCGCTGCAAGGTTGGCAGCTGCTCCAAATCCGCAAGGCTTTTATAGCGGATATCCGGCTTTTTCCGAATCACGCCCAAGCCGGAGCAGGGCACGTCGGCAATCACTGCATCAAAGGCATGCTCCCATTCCGGGCGGAACACCGACGCATCGTTTTCCATGGTTTTGACGATGGAAACGCCCAAGCGCTCCGCCGCCAGCGCAATCTGCGGCAGCTTCCCGGCATGCACGTCGCAGGAGACGATCTCGCCCTGATTTTGAAGATACATGGCCGCCGCCATGGACTTTCCGCCGGGTGCTGCACAGAGGTCCAATACCCGCATCCCCGGCTTTAGCTCCATCACGTCCACCGACAGCCGCGCCGCCGGGTCCTGCACCTGCATCAGGCCCTCCCGAAACGCTGGCAATCGGGCAATATCTCCCGCGCCGCGAATTAAGAAGCAGGCGGTTTCCCAGGGATGGGGCGTTACCTCGGCCCCCTGGGCTTCCAGCAGCGATTTTAGGGTATCCGCGTCGGTTTTCAGGGTGTTGACCTGGACGCAGGTTTCCACCGGGGCATTATCCGCCGCCAAAACGGTCCCGAGCCGCTTCCCCACCGATGCCTTCATCAGATCCACCAGTTCGGCAGGATGGCTATAGCGAATGGCATAGTCCTGGGGCGGAGTCAGCTTATCTTTATTTCGAAGCATATTTCGGAGAACCGCGTTGCAAAGTCCCGCTTCCCGCTGAGAAAACTGAGCTTTCGCCTGCTTCACCGCCTCGTTTACCGCAGCTGCGTCGGGTACCCGGTCCAGCATGGTGATTTGATACACCGCCAGCCGGAGAATATCCCGCAGCGCCGGCTGCAAATGCTTCCGGCCCGTGAGAAACTGGTCAATATAATAATCCAGCAGCGCCTGATTTTGCAGCACGCCGCAGCAAAGGGTGGTACACAGCGCCGCATCCTTTCGGTCCAGCCCCGCCTTCTCGATCTGCTCCCGGAGGACTGCATCGGACCAAGCGCCCCGGGTCCGGCAGAGCATCAGCGCCTTCCGCGCCGTCTGTCTTGCTGGCATAGCCTTTACTCCTCGATGGTAATGGGATGGCCCCGGAGATAGTCCGCGCAGCGCATCCGCTTGCCGCCCTGTGCCTGTACCTCTTCCACCAGAATGACCGTTCCGCCGCCGCAGGCGACCTCCAGTCCCTTTTTCGTCACGGCAACAAACGTTCCGGGTGCCTTATCGGTGGTTTTCTCCAAAATTTTTACGGAAAAGACCTTGCAGAGCTTGCCGTGCAGCTCCATGGTAGCCACGGGCCAGGGAATCATGCCCCGCACCTGGCAGGAGATCTCCCGGGGCGTTTTGCTCCAGTCAATGGGCGACATGTCCTTTTTCAGCATCGGCGCATAGGTGGCCTGGGCGGGGTCCTGCGGGGTCCGAGTTGCGGTGCCGTTTTCAATGGCGGTTACGGTGCGGCTCAGCAGCTCTGCACCGGTTTCCGACAGCTTTTTCGTCAGGGTTTCGGTGGTATCGGTGTCCTCAATGGGGGTGACACTCCGATCAATCATGTCGCCCTCGTCCATGCCTGCGGAGAGATACATGGCCGTTACGCCGGTTTCTGTCTCTCCCTGCAAAATGCTCCACTGAATGGGGCCAGCGCCGCGCAGATGGGGCAGCAGGCTTGCATGGATGTTGATGCAGCCGTACTTGGGGATATCCAATACCGCCTGGGGCAGGATTTTTCCATAGGCCACCACGCAGATCAGGTCCGGCTTCAGCGCCCGAAGCTCCTCCACCACAGCCTCATCCTTAAACGTCTGGGGCTG
Source organism: Barnesiella intestinihominis (assembly GCA_963650135.1). Classification (GTDB taxonomy): domain Bacteria; phylum Bacillota; class Clostridia; order Oscillospirales; family Oscillospiraceae; genus HGM13006. The sequence continues at coordinate 18,036 of CAVJLG010000057.1, read as the reverse complement.
AATCACCGGAAGATTGCGGCTCAGGGCATATTCCTTCACCGGAGAAGCCGTGAGCTTCATGCCCCGGTTCTTCGGCGTGTCGATTTTCGTATAGACGGCAGCGATGTCGTGGCCGTCCCGATCAATCCGTTCCAGGCATACCCGGGCGATTTCCGGGGTGCCCATATAGACGATTCTCAAGCTCATTCCTCCTCGCTGCCGGGCTCCGGCTCGCCCTCTTCCTCCATACGCTGGAGATCCTCCTCGGTGAGGATCTTCGAGGCACGATCCACGAACAAAATACCGTCTAGATGCTCGCACTCATGTACAAAGCAGCGGCCGATCAGCCCGGAATCCGTGTCGGTGAACACGTTGCCGTTCCGGTCCATGGCCTTTACGGTAACGGTCATGGGCCGCTTTACCACACCCCAAATGCCGGGCAGGCTCAGGCAGCCCTCCAGGCCCTCCTGCTCGCCCTGGGTATCGATAATCTCAGGGTTCACCAGCTCCAGAATGGTGCCGTCTTCCTTCTCAATGACCACGATCCGGCGAAGAATGCCCACCTGGGGGGCCGCCAGACCAACGCCGCCGGAATCCTTCAGGGTGTCTACCATATCGTCGATCATATTGTGGAGCCGCTGGTCAAACACCGTCACGGGGCGGGACTTTTTCCGCAGGCTCTCTTCATCGGTATCCTTTTTCAAAATCGTTCTCAGTGCCATTTTATTTTCCTCCCTGTTAATCCATTGGATTGACATCCACGGATACTGTAATGGTCTTATTTGCCTTATCTTTTTTGAACCGGATCATCAGTCCGGAGAGTATGTTTCGTAAGGGCCGGGTATTTTTCCCCAGAATCGTCAGCTGATAGCGGTAGCGGTTCATCACCCGCACCACCCGGGCCGGTACCGGGCCCATCACCAACAGGCGGCTGCCCTGATAGGTCCGCAGCTGCTGCTCCAATTCTTCCCGGAAGCGCATCGCGCCGAAGGATGCGTCCTTTTCGATGGCGGCAAAAAAGCTCACCACCAGCACGTCGCCATAGGGCGGGCACCCCTGTAGCTTCCGCAAGGGCAGCTCCGTTTCATAGAATGCATCATAGTCCTGGCATGCCGCCTGGAGCAGCACCTGATTTTCCGGGGTCATGGTCTGAATTACCGCACGGCCCGCAGTCTCGCCCCGGCCCGCTCGTCCCACCACCTGGGTGATCTTTGAAAAGGTCGTCTCCGCTGCCCGGTAATCGTCGGTATATAACGAGCTGTCGCCGTCCAAGACCCCCACCAGGGTCACATTGGGGAAGTTCAGCCCCTTGGTTACCATCTGGGTGCCAATGAGAATTGGAATTTTCTCCTGCTGGAACCGGCTGAGAATCGCCTCGTGGGGATTGGATGCGCTGACGGTATCGGCGTCCATTCGAATCGTCTCAATCTCCGGCCACATGGCCTTGATTTCCTGCTCCACCCGCTGGGTCCCGGTGCCAACCAATCGGTATCGGGTGCCGCACTCCGGACAATTGGCCGAAGCAGGCTCCGAATAGCCGCAGTAGTGGCACATCAGCCGGTCATTGGCAGAGTGATAGGTAAGACTGACGCTGCACCTGGGGCATCCGGGCACATGGCCGCAGATGGGGCACAGCATGGTTCGGCTGGCGCCCCTTCGGTTGAGATACAGAATGGTCTGCTGACCGTTTTTGAAGTTTGCCTCCATTTCCAGCCGAAGACTTTCGCTGATGGAGGTGGCATTGCCTGCCTGGAGCTCCATCTTCATGTCCGCCAGGATCACCTTGGGCATGGCCTGACCGTTATAGCGGGTTTTCAGCCGCGCCAGATGATACACCCCGGATTTCGCCAAATACATGGTGGGAATACTGGGGGTTGCGGAACCAAGCACCACGCTGGCGCCTTCTCTTGCCCCCCGCCAAATGGCAACCTCTCGGGCGTGATACCGGGGATTCATCTCGGATTTATAGCTGGACTCGTGCTCCTCATCCAGAATAATCAGTCCCAGCTTTTGCAGGGGCGCAAACACCGCCGAACGGGTGCCCACCACCACAGTGGCCTTCCCCGCCCGGATGCGCTTCCATTCGTCATAGCGCTGCCCGGTTTGCAGGGCGCTGTGCAGCACCGCCACCCGGTCCCCAAAGTAGCGCATAAACGTCTCCATCAATTGGGGCGTAAGGGCGATCTCCGGCACCAGCACCAGCGCCGTCTTCCCCAGCTCCAAAACTCGGGAGATCAGGCGCAGATACACTGCCGTTTTGCCGCTGCCGGTAACGCCATATAACAGCGACACGGATTTCGGCTCCATCAGATGCCCCGCCAGCTGCTCATAGGCCGTCTGCTGTTCCGGCTGCAATACCAGCTTCGGCGCCGGCGCATCTGAGCTGACCTTGGGGCGGCGGAACACCTCCCGATGGCTCAGGGTCACATATCCCGCCTTTTCCAGAGCATTCATCGCCGCATTGGTCGCACCGGTGAAATAGCACAGCTCCTTCACCGAGCAGCTGCCCACCACCGCCAGCATCTCCAATAGCGCCTTTTGCAGCGGAGCGCGCTTTTTGGTCTGAGCAATCTGCTGGGCCTCTTGTGGGGAAATGGCCAAGGTTGCCACCTTTTCGGTTTTATCCCCCACGTTGCGGATGAGGGTGCCCTCCAGCAGGACATATTTCTTCGCTTGAAGCTTTTTAAGGCCCGCATCCAAATCGTCCTTGTCCATCACCCGCCGAAGCTGCTCCATGGATGCGCTGCCGCCGATTTCCAGCAGGTGCTTTCCCAATGCCGCAGCTTGGGGACATTGGGGGAATTTTTCGTCGAACACAACGCTCTGTCCGGCTGCGGTTAAGACCACCTGGTCCTTGGCGTGGAACCACAGGCCCGCCGGAAGCATGGCCCGAACCGCATCGAAAAATGTGCAGAAATACCGCTCCCGCAGCCACGCCGCCAAGCGCAGCATGGTTTCGTCCAGCACCGGACCATCGTCCAGCACCGATTCCACGGGCTTGAGCGAATAGGCCGGGGGCAGCTCCAAGGACACGACCTCCAGCACCACCCCTTCGCTCCGGCGATTGCCCGCGCCAAAGGGAACCGCTACCCGAACGCCGGGCAGGCATTGATCCTCCAGCGCCGGGGGCACCAGATAGTCATAGGGCTTATCGATGGCATACACTGCGGCAGCCACCACAATTTTTGCAATGTTCAAGCTGCCGCCTCCCATCTCATAAAAACGCCAAATGCCCCCCGCCGCGCACCCCAGACGCGGCGCGAGGCACTGCGGGTTTCATCTGCCCACTGCTCAGCGCAGATATTCTTCCTTCACGGTTGCCACGATCTTACCATCGGCAATCTCGTCAATGGCTTCGCTGACGGCCATCTTCTCCGTTGGGATCTTGAATTCCTCGGCCTCAATGGCAACCTGACGTGCCCGGCGAGCAATTACGTTGACCAGAAGATAGCGGTTGTTCACGCTTTTGAGCATCTGCGGCACAGGTGGATATAGCATCATAATGATTCCTCCATTTTTAACAGATCAGTCTGTCGCTCAGCACGGAGCTTTTCCGCGGTGAGGATACTGTCGATTGCTTCAACTGCGTGCTCTTGGGTATCGTTGAGCACAATATAATCATAGTGGACGGCCATTTCATATTCCCAGCGGGCTTTTTTCAGGCGCTTTTCCATATCGGCCTCGCCGGTATCGCCCCGGCCCCGCAGGCGCGCTTCAATGACGGAAAAGCACGGCGCAACCAGGAAAATGAGCACCGCATCGGAACATTTTTCCTTCAGCTGCATGGCGCCCTGGACGTCGATGTCCATAATCACGTCAATTCCGTTTTCCAGGCGCTGCTCCACCGGCGCTCTGGGGGTTCCGTAACAATTCCCGGCGTATTCGGCGTGTTCAAAGAACTCGTTCCGCTGAATCATCTCGTTAAAGGCGTCGGCCGTTTTAAAGAAATAGGTAACGCCCTCCACATCCCCCTCCCGCTTTTTTCGGGTGGTGGCGGATACGGAAAAATACATATCCGGGTGCTTTGTCAGCATTCCCTGAATGGTGGTGGATTTGCCAACACCAGAGGGCCCGGAAATCACAAGTAGCTTTCCCCGCTGCATGTTTTACTCCTCCTCAGGCTCCTGCTCCAGCTCCACACCGGCACGATGGGCAATCGTCTCGGGGGCCAGTCCGGACAGGACCACATGGTCCGTGTCCATCACCAGCACAGCCTTGGTTTTCCTGCCGCAGCTGGCATCGATGAGCATACCGCGCTCTCTTGCCTCCTGTACCAGGCGCTTAATGGGCGCGGCGTCAGGCGACACCACCGCAAGCAGTCGCTGGGCCGAGATCATATTCCCAAAGCCGATGTTCATGAGCTTCATGATTCTCTCCTACTTATTCGATATTCTGAATCTGCTCCCGAATCTTCTCCAGCTCGGACTTGATGTTGACCACGTTTCTGGCCTGTTCCACATCGTTGCCCTTAGAGCCGATGGTGTTGGCCTCGCGGTTCATCTCCTGCATCAGGAAGTCCAGCTTCCGTCCAATGACACCGCCCTCGGAGAGCATGGTTTTCAGCTGATCCACATGGCTGCGAAGCCGGACGGTTTCCTCGTCCACCGCAACCTTGTCGGCATAAATGGCAGCCTCTTGAATGATCCGCGCCTCGTCGATCTGCCGATCCTCCAGCACCTCCTGCATTTTTGCAGTGAGCCGGTCCCGGTAGGCCTTGACGGTAATGGGCGAGCGGGCCTCTACCTTCGATACCAGGTCCAGGATGCCCTCGGCCTTGCCCAGCAGGTCGGCCTTTAGCGCCTCTCCCTCCCGGGTACGCATGGAATCAAAGGCGGTCAGCGCCTCCTGCACCACGCCGGAGATGGCGGTTTTTACCTCGTTTTCGTCCTGTTCCTGTTTTTCCACAATAAATACGTCGCTAAACCGGGAAATTGCAGAAGCGGAAATATCGTCTTGAATTCCGTACTGCTCCACCAGCTGGCGCATGGCGTCGATATAGCCCTTGGCCACAGGCTCGTTGACGGAAATGGTGACATTATCCGCACCGGCGGCATTGATGGTGATGAACACATCCACCTTGCCCCGGGAAATGGACTTCTGCACCAGGCTCTTTACGCCCTCTTCCAGATAGGCATAGCCCCTGGGCAGCTTCACGCCGCAGTCGAGATACCGGTTGTTGACAGACTTTATCTCAACGGTGATGTCGCCGCCGGAAAAGGTCCCCTGGGCGCGGCCATAGCCGGTCATGCTTTTTATCATTTCGCTCATCCTCTCAGAGGAGTATTCTAAGAGCGCCGCCTTGGAGCAGCTCCGCCGCAGCGCTGAAATCGCACTCTGCGCGCAATTTTACAGTACAAGATATTATAGCAAACCATGTGCTACTTTGCAAGTAAAATTCGGTTTTCCCATGTTTCTCCGGAGATTACTCCCCCATTTCGACTTTAAAAGAGTACAAATCGGTGTTTCATTCGTCTTCTCGTTATATTTTCGATATATATTGTGTTATATAGAAGTTTATTTGGACGATTTTAGAATGTTTCCGCGCTTATTCGTCTTTATTTGGATGTTTTTCGGTTGAATACCCGGCTGTCAAGGCGCTGTCCCCTCGGAACTGGTTGTCTTTTGTATGCATTTTCATCCTTTTGTGCTTTCCTGGTACAATTTGTCCTGCAATATGCTATAATAGCGCCATCCACACAATTAAGGAGGAATCGCACGAATGAGCGAACCTAAATTCAAGCACCTTCTTGAGCCGCTGAAGATCGGCAACTATGTGCTCAAGAACCGTATGTGTGTCTCCAACTCCCTGCCCCACTTCCTGCAGGGCCCCGAGACTTACCCCGCAGACACCGTAATGGCCCACTATGAGAACAAGGCCAAGAGCGCTGCCATCGTTACCTGCATGGGCATCAACAACTTTACCCATGGCAAGCAGCTGCCCATGAACCTGGACTTTGGCCATTTCCCCGACTACAACCTCTATGACACCAACAGCCAGAACTACCTGCTGCAGCTGGCGGATTCCATCCACTACTATGATTCCATCGCCTGCATGGGCATCTTTGTTGGTCCTCCCTCCGCTTATCCTCTGATGGTGCCCAAGGGCCAGCAGGGCAAGGCTGATCCCTTCGCTCAGACCAAGAGCCTGGATGCACCCCCTCCGGCAGAGTTTGATCTGATGAAGATCCCCGCTCACGAGGACGCTACCTACTACACCGAGGAGCAGTTCAACCTGATCGCCGACTCCTATGCTGAGCAGGCCGGCATTCTGAAGATGCTGGACTTCGACATGATCTCCATTCATATGTGCTATCGTGCCAACCTGCCCGCAAGAATGTTCTCCCCCCTCACCAACCACCGTACCGATAAGTTCGGCGGCTCTCTGGAGAACCGGATGCGGTTCCCCCTGATGGTGCTGGAGCGCGTTCGCCAGAAGGTGGGCAAGAACATGCTCATCGAGATTCAGTGGTCTGCTGACGACCTGGAGGGCGGCTATACTCTGGAGGAGTCCGCTGCATTCCTGAACGAGGCAAAGAAGTACATTGATATTGTACAGCTCCGTGCCAACGAGGTAGACCATGCCCATCCCATCGGCTTCGAGCTGGAGGAGACTCCGTTCCTGAAGTTCGGCGAGTACATGAAGAAGAACGTTCCCGGTCTGGTGATCGGCGTGATCGGCGGCTTCCACTATCCCGCAACCTGCGACAAGGCCATTGCCGAGGGCAAGGCAGACATCATCTATGCCGCCCGTGCTTATATCTCCAACAACGACTACGGCCAGCTGGTGCTGGAGGGCCGCGATGACGATATCGTTCCCTGCCTGCGCTGCAACAAGTGCCATGGCCGCGGCGCCAACGATCCCTTCGTTTCCGTATGTTCCGTGAACCCCTGCATCGGTCTGGAGCAGAAGGTTGCCCGGATGCAGGTTCCCACCAAGGGCGGCAAGAGAGTTGCCATCATCGGCGGCGGCCCCGTTGCCATGCGCTGCGCCATGTATCTCCAGGATCGCGGCCATATCCCCGTGATCTATGAGAAGGGCCCCCAGCTGGGCGGTGCCATCATCCACGCTGACTATGCCGAGTTCAAGTGGCCTCTGCGCGACTTCAAGAACTTCCTGATCCATCAGATGGACAAGCGCGGCATCGAGGTACACCTGAACACCGAGGCGACCCCCGAGATGATTAAGGCTCTGGATTACGACGTTGTGATCGCCGCAACCGGCGCGAACCCCATGGTTCTGCCCATCCCCGGCGCAGATCCCGAGAAGCTGTTCTTCGCACAGGAGACTTTCGCGCATCCCGAGAAGCTGGGCGAGAACGTCGTTGTCATTGGCGGCGGCGAGGTTGGCGTTGAGATCGGCATTTATCTGAGCCGCAAGGGCCACAAGGCTTCCGTTCTGGAGATGCGTGACCGTCTGGCCGCTGACTCCACTGCCATCCACTACTACTCCATGCTGGAAGAGGCATGGGAGGCTGAGTCCAACTTCACCGGTATCACCGGCGCTCGGGTTGCTGCCATCAAGGACGGCGCGGTGGAGTACATCGACAAGGACGGCAACACCCAGTCCGTACCTGCCGACTCCGTGGTCATGTCCGCCGGCATGCGTCCCAACAAGGACCTGGCTCTGAGCTTCTATGGCTGCGCCAAGGAGTTCTACATGATCGGCGACTGCAAGAAGGCCGCTACCATTCAGCAGGGTATGCGTTCCGCTTACTCCACTGCAATGCGCATCTAAGCGATATCGCACTTACAAAATTCCCGTCACGTTTTGTGGCGGGAATTTTTTGTCATTTTGGACTTGAAATAATTGGCTGTCTATGTTATAGCTTGAGTGTACTCAATAGTTTAATCAAAATTATGATGATTTAGGGGGAATTCTATGGCAGGGCACGGACTACAGGCGCGGGGCATCGCCCGCCGGAATAAAATGCTCAAGGCGGCAACCTTCTTATTTCTGGAACAGGGCTATGAAAAAACCACCACCACCCAGATTGCAAAGGCCGCAGGGATGTCGCAGGCGTCGTTTTTCACGGCCTTCGAAAGCAAAGAGGTCATTTTGCTGGAGCTGACAAAAATCATGTTCTCCAGTCAGTTTATCGCGGCAGCAGCCATGATGCCCTCTGACAATCCCCCTGCTGCTCTATGCGCTGGAAACGGGCCTACAGCTGCACATTACCGAGCTGTCCAAGCCGCTGCAGGAATTGTATGTCGCCACCTATTCTCTCAGCTCCACCTCGGAGTTTGTCTATCAAAGCACCACCAAAAAGCTCATGACCATTTTCGGGCCATATCTCCCGGACGCCCAGGAAAACGACTTCTACGAACCGGAAATCGCCTCCGCCAGCATCACCCGTGGCTTTATGGCCCGGCCCTGCGACCTATACTTTACCATGGAGCGAAAGCTGCGCCGCTATCTTGGCTGCTGCTTCCGGATTTACAAGGTGCCCGAGGAGGTGTATGCCCCTGTGATTGAGGCCGCACTCCGCCGTAACCTCAAGGCTGATGCAGAGAAAATCATTGCTGCCACAGTGCAGCGGGCGGAAGCGGGATTCGAACAGATGACCACCGGAGAAGGAAAATCACATGAAAAAACGGATCATTAGTCTGCTGCTTTGCTTTAGCATGCTCTTTGGCTTTGCAGTGCCCACCATGACCCCCAGGCAGACGCTGTCTTTGGCGCGGTGCTTGGAACCGGCCTGAAGATGTGTACTTCTATCGTCAACGGCTGCATCAAGGCCTGCCAGAACGACGCCGACAAGGGCGCCGGTAAGGGCGTTTTGGCGATGTTCAAGTACGCCGCAGAGGATTTCACCGGCATCGACTTTGGCGGCAGTTCCGGTTCCACCACCCAGGAGACCGTCATTCAAAAGGTGGATCTGAGCCAAGTGGAGGCCGAGCTCAAGAGCATCAACACCGAGCTTCAAAAGAACAATGCGGCGATTTATCAGCTGCAAAGCACCGTCAGCAGCGGTCTGCTCAGCTTTTCTCAGCAGATGGAGGGCCTGAGCCAGCAAATCAAGGACACCAAGACCGAGCTCAAATACAGTACCTATCTCGACACATTCTTTGACTTCTTCAATGAATATTACGAGGGCATCAGCTACTACGACAAGCTGGTGACCACCATGCTGACAAATGGCGCCACAGAGAAATACCAGAAGAACATCTACGACCAGTTCTACCAGCTGCAAGACGTGGAATACAGCGGAAGCCTCCACTCGGCGGTGGATAAACTGGGCCGGTATCTCCAGGGCAAGTACATCTATTCCAGCCCCGGCAGCGTCATCGACATTCTGACCCAGGATCAGATCGACACCATGGTCGCTGCCCTTTTGAGCTCCGTGGAGCTGACGGCGGGCTGCATTCTGGCGGATATGCGCAGCAACTATCATGACGACGCATCCATGCCCCTGGTCTATCAGACCGGCGAAGGAACGCTCCTGACCCGGACCGTGGATTATAATAGCTTTGCGGCGGAGCTCGGCGGCAGCTTCTGGCTGGAGGACCCCGCGGAGGAGCTGAAAACCTATTTTGCGGACGAATTCTGCGACGCCTTTACGGGTATCGCAAAGCTGAGCATAGACAGTGGCAGTACGCTCACGATGCTGAGACTGGCTGTGTCGGCCTGTTCGGCGAGGTCACCGGCACAGTGCGGAATCTACAGGTGGAAAATGTACAAATCAACGCGGTCAACAGCTGCCTCAGCGCCAGTTCATTGACCACAAAGATGTATGCCGGCGCCATCGTCGGATACGTCAACGGCGGCAGCCTGCTTTACTGCTCCGTTTCAAACAGCTCCGTGAACGCGACAAACAGCGGCAGCTACGGCGCCTGCCACGTCGGCAGCGCAGTCGGCAGCGCGGAAAAGGGAACACTGACCAATGTGGTCTGCCGCGATACTTCCGTCAGCGCTTATGCAAAGTACGAGAGCACCGCATCGGCCAATGACGCGCAATACCCCGATCCCAATAACCCCGGCTGGGCGGTTGCAGGCGGCCTCATCGGTGTAAGCAATCTCACGGATCTAATCCGCTGCGGCTACACCCAGTCCGAGGGCTCTGCAAATAAGATTACAGCCAACGGCGGCACCGGCGCAATCGCAGGCGGACTATTGGGTACATTCAAATCCGGTTCGATTGAATACCGCGTCAATCCCAAGCTCTGCCGGGTAACCATGGCAACCGCCCCCGAGGTAACCTCAAACTACGCCAGCGTCAACAAGGATTGCCTCCGTTTCGGTTCCGTGGCAGGCTACTGCTCATGTGGGATGCGGACCCTCTACAAATACCGGGACAGCTATCCCGAAGACCTTCGCAGTAAGTTCAACAGCGACAGATGGTGGCTTGACTACGAAGCAGTGAACGTCAATACCATCAACAAGCAGGCATTTATTGATTTCGCAAGCGAAGATTACAACTACAAGAAGTATCTGGCCTTTGACGGCTTTGAAGCTCTCAGCGACGGCAGCGGCCTGATGCCCTTGTTCCGGTTTGGCTCCGGCAACCAGGTCTTTAACTACTCTCTGATTGATTTCCCCGTTCGGAAGACCTATGTAGAGGGCGACTATATCGATCTCACCGGTTTGTACAGCTATCAGTGCATGGGTCTAGAGAAGCTGAGCGATATTACCTACCCGTATGTACACGTTTCGCAAGGCGCAGAGCTTTTGAATGCACCCTTATCGGCTGGTACGCATACCATCGAACTGCTTACTTCCAATGGCGGCCCGGTGACCTTCACGATTACGGTACTGCCCGCGTCCCACATCTATCTGGAGTCGTTCCTCAAAGAACCCACCTGTACCGAGGGCGGCGAATCGATCCAGACCTGTCTCCACTGCGGCGCGCAGAAGGAGAGGAAGACGGTGGAGAAGCTGGGCCACGATGAAGTCCTGATCGACCAGGGCTATCCGGCAACCTGTACCTCAAACGGCAAGAACCCCAGTTACCGCTGCTCCCGCTGCGGCGAGGAGTTTGGTGGAGGGCTCATTCTTGGATTCCATATCTATTCCGAACATGTAGACGGCTACCCCGCTACCTGCACCAAGGACGGCATGACAGAAGGTTATCGCTGTGCAAACTGCGGTAAAATCGACAGCGGCTGTGAACCCATCCCCGCCACCGGCAAGCACCGGGCAGTAACCGTGGAAGGCTATCCTGCCACTTGCCAGGCCACGGGTCTCACCGACGGCGAAATCTGCGGCGACTGCGATACCGTTCTGAAAGAGCAGACCGTTATCCCGGTCGCAGGCCACCAGACCGAAACCACCACCGTGTTGGAGCCCGGCTGCGTTTCCGGCGGCGTGCAGCAGGAAACATGCACCGTCTGCCGCGAAATCATCCGCCTCAAGAACCTCAGCGCTCTGGGCCATGATTATCAAACTGTCGTCACCGCTCCAACCTGTGAGAACCCCGGCTATACCACCCACACCTGCACCCGCTGCGGCGACAGCTATACCTCTCCCACCGACCACCACTATGACAGCGGCGTAATCACCCGGGAGCCCACCTGCACCGAAGAAGGCGAAATGACCTATACCTGCTCCTGCGGCGATACCCATACCGAGCCCATCCCCACCATCGCCCACAACTATGCCGTCACCGCACCCACCTGCACCGAAATGGGCTATACTACCCACGCCTGCACCCAGTGCGGCGACAGCTATGTGGACACCTACACCGTCCCCAACGGTCACAGCTGGGACGAGGGCATTACCGTCACCGCGCCTACCCTCATCCGCACCGGTCTGCTCCGTCAGGGCTGCACCGTATGCGACGCAGAACAGGAGACGGTCATTCCCGCACTCACCAGCTGCAACGGCGGTCTGGATTGCCCCAGCCGGAAGTTTAAGGACGTACCGGGCAGCGAGCATTGGGCCCATGTTGGCATTGACTATGTGCTTTGGAGCTCCTTCTTCTACGGCGTGAGCAATGACGAATTTATGCCCGATGCGCCCATGACCCGGGCCATGCCGGTAACGGTAATGTACCGCATGGAGGGCAGCCCCAGCTTAAGCGGTCTGAGTCATAGCTTTGAGGATACGCACCCCGGCGCATGGTACGAGGATGCGCTGATTTGGGCCAGCCACAACGGCATTGTCAACGGTATCACCACCACCCGCTTCGACCCCGACGGCAACATCACCCGGGAGCAGGCAGCAGCGATTCTCTACCGCTATGCCACCCTTCGGGGCTATGACACCACCGCTGCCACCGATTTGTCCTCCTTCTCGGACAGCGATGACGTGGCCAAGTATGCAAAAGAGGCCATCGCCTGGGCAAATGCCACCGGCCTGATTCGGGGCTATACCGACGGAGCCCTGCATCCCAGGGACAGCGCCACCCGGGCACAGCTGGCTGCAATCCTGATGCGTTTTATGAAGAACGTGGTTGAGCAATAAGGAAACAAGGCGCAAAAAGAGGGCTGTTGCAGAAGTGCAGCAGCCCTCTTGGTATTTTGTGATGTAGTGAAGGAACTCCGGTGGAATTGTGAAGTCTGCACGGGAAAGTGAAGAAATTCCGGTGGAATTGTGAAGTTTGATTTCAAGAAATCAAGTGAAGTAAAATAAAACCGATGTGCCGCAGCGCATCGGTTTTATTTTGTTGCCAGAAAAAAAGAAACAAGCGAAAATGCCAACACCACATAAGGATGTTTTAAAGTAATAGCCACGGTGCAACTCAGAAAAGGGTTGCACCGATTTTTTATGCTAGGCGATAAACCGAAACTCCTGAGGATTTCGCTGTACCTCTTCCAACATGGCAAGAAGTTCCTGCTCGGTCGGTATATCAACCATTCCGACTGCGGTAAAATATACATCCACCTTGACATAGCAATAACCGCTTGATTTATCATTATTGTGAACTTCAATTCGTTCAATCAGTGTATTCACAAGCGTTGGCGTAAGTTCCTTAATCTCCGTAATTTCACGGAGAGTGCGGAGCAGTAGCCTGAGGTCGGTAACTTTTTGATTTGCATCATTTAATGACGCTTTTCCTTTCTCCATTTCTGTTTGCAATTGTTTTTGCTCACGCTCATAGTTTTGAAGCAATTTGGAAAAGCGTTCGTTCGAAAGAATTCCGGCGGCATTTTGCTCAAATACTTTCTCAATCAGTCTGTCGATTTCAGCTATTCTTTTTACTCCACGCTCAACGTATAATCTGAGCTTTTTGTTCTCCGATTGCCGCACAAGATTTGTTTTCTTGGCAAGCATATACAGAAATGCAGACTCATAGCACTTGACAAAATCCGCCAAGCTTCTTATGGGTTCAAGTACAATCTGCTCTAATACCGTATCCCGAATATAGTGAATTTGGCACTCGCCTCTGCCGCTTTTGTAATTGGAACATCGCCAAAATTCTTGATTTCGCTTAAGGCTTTTCGCCGCACAAAAGTGTAATTTTGCTCCGCAATCAGGACAGTATACTAAGCCTGAGAATAAACTTTGTCTTCCTGTTGCTGTAGGTCGGCGGCGGTGTTTTCTCAGTTCCTGTACCCTAAACCACTGTTCTTCGGATATAATTGGCTCTTGCATATTGGGAATGATTTGATACTCCTCGGCAGGGTTATAAATTACCTTGTGAACCTTGTAGCTGACAGTCGTACTTTTGAAGTTTACTGCACAACCGGTGTATACGAACCTCGCAAACGCTATTATTCTGGCGGCAGCGAAAGACCATCGCCGTGCGCTGCGCCGTTTGAAGAAATATCCCTGGGACAAGGATGCCGAATCCGTCAGAAAGGATTGTGAGCGGTTTTTCCGCTCCGGCTGGTTTCAGACGCTTACTTCTCTGGACGGTGAGGTGCTGATTGAAAAACTACACCGGGAGGTGTACGGCGTATGACGGCAAAGGAATATCTCAGTCAGGCGTACCGCCTCGACCAGCGCATCGATGCGAAGATTGCACAGGTCGCTTCGCTGAACGAGCTTGCCACCAAATGCACCGCCACGCTGACGGGTATGCCGAGAAACCCCAATCACGGCGGCTCCACAATGGCGGATGCCGTGTGCAAGATCATCGATCTGCAAGAGGAGATCAATCACGACATCGACCGCCTGGTGGATCTGAAACGTGATATCGTGGAGGTCATCAAGGCGGTGGACAACAGCGAGTATCAGATCCTTTTGGAAAAACGGTATCTGTGTTTCCACACCTGGGAGCAGATCGCCGTGGATATGCACTACAGCGGAAAATGGATACAAAAGCTGCACGACCGCTCACTCGATGTGGTGACGGAAATCTTAAAAGCCAAAAGTGTACCCAATAGTTCCGTAGAGTTCCCATCGTAAAAGTAGTATCATTATAATAGCGAAAAAGAATCGAGGACAGCCTCATGGGAGTCAAATCCCGTGGGGCTGTCCTTATGCCCGAAGGAGGTGAACGAATGTCCAAGCGACCACTCAGCCCCTGCTCTCATCCCGGCTGCCCCAACCTTTGTGAAGGACAGTTTTGTGAACAGCACCGTGTGGAAGAACGCCGCAAGTACGACAAATACGAGCGCAGCGTCGATGTCAACCGCAAGTACGGCAGAGCTTGGAAACGCATCCGTGACCGCTACGCAGCGGAGCATCCCCTCTGTGAGATGTGCCTTAAGGAAGGACGGCTGACTCCGGTACAGGAGGTTCACCACATACTGCCCGTTTCCAAAGGCGGCACTCACGCAAAGGACAACCTCATGAGTCTGTGTCAGTCCTGCCACACCAAGATCCACCACGACCTCGGCGACCGGTATCGGCGGTCTGTCCCTGTCGCCACAGTCGGGCGTTGGTCTGCTGGTAGAGCTCCAACGACCAGGTCAGCCCGAACCAGACGAGGGTCGATCCGCCTGTCTGCAGGTTCAGCCCATGACCGGCAGAAGCCGGGTGGATGAGTGCCACGGGCAGTTCACCGCTGTTCCATCTGCGGATGCTGTCGGAATCGTCCAGTAGACTGAACGGGATGTGTCGTTTGTGCAGCCGCTCGGAGATGCGCTCCAAGTCGTGCTTGAACCAGTACGCCACAAGGACCGGCTTGCCGTTGGCGGCTTCGATGAGATCCTCCAGCATACTCATGTGCGCCACCTCCCATCGGAACTTCGGTGATGGCAATGGACTCGACCGAGTTGCCGGGAACCACGACCATAACCTTCTGCTTGGGACCCAGAAGCAGGGTGAAGAGCTTCTCGCGGATGCTGACCGTTCTGCAAGTAACTACGCCGCCGTTTCTGGGCTTGTCTGAAACACGGATATTCAAGTTGTGTCTCATACGGGGTTACCGTCCTTTCCGGAGGGCTTGTATTTTGTTGCCTTCCGGTGTACCCAGAAAAATCGGGGATTTGTCAGGGTGTCTGGCGGAAAAATTTCAAAAACTTTTTTCTGCCCGCTTCGATGGACTCGGAAACAGGCTGAAAGCTGGCCTCTTCAATAGCCGCGATCTCCCGCAGGGTCTTGCCGTTTGCGTACAGTCGCAGCCGGCGCTGCTGTGTGTCGGTCAGATGCGAGAAGGCGTCACGGATACGAGCGGCCTGCTCTGCCGAATCATCCTCCACGGTATATTCGTCATAAGCACCATACTCCTCACCCTCGTAGTCGATGGCATCGTAGGAGTAGCAATGGTAGCGATGGCGCTCGTCCTGCGTGTGCTCCGCCTTGCGGCTGTCGATGATGACGGCACCGATTTCCTCAGAAACCTCGACCTCCGTCACTGTTCCGTCCAAGAATGCGTATTTGATTTTCATAAAAAAATTCCTCCGTTTTGATTTCTCGAAACGGAGGAATTCGGTGCAGCTGCTACGGGCACAGGAAAAGAACCGCAACCCAAACAGATTTCTCCGTTTCGGATTGCAGCAAACCCGCTCAAAAGGCAGCTACATTATTTACTTGTTCCGCCAGATACCGTTGAGCCATCAGTGATCAAGTGATGCGGTGTCTGGCGGTGAGCGGTTTAATGTCTTGCTCAGGGCAGATGTATCAGTCCATATCAACTTCGATAGCGTATAAGTCGCTGAATACAATGGGGAGATCACTTGAATTCAAATCTTGAATTTCATGTACTCCATAGCGTTCAAGGACGGACTTTACTACTGCTGATCCTAGACGAGATTCAACAGCAGCGGCGCTGTTTTCAATGTTGACGATCCAGTTTTTTCGCTCGTAGCTTGTCATTGATTCTCCTTTCCGCCCTCATAGCGCTATTCGGACTAAACTTTTCCTGCCTAAGTAAACAGATTTTTTATCTCCGCGAATTTTCATGTGTGTTCGCAGAATCGAAATATGCAAAAGTGCAGAAATCTCAATCCTCATGTGCTATAATAAAACACATAGTACTCGCATTGAGGGTTTCTGTCAGTCCGGTTTACTGACTTCATTGTAGCAAATTAGCCTACTTGCAAAGCGGACTGGACAGACAGTCACGGACACGCTCGGACAGAGAATAAATTTTAAGACTAGGAGGTAAATGAGGCATGACATTTTCCGAGTATGCTTTAGGCCTTTCCCCGTTTATTTTGTTTGGAACATCGGAATACGATTACTTCACAGAGCTTGTCGGGAATTTTGTAAAAGATGCCGCAATGGACTCCTGTCAATGTTAAAGCGACAGCCAGATACAAAATATCGGTATATAAAGGGGAGCCGCCCCATACAGCCGAAAGATGCACAGTACCTTTATGACTACCGTGATCTGGACAAGTTCTCAAAATGGATATGGGATCGGATGGACGACTCTGACTCCTATGACAACGTGGTGGATTGGTTGGTTAAGCATGATATTGCAGCTGATGACCCTTCAACTGCCTGCGCCAAGCTGTTAGAGAACATCCTGCTGGATATCATCAATGGCTCTTCCATGCCACAGATCGCAAAAGAATCAGAAATAGATTTAGCGCTGATTGATGAAATACAGCAAAAAATAAAGTCGCTACCAAGACCGGCTAATGTGCCGGTTCCTGCAGTAGCGACTGAAGATGAGCAAAAGTATATTAGCGAACTATATTTGGCATATGGAGATGCCGAAAGCATGGACTCTTTTTCGGGGGATGACCTATCTAGTTTTCCGGATTATGCCGAGGACCTTGATGATCGCCGTGTTGACTTTTATGCTGCTGAAACTATACGACGCGGTGTGATGAAATTGGGTAGCGGTAGCTTGGCTAATCAATTTGATGTGTTGAAGGACGAAACATTCGATCTTCGAAGATTACGGGTATGATATTATTCACGGTTTTGAAGAAAAGTTGCGAGATATTTTAGCTGCATCGAAAGTCGGCGGCGCGGCGACTGCCAGACTTAACATGGAAAATTTCGATATTGAAAACGGTGGCTTCAAAAAGTCTGTTTCAATGGGTGGCGGTTTCTGCGGGATATTGAATACGATTACCACGCTTGCGATGAGTGCATATCTTATCGATCTCAACCGTCCGGCTCCTGGCTTCTACGCTGTAGATTCATCGTTGACGCAGTTATCTGAGGCGGAGCACAAGGCACAAAGCGAAACTATTAAGCAGAATTTTGTGGAATATCTTATCGCTCATGCCCGTGAGCGATAAGTCATCATTGTTGAGCAGTCAAAGCGTATGCCTTTTGTTCCTAGTGAAAGTGAGAAAGACGGTGTTCATGTTATTCAGTTTTCCAGGAACAGGCAAGAAGGCCGATATGGCTTTTTGAATGAAGTTTACAATCCAGAGGATCGTTAATCCTCGATTGTCCACACGCAAAAGCAGGAGGCAAAATATGCGTATAAGTTACAATAAGTTATGGAAAATGCTGATAGACAAGAACATGAACAAACACGATCTTGCCGAAAAAAGCGGTGTAAGTTCCGCTTCTATTGCCAAGCTAAGCAAAGGGGCAAATATCACCACAGATGTACTTCTGAAAATCTGCGTGGCTATGAACTGCACCTTGGAGGACATTATGGAGACGGTAAAGGAGTAACGAGGAGGTGGTTTCGTGCCGAACGCGGTTACACTCGATATGAATACCCCGTCGGTTCAGTATCTGTGCAGTACTCTGATATATATAGTTATAGAGATGAGCAAAACACACATTGAACATCGAGGTCAAAGCGATTCAATAAAGGA
>CAVJLG010000056.1:0-31662 GCA_963650135.1 Barnesiella intestinihominis | reverse complement strand
CGTTATTTTTTCTTGACATACACAAAGTATGCCTGCGAAAAACTGCCTTTTTCCGACGAAAAATCTCAGGCTGAATGTTTTTGCCGAATTGTGCAGTATTACCTTAGGACAATTCAATAAAGAATACGCAATTCTGCATGAATGCCTGCATTTTTGCTTGCCGAACTAGTATAGCACAGGGTATAATATCAGTGAAACAAATATAATTACTGGTATACATAAATTTTCGTAATGGATGTGAGTGCATGAAGGAATTGACAGACCGCTACGAGGTCTTTCTAAAGGTCTGCGAGACGGGGAGCTTCTCCAAGGCGGCGGAGGCGATGAATTATACTCAGTCCGGCATCAGTCAGATTATGGCGGGGCTGGAGGACGAGCTGGGGGTGCAGCTGTTTGCACGGTTTAAGCGGGGCGTGGTGCTCACCGACAATGGGCGGCGTTTGACCCCCTATATCCGGGAGCTGGTGAACCGAAAGTATATGCTGCGGCAGGCGGCCTTTGACATCAATCATAAGGTAGAGGGCAAGCTGCGGGTGGGGAGCTTCTCCAGCATCACCGCCATGTGGATGCCCCATATGATTCACTATTTTAAGGAACACTATCCCAAGGTGGAAATTGAGATTTTAGACGGGAATTATGACGAAATCCGGGACTGGATTCTCCACGGACAGGTGGACTGCGGATTCCTTTCGTCCATTGTGGCCGGGGACTTGCGATTTCATCCCTTGTGGGACGATCCGCTGTGTGCGGTGCTGCCGGAGGGGCATCCGCTGGCGGAGAAGGCGGAAATCACCCTGCCGGAGCTGTTTCAATATCCGCTGATTATCGAAACCCCCGGCTGCGACAACGACATTCAGCACCTTTTGGAGAAATGCCCCGTGACCCCGGAGATCCTCTATAGCTTTCGGGACGATTCGCTGATTATGGCATTTGTGCGGAGCGGGCTGGGGGTGACCATTTCCCAGGAGTTGGTGCTCCGCTCCTTTACCAGTGGGGTGGTGGCAAGGCCCCTGGCGCCGGGGTGCAGCCGAACCATTGGACTGGCATTCCCGAGGACTGCAAATTCCGTGGTATCCCAGACCATGCTAAAGTATTTTGAAGAATGGACCGGGGAAATGGCAGCGAATGCAGCCGGAACCGCTTGACAGAAAAACGGGGCTGTATGATAAATCCATAATCATAGGCCGGACGTCGGATTTTCGTGGTGACCGCCGCCGGACAACAGGAAAAGGTGTGCTGTTTATGAAATCCAAGGTCTTTTTTACCAAAGAAATTACCCCGGAAAAGGTGGTTGCACTGTATCGTACGGTGGGGCTGGAGCTGCCCGGCAAGGTCGCAGTAAAGGTCCATTCCGGCGAGAGGGCAATCAGAACTTTTTAAAGCCTGAGTTCTGGAAGCCGATGATCGACCAGGTGAAGGGCACCGTGGTGGAATGCAACACCGCCTATCCTGGCGAGCGGAACACCACCGAAAAGCATCAGGCGACCATGGAAAAGCACGGCTGGACCAAGTATTTTCCGGTGGACATCATGGACGCCGAGGGCCCGGATCTGGAGCTGGAGATTCCCCAGGGCGTAAAGATTCAGAAGGACTATGTGGGAAAGCATATGGCGGACTATGATTCCATGCTGGTGCTGTCCCATTTTAAGGGCCATCCCATGGGCGGCTTTGGCGGCGCGCTGAAGCAGCTGTCCATCGGCTGTGCATCCTCCTTCGGTAAGGCCTATATCCACGGCGCAGGCAAGCCTGACGAGATGTGGACCACCGAGCAGAATGCGTTCCTGGAGTCCATGGCCGATGCAGCATCTTCCGTGGTGAACTACTACAAGGGCAACATGGTGTTTGTCAACGTTATGAAGAATATGTCCGTGGACTGCGACTGCTGCGACGTGGCAGAGGACCCCTGCATGGCGGATATCGGCATGCTGGCGTCTCTCGACCCCATTGCAGTGGATCAGGCGTGCCTGGATCTGGTGTTTGCCTCTGACGATCCTGGACGGGATCATCTGGTGGAGCGGATCGAAAGCTGCAATGGCGTGCATACCGTCGAGGCGGCTGCGGCTCTGGGCTTTGGCTCCAGAGAGTACGAGCTTATCAATCTTTAAGGCAACACCGCGCAAATGCGATTGCGGATTGCGTCGTCGCAAGCTTTGCATCCTTCGTTTTGCCCTTTTGGGGCAAAAGCTCAGTCGCGCCGCTGTGCCCGAAGGAAATCCCCTTGGGGGACTCCTCCTTACCCCACCAAAGCCACTTCGCTGGGCTTTGGCGGGGTCCCCAAGATCTTTTCCGCCAGAAATGCGTTAGTAAAACCTTGAAATACACAAAGTATTCCTGCGGTTTTACACCTTTTTCTGACGAAAAATTTCTCGCCAGACTCTCTTGCCGATTTGTGCGCTATTGCCCTAATTTCAAATTATAATCACAAAGAGCAACGGACCGGAAAGGGAAACCGGTCCGCTGTTTTTTCGCCATTTGTAGATAACTAAATGTTATGTGGTATAGCTTTTTGATACTTGTTCAGGGTTACAGAGGTATTTTATAATAATATATATAATATGGGTAATACCACATAAATTGGCGGCGAGGATTCAGCCAGAGATTTTACGTCGGAAAAAGGCAGTTTTTCGCAGGCATACTTTGTGTATGTCAAGAAAAAATAACGCATTTCCGGCGGAAAAGATCGGCTGTAGCCCGACGGCACATTTGTGTGGTATTACCAAAGAAAAAGGAGTGCGAACGATGGCATATCAGATTCATGGCCCCTGTATCAACTGCGGCAGATGCGCGGGCGTATGTCCCGTGGGCGCGCCGAGCTCCAACGGTTTGGCGTATGAGATTGACCGCGAGAAATGTATTTCCTGCGGGGCGTGTGCCGAAGCATGTCGGCTGGGCATTATTCATCCCGAGGATTATGTGAAGGAAGTCCGGTATCATGCCCCGGAAACCCGCAGCTGCGATATTCTTGTGATTGGCGGCGGTGCAGCAGGCCTGATTGCGGCGGCAAAAACCGCAGAGGCAGGGAAGCAGGTTATTCTGCTGGAGAAGCTGCCGAAATTGGGCGGCGGCAGCCAGTTTGCCCAGGGCCTGAGGATGTTCAGTACCCAGATGGAAAAGGACGCAGGCGTTCCGGACCAGATGGACGACTATATTCGCTCGGCCCTGAACACCTGCCGGTGGGAAATCAATCCCCGGCTCATCGGCAACGCCTTCCATGCGCTGCCCAAGTGCTTTGACTGGATGACCCAGTGGGCGCCGGTGAAGGACAGCTGGGAGGTAAAAATCAGCCCCTTTGGCCAGATGACCGTCAACACCAAAACCGGACGGGATGCAGGCTGGTTTGTCACCCAGAACATGGAGCGCCGATGTCGGGAAATGGGCGTGACCATTCTCACCGAATGCAGTGCCAAAAAGCTCCTGATGGAGCAGGGTAAGGTGGTCGGCGCCGTGGCAGAGGATGCCGGCGGCGAGATCGTGATTCATGCCGGGGCAGTTCTGATGGCAACCGGCAACATCTCCTATGGCGACGTGCTCAAGCGGACATTGCCCGTTTATTACTATGCCGACGGCTACGCCAATAGCCACCGGATGCCCGGCAACACCGGCGACCATATCACCATGGCCGAGGATGCGGGGATTACCGTGGACTATGAGAGTGTGGCGGCGGCGTACTTAGGCGGTATGATCGCCAAGGGCGTTGAGGGCCCCATGATGCTCCATGTAGACCGGGGCGAGACGCTGAAGGTCAATAAAAACGGCAAGCGTTGGATCAATGAGTCGGTGAACGGCGAATCCTCCATTTGGGCGCAGATCCGGCAGCCCGGCTGTGCGTCCTTTACGATTCTGGACGATGCGATTCTCCATGCGCCCTCTCAGCCGCCCTATATGCCCGTGGTAAACCGCACCGGCCGGAACATTGGTGAGGGTATTCCCGGGCCCGACGGCAAGTTCTCCAGAACCGTTACCATGGGACCTCCCGGGGGACATGGCGGCCCCGGCGGCCCTCCCAAGGCCCAGGGCGATCCCGGCGACGCACTGAGAAATGCGGAGAAATACGATGGAAAGCATGTGTTTGTGGCGGATACTATCGAAGAGCTGGCGGAAAAGGCCGGCTTCCCGGTAGCGGTATTCAAGGAGACGGTGGCGCGGTATAACCAGCTGTGCGCCCAGGGCCATGACGACGACTTCTACAAGCTGCCCAACTATCTCGTGCCCATCGAGAAAGCGCCCTTCTATGCCATCCGCAGCCATATGGCAACAGACGGCGTGTTCGGCGGCCTGGATGCAGACGAGAACGGCGGCGTGCTCTCCCATGGAAAGACCGTGCCGGGCCTCTACTGCGCCGGTGATACCATCGGCAACCGCTATATCAACCAGGGCGGGGAGAAGATTGAGTGCATCAACGACTTCTCCTGGGCTGTAGCCAGCGGCTATCTGGCAGCGGAAACCATGCTGGAGCACCTGAAATAAGATATCAATTGCAAAAACAAAATGGACGTCTCATATTGAGGCGTCCATTTTTGTCAATGCCGGATGGTTACATCTCCGCTGACTGTGGAAACATTGACCACATAATCCGCTTGGGCCTGGAGCCCCTGGAGATTCATTTCGCCGCTGGTGGTGGAGATATTACCGGCGGAATGGGCGGGGGAACCGGAAAGGTTCAGCTCCACATCTCCGGAGGTGGTGTCAATGGTGATATTCCCGGAGATCATGGCTTGCCCCGCCAAATCGCCGCTGACCGAGGAGACAGTGAGGGAACCGTTCAAGGTGCAGTCCTCCAGATCCAGCTCTCCGGAGGTGGTTTCCAGATTCGTTTCGTCGGACACCGTTACCTGTTCCAGCTCCACATCTCCGGAAGTGGTGCCGATGGTGAGTGCGTCTGTCTGTACATTGGTCAAATCCACGTCGCCGGACACGGTGGAAACGGAGAGGGTGGCAATGGTAACGCCGCTGAACGCCATATCCCCGGAGGCGGTCAAAATATCCACCGAAAGTCCCTGGGGCAGCGCCACCTGAACATCCGCACTGTCATCGTCAAATTCCATGCCAAAGTGGAACAGCTGGGTGCCGTTGGAGGTGTCCTTCCGGGTGAAAAACAGGGTGCTGAGACCATCTGAGGCAGCGCTCTGCTCCTGGTAGGCTGTGTAGGTCACGTCGTCCCGCTTGATATAACGGATATGAATCTGCCCGTCATCCGAGGGGCGGAAGGAGATATCTTCGCCGCTGAGACGGAACTCCAGCTGATCGATATCTTCCGGGGAGAAGGTGAG
This sequence comes from Barnesiella intestinihominis, assembly GCA_963650135.1. Classification (GTDB taxonomy): domain Bacteria; phylum Bacillota; class Clostridia; order Oscillospirales; family Oscillospiraceae; genus HGM13006. Next base: position 26,392 of record CAVJLG010000056.1, on the reverse strand, counting down.
GCTCTCCAGATTCTGCGTGGAGGACACGGCGGAAATGCTGGGGGAGACACGGCCGGACAGCTCCTGAAAGCCGCCGCCAATATAGCCTGCCGCAGTGACCACGCCGCCGCACAGGCAGAGAACCGCGCCCAGAATGACCAGTATCTTCGTTAACTTTTTCATGGGTTACTCCTTTCCGGTGAGCCGCCGATAGCAGAATTTGTGGAACCGGGCCAGCAGCCGAATGAGCCAAACACTCAGGGGCAGCAGCAGACAACCGATGCCTGCGCAGACCAGCGAGCAGCCGCTGACAAAAATTCGCGCGGAGGCGGATACCGGGTCAAACATGGGAATCAGGCTGAGAATGGAACCAGCAATTCCGCCGAGGATCATAGCGCCTGCGCTGACGACCAGTGACGCCAATGCCACCCAAACCGCAATTTCTACACTAATGAGAATGCACAGCAGCGTCAGCCACAGGGGACTAAGCAGAACCGCGATGGCAATGGTGCCGCCGGACCAGCGACGCTTCTTTTCCGGAGCGGGGATTGGCTGGGGCGCCGGCATCGGCTCCGGCTGGGGCTGCTCTGCCAAAATCTTTTCCGCCAATTCAGGGATGGGACCCAGAGAAGCCACGGCCTCTTCTTCGGTCATGCCGTCCTCCATGCGGTCGGCCACAATCTCCATATAGTAATCCAGCAGCGGACGGATTTCTTCCGGGGGCATGGAGGAAAGCTGCGCCCCCCAGCTCGTTGATGAATTCAAGCTTTTTCACGATCATACTCTCCTTTGATGTAGGCATAGAGCGCCATAACAGACTCCCATTCCGCTAAGAATTCCTGGATGCGCTGAACGCCCTGGGGGGTGATGCTGTAGTACTTTCGCAGGCGCGAGGCATGGGCCCGGCTGTAGGTGGTGAGATAACCGCCCCGCTCCAGCCGCCGGAGAATGGGGTAGAGGGTGGACTCGGAAATGGTGGTGTGGGGCGAGATATCCTTAATGATCTGGTAGCCATAGGAATCCGCCTTCAGCAGCGTAGAGAGCACCAGGGCATCCAAAACGCCGCGTTTTAGCTGTGTATCCATAATACACCTCCTGTTGCGATATACTATACAACACATAGTATATCGTGTCAAGGGGTAAAAGAAAAACTCCGCTGCACCGGAATCATGCAGCGAAGTGAAGCACATATTATTGGGTATCCTGTGCGGTTTCTTCGATGGGAAGCCAGACCTCGAAATAGCCGGTGAGGCCATCGCCCTCGGCCACAGAACAGAGCAGATTGCCCCGGGCAGGCCCGCAGATGGTAAGGCCGTGGGCGTCGCAGTAGTCCACCATATAGCGAATCAGTTGAGGGGAGAAGTTGCCCTTGCCGGTGTTGGTGAACACGGAGTGAAGGCTCTTTTGCGCGGGAATATGCACCACCGGCGGCGCTGTGCTGACATTGAGCAGCCGAACATATTCCATGCCCAGGCTCAGGCCCCAGGCATAGTCTTTGCCGCCCTGGTCCAGAAGATCATCTTTTTCGATTTCAAAGCAGCGGCGGGTAAAGGGCATGAGTCCAAGCCAATCGTGGCTGAGCTTCTCCAGGGCGGGGGAATTCCGATAGGTGTCGGTATAGCGGTTGAGATAGCGGACATATTCCGGGCTTTCCATAATCTCACATACGCCCAGCAGCTCTTTGGACAGCCGGAGATCCCGCCGGTATTCCTCAGAACGGCGGAGCAGCAGCTCACACCGGGCGATGGTGGCCTGGAGCTCATCCTCTTTTTTGAGGAACAGGTCGTTCAGCTCTTCCGAGGATGGAATTTTTACCATGTCGGCAATCTGGTCAATGGAGAAGCCGAAATTTTTGAACCAGAGACAGTCTAAGAGAAAGTTGATATCCCAGAAGTCATAGTAGCGGTAGTCGTTGTGCTTTCCCTTCATGGGCATAACAACGCCTTTTTTCTCATAGTATCGCAGCAAATCCGGGGAAATGCCCAGAATCTTTGCCACATCACCGATTTTGTACTGCATGGAGGTGCCTCCTAATCATCTTATCTGCTGTGCAGATTCGGAAATATTATAGGCGATTTTCACGAAAAACGCAATGGCAGAGGCAAAAAGGATAGAAAAATTCCTGAGAAGGGGTTGACTCTGGAACTGTTCCAAGGTGTATCATATGAAACGGATTCAATCAATACACTACATATATAGGAGGAAACAATCATGGCCTACATGCCTCTCGACAAAGTAAAAATGTACCTGGACGATTCCAAGATGGTAAAGATCTATGATCTGTCCCAGCCTTGGGGCGTTGACACCCCCCTGTGGCCCTTCCCCGGCGCCCGCACCGACCTGCAGTTCCCCCGCGGTCAGTATCTGGGCCGGTTCCACAAGAGAACCATGACCTACACCGGCACCCTGCATGCAGGCACCCATATGGACGCCCCCAACCATGTGCTCCATGAGGAGGAAGTGGATCGGGAAGCAAACGGCTATACCCTGGCTGAGATCCATCTGGAGCGCTGCATCGGCTCCGGCATCATCGTAGACATGCGCTACCTGAAGGACGAGTTCGAGGAGAAGTGGAACGCTGCTGACGGCGATCCCGCAAAGATGGGCAACATTTGGCACATCATCGCCCCCGAGGAGTTCGACGCTGCCTGTAAGAAAGACGGCCTCGAGGTCCGCGAGAACGACTGGGTTATCATCAACACCGGCTTCCATCATTATTGGAGAGTCAACAACGATAAGTACTACAACTACTATCCCGGCGAGGGTCCCGAGCTGGCGAACTACCTGACCCATGAGAAGCACATCAAGGGCATTTCCGGCACCTGGGGCGCTACCGATGCTCCGCTGTGGCATGATCCTCTGTCCGAGCAGATGCCTTGGCTGGATAAGGCATACCGCAAGGCAACCGGCCTGGATCCCACTGTGACCTTCCCCGACTACGAGCCCTGCCATCGTATCTACATGCAGCAGGGTGTCTGCACCGTCGAGAACGCTGGCGGCGACATCGATGAGGTTACCGGTAAGAGAATGACCATCGCAGCATTCCCCTTCCGCTGCGAGATGGCAGACGGCGGCTTCGTAAGACTGGTTGCTTGGGAAGAGGGCTCCTTCTAACTTTTAGGGAATGCTTTTGCTGCGCCATCTCCGGTGCAGCGGAAGGGAACCCGGCGAGCCATACAATGCTCGGGCGAAGTGAATTCGCCCTCCGCCAATCGCAGTGCGATTGAACGGCAGTGCAGGCACTGCCTATGCCGCTGCGAGATGGCAGACGGCGGCTTCGTAAGACTGGTTGCTTGGGAAGAGGGCTCCTTCTAATTTTAGAACCGCCTCCCCAATCTCATGCACCTGCCGCAACGTCATCTTTTCCCTCTGACTTCGCCGCAATCCCTTGAAATACACAAAGTATTCCTGCGGGCTTTTGGCTTGTCAGATGAAAAATCTGAACGCTGAGTCAGGCACCTTCGATTGCATCGGTGGTTCTGAGAGAACTGCAAATGGATGCATAGAAGAAATTGATTTCAATTGTAACGTATATCAACTTCTAAAACGAGTTGGCTGCATAGCATGTGCAGACCGGAGAGCACCCCCTTCGGTCTGCACAGTGCTGTATGGTTAAAAATGCGGAAAGAAGAGACATTATGAAAACTTTAGCAGATATTAAGAAGATTGCGGTACTGGGCGCCGGAACCATGGGCCCCGGTATTGCCCAGACCTATGCCATGGGCGGCTACCAGGTCACCATGTGGACCCGTTCCGAGAAAACCCGTGACAAGGCCATTGCCGCACTGCATTCCCAGCTGGAGACATTTGCCCAGGAGGGTGAAATCGCCCAGGAGGACATTGAGACGATCTTTGGCCGCGTCAGCTTTGCCATGACCGTGGAAGAGGCAGTGGACGGTGCGGACTTTATTCAGGAGACCATCGTAGAGAACCGCGACGCCAAGACTGACCTTTATCAGCAGCTGGCGGAATGTGTTGGCCCGGATGTAATCATTGCATCCAACACCTCTGCGCTGAATATTTTTGAGATTGTACCGGAAAAGCTGCTGCCCCAGCAGATCATCTGCCACTGGTATGCGCCTCCCCAGCTGATCCCTCTGGTTGAGGTGGTAAAGAGCGAGCAGACACCCCAGGAGTATGCCGATGTTGCCATGGCATTGCTGAAAAAGTGCGGCAAGACTGCGGTACTCATGAAGAAGTTCATCCGGGGCTATATCGTAAACCGTCTGCAGCAGTGCCTGAACCAGGAGGTTTTCTATCTTCTGGAGCATGGCTATTGCGATGCAGAGGCAATCGACCTGGCTTGTAAAGCAAGCTTCATTCCCCGGGCCTGCGTGCTGGGCCTGTGCAAGCGCATGGACTTTGGCGGTGTTGATATGACGGCCAACAACTTCCGGAACCACAGCTATGAGATGCCCCATCCCCCCAAGGGCGAGGACATCCCCGTTGTACTGCAAGAGATGGTAGACCACAACGAGCTGGGCATCAAGACCGGCAAGGGCTTCTACGACTATGAGGGCGTGGACCTGGAAGAGCTGAAGGCAAAGCGCGACAAGCAGCTCTTTGAAGTGTTCCGTCTGGAGAAGCAGTTCCTGGACGACCCTGTTTAACGTCCTGATTTCCACGTCTGACGCTGCCCCGTTACGGCTCCGGCTTGCCCGCCGAGTTCCCCGTGATGCGGCCACAGCGCCCGGCAGAATAAGCGGGAGGTACCGGCATGGATCTGGTCCTGTTTTCCGGCTATGCCAGAATGCCCAGCAATACCACGGCCCAGCGCATCTATGAAGAGCTGGCGCTGGTGGCATTGATCGACATGGACACCGGCGTGGTGCACAATGTAGAGTGTACCATGGTCACTGGCCTGGCCAAGGAATTTGTCAGCAATCTCATCGTTGGCTATGATATGAAGCGCGGGATCGACGACCTGGTGGCACGCATGGAGCGCCAATACCAGGGGCACCTGAAGAAAGCTTTGGTCAGCGCCATCAAAATGGTGGGCACGCAATATGCGGAAATGGTCCGCAGCGAAACAAAGGCATAATGTAAGCTGTTTTGACAAAAAACTGCGGTTTGACCATCGCAGCAGCCTTGTTAAAAGCCGGCTGAGCACAGGGGAGTTCCTCTGGGCTTGGTCGGCTTACGCTTTTTTGCCCGGCATCGAAATTGCACGGGGAATTTGGTAGGAATGGGTGTAATAGCAATGAATATTTGGATGATAATCGGTCTGGTTTTGACCGTGGCAATGATTCTGGGGCTGAGTATTTACTCCGGCACCAAGTTCAAGGCCGGAGCCAGCAAAAACGGCTCTGCCATCACGGCGGGCATTATCATGGGCACGCTGGTGGGCGGATCTTCGACGGTTGGTACCGCGCAGCTGGCCTATAACTATGGCATGAGCGCCTGGTGGTTTACCCTCGGCGGCGGTATTGCATGTCTTGTGCTGGCACTGGTGTATGTAAAGCCCTTTCGGAATAGCCACTGCGCCACATTGGTGCAGATGATTGGCCATGAATACGGTGCGGCGGCGGGACTCTCTGCGTCCATCCTTAATTCCGTGGGTACCTTCATCAATATTATCTCCCAGCTGATTGCAGCCACGGCGGTCATTACGGTGCTGTTCCCCAACCTCAGCATGGTGGTGGAGCTGCTGATTGCGGCAGCGTTTATGGTGCTGTATGTGGTGTTCGGCGGCGCAAAGGGCGCAGGCATGGTGGGTGTTTTAAAGCTGGTACTTTTGTATATTGCCATGATCGGCTGCGGCATCATTGTGCTGACCCTCACCGGCGGCGTGGGCGGATTTGTGGACATGGTAAAGGGGATTGACAACCCCGAGGGCATCCATTTCTTCTCCCTGGTGGCACGGGGGGCCGGAAAGGACGTTGGCGCATGTCTGTCGCTGATTTTCGGCGTGCTGACCACCCAGACCTATGCCCAGGCGGTCATCTCCTGTAAGTCCGACGCCTGCGCCAGAAAGGGTGCGGTGATGAGCGCGTTCCTGATTCCCCCCATCGGAATCGGCGGCATTCTGGTGGGCCTGTATATGCGCGCCACCCATCCCGGCATTGTGGCCAAAACAGCCCTGACCAGCTTTGTCATGGAGCAAATGCCTCCGGTATTGGCGGGCATTGTAATGGGCACGCTGTTTGTGGCGGTGGTGGGCACCGGCGCAGGTCTGGCGCTGGGCATCTCGTTCATTGTCAACAAGGATATCATCAAAAAGTTTACCCATAAGCTGGACAATGATCCCCGGCTGGAGGCGATTGTGGGCAAGGTCATTACGGCGGCGGTACTGCTGCTGGGCTGCTGCCTGTCCACCGGTTCTCTGGGTGATACGATTTTGCAGTTTGCCTTTATGTCCATGGGCCTTCGCGGCGCGGTGGTATTGGTGCCCATGTGCTGCGCCCTGTGGCTGCCGGGGAAGATTCCACACAAGTTTGCCATGTGCTCCATTATCGTGGCGCCGCTGCTGGTGCTGGTTTTTGGCGTGCTGAACGTGCTTCCCTTTGACGCGCTGTTCATTGGTATTGCGGCGTCTCTGGTGATTATGGCCGTGGGCTATTTGGCGGGGCGGAAGAATCAGCCGCTGCCGGCAAAATAAAAGAGCTGTAACATTTGGCGGCTCCTGTACGGGGGCCGCCGGAATTTCTTGCCCGTTACAACAAATTATAGTATAATATGAAGAAAGAATGCGTAACCAGATGAGGTGACACCATGATTAACGAGGCTTCCATCAAGTGCTTTATGGCATTGTGCGAAACCCTGAGCTTTACGGAGGCAGCACGGCAGCTGTTTATGACCCAGCAGTCGGTGAGCAAATACATTGCCAAGCTGGAAGAGGATTTGGGCTTTCAGCTGTTTCAGCGAACCCATCACTATGTGGCGATGACCCGGGCGGGGGAGAATTTTTATGCCCTGTTTTCCGATGTGGAGCGGCAGTTCCAGGAAACCATGGAGCAGACCCGGGCCTATTACCATGGGCTCAGCAATTCCCTGCACATTGGCTATTTGGAGTGGCTGGATATTTCTGCGGGCATTGGAAAGGCCCTGCGGGAGATGAAAAACGAGAGTCCGGAGCTGGAGTTTGAAGGGGAAAAGCACCCCCAGTACGAGCTCAATGAGCTGTTTCTAAGTCGGAAGCTGGATCTGATTATCACCTATCGGGAGTTTGCACCCAAGGATCAGGGAGTTAAAAACCTAAAGGTACTGGATACGCCGCTGGTGCTGCTGGTGTCTCCGGAGCATCCCAAGGCGGTGCCCGGCGCAACGGTGGAGGACTTTAAAAGCGAGCCCTTCATTAAGGCCGCGGCCTCCCGGGAGAGCTTGTCGGAAAGCCGCAGCCGTGCACGTCGGCAGTGCCGCGAGTTGGGCTTTTCCCCCAGCCGGATTATCATTTCCCCCAACCTGGAGTCGGCATATATGGCGGTGGAGCTGGGGCAGGGCATTATGGTGTCTACCATGCTCAGCCGAATGACCTTGGGCAATAATCTCCGGTGCTATCCGGTGGGCAAAACCGAGGAGCTGAGATGCTTCTGGTATGAGCAGCAGGAAAACCCGTCGGTGGCCCAATTTGCCCGGTGCCTGGAGCAGGCCCATAAAGACGACCCCATGACCGGCATCGGTTCCATGGGCGAAATGCTGTAAAGAAGTCATAAAGGAGTCTTCCCATCGGGAGGCTCCTTCTTTTTTGCGAAAATCTGAAAAAAGTCGCAGTTTCCTCTTGACAAATGGCCTAAATTGTATTATTGTCTTATTGTACTAAGAAACTAATACAACAATACAAACGGAGGCGTTTTATGCAGTGGAATTTTGATGGCAATGCGCCGATCTACACGCAGCTGGTGGACCAAATCAAGCTGGGCATCGTATCCGGAGAGTGGATTCCCGGGCAGCGTGTTCCGGCGGTTCGTGAGCTGGCGGTAGAGGCGGGAGTCAATCCCAACACCATGCAGCGGGCGCTGCAAGAGCTGGAGCGGCAGGGACTGATGTTCTCTCAGCGCACCAGCGGAAGATTTGTGACGGAGGATACGGAAATGATCGAGGATGCAAAGCGCGTATTGGCCAATCGCCATATTTCGGCGTTTATTCAGCAGATGCAGGCGCTGGGCTATACCCGGCAGGAAATTGTAGCGCTGCTGGAGGAATCGGAAAGGGGAGAAGAACATGACGCCAATTCTTGAATGCAAGGACCTGTGCAAGTCCTATGGAAAAACCCAGGCCCTGGAGCATGTCAATTTTGCAGTGGAGCCGGGAAAAATCGTGGGCCTGCTGGGCCCCAACGGCAGCGGCAAAACCACGTTGATTAAAATGGCCAACGGCCTCATCACCTGGGACAGCGGCGAGCTGCGGATTTGCGGCATGGCGCCCTGTAAAGAGACAAAGGCGATGGTTTCTTATCTGCCGGAGCGGACGTATTTGGCGGATTGGATGAGCGTTCGGCAGCTGCTGGACTTCTTCTGTGATTTCTATGGAGATTTTCAGCGGGACCGTGCCGAAGAGATGCTGAGCCACTTAAATATCGGCATGGAGATGCGAATTCGCCAGATGTCCAAGGGCACACGGGAAAAGGTTCAGCTGATTCTGGTGATGAGCCGGAAGGCAAAGCTCTATCTGCTGGATGAGCCCATCGGCGGCGTGGACCCTGCCACCCGGGACTACATCATTCACACCATCATCGGCAATTATGACCCCGAGGCGTCGGTGGTGATTTCCACCCACCTGATTGCGGATGTAGAGCAGATTCTCGATGAGGTGATTTTTATCAGTCAGGGCCAGATTGTATTGCAGAAATCCGTGGATGAGATCCGGGAAGCCCAGGGCAAATCCGTGGACCAGATGTTCCGGGAGGTATTCAGATGTTAGGAAAACTGTTGAAGCATGAGTTCCGTGCCACCGCGCGGGTCATGTGGGTAATTTATGCGGCAATGCTGGTGCTGAGCGTGGGCAGCCACTTTGCCATTCGGTATATGGATCGGGCGGAAACCTTTCAGATCCTTCGGGTCCTGGCACTGGCGGTCACATTTTTGTGGGTACTGGCGCTGATCTTTGGCGCGGTGATGACCCTGGTGCTGATGGTGCAGCGGTTCTATAAGAACTACCTCACCGACGAGGGCTATTTGATGTTCACACTGCCCGTGAGCATCCCGGCGATGATTTTCTCCAAGCTGATTGTGGCCCTTGTCTGGGCGGTGCTTACGATTCTGGTGATGTTTTTGGGCTTTGGGCTGGCGGTATTCGACAGCGGCGCCCTCCAGATGGTGGTGAGTATTGCCGGGCAGGCCGTGCAGCTGACGACAGCGCACGAAAAGCTGTATGCCGTAGGGCTGCTGGCAGAGCTGGGCGTTGTGGTTCTCATTGGGATGGCCTGCTCCATGATGCAGTTCTATGCGGCAATGTCCCTGGGCTACGGCTTCACCGGACATAAGGGCCTGTGGTCGGTGCTGTGCTATTTCGGCATTACGATTGTGTTCCAGATCATCGGCAGCATTCTGCTGGTTGGAACCCCCACAAGCCTGTGGCTGAACGCCATGGAGATGACGGCCATGCAGGGGTATCATATGGTGATGCTGCTGACCGGCCTTGCTGAGGTGGCAGAGGGCGGCATCCTCTATGTTGTGACCTGGCTGAACCTGAAAAAGCGCCTGAACCTGGCATAAAAATTGGCTGTGTCCGAAAAATTCGGGCACAGCCTTTTTCTTATGCGTTGTTCTGCGCTTGACGAAGCGTTGAAAGCTCCTGGGGGGTGTTGACGTTGCGCACCCAGTCCATATTTTGAAGGGCAACCCGAGTGGTTTTCACGGTATCCAGCAGCGCAGACATCCGATTTTCTCCCGCCTCCAGCAGTTGGTCGATTACCGGCAGGCAGGTGCTGCGGTACAGGCCCAGCAGCGGCTCCGGGCGGCCATCGTGGGTGAAGATGCAGGCGTCCTCACAATGGCAGCGCTTTTCTGACAGCAGCTCCACCGCCTGGGAAGACAGCAGCGGCATATCCACGGCGCTGACCCACAAAAGCTCCTGACCGCACTGACGGAACGCGGCCTGCAATCCGCCCATGGGTCCGCGATCCTTTACCAGATCATATACCGGCGTGACCCCATCCGGCAGAGCAAGCTGATGCTCCTGTTGTCCGGCGGAAACATAGATGGGCACGCCAGGGCAGGCGGTTTTCCAGAAATCTATGGCACGGAGCAGCAGCGGCTTTCCGTCCAGGGTGACGGCGGCCTTATCGCTGCCCATGCGGGTAGAGCGTCCTCCTGCCAGAATCAGCACCCCGGGACGCTCCACTGCGGCGGTGAGTTTTTCATAGATTTCCGGCTTGGTGGACATATCCAGGGACTTCATGTCCGGCCCTGTCCAGATATGGAACGAGGTGGCGGTGGCAACAGGGCGGGGGCTATTCTCCTGATACACCGCATAACGGAGCTCCAGCTTTTTTCCCTGGCAAAGGGTGCAGCTGGTGCGGACAGTGACCTTGCCGGGATAGCGCACGGGCGCAGCGTATTGCAGGTTCAGGTTGACCATGGGGGGATTGATGCCTTCTTTGTTCATGGCCTCATAGGGATAGCCCACGGCGGCGAAAAAGTCCATCCGGGCGATTTCGTACCAGATGGGATAAACTGCGTGGTGGACAATGCCCATGGGATCGCAGTCGGGATAGCGTACGTCAATATGGGATTCACTGAGCAAGCTGGATCGTCCTTTCGCGTGATAGTAAGGGAGCTGCCGCAGAAATGCAGCAGCTCGAAAAAATTAGTTCTGTTTGTTCAGTATTTCGGGAATGTTTTTCCTGGCATGGGCCTTAATGGCGGCGAAGCTCTCTTCACTGATTACATGCTCCACCCGGCATGCATCCTCGGCGGCCACCTCGGGATTGACCCCCAGCGCCACCAACAGGTCAGTAATCAGGGTGTGGCGCTCATAGATTTTGTCGGCAATTTCCTGGCCGGCGGGCAGAAGGGAAATAGAGCCCTCGGGGCTGACGGTGATATATCCGTTTTCCCGAAGATTTTTCATTGCAACGCTGACGCTGGGCTTGGAGAATCCCAACTCGTTGGCGATGTCGATGGAGCGAACCGTACCCTTCTGATTGTGAAGGACCAGGATTGTTTCCAGATAGTTTTCTGCTGATTCATGAATTTGCAATCAAGTCACCACATTTCGTTTTGTCAGGTTTCACAGCTATTTCTAAAATTATATCATGAAATCCGGTGATAATGCAAGGTCTTTTCACAAAAAACGGTTAGTCGCCAAAAACTTCTTGGAATTTCTCGGCATAAGGATAGCGGAATATGCCTTTTTCCGTGACAATTCCGGAAATCAGCTGGGCGTCGGTGACGTCAAAAGCGGGATTATAGCATTTTACGTCCAGCGGCGCTTGGGGCTGGGCATAGAATTTGCTGCGAATTTCCTCACCGGGGCGCTCTTCAATGACAATGTCCTTGCCGGTGGGGCAGTGCATATCGATGGTGGAGGAGGGGCCCAGCACATAGACCGGAATGCCATAGTGGTGGGCCAGAATGGCAACGCCGCTGGTGCCGATTTTGTTGGCGGTGTCGCCGTTGGCAGCGATGCGGTCACAGCCCACCAGACAGGCGTTGATTTTTCCCTGGGCCATTACCAGCGAGGCCATGTTGTCGCAGATCAGCGTCACATCCACACCGGCTTCGTGGAGCTCATAGGCGGTCAGCCGGGCGCCTTGGAGCAGCGGGCGAGTTTCGTCGGAGTAGACGTGGAAGCCATAGCCCTCGGTCTGTCCCAGCAGAATGGGGCCCAGGGCAGTACCGTGGACGGAGGTAGCCAAAGGACCGGCGTTGCAATGGGTGAGCAGACCGTCGCCGGGGTGGAGCAGGGAAAGACCGTTCCGGGAGATTTGGAGGTTCATGGCGATATCCTCCTGCTGAATGGAAACGGCCTCATGCAGCAGGGCGGCGAGAAGCGCATCCCGGGAAGCGGCGGAATTGGCCTTGGCACATGCCAGCATCCGCCGAAGGGCCCAGCTGAGGTTGACGGCGGTGGGGCGGCTGGACTCCAGATAATCGGCGTCCTGGGAGAGCTGACGGTAGAATTCGTCGAAGGTCGGGGCGGTGATTTGCTGGGCCAGCACATACAGCGCATAGCCCGCAAAAATGCCGATGGCCGGTGCGCCGCGCACCTGGAGGGTATAAATGGCGTTGTAAAGCTCGTCCCGGGTTTTGAGGGTAAGCATGCGCTTTTCGGCCGGGAGCAGGGTCTGATCTACAATTTCCAGCGCATCCCCCTGGGACGTAAGATGGACGTTTTCAGCAAGCGGTTTCATATGGGTCCGCTCCTTTCCGGTGTTTCCTCCAGTATAATACGGAAAATTCCCGGTGGCAACAGAAAAATGAAAAAAAGTGCTTGACAAACGGAAAAATGTTTTATATAATATCCAAGCAAATTGAGATGCGCGAGTGGTGGAATTGGTAGACTCGCTAGATTCAGGTTCTAGTGTCCATTACGGACGTGCGGGTTCAAGTCCCGCCTCGCGCACCAGAAAAAGCAGGACTTTGGTTTCAAGGTCCTGCTTTTTATTATCTTAATGACCGATTGTGATATCCCGCCGCCAAACAATAAAGAGAATGAACAATAAGGACAACGCAGCCACGTTGACAAATATATTTTGACATGATACTATGCAGATAGAAGAGATAAACAGGAGCGTGAAAGAAAGGCGGAGAGGCCAATGCATAACGTTAATAAACGAAATAGTTTAGCCATGCTTTTTCTATGCTTGATAACTGTTATTTTATCAACTTCATGTTCATCTAAAGAATCAATAACGATAAATAGTGTAGTAAACTGCTCGCTGAATGATATTCAATTTGTGATGGTTTCCCCTGAGATATATTATCTGGATGATTGTGGCTGCGATGTATCAACTGGTCAATGGGCTACAATTCGCAAAAACGAAGATATTGAAAAACTATATACATTGATTGGAAATGTCAAGGTTGAAGACGCGGGTGACTTTGATGTAAGCTTAGCGGGAGGGTCACCAAGGTATGTAGTGTATTTTTTGAATAATGGTACAGAGATACAAATGAAACTCGTGGATGATATGCAGATTTGGATTGAGGGCAAAGCATATAACTTCTGTGCAGGAGAATCAGTTTACCGGGAGATTGATGATGTACTTGAGAACTATGCCTATGAATCAAAGAGTGAGTGACCACATATTTGACCCTTTGTGCGCCTGATACATTGCAAATCGATAGACTGACTGATACCAGGAGCCTATGATTCTGACCATAAAATCAATTTGTGATAGCTACCCCGAAACGAATGATATGTACCCTAAATACTGGACAGCCAGTATTGGGGGTACATATCACTTGGCCGGAGGTGCATATTTCATTTTAATTTGACATTTCACCGCCTGGAAGCCATTACGGTTTCCGGGCATTTTTTGTATCCGCGTGAAATGACACCACGGAATATGCACATAATTGACAAAATACAAGGCGCTTGCTAAAATAAACTTGGACATAATCACAGATTACAGAACCGGAGGTGGCTCCAATGCGTACGGATAGGAAAATGCGCGCGATTGTCTATGCCTTGCTGCTGACGCTGCTTTTGAGTGCCTGCGGCGGGAAGGAATCGACTGCATCACAAGCGGAGGCGAACCATACATCGTCCCAGGAGGAAACAGCATGGCGTACCGCAGAAGCAGATTTGACCGGTCTGGGCTATACGACCTCCGTTTTCGATGTAGGAAATGCGGAGGGGGACGCGCAGACGGTGGATGGAACGGTGCTGTTGGAGGAAGAGACGGAAACCGGGCACCGGGTGATGCAGATTTCTGTGGATGGTTCCGTGCTCCACCGGGGAGCGCTTGTGTCGCCGGAGGACAATGGCACCCTGTGCAGGGTTCAATTTACAGAGGATGCGCTGTACTGCATCTATCAGTGCGTCAATCCCTCGGAGGACAGCGAGAAGCCGAACGTTCACGAATGGATGCAAAAGTACACGTCTCAGGGCGAACTGGTCTGGCAAAAGCAGCTGTTTGAGCTGTTGGGCATACAAGACGGAGCGGAAATCTACTCCGATTTTATTGTCTCGGATCACACCTTGCTGCTTGCCACAGACAAGGAACTCTATTTTTTGGACGAAGACGGGCAGATTCAGAATCAAATCGACAGTCCCGGGGAAGGCGTCGAGTTCTGCCGCAGCGGCCAAGGCGATATTTACATGAAGAATGCTGCCGCAGTGAGTGCGCTGAATGTAGAGACATGCAGCATTGCGGAAGAGAGTTTTCGGCTTTCTAATGGAGAACGGCTGTTTACCGGCGCCGGGCCATATGACCTTTTACTCCTGAGCGATGCCAAGCTCCGCGGGGTAAGCCTGGAGAACCGCTGTATCACAGAGCTGGTTCCATGGGCGGACTGCGACCTTTCTTCCAGTGTGGCGGGCGTAGTGTATCTGGGGGAAAATCAATACGGAATTGCTGTCTACAAAACCGTGCTGGGAGATACCCAGATGCTGAACCTATCCTTTGTGCCCCGAGGGGAGGTTCCGGAGAAGACGATCATTCAGATGGCGGTGCCAGCGGTAGATCCCACATACTGGGCAGATACGCTGGGAACCGAAACGGTCTATGCCATCAACAATTTCAACCGAACCAATGACGACTATCGCGTGGAAATCGAAACCTATGAAAGTGCGGAGCGCCTCCAGCTTATGATGACCACTGAAACGCCCCCGGATTTAATCGTATTCGGCGCGAACCTGGCTGGTGATGCGCCGAGTCAGAAAATCTATGAGGCGAAGGGCTATCTCTGCGATTTCACCTCGTTTTTGGACAGCGACCCGGAGCTGCAGAGATCAGATTTTCTGCCCAATGTGCTGGAGGCGTTCGGCACAAGCAGCGGGGCAATCTATGCAATGCCAACGGAGATCTACGCGGTGACAGAGTATATCTCAGCGGAATACGCCAGCGGGGTAACGGACTGGAGTATTGAGAATGCGTATGAGCTGATGAAGTCGTTGCCGGAGGACACCTGCCTCATAGGCTGCGATGATCCTGAGCTGGCAATTGATTTTTTTCTGTCGTATTGTGTCGATCGGTTTGTCGATGTGGAGGCGTGCTCCTGCGATTTTGAAAACCAGACATTTTATGACCTTTTGTATCTGTGCAGAGACGATAGCGGCCTGGAGACGCCGATCATGAACACTGTGTGCATGGATGGCGGCATCAGCAGTTACCTCCAGGAGGGGTTGTCCCTGGTGGGAGATCAAGCTGTATTTGTGGGCTATCCGGAGGCGCCCGGAAACGGCGCTGCACTGAAATCCCTGGCTCGGTTTTCGATTACTGCTTCCAGTACGCAGCAGGAAGGAGCATGGCAGTTCCTGCGTACCCTTCTGCTGCCGGAATTCCAGGAGCAGTTAGGCGGACGGGGGATGTTCTTCTCGCCGCGTAAAGATATTTTTGAAGAACGTATGGCCTTGGAGCAGGAACATTTCCCTGAAATCAGCCCGGAGGAATACAGGGCTGCGGCAGAATTGATTCAGGGGGCTGCCTGCTGCGCAGACAACGAATCTCCGGCCATTTCGATTGTGAAGGAGGAAGCGGCTGCGTTCTTTGCCGGTGATAAGTCGGCGGAGGAGGTCGCCAAAGTCGTTCAGAATCGTGTCAGCATCTATCTTTCTGAGCAGCAGTAGTGCTGTCGCCAATGACATCCCGCCCGGAAACGAGGTTCGCTTCCGGGCTTTTTCCTTGTGTAATTCTTTGAAATTCCTTAAGATGGTTGCAATTCCAGGCCGGATATATTATAATCGTACAAGATTTTATCCGCAAAATCAGGGGCTTTTGCAAAAACTGCACAGAAGCCCCAAAACGCACCGGAGAATTGGCTCCGGGTGCAGACATAAAAATGGAGTGTGAGTGATTTGAAAGGAATTATTTTGGCAGCAGGAAAGGGCACCCGGCTCTATCCCATTACCCTTCCGGTTTGCAAGCCGCTGCTTCCCGTATATGATAAGCCCATGATTTATTATCCTCTGTCGGTGCTGATGACCGCCGGAATCCGGGACATTCTGATTATCGTGCCCCCGGACGATCAGGAGCCCTTTGAGAGCCTTCTGGGCGATGGCAGCCAGCTGGGCATCCGCATTCAATATTTGCAGCAGAAGGTGCAGCGGGGCATTGCCGATGCGTTTATCATTGGCGCAGACTTTATTGGCGACGATTCCGTGTGCCTGGCCCTGGGCGACAATATTTTCTACGGTCCCGGCTTCCGGAGAAAGCTCCGTTCTGCGGTGAAGCAGACCGGAGGTGCAACGATTTTCGGCTATTATGTTCAGGACCCGCGGGCATTCGGCGTGGTTGAGATTGATAGCAAGGGCAAGGCGATCTCCATCGAGGAAAAGCCCACCCATCCCAAGTCCAACTATATCGTTCCCGGCCTGTACGTCTATGACAATCAGGTGGTGGAGATTGCAAAGTCCGTGCAGCCCTCTGCCCGGGGCGAGCTGGAGATTACGGCAGTGAACAATGCTTATCTGGAGCGGAAGGAGCTTCAGGTGGTGACCCTGGGCCGGGAGTACACCTGGTTTGACACCGGCAATGCCGACAGCCTCTATGAAGCCGCCGGAGCCATTCAGGCGGCCCAGCGCAGCGGCAAGATGATCGGCTGCCTGGAGGAGACGGCCCTGCGGAATGCCTGGATCACCATTGACCAGGTGCTGGCAGCAGCCAAGAGCATGGAAAAGACGAAGTACGGTCAGTATCTGCTGGAAATCGCGGCGGAAATGGATCAGGACTGAGCAAAGGACGGAATAACGCCATGAAATATGACTATCTGGTGGTCGGCGCGGGGCTCTATGGCGCGGTATTCGCCCAGAAGGCCCATGCGGCGGGCAAATCCGTGCTGGTGGTGGACAAGCGCCCCAATATTGCGGGCAATGTCTATACCGAGGCAGTGGAGGGCATCCAGGTCCACAAATATGGCGCGCATATTTTCCATACCAACAACAAAGCGGTTTGGGATTATGTCCGGCAGTTTGCGGAGTTCAACCGGTTTACCAATTCTCCCGTGGCAAACTACCATGGAGAGCTATACTCCCTGCCCTTTAATATGTATACCTTTAATAAGATGTGGGGCGTTGTGACCCCCCAGGAGGCGGCGGAGAAAATCCAGGCCCAGCGGGATGCTGCCGGGATTACCGAGCCGAAAAACCTGGAGGAGCAGGCCATTTCTCTGGTGGGCACCGACATCTATGAGAAGCTGGTAAAGGGCTACACCGAGAAGCAGTGGGGCCGCCCCTGCGACCAGCTGCCTGCGTTCATCATCAAGCGGCTGCCGGTGCGGCTGACCTTTGACAACAACTATTTTAACGCGCTGTATCAGGGCATTCCAATTGGCGGCTATACCAAGCTGGTGGAACACATGCTGGACGGCATTGAGGTTCGGCTGAATGTGGACTATCTGGCGGAGAAGGATGCGCTGGATGCGCTGGCGGAGCAGGTGGTCTATACCGGCCCCATTGATGCGTACTTTGGCTTCCGACTGGGCACACTGGAATACCGCTCGGTGCGCTTTGAGACGGAGCTGCTGGATATCCCCAACTTCCAGGGCAATGCGGCGGTGAACTATACCGATCGGGAGACGCCATGGACCCGAATTATCGAGCACAAATGGTTTGAGTTCGGTAAGGACGAGCATGGGAACGATCTGCCCAAAACCGTCATCAGCCGGGAATACAGCTCCGAGTGGAAGCCCGGGGACGAGCCCTATTATCCCGTGAACGACGAGAAAAACGGGGCGCTCTATGCCCAGTATCGCGCGCTGGCGGACGGGGAGAAGAACGTGATCTTCGGCGGACGCTTGGGCGAATATAAGTATTATGACATGGACATGGTGATTGCGGCGGCGCTCCAGTGCGCAGAGCAGCAGCTGACACAGTGATCCTTCGTCATTCTTCACAAAAACTGTATACGAACTGACGGCAAATCCCTGCACCTTGGTGTGGGGTTTTGCTTTACTTTCCCAGACTGCGCCATTATAATAACTTTAACATTAAAAAGTGCCGGGGAACGGAAAATTCGGCACAGACCGATACCGGCACTGGGGATGAAAACCCCAAGGAGGAAAACATGGAAGCAGTCAAACAATTCCTGAAGCGCAAGGATATCGAAATATCCCTAAAGCGCTATGGTATCGATGCGTTGGGCGCAATGGCACAGGGCCTGTTCTGCTCGCTGCTGATCGGTACCATCATCAACACATTGGGCACCCAGTTCCATATCCCGTTCCTGACGGAGACGGTGGCAACGGTATCCGGCGTGGACTATACCGTGGGCGGTCTTGCCTCGGCCATGAGCGGACCTGCTATGGCGGTGGCCATCGGCTATGCACTGCATTGCCCGCCACTGGTGCTGTTCTCGATGATTACAGTTGGCTTCTCGGCCAATGCACTGGGCGGGGCAGGCGGCCCCTTGGCGGTGCTGTTTGTGGCGATTATCGCCGCAGAAATCGGCAAGGCAGTGTCCAAAGAGACGAAGATCGACATTTTGGTCACGCCGCTTATGACCATCGGCGTGGGCGTAGGGCTGTCGGCCTGGTGGGCTCCGGCGCTGGGCAAGGCGGCCATGCATGTGGGCGACCTGATTATGGTGGCGACCAACCTCCAGCCCTTCTGGATGGGCATTCTGGTGTCTGTGATCGTGGGTGTTGCCCTGACCCTGCCCATCTCCTCCGCTGCCATTTGTGCGGCGCTGGGCCTGACGGGACTGGCTGGCGGCGCTGCGGTGGCGGGCTGCTGTGCCCAGATGGTTGGCTTTGCTGTGATGAGCTTTAAGGAGAACCGTTGGGGCGGACTGGTGTCCCAGGGCATCGGCACCTCCATGCTCCAGATGGGCAACATCGTCCGGAATCCCCGGGTGTGGATTGCACCCATTGTCACCTCGGCTATCACCGGACCTCTGGCAACCTGTGTGTTCCATCTCCAGATGAACGGCGCACCGGTGTCCTCCGGCATGGGCACCTGCGGCCTGGTGGGGCAGATCGGCGTTTATACCGGCTGGGCGGCAGACGTTGCCTCCGGTGCCAAGAGCGCCATCACCACCATGGACTGGGTGGGCCTGATCCTCATTTCCTTTGTGCTGCCCGCCGTGCTGTGCCCTCTCATCAATATGGTGGTACGGAAGCTGGGCTGGGTAAAGGACGGAGATTTGACCCTCAGCAACGACTAATCAAAGAAACTGCACTGTCTTTTCGGCAGTGCAGTTTTTTGATGCGAATCAGAAAAAACCGGCTGCACCCGAAACGGATGCAGCCGGTTGAATCAACATTAGCGATAGATGACCTCGTGACGCTTGGGGCCGGTGGAAACGATGGTGATGGGAGCACCGATCTGCTGCTCGATGAACAGCACATAGTCCTGGGCGGCCTTGGGGAGGTCTTCCCACTTGGTGGTGCCGCGGATATCGCACTTCCAGCCGGGGAGGGTGGTGTAGACGGGCTTCGCCTTCTTAAGCTCGGGGGTAACCGGGAAATCAGGGGTAACCTTGCCGTCGATCTCGTAACCGGTGCAGACCTTGATCTCGTCCAGATAGCCCATAACGTCCAGGCAGGTGAGGACAACATCGGTAGCACCCTGGACGGATACGCCGTAGCGGGTTGCCACTGCGTCGAACCAGCCCACTCTGCGGGGACGGCCGGTGGTTGCGCCGTATTCGCCAGCGTCGCCGCCGCGATGACGGAGCTCTTCCGCCTCGTCGCCAAACAGCTCGCTGACAAACTCGCCTGCGCCCACTGCGCTGGAGTATGCCTTGGTGACCACATAGACCTGCTTCATCTCCTTGACGGGGATGCCGGCGCCCACGCAGCCGAATGCGGCCAGGGTGTGGGAGGAGGTGGTCATGGGATAGATGCCGAAATCGGGGTCCTTCATGGAGCCCAGCTGACCCTCCAGCAGGATGGTCTTACCGGCCTTGTTGGCCTCGGCGAGATACTTGTGCACATCGCCAATATAGGGACGGACCATCTCGCGCCACTCCATCAGCAGATCGAACAGGTCGTCTGCGTGGATTTCGGGCTTATGATACAGGTTGACAAACAGGGCATTTTTCAGGGTGCAGATGTTCTCCAGACGGGCCTTGAGGCCTTCTTCGTCGAACAACTCGTTGATCTGAATGCCGTTCTTTGCGTATTTATCGGAATAGAAGGGGGCGATACCGGATTTGGTGGAGCCAAAGGCATTGCCTGCCAGACGCTCTTCCTCATAGGTATCCTGCAAAACGTGATAGGGCATCAGCAGCTGTACCCGGTTGGAAATCATCAGCTGGGGTGCAGGAACGCCTGCATCGGTGATGGCCTTGATTTCTGCCATGAGCTTGGGAATGTCCAGCGCCACGCCGTTGCCGATGATGTTCATGGTGCCGGGGTTGCAGGCACCGGACGGGATCAGGTGCAGGGCAAACTTGCCGTAGTCGTTGATAATCGTGTGACCAGCATTGGCGCCGCCCTGGAAACGAACGACAATATCCGAGGTTTCAGAGAGTAGATCGGTGACCTTGCCCTTACCCTCGTCGCCCCAGTTGGCGCCGACGATCGCTTTTACCATAGTGATACCTCCGCGGCTGGGATTCGCAACCCCGTGGTCAAGCCTTGGGGATTTGCCTTTTCCAAGTCCGCAATTTCTCTATGTAGCATTATAGCGCAAAGCGGATATTTTTGCAAGATTGACTTCTGAAATTTATTCTTTACTTTCATTCACCGCTTTGTTAAAATATAAAAGAATAACGACACTGTGAGGTGGGTGGAAATGAATAGTCATGGCAAGGGCAGCGACCGGAGCGCCGCACTGTATCAGGCGCTTTTGACCTTGAAGACCCCGGAGGAATGCTATGCGTTCTTTGAAGACCTTTGCACTGTATCGGAGCAGATGGCCATGGAGCAGCGCTTTGAGGTGGCGCGGCTGCTGGATCAAGGGGATATCTACAGCGATGTATTGGAGAAAACCGGCGTCAGCAGCGCAACCGTCAGCCGCGTGAAGCGGTGCCTCAACTACGGCGCAGGCGGCTATCGCCAGGTGCTGGACCGGATGAAAGACGAGGAGCAGGCATGAGCAGCTATGGCGCATTGGCCGACTGGTACGACAGTCTTACCGAGGATGTGGACTATGAGGGCCTGTATGACTACCTGATGGCGATTCTCCGCCGGAATGGGGTAGCGCCGGAGCGGGTGCTCGACATGGCCTGCGGCACCGGCAGCCTCAGCGTGCTCTTTGCCGAGAACGGCAGCCGCTGTTATGGCATGGATTTGAGCACCGATATGCTCACCCGCGCATTCGACAAGACCCAGGGTATGGACAATCCGCCGATGTTCCTCCATGGAAATATGGCGGATTTTACGCTGCCTGAACCGGTGGATGTTCTGGTGTGTATGCTGGACAGCTTTAACTATATGGCGAAGCCCGAGCAGGGGATTTCTGCGATTGCCTGCTTTGCAAAGGCGCTGCGGCCCGGGGGTATGCTGATTTTTGATGTACGCCCGCCCGAGCAGCTGCGGGCCTTTGACGGGCAGCTGTTTATGGACGAAACCGACGACGTGGTCTGCATCTGGCGCACGGAATTTGACCAGGAAGAGAACCAGTGCTTTTACGGCATGGATATTTTCGTCCGGGAAGGAAAGCTCTGGCGCAGAGAACAGGAAGAACACCTGGAATACGCCTATGACCTTGACTGGCTGAAACATCAGCTGGAGTTGGTGGGGTTCCGGGATGTGGCGTTCTATGGCGAGCGGACGTTTTTGCCGCCCCAGCCCGATGAAGAACGGGTGTTTATTACAGCACGAAAGGAAGAAACTACATGACAGATCAGCTTGTTCGGGCCATGACCCGGGACGGCTTTGTAAAAATTACCGCAGTGAGCACCACGGAGATTACCCGGCGGGCCCGGGAAATCCACAAAACCACCGCAGTGGCTACCGCTGCACTGGGCCGGGTGCTGGCGGCCACCAGCATGATTGGCAATATGCAGAAAATCGACCAGGGCAGCGTGACTCTGATGATTAAGGGCGGCGGCCCGCTTGGTACGATCCTTGCCACCGCTGACCCCGAGGGCAACGTCCGGGGCTATGTGGAAAATCCACAGGTGGAGCTGATGGAGAAGTATCAGGGCAAGCTGGACGTGGGCGCTGCGGTTGGCGACCAGGGTACCTTGACCCTGATTCGGGATCTTCATATGAAGGACCCCTATGTGGGAACGGTGCAGCTGCTGGGCGGCGAGATTGCCGAGGATGTGGCGGCGTATTTTGTAGAAAGCGAGCAGGTGCCCACGGTATGCGCCCTGGGCGTGCTCCTGAATCGGGACCAGACCGTGGACGTGGCAGGGGGATATCTGCTCCAGCTGCTGCCCGGTGCGCCGGACAGCCTGATTGACGAGCTGGAGGCCAGCGTTGCCAAGGCAGGCAATGTATCCGCCATGATGAAGGAGGGCCTTGGCCCCCAGGACATCATTCAGCGGCTGCTGGGTGAGGAAAACGTGGAGATTTTGGAGACAACCCCCATTGCCTATAAGTGCTATTGCAGCCGGGAGCGGGTGGCGTCCACCATTGTGTCTTTGGGGGCAAAGGAAATGCAGGATATCATCGACGAGGGGCAGGATATCCATGTGGACTGCCAGTTCTGCGACACCATCTATACCTTCACCCCGGCGGAGATTCAGGCGCTGCTGGATCACGCCACCAAGCGGGACGAAGAATAAAGTAAAAAGTAAAAAAGAACATCCGAGCCTGACGAAAAAGCAGGTTCGGATGTTTTTGCAATATCCTTTAGATGTGCAGAAAGCCCTTGAGGACCTTCAGGGTGTTCATCACACCGTCAATGTGGCTGCGCTCATAGCCGTGGCTGGCATAAACGCCTGCGCCAATGAGGCCGTGGCGAATGTCATAGCCGGCGGAAAGGGTGGCCTCTACGTCGGAGCCATAGTGGGGATAAACGTCTACCGCGAAGTCCGCCTGCTCCCGACGTGCTGCATCAATGAGCTCAGAAACCAGAGAATAGCTGTAGGGGCCGCCGGAATCCTTGCAGCAGATGGAAACCTGCCGCTCGGTGCAGTCAAGCCCTTCGCCTACACAGCCCATGTCCACGCTGATGGCGTCTGTGACCCCTTGGGGGAGGGGACCGGCGCCACCGTGTCCAACCTCTTCGTACACGGTGATGTGGGCGTAGACCCGACGCTGGGGCGTGATGCCGGCATCATGGATATACTTGGCCAGTCCCAGCAAAATGCCCACGGACAGCTTGTCGTCCAGAAAGCGGCTCTTGATATAGCCGGAGGCGGTCACATGGGTCCGGGGATCAAAGCAGACGATATCCCCGTTCATAATGCCCAGCTTTTCCACATCGGCGCGGGTTTTTACGTCCTCGTCCAGCACAACCTCGGTGGTGTCGAAGCTGCGCTGGGTTTTGGCATAGTCGCCGTTGACATGGACAGAGGCATTGATGAGCTGGAGGGTGCCCTCATAGACCTTGCCGTCCCGGGTGTAGACCCTGACGTTTTCTGCCTCGCCGTTTGCCGCCTGCATGCCGCCCAGGGCAGTGATCCGGAGACGACCGTCGGGCTTGATCTGCGCTACCATGCCGCCCAGGGTGTCGGTGTGGGCCTCCAGCATCAGGGCGTGATCGGCGTCCTCACCGCCCAGGCAGGCCAGCACGCCGCCTTTGGTGGTGATGTGGGCCTCACAGCCCAGAGACTGAAATGCTTCTAAAACCCACTGGGCTGCCTTTTCGGTGTAGCCGCTGGGACTGTCGATGGCGAGCAGTCGGATGGCCTGCTCCACCGCATAATCACGATAAATCGGATTCATCCAAAAATCCTCCTTTTTATTTTTTCATTATTATAGCAAAGCCCGCATAAAAATGAAAGATGCGATGCAGAATCAAAACTTTTTTTGCGGGAAAAACGTTGCAAATCAAGGGATTTTGAATAATGAAATAAAAAAGTTCAAAAAAGATGAAAAAAGTGCTTGACAATTGGGGGTATCCTGAGTATAATAGCAACGTTCCTTGTGAGACACGGTTCCACACCGCCTCGCAGAACAGCTTGGGAGCATAGCTCAGCTGGGAGAGCACCTGCCTTACAAGCAGGGGGTCACAGGTTCGAGCCCTGTTGTTCCCACCATTATTTGGCCCGGTAGTTCAGTTGGTTAGAACGCTAGCCTGTCACGCTAGAGGTCGTCGGTTCGAGCCCGATCCGGGTCGCCAGCATTTTAAGCTGAGCGGCAGCTCAGCTTAAAATATGCCTCTGTAGCTCAGTCGGTAGAGCAGGGGACTGAAAATCCCCGTGTCGTTGGTTCGATTCCGACCGGAGGCACCATATCTGCGGGTGTAGCTCATCTGGTAGAGCGCCACCTTGCCAAGGTGGAGGTAGCGAGTTCGAGCCTCGTCACTCGCTCCAAATGGTGCCATAGCCAAGTGGTAAGGCAGAGGTCTGCAAAACCTCCACCCCCAGTTCAAATCTGGGTGGCACCTCCAAACCTGACGCCCGAACGCGACCGTGTTCGGGCGTCTTTTTTCATCTGTACCGGAGGTCGCTATGATCTATTTCGTGGAGGACGACGCCAGCATCCGCGAGCTGGTCCTGTATACGCTGAACAACGCGGGGTTCGAGGCGGAGGGCTTCGGGCGGCCGTCGGCGTTCTGGGCGGCGATGGGCCAGCTGCGCCCCGCGCTGGTCCTGCTGGACATCATGCTGCCGGAGGAGGACGGGCTGTCGATCCTGCGGCGGCTCCGGGCGGACCCGGCGACGCGGGCCCTGCCGGTGATGATGCTCACGGCCAAGGGCACGGAGTACGACACGGTGATCGCCCTGGACGCCGGGGCGGACGACTACGTCCCCAAGCCCTTCCGCATGATGGAGCTGCTCTCGCGGATCCGCGCGCTCCTGCGCCGGGCGGAGGGCCACGGCGGGGCGGAGCTGCCGACGGACCACCAGCTCGGCGGGCTGTACGTCTCGCCGTCGCGGCACGTCGTGCGCGTGGACGGGGCGGAGGTCTCGCTGACCCTGAAGGAGTTCGAGATCCTGTGCCTCCTGCTGGAGAACCGCGGCATCGTGCTCACGCGCGACCGGATCCTGGACAAGGTCTGGCGCGACGGCATGGGCCGCGAGAGCCGGACGGTGGACGTACACATCCGGACCCTGCGGCAGAAGCTCGGCCACGCCGGGAGCCTGATCGAGACGGTCCGCGGCATCGGCTATAAAATGACGTGAGGAGGGGACGGAATGAGAAGGGCGATCGACATCCTCTTCGTCTGCGCGATCCTGGCCTTCCTGGTGCTGGGCCTGGGGCGGACGCTCCTGGCCCCGGAGGAGGTCAACACCTATGAGAACCGCTACGCCGCCCAGGTCCCGGCCTTCACGGTGGCCGGATGGGCGGACCAGAGCTATCAGGACGGCGTCGAGTCCGCGCTGATGGACCAGGTCCCGGGCGCGTCGACGATGAAGTCCCTGTACAACCGCTGCACCACGCGGTACCTGAAGGACACGCTCGACCTCCTCGCCGCCCGGGCGGGGCTGGATGGCACGCAGTACGTGAACTTCGGCGGGCTGCGCCTCTTCGGGGACCACTACATCGTGTACTGGCCGCGCTATGTCTCCAGCGTCCAGTCGGAGCTCGACCGCAAGATCGAGGCGCTCAACGCGACCTTCGCGCGGCACCCGGAGCTGACGTTCTACGCCTATTACATCCAGAAGGACACGGACCTGGATTTCCAGGCCCGCCAGAAGACGGACCTGTCCGACTATCTGATGCCCCGCCTCCAGCTCCCCGAGGAGCACAAGGGCGTCTATGAGATCGACGATTTCAGCCAGTACGCGCGGTATTTCTACCGCACGGACGGCCACTGGTGCCACGAGGGCTCGTATGTCGGCTACCGCCAGCTCGTGGACCTGCTCGGCTGCGCGGGCGACCCGCTGGAGCCGGTGGGCGACGCGGTCCTCGTGCGCGACGACTTCAGCGGGAAGAAGGCCTCGGCCATCGCGGGCGAGGGGGTCTTCACGGAGCCGTTCTACGCCTACCGCTTCGACTGGCCGGAGATGACCGTCACGATCAACGGCCAGCCCGCTGCGGACTACGGCGCGCAGGAGGCATATCTCGACGGCACGGCGACGGACACGCTGTCCTACGGCGGGTTCTACGGCGGTGACAACGGCGAGACGATCCTCTCGACCGGGACGGAGGGCCGGGGGAAGCTCCTGGTCATCGGCGAGTCGTTCGACAACGCGATCTTGAAGCTCCTGGCCACCCATTACGACACGCTGTATTCGATCGACCTGCGGTATTACGAGTACGAGATGGGCCAGCCCTTCGACTTCTCCGCCTATGTCGCGGCGAACGGCATCGACCAGGTCCTGCTGATCGGCAACATCGACTATTACATCCAGGACACGTTC
>CAVJLG010000055.1:0-22578 GCA_963650135.1 Barnesiella intestinihominis | reverse complement strand
CCAGCACGGCGTAAACGTTACTGTACAGTCCATAATCCGTGCAGGACTTGATGTCTGCATTGTAGCGGCTGTGAGAAACAACCTCCCAGATCAGTACCTGCGTTGCGGCATACTGCACCTGACGGCTGTACCCGTAATCCACCTGCGGATAGCCATAAGCTAGAATCTTCTGGATGTGGCTGCGCTGGAGTTCGTCCAGCTCCAGTTTCCAATAGGACGAGCTGCTGGCTTCCTCGGCGGTGTAGGAGGTGTAATACTGTCCGCCCAGGGATGTAGTGTTCGGCTCTATGCAGTATGAGTCCACGCCGTCAATGGTATGATAAGCAATCTCGCTGGTGTAAAAATAGTGCCCATAGCTGTGCGACCCGTCTACTTCGTAACGATGGCACTTCCACCGAGCGGACTGATAGGCGGCAAAGGTCACGCAGGTGGACTTGCCCATGGTACCGCCGCCACTCAGCAGCATAAGACCGTCATTGTCCGTGCGGGTCAATGTCTCGCCATCCATGGAGGTGGGCATTTCAGCTTCATTGTCTGTTCCTGTCTCTGAACTCTCTACGGCCTCGTCCGATTCCAATATGGATTGTGTTGGCGGTGCAATGGCTGGTGATTCCTCTGACTGGGAATCCACCAGCGTTTCCTCTGCGGATTCCGCCGCTGAAATATTCGGCTCATTGTCCGCCAGAGCGCTGGGCAGAAGGCCAATGACCAGGGCAAATACCAGCAGGAGAGCAAAGAGGCGTTTATGGATTTTTACTTTCGTTTGAAACAACTCCCTTCTAAAACGAAAAAAGGCCCCTGCATCCAATCAATAAATGACGGACGCAGGGGCCTTGGTGATAATCTATATGATCAGCGTAATGCTGTTATTTTTCGGAGAACGCAAAAAAGCCCCGGCTCGCCGACCTATCAAGATCAACAAACCGGGGCTTCAAACTTTGTGAATATTGACTTTGCGGAATTACGCCATATTTTTCTTTCTACATGGCATATCTGATCCAGAATGCAGAGAATCAGAGGTTCAAATCACCGCTACTTCCCTATCAAAGCATTTTGCATCTATGTTTGCCTACAAAAAAATCCGAGCTCAAAAAGCCCGGAAATGGTTGATGCGCCTGAGTTTTCTCAGGCGCATCTATACCGTTTGGTAAATATGGTTGCGGGGGCCGGATTTGAACCGACGGCCTTCGGGTTATGAGCCCGACGAGCTACCGAACTGCTCCACCCCGCGATATTGCTCTCATGAAGTGCTACCATTATAACGCACAGTTTGGTACTTGTCAAGTAGTTTATATTGGTTTCTAGAGATTTCCACCCCAGTCCACCAAATATTTTCCCTTTCCATTGTTCTTCCGCGCAAAACGTTGTATACTAAATGCATCAAACCATTCACGGAGGGATTGCTATGCCTGCATTTCAGAAGGAATCCATTCACTTTCCATCCGCAGACGGCACATCGCAGGTTGCCGGTTACTTTTACACCCCCGCAGCGCAGCCCATTCGTGCCGTTCTTCAGCTGAGCCATGGCATGTGCGAATACATCTGCCGGTATGAGCCCATGTTTGATGTACTCTGCCGAGCCGGTATCGCCATCTGCGGCAACGACCATCTGGGCCATGGCGACACCAGCGTCCCGGAAAACTATGGCTTCATGGCAGAAAAGAACGGCTATCAGTTTATCTTAAAAGACCTTTACACCATGAACACCCTGGGGCACAAGAAATTCCCCGGCGTTCCCTATTTCCTATTGGGCCACAGTATGGGCAGCTTTTACGCCCGATGGTATGCGGAGCTGCACCCGGAAACCATCGACGGCCTTATCATCAGCGGCACCGGCGGCCCCAGCCCGCTGATGCCCTTTGGTCGGCATTTGGCAAGCTTCCTCTCCAAGGTCAAGGGGCCCAAATATATCTCGAACTTCATGGTGAAATGCAGCATGGGCTCCTACTGCAAGAAAATCCCCAACGCCACCTCCGGCAACGCCTGGCTCAGCCGGGACCCCGAGGTCTGGGAGAAGTACGCCGCCGACAACAAATGTAATTTCTCCTTTACCGTCTCCGCCTATCGGGATATGCTCACCGCCTATACCCATGTCAACACCACCGATTGGGCCGGACGGCTGCCCAAAGCCCTGCCGATTTTGATCTACTCCGGCGATTGCGACCCGGTGGGCAACTATGGCAAAGGCGTCCAGGCTGTCTATGCCATGCTGCAACAGGCCCAGCTGGAAGACGTCACCCTAAAGCTCTATCCCGGTGGCCGACACGAGATGCACAACGAGACAAACAAGGTCGAGGTTTTCTCCGATCTGATCTCTTGGATTTCCACACATCTTTCCTGACAAAACACAAAATGGACGGTATCGTGCCCTGCGATACCGTCCATCTCTATTTTGCTTCGTCATACACGCATTCCATTCCCTCAGTTTCATGAAAATTGAAGATATTTTACAAGCAATTCGTCAAATTTCATGGTAAAATAAACCCCTACAAGGGGGGAGCGCCATGAAAAGGGCCGTGGTCTACGACGATTTTCTGCGCATCGAGGCCTATCGCTTTGAAGGAATCGTCCAGCCGTTTCCCAGTCACTTTCATGAATACTATGTCATTGGCTATGTGGAAAAAGGTACCCGTACGCTCTCCTGCAATGGGCAATGCTACACGGTTCGGCCTGGGGACATGCTCCTATTTCATCCCGGGGATAACCACGCCTGCACCCAATTAAGCACCGAAGCCCTGGATTACCGGAGCCTGAGCATCCCCATTCCCGTCATGCTGGATTGGATGGAAAAACGCACCGGGACACGTCAACTGCCAAGCTTCTCCCAAACCGTTATACAAAATAATCGCGCAAGCCGCTGTCTCCGTCATTTACATACACAAATCATGACAGGGGCCGGAGATTTTTCGAGAGAAGCGCAATTTCTGCGCCTACTGTCCATGCTAATCGCAGAATATGGTCAGCCTGCCCCCCTCGTTTTTCCTCACTGCCCGAACAAAATTGAAGCTGCATGCCGCTTTATGGAGCAGCACTACGCCGCCCGGCTAACCCTGGACCAAATCTGCCGCACCGTCGGGCTCAGCAAATCCGCCCTGCTTCGTGCATTTTCCAAGGCAAAGGGAATCACCCCTTACAGCTACTTGGAAAATGTCCGCATAAACCGTGCAAAACAGCTGTTGGCACAGGGCGTATCGCCACTGGATACCGCCTTGCAGACCGGATTTTCCGACCAAAGCCACCTTACAAACTACTTCAGCCGTTTCATTGGCCTTCCCCCGGGGGCCTATCGAGCTGTTTTTCACCCTAAGCCAAAGGATGGTGCAACCTAAACATGGAACATAACCAAACCGCCGGACACCTTGCCGCCCTGCTGACCATCGTCGTATGGGGCACAACCTTTATCTCCACCAAGGTGCTGCTGCAAAACTTTCAGCCAGTGGAAATTCTATTCTTCCGCTTTATCATGGGCTTTCTGGTGCTGCTGGCTGCCCATCCGCGTCCTTTGAAGACGAAAAGCTGGCAGCAGGAACTGACCTATGCAGCCGCCGGTCTGTGCGGAATCTGCCTATATTATCTGCTGGAGAACATTGCGCTGACCTACACCCTTGCCTCCAACGTTGGAGTAATCATCTCTGTGGCCCCATTTTTTACGGCAATCCTGGCGCATCTATTCCTGAAATCGGAGGAAAAGCTGCGGCTGCCGTTCTTTGCAGGATTTCTGGTGGCCATGGCAGGGATTATTTTCATCAGCTTTCATGGCGCTAAGCTGGAGCTCAGCCCTGTGGGGGATCTGCTTGCGCTGCTGGCCGCATTGGTCTGGGCCGTCTATTCTCTGCTAACCAAAAACATCAGCAGCTTTGGCTATCCGGTGATTCTCTCCACCCGGCGGACGTTTTTCTATGGGATCTTGTTTATGATTCCCACGCTGTTCTTCTTTGATTTCCATCTGGATTTATCCCGATTTACGGACCTGACCTCCCTGTGGAACATCTTATACCTGGGACTTGGGGCATCGGCACTCTGCTTTGTCACCTGGAATTTCGCCGTAAAAAAGCTTGGCGCCATAAAAACCAGCGTATACATTTATATGATACCGGTGATCACCGTGTTCACCTCTGTACTGATTCTTCGGGAACGGCTCACCATATTCTCTTTGATTGGAACCATTTTAACGCTGCTGGGCTTGGTGCTCTCCGAGTATAAACCTCCTCGCAAGCAAACAAGGGTATAACAAAAGCAGAGCGTCAACCCCGCATTGGGATTGGCGCTCTTTTCTTTTGCCTGTTTCGTTTACATAACGAACCCGCCGCTGACATCCAGCACCGTGCCGGTGACAAAGCTCGCCTGCTCCGACGCCAGATACCAAATGGCATTTGCAACCTGTTCTGGCTGTCCCAACTGCTCCAGGGGCGTTTCCTGGCGCAGCTCTTCCATCACTTCGGGATCGACGTTTTTCACCATATCCGTCTGAATTACCCCAGGGGCAACCGCATTGACCCGGATCCCCGAAGGCCCCAGCTCCTTTGCCAGTGCCTTGGTCATGCCAATCACCGCTGCCTTGGAAGTGGAATAGGCCACCTCACAGGAGCTGCCAACCCGCCCCCACATGGAGGACACATTGACAATGGCTCCCTTTTGCTGTTGCAGCATTCCGGACAGCGCCGCTTTGCAGCACAAGAACATGCCCGTAACGTTCACATCCATTACCCGGCGGAACGTCTCGGCGGATACCCAGTTAATGGGGTTATAGTCCACAATGCCCGCATTGTTCACCAGCACATCCACCGGGCCAATCTGCTGAAACGCCCGTGCCACCGCCTCTTCCTGGGTGACATCGCACCGGATGCCTACTGCACCGGTTTCCTGCTCCATCGCCTGGGCCAGCTCCGTGCTTTTTTCATACAGGAAGTAGACCCGATCTCCCGCTGCGGCAAATCGCCGAACCGTTGCGGCCCCAATGCCCCGGGTTCCGCCGGTAATTACCACGCATCTCATACGTTGGATTCCGCTCCTTCCGACTGGGGGAATCCGCTGGGCGGTGTAAAGCCTTCCGGCATATCGCTGGGCGGTGTAAAACCTTCCGGCATATCACCAGGTGCCGGGAAGCCCTCGGGAGGCTCGCCTTCTGGGAATTTGCCCTTTTGCTTTCCCTTTTTGCCCTTCTTGCCCTTTCCGGGGAAGCCGCCAGCGGGGAAACCTCCACCCGGGAACCCACCGGGGAAGCCGCTTTCCTGCTGCTGGGCGGGTTCATCTTCCACGGTAGCGCCAATGAACTGGGAATTGTAGAGGTCGTAGTAGAAGCCCTTTTTATCCAGGAGCTGCTGATGGGTGCCCTGCTCAATGATGGTACCATGATTCATTACCAGGATCAGGTCCGCATCTCGAATGGTCGAGAGCCGGTGGGCAATGACAAAGCTGGTACGTCCCTCCATCAGCTTCTGCATGGCCTTCTGAATCAGCACCTCAGTACGGGTATCTACCGAAGAGGTTGCCTCATCCAGAATCAGAATGCTGGGATCGGACAGGAACGCCCGGGCAATGGTCATCAGCTGCTTCTGGCCCTGGGAAATGTTCGTAGCGTCGTCGTTGATTACGGTGTCATAGCCATGGGGGAGGGTCTGCACAAAGTGATCCACATAGGCCATCTTCGCCGCAGCAACAATCTCTTCCTCCGTTGCCTCTTTTCCGGAGAGCACGTTATAGCCATAGGCGATGTTGTCCCGGATGGTGCCGCTGAACAGCCACACATCCTGGAGCACCATGCCGATTTTACTCCGCAGCTCTTCTCTTGGAATGGAACGAATATCCTTGCCGTCGATGGCAATCCGTCCGCCGTCTACCTCATAGAACCGCATCAGCAGATTGACCAGCGTGGTCTTGCCTGCACCGGTGGGGCCGACAATGGCGACCTTTTCACCGGGCCGAACCGTAAGATTCAGGTCCTCAATGAGCTTGGTGTCCGGCTTATAGCTGAAATTCACATGCTCGAAGGAAACGACCTTGGGGTCCTCCAGATGCTGAATGGGCTCCATATCCGGCACTGCTTCTTCCTCGTCCAGCAGCTCGAACACCCGCTCCGCAGAGGCAATGGTGGACTGGATGGTAGAGGCAATGGAAGCCGTCTGGGTAATGGGCATCATCAGCTGCTTGGAATATGCGATGATTGCAGTAATATCGCCCAGTGTCACAATCATTCCCAGCGGTCCGCCGCCAACAATCCAAATACCGCCCAAAATGCACACAGCCACATAGTTGAGGTTATTGATGACCATCATCGCGGGCTGAATCACGCCGGAGATAAACGCCGCCTTAAAGGAGGACTGGAACAGCACCTCGTTTTCCTGCTCAAAGGCATCCATGGCGGTCTGCTGGCGCCCAAAGAGCTTTACCACCGTATGGCCGGTGTACATCTCTTCAATCTGACCGTTGAGGTTACCGGTGGAAGCCCACTGGGTGGTGAAATAGCCCTTGGCCCGGGAGGCAATCACCTTGGTCATCAGGAAGCACAGCACCACCGTCACCAGAGAAATCAGCGTCAGCAGCCAGTTCCGATAGAACATGAAGAACAGTACGCTGACCAGGGTGATAATCGCAGAGATGATCTGGGTCAGGCTCATCTGAAGCGTCATGGAGATGTTCTCCACGTCGTTGGATACCCGGGAGAGGATATCGCCCCGGGAGTGGGAGTCAAAATACTTGATGGGCAGCTTTTTCAGCTTGATATCGATGGCTTTCCGCATATCATAAACCAGATTCTGCGATACATCGATCATAATAAACTGCTGAATCAGATTACAAACCACCGTCAGCGCATACAGCAGCCCCACGATCAGCGCTGCATGCCGCAGTGCGCCAAAGTCGATTCCGCCGCCGGAGCCTTTGGCGTGAATGCCGTCTGTGATGATATCCACCATATCCGCCAGCTTATTGGGCGCATAGGTGCTTGCCACCGTATAGGCGATGGTCATCACAAAGGTCAGTAGAATCAGGGGAAGCTGCGGCTTTAGCAGCTGCAACAGCCGGGACATGGTGCCCTTAAAGTCGTTTGCATGCTCGCCGCCGGAGATAAACCGGCTGCCGGGACCGCCGGAGAAGCGCTTCTGACGCTGAAGCTCCAGTTCTCGTTTTTCCTTCTCGACTTCTTCGTTTGCCATTTACGCCACCTCCTCTGCACTCAGCTGGCTGAGCACGATTTCCTTATATACCTGGCAGGATTCCATAAGCTCCTTGTGGGTGCCGATGCCTGCCACCTTGCCCTCGTCCAGAACAATAATCCGGTCTGCGCCCAATACTGTGGTTACACGCTGGGCAACGATCAGCACGGCTGCATTCTTTGTCTCCTTGCTCAATGCCTGGCGCAGCTTTGCATCGGTCTTAAAGTCCAGCGCCGAGAAGCTGTCGTCAAAAATATACACATCGGGCTTCCGGATGATTGCCCGGGCAATGGCAAGCCGCTGCCGCTGACCGCCGGATACGTTGGTGCCGCCCTGAGAAATGGAGGATTCCAGGCCCATGGGCATACCGGATACGAAATCCTTACCCTGCGCCACCTCCAGTGCATGCCACATCTCTTCCTCTGTAGCGTCCTCCTTGCCATAGCGGAGGTTGGATGCTACCGTACCGTCAAAGAGCAGCGCCTTCTGAGGCACCACGCCCAGGTGGCTCCGCAGTTCTGCCTGGCTCACCTCCCGCACGTCAATGCCGTTCATGAGCACCTGGCCCTGGGTTACATCATAAATTCGGGGCAGCAGGTTAATCAGCGTGGATTTACCGGAGCCCGTGGAGCCGATGATGGCCGTAGTCTCGCCGGGCCGGGTAACAAAGCTGACATGCTCCAGCACCGGGCGATCCGCCCCAGGATAGCAGAAGGATACATCCCGGAACTCCAGCCCCTGGAACTGTCCCAGCTGCTTTTCTTCGCTGGCGTCCAGATCCTTTACCGTGGGCTCATATTCCAGCACCTCGTTGATACGGCCAATGGAGGTCATGGCCCGGGGGATCATGTTCATCATCATGGACGATGCCATTACGCTCATTAAAATCTGGGTCAGATAGGTGACAAATGCATTCATCGAGCCAATGCCCATGCCGCCGTTGTCAATCCGGATCGCGCCCAGATAATAGGCTGCCAGGGTTGCGATGTTCATCACCAGCGTTACCATGGGCATCATTGCCGTCATGAGCTTATGGGCATGCACCGCAATTTTCAGCATTTTCTCGTTTTCATTGTCGTACCGTTTTTCCTCATAGTCGGTGCGCACAAAGGCCCGAATGACACGGATACCCGAGAGCTTTTCCCGGAGCACCTGGTTGAGTACGTCCACCTGGGTCTGCTGCTTTTTAAACCAGGGGTGGGACTTCTTTGTGGTCACCACCACCATCACCGTAATCACCGGTACCACAAACAGCAAAATAGCCGACAGCTTTACATCCTGCCTGAGGCACATAATAATGCCGCCCAGCAGCAAAATGGGGGTGGTAATGATGGTCCGCAGCAGCATCTGCATCATCTGCTGAATCTGGTTGACGTCGTTAGTGGTTCTGGTAATCAGCGAGGGGGTGCCAAACTGATCCAAATCCGACTGGGAAAAGGACTGCACCTTGGTAAACAGCCCCAGCCGCATATCTCTGCCATAGGCCAGGGATGCTTTGGTGGAATAGTAGGTGGTACCCAGAGTACATATGCCCACCAGGATTGCCACAATCAGCATCAGTACGCCATAGGTGAGAATTTTGCCCACATCACCGGTCATAACGCCGTCGTCGATGATCTTGGCGTTGAGTGCCGGGAGATACAAATCAGAAAGGGACTGTAGGGCGATAAATACAATCGTCAGCAGCACCCATTTCCAATAGGGCTTGATATACCGTAAAAAAGTTTTCAATGCACTCACTCCTTGCTCTGGCTATCGGGGGTAGCCTCCAGAATGCCCCGAATGTTGACCCCCAGCCGGGACAGCATATCGTCCATCTGCTGCTGCTCCTCCGGCGAAAAGCCCTGGAATACATCAGAAAAGTAGCCGTCGATGGAACGCTTGCCCTCCTCATCCTGCTGGATTGCCATATCCGTGGGATAAATCCGAGAGATTCGCTGATCCATCGGGTCCGGACGGCGGTCAACATAACCTGCCCGCTCCATTTTTTGCAGCATTACCGTAACGGTGGCCCGCTGAATGTGGAGCCGGTCTGCCAACTCCCGCTGGCTCATCCCCGGATAGCGGATGATAAACCGCAGGGCGCTGGCCTGGGCGGGGGGAAGCCCATCCTCCTGAAGAATCGAGCGAAACGCCATATGGTGAATGCGCCCGGTATATTCAATCCGGCGCATCAGCCGAAAGCTCATGGGTTCATCCTCCGGTGGAGTCTGCTCTTCAATGGGCATTTCCTTTCCAGGGTGTGGCGGCGGTCCAAAATCCGGTCCCGGCCCCCACGCTTCATCCCTTGATTTCATGCATGCGATACTCCTTTCCTCGAAACCGCAGCAGAATG
The DNA here is from genome assembly GCA_963650135.1 of Barnesiella intestinihominis. Taxonomy (GTDB): domain Bacteria; phylum Bacillota; class Clostridia; order Oscillospirales; family Oscillospiraceae; genus HGM13006. The sequence continues at coordinate 13,089 of CAVJLG010000055.1, read as the reverse complement.
TTTTTATGCTGACAGTATCCTAGCTAACAATTAGTAAACTAACAATACACCATACAGACCGCTTTGTCAACACATTTCTCAGGAAATTAGGCCGCGCACGTTCTTTCCCAAAAACATTGCTTTTTTCGGCATTTCTCTTTATAATGTTGTTACAATTCTGAAATATATGCAAAATGGAGGCATGCATCCATGAATCTCTATGAAGCAGAATATCAGTCTAAAAAGGTTACGATGGAAGAGGCGCTGGACTCTCTGAAGGACGGCGACGTCATCGGCACCTCCCAGTGCGCCAACGAGCCCACCGCCTTTTTTAATGCCATCGACCATCTGCAAGGCAGCGGAAAGCACTTTCGGATGTTTGCCCCCATGTGCTTCTCGGCCCACCGTTTTTTATCCGATCCCATTTATCAGAATACCTTTGACATGGACATCACCTTCCTGATGGGCGCCGCCAGAAAGGGCCGGGAGCAGGGGTTGCTCAGCTATTATCCCGGCGACCTCCACAATGGCGCCAGCCGCTGGATCGAGGTCAACGGCTGCAACGTCTTTATCGCCGCCGCCACCCCCATGGACCGGCACGGCTATTTTATGATTCCCCTGTGCCTGATTCACGAAAAAACGTTTTTGGAAGCGGCAGACCGGGTGATTCTCCAGGTAAATCCCAATCTGCCCAGGATTTATGGCGACACCGAGGTCCATATTCGGGATGTGGATATGATTGTAGAAGCCGAAACACCGCTGCCCTATCTGCCGGAAAGCACCCCCAGTCAATTGGAAATGACCATTGGCAATTACGTTGCTTCTCTGGTAAACGACGGCGACTGTATTCAGCTGGGCATCGGCGGAATTCCCGACGCAGCCGCGTTGTCCTTAACGAATAAGCACGATCTGGGCATTCATTCTGAGATGATTACCAACTCCATGGTGGAGCTGGTGAAGCAAGGCGTTATCACCGGCAGAAAAAAGAACTTTATGCCCGGGAAAATCGTCGGCACCTTCGCTTACGGCACCCAGGCCCTCTACGATATGCTGGAGGAGAACCCCAGCGTTCGAATGCTTCGAGGGGAAACAGTCAATAATCCGTTTATCGTGGCGCAAAACGACAATTTCGTGTCCATCAACGCCTGCCTGTCTGTAGACCTTACCGGCCAGGTATGCTCAGAATCCATCGGCTCCCGGCAGTATTCCGGCTCCGGCGGTCAGGCAGATATGGCAGTGGGCGCAGCGCATTCCAAGGGTGGGCGAAATATCATTGCCACTGCCTCCACCAAGCACGGCGGCACAGTTTCCACCATCACCGCCCAGCTGGAGCCCGGCAGCATTGTCACCCTCAGCCGGAACGAGCTGGACTATGTGGTCACAGAATACGGCATTGCCCCCCTTCGCGGCAGAAGCGTCCGGCAAAAGGTCCGCAATTTGATCGCCGTAGCCCATCCCGACTTCCGCGCCGCGCTCCAGGCCCAGGCGCAGAAGCTGATGCTATGGTAAGCCCTATGACGCCGAAGCTCATTGCCCTAGATCTGGACGAAACCACGCTGAATCAGCAGTCCCAGCTGTCACCTGGCAATCGGGCCGCGTTGGAGGCCGCTATTTCCCAAGGGATTCAAATCGTCATCGCATCCGGCCGCTCCCTCGACACATTACCGGAAGAGATGACCCACTTTCCCGGGATTCGCTACGCGATTTGCAGCAATGGGGCCATGGTCTATGACCTTGCCGCCCATACCGCGCTGGTTCAGCATTTTCTCCCGCCGGAAACCGCCTGTCAGGTTCTTGCCCTGACCCAAGGGGAGTTTTTGACCTATGAGGGCTTTGTGGACGGCTGCGCCTATGCCCAAGAGGATTATGTAAACAGTCCTGCCACCTATCTGTGCGGCGAAAACTCCGTGGCATACATCCAGTCCACCCGCCGCCCTGTCCCGGATATCGCCGCATTTCTTGTGGAACACAAAACCCGGCTGGATAGTCTGGACATCGTAGTGGGCAATTTGCAGGTAAAAGCAGCAATGCTGGCAAAGCTCCAAACCCTTTCCGGGATTTACAATACCAGCTCCGTGCCCCATCTCATTGAGATTTCCAACGAAGCCTGTGGAAAACATCGGGGCCTTGCCTTTCTGGCGGAGTATTTGGGCATTCCCCGGGAAGCCGTCTGCGCCTTTGGCAATGCGGATAACGATGCCGACATGCTGGAGTGGGCCGGAATGGGCATTGCCGTTGCCAACGGAAGCCCCGCCTGCCGCGCTGTCGCCGACGCCATCACCGGCCACTATTTAGAAGACGGCGTTGCCCAGGCCTTTGATACGCTGCTGGGCATCCATACTATGAAATATCACAAAGGAGAACCCCATGGCACAGATCATTGAGATCACTGATTTCACCCGGGAAGAATTGTCCCCTTATGTCCGCCTGACCGAAGCACAGCTCCGCTCCAAGCGGGACCCATCCCAGGCGCTGTTCATTGCCGAAAGCGCCAAGGTAATTTCCCACGCACTGGACGCCGGTTATACCCCCGTATCCATGCTGTTGGAGCGACAAAAGCTCCCGAGCATTGCCGACACGCTATTGCCCCGGTGCGGGGAAATCCCTGTATTCACCGGAGATCGTGACCTGCTGGCAGCGCTCACCGGCTTTGCCCTAACCCGTGGGATTCTCTGCGCTATGCGCCGCCCTGCCCCCATGGACGCCGCCGACATTTGTAAAGATACCCGGCGAATTGCCGTGTTAGAGGGCATTGTAGACTCCACCAATGTAGGCGCCATTTTCCGTTCTGCCGCTGCATTGGGTATGGACGCAGTGCTGCTGAGTCCCAACTGCTGTGACCCGCTCCATCGTCGGGCAGTTCGGGTGAGTATGGGCACAGTTTTTCAGGTTCCCTGGGCCTATCTTGGTAAGGATATCCACAGCTGGCCCCAGGATGCATTTACTGCCCTTCATGCCCTGGGATTTTCCACCGCCGCTATGGCCCTGGACCATCGGGCCATTCCCATCACAGCCCCGGCGCTAAAATCCGAAGCCAAGCTGGCCATTTTCCTGGGCACCGAAGGGGATGGGCTGTGCGCTGAAACCATCTCCGGCTGCGACTATACCGTGATGATTCCCATGGCCCATGGGGTAGACTCCCTCAATGTTGCAGCCGCCAGTGCCGTTGCATTTTGGGAGCTGCGGGCAGGGGAGAATTGAGTGTTTCTTTCACTCCACATATAAAATCCGGCAGCAGGACAAATTCTGTCCCGCTGCCGGTTATTTTATTCCGCTTCTTTGCATTGCCCCACAAGTCCATGGGGCTCCCAATCGGTAATGGTTACTTCCAAGATTTGATTGTGAAGGTCCCGCTCCGATTCCACCGCCACCAGAATATAATTCGTGGTATGGCCGGTCCAGCGGCCCTGTGCGTCCCGCTGCTCAAACAGCACCGGGAGGGTTGCACCGATAAAGCGCTTTTGATAAGTCTCCCGCAAGGCCGCCTCGACCTCCGATGCCCGAGCCGCCCGATGCTCCTTCTCCGCCTGGGGAATCTGCCCGGGCATTTCCGCCGCAGGGGTTCCCGTGCGTCTGGAGTAGGGGAAAATGTGCATGGCGGCAAACTGCGCTTTTTTCAGGAATTCCAAGGTTTCGGCAAATTCTGCCTCCGTCTCCTGGGGGAAGCCCACAATGAGATCGGTGGTAATGGCGCAATCCGGGAAGCTCTCCCGCAGCAGCCGACAGCTCTCCAAATACCGTGCCGTATCATATTTCCGATGCATCCGCTGGAGGGTCGCGTCACAGCCGCTTTGCAGGGACAGATGGAACTGGGGACAGAGATTGCTGCAATCCCTCAATTTTTCGCAGAAATCCGCATCCACGGTTCTCGGCTCCAGCGATCCCAGCCGCACCCGCATTTCCGGCACCGCCTGGCAAATGGCATAGATCAGGTCTTGGGGCTTCTGTCCGTTTTTCAGGTCCGCGCCCCAGGAGGAAATCTCGATACCGGTGACCACAACCTCCCGATACCCCTGATCCCGCAGCTCCTGCACCTGGCGTACCGCCGTATCCAGCGGCAGGGAACGAATGGCGCCCCGTGCATAGGGGATAATGCAGTAGGTGCAGAAGTTTACGCAGCCATCCTCCACCTTCAGCATAGCCCGGGTCCGCTCCCCCAAGCCGCCAGGCTCCAATACCTCAAAGCCCTTGCGGCGGAAGGCATTGTCTACCTGAACCGAATGCCGGTGATCCTGCCGGAACTGCTCCAGCCGGTCAATAAACGCATTGCGGTCGCCGGTACCGCCCACCACGTCTACCTCCAGCTTCTCCATATCCTCGGGGTGCACCTGTGCATAGCAGCCGCATACGCCAATCACTGCCTGGGGATTCAGTTTTCTGGCCCGGCGCAGGGCATTTCTCGACTTTTTATCGCTGACCGCCGTTACGGTGCAGGTATTGACGACATAAAAATCGCAGGGCTCATCAAACCGCCCCGGCTCATAGCCCCGGGCGATAAAGTCCTTTTCCAGTGCCTGAGATTCGTATTGGTTTACCTTGCAGCCCAAGGTGTAGATGGCAAACTTCACGGTAAATCACCTTTGCATATTGTTATTTTTGTGGTATACTGACTTTGGAATTGCAGGCAGCGGCGGATTTCGCCCCTGCTTGCTTCCTGCCTATTATATCGAATAATCCAATCAATGTACATACCCAATTCAGGAGGTCTTCTTATGACAGAATTCTATGTTGCCCTGCACTCGGTCAACGACGTGCGGGAGTTCGTCTCCGCCGCCAGCATGGCCCCGGTGGATATCGACGTGGTATCCGGACGGTATACCGTCGATGCAAAAAGCATTCTGGGTTTGTTCAGCCTGAGCCAGGATGCCCCGATGCTGGTCCGTGTCTATGGCAGCCCCGAGGACGGCGAAACCTTCCAGAACAACGTTCATGGTCTGATCGTCCAGCCCCCAAAAGTGGACTAACCCAGGCTCAAAAGCTGGCGCTGGATTTGAGCGTCCGGCTGTCGTTTCCCCTGCCACCGGGCGATTTCTTCCCGGTCAGGGGTAAACACCCTTAGGCCGTCGGTTGCACTGGAGCAGCTTCCATAGCCCGCAGCAGCTAAAAACGCCAAAAACGCCGCGACATCCTCTTTTTCCGCGGGAATCCGAACGCCCTCATGGTCCAGTCGAATCATGCCGGGGTGCGGACTCCAGCTCACCGGCCCCATCAGCAGCCGCTCTGCCGGCAGGGTCAGGCTTCGGCATAAAAACAGCCCCCGCTCCTGCTCCTCCGGCAGCGTCCCCCGGGTGTTGAGCATCAGCACCCGACGCGCCCCGCACTGCCATGTCCATAGCTCCATATCCATCCCCCTCTGCCGCATTCCACTTTTGGAAAGGACTAGCTTTTCCTTCCAACCTGTGGTATAGTGGTGATATATACTACGATCAGAAAAGGAGAATGTTCCATGTCTGTTCTGCTCACAGGCGGAGCCGGCTTCATCGGTTCCCATACGGCAGTGGAGATGATCCGCGCCGGGTATGATGTTATCATTGCCGATGATTTGTCCAATGCCAGCCCCAAGGTCATTGACCGCATCGAAACCATTTCCGGCACCAAGCCGAAGTTCTATCAGATTGACGTTGCCGATCAGGCCGCGATGACCCAGCTGTTTCAGGAGAATCATATTGAGGCCGTGATTCATTTTGCAGGCTTTAAGTGCGTCCCCGAAAGCACGAAGCTTCCGCTGAAATACTACCGGAATAACCTGGACACTGCCCTGACCGTCCTGGAGGTAATGGAGCAGTTTGGATGCAAGGCCATTGTGTTCTCCTCTTCCGCAACGGTTTATGGCGAGATCAACCAGGCCCCCTTTACCGAGGATATGCCCACCGGCGCCGCCACCAATCCCTACGGCACCACCAAGCTGATGATCGAGCAGATTCTCACCGATGCCTGCAAGGCAGACGAGAAGCTGTCTGCGGTGCTGCTGCGGTACTTTAACCCCATTGGCGCCCATCCCTCGGGTCTGATTGGCGAGGCTCCCAACGGCATTCCCAACAATCTGATGCCCTATATCACCCAGGTTGCCATTGGCCAGCGGGATCATCTGTCCGTTTACGGCAATGACTATCCCACCCCCGACGGTACCGGCGTTCGTGATTATCTCCATGTGGTGGATTTGGCCCTGGGCCATGTAAAGGCCGTGGATTATGCCCTGCATCACACCGGCGCAGAGCCCATCAATCTGGGCACCGGCAAGGGCAGCAGCGTATTGGACGTGGTACATGCCTTTGAAAAGGCCAGCGGCCTGACCATTCCCCTGGAGATCACCGCCCGCCGTCCCGGCGACATTGCCACCTGCTATGCCAGCGCAGAAAAGGCCAAGCAGCTGCTGGGCTGGGAAGCCAAATACACTCTGGACGATATGTGCGCCCACTCCTGGAACTGGCAGAAGAACAACCCCAAGGGATACGACGACTAACCAAATATCACAACAGCCCCATCCAATCGGACGGGGCTGTTTTTGTATGAACTTCGTATGAATTAGAGGTTGCAAGCCGCGGTATAGCCGGTGAACATGGCATGGCGAATGGTGCCGTGGGTGGTTGTTCCCTCTGCCTTGTTGGCGCCGTCGCCGCCGGGGCCGCCCTGGAGTGTTTCAAAGGACAGTAGGTTTGCATCGCCCGCCACATAGAACTCCGGCGTCTTTCCGGCAAAGGCATAGCTTTCCTCCACCAGGCCGTCGCGGCCTGCGGAAACCACAATGCTGTCAAATGCCAATGTGCCCTGTTCCGTTCTAGGGGGCTCTTTGGGCTCCTGGGGCATCATTGCAGGCCCGGGCATGGGCGGCATATCGTCAGGGTTTCCCATGGGCATCATCGGCTCCGGCGCGCCATAGGTCACGGTATAGGATAGCGTGCCCTGTCCAATGGAATCCGTCTGACAATTGGTCAGGATGGTCAGATTTTCCCGGCTTTTCAGTATATCCTCAAACGCGCCCTTGCTGTGGGCATTGTAATCGTGCCCGGCCTGGCGATTCCGGGTGAGCAGGGTAACGGTATGACCGTGGTCCAGCAGATAGAACGCCGTATCCACTGCCGTCATAGCGCCGCCTACAATGGCAACGTGCTGCCCCAATTCTTTCTCATGCCCGAACACATCCATAGGCGTCCAGACCTTCACCCCGTCTTCCACCGGCACCGGGGATGCCTTGGGACGGGCACCGCATGCCGCGATCACTGCGTCAAAGTCCTCCATCATTTCCGGAGTTGCCCGGGTGCCCAGCTTGACCTCCACATTGGATTTGTCCAGCTGTCGAATCAGATATTCCTTGAAATCATGGAGGGACCACTTGCAGGGCAAATAGTCTGCATGCTTCAGCTGGCCGCCCAGGGTATCGGACTGTTCAAACAGCGTCACCTGATGGCCCCGCTCCGCCGCAGTCAATGCCGCTTCCATACCCGCAGGGCCGCCGCCAATGACAGCAACCTTTTTCACTGCTCTGGGGGCAGTAAACATATGATCCCAGACCTCCTGAAGGCCAATCTTGGGATTCACCGCGCAATAAGCCTGATGGCAGTTATCGCAGTGGATGCAGGGCCGCACATCCTCGCCCCGGCCCTCCAGCAGCTTTACGCCGTATTCCTCATCGCAGATAAATGCCCGGGCCATGGCCACCAAGTCCGTCTTCCCCTCGGCAATAAACTGCTCGATCAGGTCCAGGTCCTGGAAGCCGCCCACCGGTGCGCACAGTCCCTTGATGCCCGCCGCCTTAAAGGCCGCCGCATATTCCAGGTTGGTGGGATTCTCCTTGGTAGCGGTGTAGTGGCTGGAATGGGTCATGTCGCCGGTCCAAGCGCGAATCTGGAAAATATCCACCAAGCCCTCACAGAGCTTGCAGTACCGTACAAAATCCTCCTTGGTATAGCCGCCGTCCGGGAACTCTCTGCCGGAAATCTGAATTTCAATGGGGAAGTCCTGGCCGCAAACCCGCTTGATCTCCCGGAACAGCTCCAGGGTCAGCCGGGCGCGATTTTCAAAGCTGCCGCCGTATTCATCCTTCCGCTGATTGAACACCGGGGAGAGGGACTTTGCCAGAATCGAGGCGTCATAGCTCATATAGATATTCACCATATCAAAGCCAATGGCCTGGAGCTGCTGACATCGCCGGGCAAAGTTCCCGATGAACGCATGAATCTCCTCCTTGGTCATCCCGGGCAGCGGCTTTCCGTCCCGCCCCAGAATGCACTCCGGTCCGCCCCGGAGCACCGACTCCGGAATCACAGACATATCATAGATATCCGAAATGCCCTTGTCCGCCGGGACATAGATCATGGTAGAGGCCGATGCCACCGAGCCATGGGCATGAATTCGGTCGATCATCCGCCGGAAGCAGCGCTTTACATGCCGGTCCTCCATGTTAAAATCACTGGTAAACATCTGATGGGGGTCGCAATCCCGGAACATGCCCGGAGCGCAGGTGACAATGGCCGCCCCGTTCTTTGCCAGAGAAGCCGCAAAGTTGATGGTCTGCTCCGTGGGCCAGGTTTGGGGGCCCTGAATGCCCTCGGGGATGCACTTGGAGTTAATCAGGCGGTTTTTGAGCACCAGATTTCCCACCTTGATCGGGGAGAGAATATGGGCATAGCGATGGTTCATAGCTATCATCCTTCCGTGTTCTAAATTATTTCTATCATACCCGCTTTTCCTATGGGATGCAATGAGTGAAATGTGACATGTCGCTCCGGTTTGTGCACCAAAGCAAATTAAAGCAAGGAACCGATGCATTTTCCCCACGAATATGGTATACTGAAGGTACCAAGCCGATGGGAGGAACACGCATGGACGATCATCAAGAGAAAAAAGACGGATTATTCGAAATTCACCGGGAAAATATCTATTTCCGCTGGGGGCTTACTGCGGTCATTGTTGTGGTGGTCTGCATCATTGCGGCGCAGTTTATCACAAAAATGCCGGCATTTTTCGGCTATGTCAAAGCGTTTCTTCGCACGCTTTCTCCGGTGCTTTACGGCCTTGGCATCGCCTATCTGCTCCACCCCATCGAGGATCGGATTCGCAAGCTTTTGGAGCCCCAGCTGCGGAAGGTTTTATCTCCGAAAAAGGCATCCGGCATGGCAAAGGCGCTGGGCATTTTTGCCTCGCTGATTTTTGCAATGCTGGTGGTTTGGGCCCTGATTGCCATGGTGCTGCCCCAGCTGTTGGAGAGCATCACCACCATCATTGGCAACTTTCCCTCCTACTACAACACCCTGAGCAAATGGATTAAGGAGTTCATCAACGGCAGCATCGCCGAAGATGTGACCCAGGAAATCATGGATCAGGTTTACGACTATCTCACGAGCTTCCTCACCGGCACCGTACTTCCCAAGGTGCAGACGATTCTGACCAGCCTGACCACCGGTGTTATGAATCTCGCAAAATCCATGTTCAATCTAATTATCGGCGTGATTATCTCCATCTATCTGCTCTCTGGCAAGGACAAATTCCTGGCTCAGTCGAAAAAGCTCTGCTATGCAGCGCTGGGGCAGAAACGGGGCGGCTATGTGTGCAATGTCTGCACCTATGCCAACCGGGTATTCGGCGGCTTTATCGGCGGTAAGATCATCGACTCGCTGATTATCGGCGTGCTGTGCTTCATTGGCCTCAGCGTGCTGAACATGCCCTATACGCTGCTGATTTCTATCATTGTGGGCGTTACCAATATCATTCCGTTCTTCGGCCCCTATTTGGGCGCCATTCCCTCGGCCCTGCTGCTTTTGGTGATCGACCCCATGGAGTGCCTGTATTTCGTCATCTTCATCATCCTCCTTCAGCAGCTGGACGGCAATGTCATTGGTCCCCGGATTCTCGGCGACGCCACCGGCCTCGACAGCATTTGGGTAGTGGTTTCCCTGCTGATCTTCGGCAATCTCTTTGGCGTCCTGGGCATGGTCATTGCGGTCCCCCTGTTTGCCGTCATTTATAAGATCGTTTCGGAGCTGGTGAATTTCCTGCTGAAAAAGCGGGAGCTTTCCACTGCCACCACCGACTATACCAACTGGAATTATCCCCCTCGCAAGGACTTCCAAAAGTGGAATCCCACCTCAAAGCGCCAGCAAAAGCGCGCCCAGCGAAAGCATCAGCGTTTCCTCCGTCGCCAGGAAAGCGCCGCTTCCCAAGCGTCCCCGGTGGAGAGTACAGAAACCGACCAGGATTCCAAGGATGCGCCTTGATTTTTTCCGCTCCAATCGAATTTTCTGTTGAGATACCCAGGGGAATGTTGTATAATATCGGATGACAGATTACGTCTGCCATCCGTTATCCAAAATTATTTTTACGGAGGTAATTAACAATGTTTGATACTCTGGTTGAAAAGCTGAAGAAGGACCCCAAAACCATCGTCTTCACCGAGGGCCCCGACGCTCGTATTCTGGAAGCCACTGCCCGCATTAAGGCAGAGGGCATCATGAAGGTCGTTCTGGTTGGCAACGTTGCCGAGGTTGAGGCAGCTGCAAAGAAGGGCGGCTTTGATATCGAGGGCGTAGAGATCATCGATCCCGAGACTTATGCCGAGATGGACGCTATGGTCGAGAAGATGGTTGAGCTGCGTAAGGGCAAGATGACCCCCGAGCAGTGCAAGGCAAACCTGCTCAAGGGCAACTACTTCGGCACCATGCTGGTAAAGATGGGCAAGGCTGACTGCTTGCTGGGCGGCGCTACCTATTCCACCGCTGACACCGTTCGTCCCGCACTGCAGCTCATTAAGACCAAGCCCGGCAACTCCATCGTGTCCTCCTGCTTCATCATGGTTCGTGATAAGGCCGACGGCACCCAGGAAAAGCTGGCAATGGGCGACTGCGCCATCAACATTCATCCCACCGAGGACAACCTGGTCGAGATCGCCCAGGAGACTGCTAAGTGCGCCCAGACCTTCGGCATCGACCCCAAGGTTGCTTTCCTGAGCTTCTCCACCAAGGGCTCCGCAAAGGACGACGAGGTCACCAAGGTTCAGAACGCCGTTGCTAAGGCAAAGGAAGTTATGACCGTTCCCGTGGACGGCGAGATGCAGTTTGATGCAGCCGTTGCTCCCGAGGTTGGCCAGCTGAAGTTCCCCGGCTCTCCTGTTGCCGGTCAGGCGAACACCTTCATCTTCCCCGACGTTACCGCAGGCAACATCGGCTATAAGATCGCAGCTCGTCTGGGCGGCTTCGCTGCTTACGGTCCTATCCTGCTGGGTCTGAATGCACCCATCAACGACCTGAGCCGTGGCTGCAACGCCGACGAGGTCTACAAGATGGCAATCATCACCGCTGGCCTGGCTTAATCGCCCCAGTAAGCTTGTACATTCCGGTCCTGCCGCATCCCCCTGCGGCAGGACCTTATTCTTCTCAGCTGGAGGTTCACCATGGAGCAATCCCAGTCCTTTTCCGTCCGTGTGGAGCATCTCACCCCCGGCGAGGTGATGCAGTCCATGCGCCGGATGATGCTGAAAACCTATTTGATTCTCTGGGCAGTGGTCTATGCCGTGGTGCTGGCGGTTGCACTGTTTCAGCACCATTTTTCCGTGTTCACCTGGGTATGCCCCGGGGTGATTCTGATTCTGCTGGCGCTGGCCTATGAGTTCTCCGGCCGGAAAAACTACGGTCCCATGAAATATGACGAGGCGATTCTGGACTACACCTTTACGCCGGAGGGCTACAGCCTGACGGTAGGGGAGCAGACCGCCACTTTTCCCTGGAAGCAGGCTGTTCTGCGCCGGACCCGCAGCGATTTTCTGCTGTATTCCGACAAAAAGAACTCCTCCGTATTGCCCAAGCGCTGCCTGACCGAAAAGCAGACCAGAAAGCTGCTTACCTGGGCCGCCCAGAAAGCATAATATTCCTATCGTCTTTGTATAGTTTCTACAGATTTCGCAAAAAAGCAGCCGGAAAGATTGGATTCCAGTCTTCCGGCTGTTGCGCTATAATAAGTAGCATCACCGCGTTACCGCTGCAAAGGAGCATGTGCATGGATCGAAAAAACGTTCGCGCCGCATTTCAGGCAAGCCTTCCGGTTATGGCCGGGTACCTCGTACTGGGCATGGGCTTCGGCGTTCTGCTTGCCGACCAGGGCTACAGCTGGATCTGGGCGCTTCTCATGTCTGCCAGCATCTATGCCGGCTCCATGCAATATGCCGCGCTGGACTTAATTTCCGGCGGTGCCAGCCTGATTACCTGCGCGCTGATGACCCTGATGATTAACGCCCGGCACTTCTTCTACGGCCTGAGCATGCTGGATAAATACCAGGATGCCGGGAAGAAAAAGCCTTATCTGATTTTCTCCCTCACCGACGAAACCTATTCCCTGGTATGCACCCCCGCTCCTGATGGTACCGATGCCACCAGCTATTATTTCTGGGTTTCCCTGCTGGACCAGATTTATTGGATCATTGGCAGCGTCATTGGCGGCGTGCTGGGCCCCATCCTGCCCTTTGATTCCACCGGCATGGATTTTGCCATGACGGCCCTGTTTGTGGTAATTTTTGTGGAGCAGTGGCTCTCGGCAAAGAGTCATATTCCCGCCCTCCTGGGCTTGGGTATTTCTCTGGGCTGCCTGCTGCTTCTGGGCCCCACGAATTTCGTCATTCCCTCTATGGTGCTCATTACTCTGGCCCTGTGCGCCTGCCGTAAGATTTTGGAGGTGCGTCCGGAATGAAATTTACGCTGATTCAAATTCTCGTGATGGCTGCCGTTACGGCGCTGCTGCGGTTTCTGCCCTTTCTGGTATTCCCCGGTGGACGGAAGCGCCCCCAGATTATCACCTATCTCGGTGCCGTACTGCCCTATAGCGTCATGGCCATGCTGGTGATCTACTGTCTGAAAAACGTATCGCTGATCGCCGCACCCCATGGCATTCCGGAGTTTTTGGGCATCGCCGCCGTGGTTGGGCTGCACCTGTGGAAAAAGAATACCCTGCTGAGCATCTTTGGCGGCACCGCCTTTTATATGATTCTGGTACAAGTGGCGTTCGCATAAAAAAACAATCCCCTGAAACAGGCTGAAAATGATTGATATGTACCCAATTATCTGGACACTTTCATTGAATTGAACAATTAACATTCCATCATGGATGCTTCCCGAAATTTAGAGG
>CAVJLG010000054.1:0-7451 GCA_963650135.1 Barnesiella intestinihominis | reverse complement strand
GCTTGATCTCTAATAATTATCTCGAATTTTCTCTTGACTTCATACCATTAGACTCCTGGGCGAAATAGCGGCAGCGCCGCACAGTAGTTGCGGATGATTGTGCGCCGCTGCCGTAATATACTGCGTTCAAAGCGTTGGCTTAGCCTTCGCTGACATGAACGGAAATGGTGGCTACGATTTCATAGCCAAGCTTTGCCTTGAGGGTGAAATCACCGAAGGACTTAATGGGCTCGTCCTGGACAATCTTCTTCTTGTCCACGGCGATGCCAGCCTGCTTTTTCAGCGCATCGGAAACCTCCTGAGAGGTGATGGAGCCGAACAGACGGCCACCGTTGCCGGATTTTGCCTTAATTTCAACAGTGATGTCCTTGAGCTTTTCGGCGATTTCCTGGGCCTGGGCCTTTTCACGGGCGGCCTGCTCTGCCTTGGCCTTGTCGTTCATCTTCATGGTGTTGACATTGTCGGCGGTAGCTTCTACTGCCATCTTCCGGGGCAGCAGATAGTTCCGGGCGTAGCCGTCGGATGCTTCGATCATCTGGCCCTTTTTGCCCTTGCCGCGGATGTCCTGTAATAAGATCACTTTCATGAGAATACTCCTTTCAATGATAGGCGGTTTCAATGGAATTAAAACGCCCGATATGGAAGCGCATGATATAACGCACCAAAACATAATGGATTTAGGTAATACCGCACAAATTGGCAGCGAGGATTCAGTCTGAGATTTTGCGTCGAAAAAAGGCAGTTTTTCGCAGGAATACTTTGTGTATTTCAAGAAAAAATAACGAATTTACGGCGTGAAAGATCGACTGAAGACCGGTGACACATTTGGGTGGTATTGCTGCGTATCAGGTGTCGCTAAAAAACTGGTCAATGGATTGCTTGAGTGCATCACGCACCTGCTCCGGCGTCATGCCGGAAATCTGTGCGCCTGCGGTGGCCTGGTTGCCGCCTCCGCCCAAGGGCTCCAGAATCATCTGAACGTTGGCCTCGCCAATGGAGCGGGCAGAGCAGATGACACGATTGCCGTCGGGATAGAAGACAAAGGACGCCTCAATGCCCGAGATATTAAGCAGCTCGTCGGCAGCCTGGGCGGCAATGATGCGATCAGAGGTATAGTCCAGGCAGCACAGGGCAATGTTGCCCCGATAAAGCTCGGCATGCTGGATGATCTGATAGCGGTCCAGGGTGGCGTGAAGATCATTCTGGAACAGCAGCTTGACCGCCACGGTATCAGCGCCGTTTTTCCGCAGCCAAGCAGCTGCCTCAAAGGTACGGGCGCCGGTGCGGACAGAGAAGTTCTTGGTATCCAGCACAATACCCGCCAGCAGCGACAGGGTTTCTACCGGAAGCACATCCTCCCGATCCGTCAGATACTGGACCAGCTCGGTAACCAGCTCGCAGGCGGAAGAGGCGTAGGGCTCGTGGAAGTTCAGCAGTGCGCCCTCGATATAGTCGGCAGCGCGGCGATGGTGGTCGATGACGGCCACGCGGTCTGTGGAATCCAGCAGTTCTTTGGATTCTACCTGATCCGGGCGGTTGGTATCCACCACCACCAGCAGGGAATCCTCGTCCAGCTCCACCAGCGCATCCTCCGGGGCAACGAAGCAGCCCTGATACTGGGGGACAGCCTGGAGCTTTTTCAGCAGGGCTTTCGAAGCGTTGTGCTGCAAATCAATGACGATTTTCGCCGGGCAATCAAACTTCCGGCACAGGCACATAACGCCGACCGCTGCGCCAACTGCGTCGATATCGGCGTTTTTGTGGCCCATAATCAGCACGTTGGAGGCGCCGGTAATCAGCTCTTGCAGGGCACCGGCTGTGACGCGGGATTTTACTTTGGTGCGGCGCTCGGCTTCCTTGGCTTTGCCGCCGTAGAAGGAGAAATTATACCGGTCCTTTACCACGGCCTGGTCACCGCCGCGGCTCAGGGACATTTCGATGCACAGGGAAGCAAAATCATAGCTCTCCTGGAGGCTGGAGCCGTCTTTGCCAATACCGATGCTCAGGGTTGCCGGGGTGCCGAAATCGTTGGTGATATCCCGAACGGTGTCGAGAATGGAAAATTTACCCTCGATGTAGTTGTGGAGCTCCCGCTGCTCGAAGATAAAGAGATAGCGGTTGCGCTCCAATCGGCGGAGAATGCCGGTGGAATCGGATACCCAGCCGGTAATGGCATCGTCCAGCCGGGCGGAGAGATTGGAAACGGATTTGTCCGGCAGGTTAGAGGTGAGCTCGTCGTAGTTATCCACCAGAATAATGCTCACCACCGGACGGCTGAGCTCATATTCGTCCCGAACGTTTAAAAGCTCGGTGACGTCGATAAAATAGAGCATGGCGGCCAGGTATCCGCCGTCGTCCTGAGAGCGGATATAGTCGCCGTATACCCGATAGCGGCAATCGCCACGAACCGCCTCGTCCGGGCACTCGGATTTTCCCTCGGAGAGCCAATCGGTGGAAAGGTCCGGGAAAATCTCGCTCAGACTGACCTCAAACAGGCTGTCGGATGCGCCGGAGAGCTGCATGAAGGCATCGTTGCACCACATGATCTCCTGGTCGGACACGTTGAGAATCAGTGCCGGTACCGGAATACTCATTTCTTCGTTGGAGACGGAGTCCACGGAAATGCTGGCGTCCTGCAAATACTGGGCGATATCCCGCTTCCGGCGTGCAGAACGGATTCGATAGTATATAAATAGTCCAACAGTCACGATGCTTTCTACTGCAGCCAGTACAAAATTCTGCCGACACCAGGACACCAGGCAGAACAGCACCATCACGGAGAAATATACCGTGAGATTGGTGGAAAACAGTCGGGATAGTTTTTTATTCAAGCAGCAGCAGCTCCTTTCGCCGGCAGGACAAAATGCCCAGCCTACGATTCCATTATTATATCATAAAGCCGCAGGGAAACTCAAGGGTAATCCGGCCTGCGGGCTAGCTTTTTTCCCGGAAATGGGCCGGATTTAGGACGGATCATTGGCGAGTAGAAAATTCATGTATACTTTTGCCCGGGAATGTGCTATAATAAACTGTAAACAGATCCGCCGGAATGGAACATCCGGATGGGTCTTTGCTATGTGCATTATGTACGGAAGTACAATATTTTATATATCCGGGCGGCTGGACGCTGCCTTCAAAGGCGGAGCCGACGTAACGGGGTCGGCAGCCGGGAGGCGCCTCCAATGGCCCACATTCCTGTTCATAAGCAATTTGAGTGTCCCCTATGGGGATGCTCTCGTTCGGTGCTGCCTTTTTAGGCATATTACATAAACTGATGCGCACTCCGGCACAGCCGCCGGGGGCGAATGAAATGGAGTAGTGATAAATTTTGGCTGAAAAATTGAAGATTATTTCTCTGGGCGGTCTGAATGAGATCGGCAAAAACATCACCGTGCTGGAATACGGCGGAGACATGATCGTGGTAGACTGCGGCTTGGGCTTCCCCGAGGACGATATGTATGGCGTTGACCTGGTGGTGCCGGATGTTACCTATCTGGTGAAAAACCAGCAGAAGCTGCGGGGATTTTTCCTGACCCATGGTCATGAGGACCATATCGGCGGCCTGCCCTATGTGCTGGAGCAGGTGAATGCCCCGGTTCACACCACCCGTCTCACCGCTGGCCTGGTCCAGATTAAGCTGGAAGAGCATGGCCTGCTGGATTCTACCAAAATCGTCACCCATGAGGCGGGCGAGGTGGTTAAGGCCGGATGCTTTAAAGTGGAGTTCATCCATGTGAACCATTCCATTGCCGATGCAGTGGCCTTTGCGATCCACACACCGGTGGGCGTTGTGGTGATGACCGGCGACTTTAAGATCGATTCCACCCCCATCTCCGGCAGCATCATTGACCTGGCGCGGTTCGGTGCCCTGGGCAACAAGGGCGTGCTTGCCATGCTGTGCGATTCCACCAACGTGGAGCGCGAGGGCTTTTCTCCCTCGGAGCGGAAGGTGTCCCGGTCCTTCGACAGTCTGTTTAAGGGCTGCGACCAGAGAATCATCGTTACCACCTTTGCCTCCAATGTAGACCGAATTCAGACTGTACTGAATGTTGCTGCCAAATACGGCAGAAAGGTTGCGGTTACCGGCCGGAGCATGGAGAATATCTTAAAGGTTTCCATGGAGCTGGGCTATCTGGACGTACCGAGGAACACCCTGGTGGACATCAACGCCACCAAGAGCCTGCCCAAGGAAAAGACCGTGATTATCACCACCGGCTCCCAGGGCGAGAATATGTCGGCCCTGTACCGGATGGCGTTCTCTGGCCATCGCCAGGTGGAAATTGGACCGGGTGACCGGGTGCTGATTTCCGCATCAGCCATTCCCGGCAACGAGAAGACCATTTCCGCTGTGATTAACGAGCTGTACCGCAAGGGCGCAGAGGTGGTTTACGATAAGCTGGCGGACCTCCATGTGTCCGGACATGCCTGCCAGGAAGAGCTGAAGATCATGCATGCACTGCTGAAGCCCAAGTTCTTCATTCCGGTTCACGGCGAGCAGCGGCACCTGAAGCGCCATGCACGCCTGGCCCAGGAGATGGGCATGGACCCCAAGCATATCATTGTCAGCGACATTGGCAAGGTTATTGAGCTGACCCGGAATTCCTGCAAAATTACCGGTACCGTGCCCGCGGGCAAGATGCTGGTGGATGGCCTGGGCGTTGGCGACGTAGGCAGTGTGGTGCTCCGCGACCGGAAGCATCTGGCCCAGGATGGCATGATTGTAGTAGTGGTCAACCTGTCCAGCGAGGACGGATCCATTATCTCCGGTCCCGATATCATCACCCGCGGCTTTGTCTATGTGAAGGAGTCCGGCGACCTGATGGAAGAGCTCAAGGAAATCGCCACCGAGGCGGTAGAGGACTGCATCAGCCAGCATATCACCGACTGGGCGACCATCAAGGCCAGCATCAAGTCGTCGCTGTCCAATTACCTCTATAAGCACACCAAGCGGAATCCCATGATTCTGCCGGTGATTATGGAAATCTAAATCTAATAGGAAACGCGGCACTGCAAGATTTCAGCAGTGCCGCGTTTTTGCGTTATAAATCTCTCCAGCCGCCATGGAAAAAGTGGATTTTCTTCTCCTTCTCCGTGGGCTGGGGGGCAACCTCCAGCCAGGCACGAATTTCCGGGCGGCGCAGCAGCAGACTGCAGACGATCAGGCCAAGGCTGTAAAGGCCCAGCCAGACCATGGAAAGCACTCGCGCTGTGTCAGAGAAACAGGCGGATAGAATCAGCACAACAAGATTCACCGCCGCATACAGGAAAAGAAAGACCACCAGCGCCTTTTTTAGGCCATAGTCCTCTTTGCGGATGCCCCAGACCATAATCAAAATCACGATGCCGCCGATGAGCCCCGCCAGCGAGGCGGTAAGCAGCAGGTTCAGCAGGGTAATCACCGTAAGGGCAATGAGAATTCCACGCAGCATCCGCCGTCCGGTCAGCTGCTGGGGGGAGTAATCCGATGAATTGTTTTGATTGGGCATAAACGCCCCTCCCGATGGTAAAGATAGCAACAGTATAGCAGAAGAATGCGGGGGCGTAAAGGGGCGAAGGCGCAATGGAAGGACAAACGGCACAAAAACTTGCTTTTCGATGGGTTTCGTGCTATGCTAATTTGGTATATGATTTTAGACCGATTGGGGGGAGACAAGTGGAAATCAGCGGACGAAGTACCGGGACGGAGGACACAGTTCCCTTGTGCCGCTTGTCTCGGACCCTGTGCCAAGTGGCGCGGAAATAGGGATACTGATGCTTCTTTGTTCTGACACTTCTCCTATTACACTGAAAAAGAGTAGGAGGAAAAGCCTGTGTCGAACAATACCTTAGATACCCAGCAGCTCATTGACGAGCTCAATGAATTGCTGGAAACCAAACAGTTCACAAAGCTCCATGAGGTCATCGCCGATACCAATGAGATGGATGTGGCGGAGTTTATGGAGCAGCTGACGCCGTTACAGCAGATCACCTGCTTCCGAACCCTGCCGAAGGATCAGGCCAGCGACGTATTTGCAGAGCTGGAACCGGAAACGCAGCAAAATATCATCTCGGCCATTACGGACCAGGAGCTGGGCCCCATCATTGAGGACCTGTTTGTGGATGATGCGGTAGACATGCTGGAGGAAATGCCGGCCATGGTGGTAAAGCGTGTGCTGAAAAACGCCAAGCCCGACACCCGAAAGCTCATCAACCAGTTCCTCAAATACCCGGAGGATTCCACCGGCAGCATTATGACGGCGGAGTTCCTGGATCTCCATAAGGACATGACCGTGGTCCAGGCCATTGACCGGATTCGGAAGCGCGGAGAGGAGTCCGAGCAGATTTATACCTGCTATGTGACCAATCATAAGCGGATTCTGGAGGGCGTTGTTACCGTCAAGGAAATGCTCCTGAGCCCGGACGATACCCTGATCGAGGATATCATGGAGACGGATATCATCACCGCCTCCACCCTGGACGATAAAGAGACTTCCGCCCAGACCATGATGAAGTATGACTTCCTGGCCATGCCCGTGGTGGATAAGGAAAACCGCCTGGTGGGCATCATCACCGCCGACGACGTGATGGACGTCATCGAGGAAGAGGCCACGGAGGATATGGAGAAGATGGCGGCAATTGCCCCGTCCGATCATCCCTACCTCAAAACCAGCGTCTTTACCCTGGCGAAAAACCGAATCGTCTGGCTGATGTTCCTGATGATTTCCGCCATGTTTACCGGCAGCATCCTCACCCATTATGAGGCGGCGTTTGTGGCATTCCCGCTGCTGGTGACCTGTATGCCCATGCTTACCGGTACCGCAGGCAATGCAGGCGCTCAGGCCAGCACCCTGATTATCCGAGGTATGTCCGTGGGCGATATTCAGCTGAAGGATGCGTTCCGGGTGGCATTTAAAGAGCTGCGGGTGGCAATGCTCTGCGGCGTGGCGCTGTGTATTGTGAACTTTGCCCGGCTGGCAATCACATACCCTGGGGAGCTGGCCACCAATATCGTGGTCACCCTGTCGCTGTTTTTGATTATTATCATTGCGAAGTTCATCGGAAGCCTGCTGCCCATGCTGGCAAAGCTCATTCATGTGGACCCGGCTATCATGGCATCGCCGGTGATTTCTACCATTATGGACTCGGTTTCCATGCTGCTGTACTTTAATATTGCGCGGCTGGTGCTGCGGGTCTAATGGGCGCGGATGCGCAGATTGCACAAAGAGAGCGAATGCGATTTTTGTGCGGGATCGCCTTTGAAAAAACTTCAAATATCCGATAAAATATAGGCAGTGGAGCGGGAAACCGGCTTCACTGCTTATTTTTTGAAAGGGTGTGGAAGGTTGAAACATTGTGATTTAAGCATCATTCCAAAATAGGGCGCACAAAAGCAAGCCCCCTAAAAGCGGGCTAAAAACTAAGATATGCTTGAAGGCTAAGATGCTGGTGGAGCAGTCACTAAGTAACCTTGT
>CAVJLG010000053.1:0-51346 GCA_963650135.1 Barnesiella intestinihominis | reverse complement strand
TCCTTTATTGAATCGCTTTGACCTCGATGTTCAATGTGTGTTTTGCTCATCTCTAATTCTAAATAAAAGAATAGCATAGTTTGCATGCAAAGTAAATGGAAGAAGTGTAGAATTCACCCGACCGAAAAAATTTTTTTCAAAAAGTCGTGAAATTCATAAAACTATCATAAAAGATGTGAACTTTTGTAACAATTATCCGGTAAGATAAAGTCAGCAAGGAACAAAATATCTTTTTCATTTCTCCCTCTTTAATCTTTGAATTAACACCCTGCCAGACTGGTCATCCGGCGGGGTGTTAATCTGTTTTGCGGGGAGATTTTGCCTTCGGAACCTTGCCGGGAATTGCCCCTTGCAAAGTGGGCGAAAATATAGTATACTCTTTGTGCTAAGTTACAGACCTTCGGCCTGTGACAAGGCCGCACTAGTCGGGGAGTCAGCGGTGCCTTGTAACCTGCAATCCGCTACAGCAGGGATGAATTCCCGCCCGAGGAGCGACCTGTATTGTCTGACCTATACAAGCGGTGATGAGGAATCGGTCCCGCGCAACGGAATCCCGTGAACCATGTCAGGCGGGGAACCGAGCAGCATTAAGCGGATCTTTTCGTGTGCCGCGGGTTCGCCGTTTCCGAGCTGGCTGTATAGGTAACGGATATGGTCTCGTATTCAACGGCGGGTGTGCGGTCTTGTCATAGGCCGGAGGATTTTTTAGGAGGGGCGCAGGATGTATCAGGCTTTGTATCGAAAATATCGCCCCCAGACCTTTGACGATGTGGTGGGGCAGACGGCGGTAACCACAACCTTGAAAAATCAGCTGATTACCGGCAAGCTCAGTCACGCCTATCTGTTCACCGGCTCCCGGGGCACCGGTAAAACCACCTGTGCAAAAATTCTTGCCAAGGCGGTGAATTGCGAAAATCCCGTGGACGGCAACCCCTGCAACTGCTGTGCGGCGTGCCGGGGCATTGATGCGGGCAATATTTTGGACGTGCAGGAGATCGATGCTGCATCGAACAACGGCGTTGACAACGTTCGTACCATCCGGGATGATGCGGTGTATCCTCCGGCTGAGGTGAAAAAGCGGGTTTATATCATCGACGAGGTGCATATGCTCTCCATGTCGGCGTTCAATGCCCTGCTGAAAACCATTGAAGAGCCGCCGGAGCATTTGATGTTTATCCTGGCCACCACAGAGCTCAATAAGGTTCCGGCGACGATTCTGTCCCGGTGTCAGCGGTTTGCATTCCGCAGGCCCACGGCAGAGGATATCACCGGGCGGATCAACTATGTGGCCTATCAGGAGGGCATCTCCATTACACCCGAGGCGGCTGAACTGCTGGGACGGCTGGCAGACGGTGCATTCCGCGACGGCCTGAGCCTGCTGGATCAGTGCGCCAGCGCCGTGACGGGAACGCTGGATGTAGACGGAGTTTATCAGACCCTGGGCCTGGCGGGACAGCAGCAGACCGCTGCAATGATGGACGCCATTGCGGCAAAGAACACAGCGGCGGCGCTCAAGCTATTTTCTCAGCTCTATAGTCAGGGAAAGGATGCTTCGGCGATGCTGAATGAGCTTTCCACCCTGGCGCGGGATATGCTGGTGATCAAAACGGCGCCTCAGGCGGGGCTTGGGATGATTTCCAGTACCTGCACGGCCAAGGAAGCCATGCAGCTTTCGGCAAAATTCTCCCCGGCAGAGCTGCTTCGAATCATTGATCTGGTACAGGAGACGGCGAATGGCTTTAAATCCAGCCAAAATCAGCGGCTGGACGGCGAGCTGTGCCTGATTCACCTGTGTCAGCCGGATCTCACCAACGATGTTCGGGATCTTGCGGCACGAATCAGCCGAGTGGAGGACGATCTCACCGCCCGGATGATGGAGCTGGAGCACAAGCTGAAAAGCGGCAATTTTGTGGTGGCAGCGTCTTCCGATGAGGCCCCTGCGGATTTGGACGACGGACAGGCACCCCCACCCTGGGATGATGCCGACGCACCCCCGGAGCCGGAGGAGGCGCAGAAACCGTCCAGACCGGATTCTGACGACGTATGGAAGAAGACGCTGGAAAAGGTTCTGCCGGAGGTGGAGATGCTGTATCGCGCCTTCCTGCAAAATGACTTTTCCGGACGATTGCGGGGCGACGACCTGTGGCTGACGCCCCATAATGAGCTGGCACATAACATGGTGAAACGGGATAACGCGGTGCTGGAGCTCATTAAGAAGAAGGCGAGCATTGTAGCAGGCAAGCCGGTCCGGGTACGGATGGGCGAAGAGCGTGCCGGGGCATTGGCAAGCGACGATAAGTTTGCACAGCTCATTGGCGATATGGCAGGCTATGACAATATGAAGGTGCAGCAGTAATTGCTGACAGAATAGAACGACGACCAACCAAACGAAAGTGAGGCAATTATTATGGCAAAGGGATTCCGTGGCGGCAGCCCCATGGGCGGCGGCAATATGGCAAACATGATGAAGCAGGCACAGCGGATGCAGCAGCAGATGCTCCAGATGCAGCAGGAGCTGGAGGAGAAGGAGTATGAGGCCACTGCCGGCGGCGGTGTGGTCAAGGCTGTGATCTCCGGTAAGAAGACCCTGAAGTCCGTGACCATTGACCCCGAAGCAGTAGACCCTGAGGATGTGGAAATGCTCCAGGACCTGGTGGTGGCAGCGGTAAACGAGGCCCTGCGGAAGGCCGAAGAGGACATGAACTCCTCCATGGGCAAGCTCACCGGCGGTATGAATCTGGGCGGATTGGGCGGTCTTCTGTAAGATGCGCAGCTATCCGGTCAGCCTGGAACGCCTGGGCGAGCAGTTTGCAAAGCTACCGGGCATTGGCACCAAAACGGCCCGGCGGCTGGCGTTCTATGTGCTCAGCATGGAGGAAGAGGACGCAAAAGCCTTTGCCGACGCGATTTTAGAGGCCCGGCGGACGGTGCACACCTGCCCCCGGTGCCAAAACCTGACGGATCAGGAGCTCTGTCCGATCTGTGAGGATGAAACCCGGGACAACAGCATCATCTGCGTGGTGGCGGACCCTAAGGACGTTACTGCCATGGAGAAGGCCCGGGAGTATCATGGCAGCTATCATGTGCTTCACGGCGTGATTTCGCCCCTGGGCAATGTAGGTCCCGAGGATCTCAAAATCCGGGAGCTGCTCCAGCGGGTTACGGATGAGGACGTAAAAGAGGTCATTATGGCCACCAACCCCGACACCGAGGGCGAGGCCACAGCGATGTATATCAGTCGGCTGCTCCGTCCGTTCGGAGTAAAAGTTACTCGGCTTGCCTATGGCATCCCGGTGGGCGGCCAGCTGGAATATGCCGACGAGGTGACCCTGACCCGGGCGCTGGAGGGCAGAATTCCTATGGAGTAAATTTAGGGCAATACCACGGCTGAATCTCCTTGTCGCTTTATGCGGTATTACCCTTTTTCTTCTGAAAATAAAGGAATACAAAAAGCCGAAGTCCGTTTTTCCGGGCTTCGGCTTTTTTCTATTGATTAGACGATCTTCTTGACCTTGTAGCCTGCCTCTTTCACGGCAGCGGTCAGTGCCTTATCATCGGCAGAACCGGTGACCACGGCGTTTTTATTTTCCAGGCTGACGTTCACGGACTCCACGCCGGGAACCTCGGTCAGGGCCTTGGTGACATGGGCCACGCAGTGCTGGCACATCATGCCTTCGATGGAAATAGTTTTAGACACGGTAGATCCCTCCTTGATTGCGCAGCTGCCGTCGGGGCAGGAATTTGCCTGGGCGGGGGCTGCGGTATGCTTTTTCTTATGGTCGTGCTTGGTGCTGCGGATGTCCACAAAATTCAGCCGCAGGGCATTGGTGACTACGCAGAAGCTGGAAAGGCTCATGGCGGCGGCACCAAACATGGGGTTCAGCTGCCAGCCGAACAGCGGAATCCACACACCGGCTGCCAGGGGAATGCCGATGACATTATAAATAAATGCCCAGAACAGATTCTCGTGGATGTTGGTGAGCACCCGGCGGCTGAGACGAATGGCTGCGGGGATGTCGGCAAGGTCGCTCTTCATGAGCACTACATCGGCGGCGTCGATGGCAACGTCGGTACCGGCGCCAATGGCAATGCCCACGTCAGCCCGGGTCAATGCGGGCGCATCGTTGATGCCGTCACCCACCATGGCAACCTTACCCCGCTGGGCAAGCTCGCGGATGGTCTGCTCCTTACCCTGGGGCAGTACGTCGGAAATGACGGTATCCACGCCAATTTGCTTGCCGATAGCGTTGGCAGTACGGTTGTTGTCGCCGGTGAGCATGACGACCTCAAGACCCATGCCCTGGAGCTCCCGCACCACCTGGGGTGCGTTTTCCTTCATGACATCTGCCACCGCAATGACGCCCAGCAGCTTGCCGTCAGCGGCGAAATACAGGGGCGTTTTACCCTGCTCGGCCAGTGTATCGGCTTGGGCGGCAAGGGACTGGGGAATGTCGGCCTGGGGGGCGATAAAGGCGCGATTGCCGCCAATGATATGCTTGCCGTCGATGGTGGCGGTGAGGCCGTTGCCCGGGGCCACGGTGAAGTCCTGAGAATCCTCGGGCTGAAGATTGCGGCTCTTGCCAAAGTCCAGAATGGCAGTGGCCAGGGGATGTTCACTTTTCTGCTCCAGCGAGAAGGCGGCCAGAAGCAAATCGTTCTCAGAAGTACCCTCGGCGGGCAGAAGATCGGTAACCTGAGGCTTTCCGTAGGTGAGGGTACCGGTTTTGTCCATGGCGATGATATCGGTTTTTCCGGCGGCCTCCAGAGAAGCGGCGGTTTTGAACAGAATGCCGTTGCTGGCGCCCTTACCGTTGCCCACCATAATGGCAACGGGTGTAGCAAGGCCCAATGCGCAGGGGCAGGAGATGACCAGTACGGAAATGCCCCGGGCCAGCGCAAAACCGACTTCTTTTCCTGCCAGCAGCCAAACGGCAGTGGTGATAATGGCAAGGGTAATGACGACAGGTACGAAAACGCCGGAAACCTTGTCGGCAACCTTGGCAATAGGAGCCTTGGTGGCAGCGGCGTCGGATACCATTTTGATAATCTGAGACAGGGTGGTGTCCTTGCCCACTCGGGTGGCGCGGCAGCGCACATAGCCGGAACGATTGATGGTGGCTGCGGAAACCTTTGCCCCCACGGTTTTGTCCACGGGGATGCTCTCACCGGTGAGTGCGGATTCGTCTACGGCACAGCTGCCCTCCAGAATCACGCCATCTACGGGAATGCTGTCGCCGGAGCGGACCACAAACACGTCGCCCTCGGACACCTGGCCGATGGGCACCACCTGCTCCTGTCCATCCACCAGCAGCGTGGCGGTTTTTGGGGAGAGGTTCATGAGGTTTTTCAGCGCGTCGGTGGTTTTGCCCTTGCTATGGGCCTCCAGCATTTTGCCCACGGTAATCAGGGTGAGGATCATGGCGGCGGATTCGAAATAGAATTCGTCCATCCAGCCCATGACAGCCTCCATGTCCCCAGCTACCTGGGCGGCGGTCATGGCATAGAGGGAATAGGTGCTGTAGACAAAGGCTGCCGTTGCGCCCAGAGCCACCAACGTGTCCATATTGGGGGCGCGGTGGACCAGGCTGGTAAAGCCGCTGACAAAGAACTTTTGGTTAATGACCATGACCATGGCGGTGAGCAGCAGCTCGGTCAGACCCATGGCAACGTGATTGCCGTCCAGGAAGCCCGGCAGCGGCCAGTTCCACATCATATGCCCCATGGTGATATACATCAGCGGCAGCAGCAGGCACAGGGAGGCAATCAGCCGCTTTTTGAGCTTAGGGGTTTCGTGATCCTCCAGATCTGCTGCGGTGGTGGCCTCTTCTTGGCTGGCCCCGGCAAGGGATGCGCCATAGCCCGCCTTTTCCACCGCTGCAATCACAGCCTGGGGGGAGGCGGTGCCCTCAACGCTCATGGCGTTGGTGAGTAGGCTGACCGTTACAGAGGAAACGCCGTCCACTGCCTTTACCGCCTTTTCCACATGGGAGGAGCATGCGGCACAGGTCATGCCCGTTACATGATATTGCTCCATAGTAGACTCCTTTTACTTGTCCATGATTTTCGACAGAATGCCGATGACCTCGTCGATTTTCTCGCTGCCGTGGCCGTGTTCCGCGGCTTCCAGCACACAGTGGTTCATATGCTGCTTGAGAATCAGCAAATTGGCCCGCTTGAGCATGGCGGAGGCGGCGAGAATCTGGTTGGAGATATCGATGCAATAGCGTCCGTCTTCAATCATTTTGATAATACCGTCGATTTGCCCCCGGGCAGTTTTCAGGGCTTGAAGTGCCTGCTGCTTTTCTTGATTCATAAGATGGCGGCTCCTTTCAATGTTGGGATCATTCCGGCGGGAGAAGCATGGGCTAACACCCCTCCCCCGGGGGGTGCCTTCATCCTATCACGAATTAACCCGGCTGTCAAGTAGGTGAATGGGCATTGCCGGGGAAGAATCTTGCACTTTTGATCGGGATATGCTATGCTCATAGCATCGAAACAGAAATGAGGCGCGCCAATGAGACTGCTGATCATTCGTCATGGGGATCCGGATTATGAAAAGGATTCGCTCACAGAAACCGGCTGGCGGGAGGCGGAATTGCTGGCCAGACGGCTGGAGAAGCTGGACATTGCGGCGTTTTATGTATCGCCGCTGGGTCGGGCAAGGGATACCGCATCCTGCACCCTAAAAGCCATGCACCGCAGCGCAGAAACCTTGGATTGGCTCCGGGAGTTTCCGCCCCATCGGCTGGATGCGGATATCGGTAGGCAGACGCCGCTGTGGGACTGGCTGCCGGGCACCTGGACCAAAGAGCCCCGGTTTTATGATAAAGACGCCTGGTTTCAGGTACCGGTGATGGAGCAGGCGGGGGCTGAGACGGAATATCGCAGGGTTACAGCGGGCCTGGATGCGCTGCTGGAACAACACGGCTACCGGCGAAACGGCATGATTTATGATGTGGTGCGGCCCAATCGGGATACCATAGCGCTGTTCTGCCATTTCGGTCTGGAATGCGTGCTGCTGAGCCATTTAATCGGAGCAAGTCCCATGGTGATGTGGCATGGAACCTGTGCCGCGCCTACCTCCGTTACCACGGTGATGACCGAAGAGCGGCGGCAGGGGATTGCGTCCTTCCGTATGAGCAGCTTTGGGGATGTATCCCATCTTACGACAGCGGGGGAGGAACCGTCGTTTTCCGCCCGGTTCTGCGAAACCTGGGACTGCCAGGAAGAGCGACACGACTAAGAGGGGAGAATTACAATGCCTGGAATCAATACGACCCTGGGATATATTGAACAGGACGGCTGCTATCTGATGCTCCATCGGGTGAAGAAGGTAAACGACCTGAATCACGACAAATGGATTGGCATCGGCGGTAAATTTGAGGACAAAGAAAGTCCCGAGGACTGCATGCTCCGGGAGACGTTGGAGGAAACCGGGCTGACGCTGACCCATATGGAATACCGGGGCATTGTGACCTTTGTTTCCGACCAATATGAAACGGAGTATATGCACCTGTTTTGGGCGGACGGGTTTACCGGCATGCTTCGGGACTGTGACGAGGGGGTCCTGGAGTGGATTCCCAAGGAAAAGCTTCGGGAGATTCCAAAATGGGAGGGCGACGATATCTTCCTTGACCTGCTGGAACAAAAGGTGCCGTTTTTCTCCCTGAAGCTGCGCTATCAGGGGGAGGTACTGGCGGAGGCTGTGCTAAATGGAACGCCGCTGCCGACCCGGGGCGGAAGAACATAGAACACCCAACGGAAGGATGCCCGAAAATTGGGCGACTATTCACAGAAATTTCACGCTTCCCGAGAAATTTGCATTATAATGTAGAAGAAATGAAACTGCCCATCCATTTGGCAGCGGAAATAGAACGAGGAACGGAGGAACTTGTATGGCACATACGGTTTTGATTGTAGAGGACGACCCCAATATCGCCGATCTCCTGCATCTTTATCTGGAAAAGGACGGCTATACCACGGAGATTGCACCGGACGGCGGCAAGGCAGTGGAGAAATTTCGGCAGATTCAGCCGGATTTGGTGCTGCTGGATGTGATGCTCCCGGTGATGGACGGCTGGGAGGTGCTCCGGACCATTCGCCAGGAGTCCAAGACTCCGGTGATTATGTTGACGGCAAAGGGCGAAACCACCGATAAGGTCAACGGCCTGAAGATGGGCGCCGACGACTACATCACCAAGCCCTTTGAGGCAAAAGAAGTGCTGGCCCGGGTGGAGGCAGTGCTGCGCCGAACCACCGGAGCGGCTCCTACCTCTCGGCGGCTGGTATTTGACAAGCTGGTCATCGACATGGATGCCTTTGAACTGATTGTAGACGGCAAAAAGGTGGATACGCCCCCCAAGGAGATGGAGCTTCTGTATCACTTGGCCTCCAGCCCCAACCGTGTTTATACCCGGAATCAGCTGCTGGACGAGGTCTGGGGCTTTGACTATTTCGGCGACAGCCGCACCGTAGATGTGCATATCAAGCGGCTGCGGGAAAAGCTGGAGGGAGTCAGCACCCAGTGGGAACTGAAAACCGTTTGGGGTGTTGGCTATAAGTTCGAGGTGTCCGGCGCATGAAAACGGCCTTTTCCCGGCAGCTGGCACTGACCGCAGGCATGATTCTTTTGAGTTTTGTCCTGCTGGGGTGCAGCTTTACCAGCCTGTTTTACAACTATATGCTTCGGAATGAGAAAGCGTCCCTTTCCACCAACGCCGAGGCGGTGGCGGGCTATGTGAGCACCCAAAACACGCTGACCCAGATTGACGATTGGGAGCTGCGGCTGTCGGTTAGCTATGGCGCAAATGTTTCGGATACGGATGTATTGATTACTGATCCCAGCGGTACGGTGACCCTGTGCTCCTGCAACCAGTTTGTCTGCGACCATGTGGGGAAGACGGTACCTTCGGATATGCTCCAGAATATGAGCGCCGACGGATATGCCTATGCCACGGGAATCCTCAATGGGGTTTATACCGACGAGCGGTATCTCTATGGGGTGCCGGTGATGTCGGCCTCTACGGGGGAGCTGCTGGGCTATGTGGTAGTATCCACTGCAACCAAGGACATGAGCGACATGATGAGCCGGATCATCGGACTGTTCCTGCTGACGGCCATTGTGGTGTTGGTGATTGCAACGGTGGCAACGGCGCTGATTACCCGGCGGCAGACGGAAATCCTGCGGGATCTTTCCAAGGCGGCCCGGCAGTTTGCCCATGGCGATTTTTCCGCGCGGATTTATCCCGACGGAAACGACGAAGAGGTGGCGGAGCTTGCCACGGCCTTCAACAATATGGCGACATCGCTGGAACGCAGTGAAAAGCTGCGGCAGGAGTTTGTGTCCAATGTGAGCCATGAGCTCAAAACGCCAATGACCACTATCGCAGGCTTTATGGACGGCATGCTGGACGGCACCATTCCCAAGGAAAAGCACGCCTACTATATGCAAACCGTGTCGGACGAGGTGAAGCGACTGAGCCGTATGGTTCGGAGTATGCTGGATATTTCCCGGCTCCAGTCCACCGGCGAGGAAATCAAAAAGGCGCGCTTTGACGTAACCGAGGCTCTGGGACGTACGCTTCTGACCTTTGAGCAGAAAATTGAGGCAAAGCATCTGGACGTTCAGGTGGATATGCCGGAGCGGGCTGTGTATGTCATGGCAAATGAAGACGCCATTACCCAGGTGATTTACAACCTCATTGACAACGGTGTGAAGTTTGCAAAGGACAGCACGCCCTTCCTGCTGACGGTTGCCACCTCTGGCGGTAAGGCACTGGTGAGCGTGGCCGATTACGGTCCCACCATTCCCCCGGAGGAGCTGCCGCTGGTGTTTGACCGGTTCCATAAGTCGGATAAGAGCCGCTCCATGGACAAGACCGGCGTGGGCCTGGGTCTGTATATTGTAAAAACCATTTTGGGCAGCCACGGAGAGGATATCTCCGTCACCAGTCGGGATGGACTTACCACCTTTACCTTTACTTTGGAGCTAACGAAATAAACTGGGCGGAGCGCATCAATTTTGGTGCGTTCCGCTTTTTTCGGCATGCTGCCCGGGGGTAAAAGGACCGTACAAAAGGGCGGCACATTTGCCCGGGGATTTTCGCATTGCCGTCACAAAAATGCTACCAATTTGTAACGGAATGTGATATACTGTCTCTGTATATGCACTACCTTGTATAAAAAGGAGGCTGCGGCGTGAAGCGGGTCAAATGCGCGGCTTTATTTCTGATTGTTTGCCTGCTGGGCGGATGCTCCGGACTGAGCGTTGATGAGCTGTATTGCCTGCCCCAGGCAAGTGAAGACTATTATGATTTACAAGAGGCCCTGTCCCAGGTGCTGAGCGACGGACTGAGCTATGATGCGCCGGCGTCCGGTGCGCGGCGTGAACCGGTGCAGCTGGTGGATTTGGACCATGACGGCACCGACGAGGCAGTGGCGTTTTTCCGCAGCAGCCAAGACGGATCGGTTGCTGCCTATATCTTTGCAAGACGGGATTCTCAATACGAGCTGGCAGACACCATCCCCTGCTCCGGCAGCGCAGTGGGGGCGGTGGAATATGCCGATCTGGACGGCAGCGGCAGTCTGGAACTGCTGATTACCTGCCAGGTCAGCGAAGCGGTGACCCAGGCGCTTCAGGTCAGCCGCTATCAGCAGGACACCGCGGAATCCCTGCTTACGGCCCCCTGTGGCCGCTATGTGCTGACGGACCTGGATGGCGACGGCGCAAAAGAGATCCTTTGTATCACCGACAGCGGCGCAGAATCCGACGCTGCGGCGACCTATTATACCTACTCCGGCGGTCAGATGAAGGCAGGAAAAGAGCTTCGGCTCAGCGAAAATTACAGCGATATTCTGGATATCACCCAGGGCACCCTGGAGGATGGCACGGCAGCAATATTTATTACCGGAACCGCTGAA
This sequence comes from Barnesiella intestinihominis, assembly GCA_963650135.1. Classification (GTDB taxonomy): domain Bacteria; phylum Bacillota; class Clostridia; order Oscillospirales; family Oscillospiraceae; genus HGM13006. The sequence continues at coordinate 40,426 of CAVJLG010000053.1, read as the reverse complement.
GAGCAGATGCGGACGGATGTGCTGATTCAGCAGGATGCGTCTGAGCTGACAGCGGTGGACTGCGACACCCTGAATACCACGGAACAGCTGCGGAACGGCACGCTCTATCCCATGGACATGGACGGCGACGGCCACTTAGAGATCCCCAGCGGGAAGGCATTGCCGGAGTACGCGGCGGATAGCGGAACCCAGTGGATCGTGGAATGGTACGGCCTGACGGCGAAGGGGAAGACAAAGCTGAGATGCACCACCTACCATTGCTTCGACGAGGAGTGGTATTTTGAGCTTCCCGAGAGCTGGGAGGACGGAATCTTAGTGCAGGAAGCGAACGAAACCACCGGCGCCTGCACCATTCACAGCGTAAGCTTTTATCGAAAGGGCGCCGGAAGAAAGCCGGGAGAGGAGATCATGACGATCTATGCCCTCTATGGAGCTGCAAGGCAGGAGCAGGTAGAGGCCCGGGGGCTTACCAGTCTCTACAGTGATACGGATATGATCCTGGCTGTGAAAATCAATGAAGATGCCGACCCTTGGGAGGGAACGGTTTCTGTGGCGCAGCTTTCCGAGCGTTTTCATGTAGAAGCCGCTGAAAATCATCAATAATGCCGGTAAGACCAGGCATGGAAGGAAATGGCATATGAAAAAAGTACTGATTTTGGAAGATGAGACTAGCATTCGCAGCTTCGTGGTTATCAACCTGCGTCGGGCGGGCTATGAAGCCATTGAAGCCAGCACCGGAGAAGAGGCACTGGAGCAGCTCAAGCGGAATCCAGACACCGGCGTGGCAATCTTTGATATCAATCTCCCGGGCATGGATGGCTTTGAGGTGTGCCGCACCGTGCGCGCCACCAACAAGACCATTGGCATCATTATGCTCACTGCCCGGACCCAGGAGATGGACAAGGTAACGGGCCTGATGACCGGTGCCGACGACTATGTGACCAAGCCCTTCTCCCCCGCGGAGCTGACCGCACGCATTGACGCGCTGTACCGGAGAATCGGCGGCGAGCCCAACGCATCCCCGGATGAGCTGAGCCAGGGGCCTTTTGTGCTCAACACCCGGAACCGTACCCTGGAGAAGGCTGGGCAGAAAATCCGGCTGACCCAGGTGGAATATGCCATTGTGAAGCTGTTTATGCAGAATCCCGGGCGCGCCATGTCCCGGGAGGATATTCTGGCGGCGGTTTGGGGCCGGGACTATGACGGCGAACTGAAAATTGTGGACGTGAACATCCGTCGGCTTCGGATTAAGATTGAGGACGATACCTCCAACCCGGTTTATATCACCACGGTCTGGGGCTATGGCTATAAGTGGGGCGCTTAATTCATGAAAAAAATGTCCGGAATTCGTTCCAGATGGCTTACCCATAATGTCAGCTTAATGGTGCTGCTGGTGCTGGCCTGTGCAGTGGCCGGGATTGCGGCGCTGTCCAGCTACTATTACAGCTGCATGCGCAATGGTTTAGAGGCACAGCTGAAAACCACGGCGGACTTTTTTGAAACCTATATCAGCAACTCTCAGGAAGAGTTTTACGGAAGCGTTTATGGCTTCACCCAGAATTATGAAGGGAAAAACGACCTGGAGCTGGAGTTTTTAAACAGCGGCGGCGAGATCATCAGCTCGTCCTTTGGCCTGGCCTCAGGCAGTCAGCCGGAGACGGAGGACGTAAAGGGCGCGCTGGAGCAGCAGAAGCTCTCCTCCTTCCAGGGAAAAGATCCGCAGACCGGCGAGCGGATTCTGGCAGTCTCCATTCCGGTGATGGCGTCGGACGGACAGGTGGCAGGCGCGCTGCGCCTGGTCACGTCTCTGCGGCTGGCCAACCGGCAGATCCTTCTGTGGGCCGGGGCCATTGGACTCATTGCGCTGTTCGTGATGGCGCTGGTTTGGGGCACCGGGATGTATTTCATCCATTCTATTGCCACCCCGGTGATGGAGATTACCGAGACGGCAAAGCGAATTGCATCCGGCGGCTATGGCACGCAGATTCAGGCAAAATTTGCGGAGAATAACGATGAGATCGGCGAGTTGGCCCGGACCATCAACAATCTCTCTCTGCAAATCAGCCAGACAGAGAAAATGCAGTCGGAATTTCTCTCTTCCGTTTCTCATGAGCTGAGAACGCCGCTGACTGCCATTTCCGGCTGGGGCGAAACTCTGATGACCAGCGACGAGATGGACCCGGTGGAAACGCGCCGGGGCATTGTGACCATGCTCAAGGAGACGAAGCGGCTGACCTCTCTGGTGGAAGAACTGCTGGAGTTCTCCCGGATTCAGGACGGGCGGTTTAAGCTCAACGTGGAAACCAGCGACCTCCGGGGCGTGTTTGAGGACACCATCTTTATGTATGGAAACCGTCTGCGCCAGGAGGGCATCGACCTCCAGTATGAGGCTACCGACGAAGATATTCCCGAGATCAGCTGCGACCCCGAGCGCATGAAGCAGGTGTTCCTGAACATTCTCGACAATGCGGCCAAATACGGCGGCGACGGCGGGAAGATTCACTGCGACATCCATGTAGAGGGACAGCAGCTTGCGGTGCGTATTCGGGATTACGGTCCCGGTATTCCCGAGGAAGAACTGCCCCTGGTGAAAAAGAAATTCTATAAGGGCTCCTCGAAGGCAAGAGGCAGCGGTATCGGCCTGGCGGTGTGCGAGGAAATTGTCTCCATGCACGGCGGCAAGCTGGTGATTGCCAACGCGGACGATGGAGAGGGCGGCTGCGAGGTCACCATCTATCTCCCACTGAAATAATTCAAAAAGTACCACTTTAGGGACACCTCCTGTGTTATGCTATCTTTGCAGCCAGGAGGTGATTGGAAAGGACTAGACTGTGGCAAATCAGGAAAAAAGAACATCCATTGGCGGTCAGGCGCTGATTGAGGGCATTATGATGCGGGGCCCCTACCGGCAGGCCATTGCGGTACGGGACCAGGACGGCAGGATCGTCATGAAGGAAGAAGAGCTGAAGTTCATTAAGGATAAGTACCCGATTCTGGGGCTGCCGCTGATCCGCGGTGTGGTGAACTTTGGCGGAAGCATGGTGGCAGGCGTAAAGGCACTGATGTATTCCGCATCCTTTTACCCCGAGGAAGAGGACGTAGGGGAGCCGAGCAAATTCGAACAGTGGCTGGAAAAGCACATCGGTTCGGAGAAAATGGAGTCGCTGGTGATCTACTTGGCGGTATTGCTGGGGGCGGCGTGCTCAGTGGGGCTGTTCCTGCTGCTGCCGACCTTCCTGGTGGGACTGGTAAAGCCCATTCATGACCACTATCTGCTGCGAAATCTCTGTGAGGGCATTGTAAAGCTGGCAATCCTGCTGGCTTATATGATTGGCATTTCAAAGCTCAAGGATATGCGCCGGGTGTTTTCCTACCATGGCGCAGAGCATAAAACCATCAAGTGCTATGAGTTGGGGAAGGAGCTAACGGTGGAGAACGTTCGCCCCTGCACCCGGTTCCATCCCCGCTGCGGCACCAGCTTCTTGTTTGTGGTGATTTTTATCAGCATTTTGGTGGGCAGCGTGGTCCAGGTGGGAAATACGCTGCTGAGAATGCTGTGCCACCTGCTGCTGCTGTTTCCTGTGGTTGCCATCAGCTATGAAATCAACCGGCTGGTGGGACGCTATGACAACCGACTGACCAAGATCCTGACGGCACCCGGACTTTGGCTCCAGAACTTTACCACCAACGAGCCGGACGATTCCATGATCGAGTGCGCCATTGCTGCATTGAAGGCGGTGATTCCGCAGCAGGAAGGAGCGGACAACTGGTAACCCATGAAGAGCTACAGTTATCATGACCTATACATCGCCGCCAAACAGGCCCTGCGAAAGGTAGACGGCGAAAATGCGGAATTTACTGCGCGGCAGCTGGTTTCGGCGGCGACGGACCGGACGGTCAGCCAGCTGGTGTCGGATTTTAATCTGACGGTGTTTCAGCGGGACATCATCCGGGTCAACGAGATGGTGGAGCGGCACCTAAAGGGCGAGCCCATTGCCTATATTTTGGGCCAGTGGGAGTTTTACGGCTTGAGCCTTACGGTAACGCCGGACGTATTGATTCCTCGGGATGATACCGAGGCGGTGTGCGATTTGGCCATCCACCAGACCATGCTGTCCGGGCAGAATCCCCGGGTGCTGGACCTGTGTGCGGGCTCCGGTTGCATTGGCCTTGCGGTGGCGGCCCGGGTGAAGGATGCACGGGTAACACTGGGGGAGATCTCCCCGGAGGCAATCCGCATTGCCAAGAAGAATGTACAGGACAATCATCTCAGCGGACGGGTCAGCTGCATTCAGCTGGATGTTCGGCAGCCTGCACCACGGTTTTTGGGGAAATACGATATGATCGTATCCAATCCCCCCTATATTACGGCCCGGCAGATGGAGGAGCTGGATACCTCTGTCCGGGACTATGAGCCCCATCTTGCCCTTTACGGCGGCACCGATGGGCTGGATTATTACCGAGCAATTGTGAAGAACTATACGCCGGTGCTCCGGGAGGGCGGATTTATCTGCTTTGAGTTCGGAATGGGACAGGAAGCGCAGGTGTGTCAAATTTTAATGGATCACGGCTACCGGTTGGGCAGACTGGTGCGGGACAGCGGAGAGCGGGCCCGCGCAGTGATGGCCCAAAAGCCGGTGAGAGAAGATCCCACTGGAAAGGAATGTGCGGAAGATGGCGAAGAAACAAGCGGCATATGAAGCGGCGGCACCTGCAACCGACAAGAAAAAGGCCCTGGAAACAGCAATGGCTCAGATCAAAAAGAACTTTGGCGCTGGGTCTATCATGCGGCTGGGCGATGCAGCCAGCATGAACGTGGAGGTCATTCCCACCGGTTCCCTGACGCTGGACCTGGCGCTGGGCGTCGGCGGTCTGCCCAAGGGAAGAATTGTAGAGATCTATGGACCGGAATCCTCCGGTAAAACCACCCTGGCTCTGCATGTGGTAGCAGAGGCGCAGAAGATGGGCGGCGAAGTGGCGTTTGTAGACGCAGAGCATGCCCTGGACCCGGAATATGCTGCGGCACTGGGTGTGGACATTGAGAATATGCTGGTATCCCAGCCGGACTATGGCGAGCAGGCACTGGAGATTACCGATGCACTGGTACGTTCCGGCGCAATCTCCGTGGTGGTTGTGGACTCCGTGGCGGCACTGACCCCCCGGGCCGAGATCGAGGGCGAGATGGGCGAGTCCGTAGTTGGCCTCCAGGCCCGTCTGATGTCTCAGGCACTGCGGAAGCTGGCCGGTTCCATTGCGAAGACCAACTGCCTGGTGATTTTCATCAACCAGATTCGAGATAAAATCGGCGTCATTTACGGCTCTTCCGAGACAACCACTGGTGGACGTGCGCTGAAGTTCTTCTCCTCGGTGCGCCTGGATATCCGCCGGACCGAAAGCCTGAAAAACGGCAGCGAGGTTTTGGGCAACCATACCCGCGTGAAGGTGGTCAAGAATAAGGTCGCACCTCCGTTCCGTGAGGCGGAATTCGACATCATGTATGGCGAGGGCATTTCCCACAACGGCGAGCTCATTGATTTGGGCGTCAACTATGACCTGGTGCAGAAGAGCGGCAGCTGGTATTCCATCGGCGACGAGCGCATCGGCCAGGGCCGCGACAATGCCAAGAACTATCTGCGGGACAATCCCGACGTGGCGGAAAATCTGGAGGCGGCCATTCGCCGGGAGGCACAGAGGGCCCAGGCGGAAAAGGCCCAGAAGCGCATGGGCGCAGCGGCGGTAGCAGCCACTGCGGCAACCAAGGCCGTGGATGTTTCTGCGGATGATTTTGACGACGGGGATGATATGGACGTATGATCCTGATTAAGCTCAGCGCATTGGGGACGGACGGCAGCCGGGTGATGCTGTGGTTTGACGACGGCAGCAAAATGCGGGTGCCCACGTCTCTGGTGGCGGATCTGGGACTGTATCGGGGCATGGAGCTGGCGGAGGATGATCTGTCCCGGCTCATGGAAGAAAACCAGCGGGCGTCGGCAAGAAACCGGGCAGTCCGTATTGTTTCCTCCACCAGTATCTCGGAAAAGTCCCTGAAGCAGCGGCTGATTCAGCGGGGCGAAAACCCCGAAAATGCCCAGGAGGCCGTGGATTGGCTCCGAGACTTGGGGGCGCTGGACGACGAGGGCATGGCCCGACAGGTGGTGGATCGGTGCGTGCAGAAGGGCTATGGAAAGGCCCGGATTCAGCAGGAGCTCTACCACAAGGGCATTCCCAAGCGGTATTGGGATGATGCACTGAGCCGGATTCCTGATATGTCCGACGCCATCGACCGTTTTTTGGAGCGGCGATTCCGGGGCGTAGAGCCGGATCAAAAGACCATTAAACGGGCGGCAGATGCCCTATACCGAAGAGGACACAGCTGGGATGCCATCTCAGCTGCTTTGGGGCGTTATGAGGCGCAGCTGGAGGACCAGGAAGACTGGTAGCGGCTGCGATAGAATAGAAAACATACATTGGAGGACTCCGAATGGGGAAAAAAGTTGCAATGGTATCCCTGGGCTGTGCCAAAAACCAGGTGGATGCCGAACAAATGCTGTGCCTGCTGCATGAGGCAGGGTATGAGATTACCACTGAGGTGGAATACTGTGATGTTGCCATCGTCAACACCTGCGGTTTTATCGAGAGCGCCAAAAGCGAGGCAATCCAGGAGATCCTGGAGCTGGGCCTGCTGAAAAACGAGGGCAAAATCGGTAAAATCCTGGTGTCCGGCTGCCTGAGCCAGCGGTATAAAGACCAGCTGATGGAGGAACTGCCGGAGGTTGACGGTATCCTCGGCTGCGGCAGCTATGGAGACATTGTCTCTGCGGTGGACGATGTGCTGGAGGGCGACAAGCCCCGGCGCTTTGGCGATATCAACGCTGATCCCGAGGAGCTGGGCCGCGTGCTCACCACCCCGGACTATTATGCTTACCTGAAAATCGCCGAGGGCTGCGATAACCACTGCGCCTTCTGCGTGATTCCCCAGCTCCGGGGCAAATACCGCAGCCGGAAGTTTGAGGACTTGATCGATGAGGCAAAGATCCTCGCGGCCAACGGCGTGAAGGAGCTGATCCTCATTGCGCAGGACACCTCCCGCTATGGCATTGACCTCTATGGCAAGCGTCGGCTCAGTGAGCTGCTGCGGGAGCTGTGTAAGATCGAGGGCTTCCACTGGATTCGAATCCACTATCTCTATCCCGACGAGATGGACGAGGACCTCATCGATACCATTGCCCAGGAGGAGAAAATCTGCTCCTATCTGGACATTCCCATTCAGCACTGCAACGACAAGATTCTGCGCACCATGAACCGTCGGGGCAATAAGGAGTATCTCGACTGGCTGCTGCCCCATCTCCGGGAGAAGATTCCCGGCCTGGTGCTTCGAACCAGCCTGATCGCAGGCCTGCCCGGCGAGGGTGAGGAGGAGTTCCAGGAGCTGTGCGAGTTCCTGAAGAAGCATCGGATGGAGCGGGTTGGCTGCTTTGTGTTCTCTCCGGAAGAGGGCACCGCAGCGGCAAAGATGGAATACCCCGACAAGGAAGTGGCAGAGAAGCGCGCCGAGATCGTTTCGGAGCTTCAGAGCCGCATTATGGACGACTATAACGAGGGCCTGGTGGGTAAAACCGTCGAGGTGCTGGTAGAGGGCTATGACCGGCTGGCGGAGTGTCAGTTCGGGCGGACCTATGCGGATTCGCCGGAAATCGACGGCATGGTGTTCTTCCAGGCAGAAAAGCGGTATCACCCCGGCAGCTTCATCCAGGTGACCATTGAGGAAACCATGGATGGAAATCTTATTGGAACGGCAGTGGAGGATGCGGAATGACAACGGCAAGCAAGATCACCCTGGCACGGGTGGTAATGATCCCTGTTTTCATGGTGCTTTTGCTGCTGGGATATAACATCCCGGCACTGGTGGTGTTTATTGTTGCATCCTGCACCGATTTTGTAGACGGCTATATTGCCCGGCACTATAATCAGGTGAGCAATTTCGGCAAGTTTCTCGATCCGCTGGCGGATAAGCTGCTGGTGATCTCCTGCATGGTGATTTTTATCCAGTGGGGCAGAATGCCGGCTTGGGCGGTGATGATCGTTCTGGCCCGGGAGTTTGCAGTTACCGGACTTCGGCTGGTGGCAGTGGAAAATGGCCGGGTGATTGCGGCGGCGTGGCTGGGCAAGATCAAGACCGCCTGCACCATGGTAGGCCTGTGCATTATGCTGGTGTTTACCAGCCTGCCGGTGCTGGACGGCATCGTCACGGCGGTAATCGTGATTACCACCTTGGTCAGCGGCATTGAGTATTTCGTCAAGAACTGGGACGTGCTGGACATGAAATCTTGATTTGCGGGACAACACCCCCCTTGACACAAATTCCCCTTCGTGCTACTATGATGAAGTAAGTGAATATCGCGTGGAACGGGAAGAGTAATGGATGCATCGAACCCCAGAGAGCAGCGGTCACCGGCTGAGAGCCGCAGCGGAGAGAGCACCACGAAGTGCGCCCGGGAGCGAGGAGAGATCCCGTGAGGCTGCGTCAATGCCAAAGTGATAAATCAGAGTGGAACCGCGGAGTATTTGTGCCCCGCCTCTTGATCGGTGGATTAAGAGGCGGGGTTTTTGTATTTGAGAGGAGAAAAGATATGTTTATTGGATCCTTTGTCATGTCTGCCTGTTCGGTGATTTTTGACTTGAGCTGGTTTATATGGCCGTTTGTGTTCGTGTCCTCTCTGGCTTGGGGAATCCGCGATTGGATTCAGGATGAAAACTGCTCGGCAAAGCCGCTGCTATTGGCCGGACTGGCACTGATGATTATGCTGGGCGGGGTTATGCGGCTGAATTGATGGACTTTTAGGGGGTAAACTATGCTATTTCGTCGCTTAAATGAAACATTGGGGGCCTATCAGGCGCGGGATCCGGCGGCCCGGTCCAAGCTGGAGATTTTCCTGCTATATCCCGGCGTCCATGCGATCATCAATCATCGGATTGCCCACTTTTTCTACCGGCATCATCTGTTCTTCCTGGCGCGATTGGTGAGCCAGCTGAGCCGCCATTTTACCGGCATTGAGATTCACCCCGGCGCCACCATCGGGCGGCGATTTGTCATCGACCATGGTATGGGCATTGTCATTGGTGAGACTGCCGAGGTGGGAGACGATGTGCTCCTGTACCACGGGGTCACCCTGGGCGGCACCGGTAAGGACCAGGGCAAGCGCCATCCCACCATCGGCAACAACGTGCTCATCGGCTGCGGCGCCAAGGTGCTGGGGCCATTTAAGGTGGGGGACGGCAGTCGCATTGCCTCCAACTCCGTGGTGCTTTCCGAAGTGCCGGAGAATGCCACGGCCGTTGGCGTACCGGCGCGAATCGTTCGCATTGCCGGAAAGAAGGTGGACTACGCCGGCGAGGTGGATCAGATTCATGTGACCGACCCGGTGCAGAAGACGCTGGATGCGCTGACCTCCCGGCTCGATGCATTGGAAAAGCAGATCGAGGATCAGTATATGCAGGGCATCGACAACGGCTATGGCTTCGACCCAAAGGATGTGCCGCATCCTGAAGATACACAAATAAAATCTTAATCAGATATAAGGAGTGCTGAATCATGCAACTATATAATTCTCTTACCAGAACCAAGCAGGAACTGGTTCCCAACGAGCCCGGGAAAATCAAAATGTACACCTGCGGTCCGACGGTCTATCATTTCGCCCACATCGGCAACCTCCGGAGCTATATCATGGAGGACGTGCTGGAGAAGTATCTCCGGTATTTGGGCTATGACGTAAAGCGGGTAATGAACATCACCGACGTGGGCCATCTGTCTTCTGATGCCGACACCGGCGAGGATAAAATGCTCAAGGGCGCCAAGCGGGAGCATAAGACCGTTATGGAGATTGCGAAGTTCTATACCGATGCATTCTTTACCGACTGCGCGGCACTGAACATCAAAACCCCTGACGTGGTGGAGCCTGCCACCCACTGCATCCCTGAGTTTATTACCATGATCCAAGGGCTGCTCGACAAGGGCTATGCGTATGTGGCAGGCGGCAACGTCTACTTCGACACCTCCAAGCTGAAAAAATACTATGTATTCGGCGACCATGATGAAGAAAATCTGGAGGTCGGTGTGCGCGAGGGCGTAGAGGCCGACGAAAACAAGCGCAACAAGACCGATTTCGTCCTGTGGTTCACCAAGTCCAAGTTTGAGGACCAGGAGCTGAAATGGGAGAGCCCCTGGGGTGTTGGCTATCCCGGCTGGCATATCGAGTGCTCGGCCATCAGTATGAAGCATCTGGGGGAGTATATGGACATCCACTGCGGCGGCATCGATAATGCTTTTCCCCATCACACCAATGAAATTGCCCAGTCCGAGAGCTATATCGGCCACAAATGGTGCAATTATTGGTTCCATGTCCATCACCTCAACACCAATCACGGCAAAATGAGCAAATCCAAGGGCGAATTCCTGACGGTATTTCTGCTGAAGGAAAAGGGCTATGATCCCCTGTGCTATCGGCTGTTCTGCCTGCAATCTCATTACCGCCGGGGCCTGTTGTTTACCTGGGAGAACCTGGACAACGCCAAGACTGCTTATGAAAAGCTGACAAAGCGTGTGGCTGCCTTGAAGGACGAGCCGGAGAATCCTGCCGATCAGGAAGCAGCACAGCAGCTTCGGGCCACCTTCCGGGAGGCGCTGGATAACGACCTGAACACCTCGCTGGCGGTAACGGCACTGTATGACGTGCTGAAAGCAAAGGTATCCGACGGCACCAAGCGGGCACTGATCGGGGAATTCGACCAGGTGCTGGGTCTTTCTCTGTTGACGGCTGCGGAAAAGCAGCAGGAAGCACAGGCGGCGCCCAAGGAGGGAGACGCGGAAATCGACGCGCTGGTACAGGCCCGGACCGAGGCCAAGAAGGCGAAGAACTTTGCTGAGGCAGACCGGATTCGGGATCAGCTGAAGGAGATGGGCATTGTATTGGTGGACTCCAAGGAGGGCACCACATGGCATCGATAAGCCTGTTTGACCCGGTTACCATTGGCAGCATCCAGACGCGAAACCGTATTTGCATTCCGCCCATGGTGATCTATCATATTTCGGATGAAAGCGGTATGGTAAAGCCCCAGAATGTGGCCCATTATCAGGCGCTGGCCAAGGGCGGCGCAGGGCTTATCATTCAGGAGGCCACCTGCATCAGTCCGGAGGGGCGGCTTTCTATGGATCAGCTGGGGATATGGTCTGACGATCATATCCCCGGCCTCCAGCGGATTACGGAGCGCGTACATCAGGAGGGATGCCCGATTTTTGTGCAGCTCCACCATGCGGGCTTGGTGAGCGTGGGAGAGGATACGCTATGTCCCAGCGACTATGCCATGGAAAGCAAGCGGGGCTGGAAGAACGGACATGCCATGACCCGGGACGACATTCTGCGGATTCGGGATGCATTCATCCAGGGGGCGGTCCGGGCGGAAAAGGCGGGCTATGACGGCGTGGAGCTCCACGGCTGTCATGGTTATCTGCTGTGCCAGTTTTTCAACAACCGGGTCAATCGCCGGACGGACGAATATGGGCAGCCGGATCGGCTCACACTGGAGATTATGGAGGGCATCCGGGCCAGCGTTGGAAACGACTTTGTGCTGGGCATCCGTCTGGGTGCGTTTGAGCCCACGCTGGAAGACGGCATTGCCCATGCCAAGACGCTGCAAGCCCATGGAATTGAGTTTATCGACGTGTCCTATGGATTTACCGCAGAATCCGACCCAGCGGCGCCGGGCAATCCGGAGCTGCTGGATGTGATTCGGGGGGCGGGAGCGATCCAGAGCGCGGTGGAGGTTCCGGTATTTGCGGTCAACAGCATCCGTACGCCCCAGCAGGCGCAGGATATCCTGGCGCAGACCGGCGTTTCGATGGTGGATATTGGCCGCAGCGCGTTGGTGGACCCGGAATGGGCCAATAAGGCGCGGAACGGAATTATGCCCGGAAAATGTTTGGGCTGTAAGGTTTGTCAGTGGCGCATTGACCGGACCCGATGTCCGGGACGACGCATACTCCAGGAGGGATAAGATGCACTTTCATGGCGATTTGATGATTACGGACCCCGGCTATGTGGCAAAGGACGCAGAGGACTGGAAGCGCTGCGACTATGGGGACCATATGGAGAAGCTGGGCTTTTCTATGGTGCTCTCTGCATTGGTCACCGAGGGCGAGGAAGACCTAGGTGCGGTGAGTCCCACCAATGGGGCTTTTTACGGCACCTATGTAACGGATTCCGGTGTGGCGACGGCGTTTCTGCTGGAGGAAATCCTGCGCTATGACCCGACCTTTGACGAGCACCTGGCCTGTCCGGAGAATGTTCTGTGGATTCGGGACTTTGACGGCGAGGTCATAGTCTGCGGCCAGGGGGAGAACCAGTGGCTGGAGGGCACGGGAAATCATCCCTTTACCACCCGAACGGAATTGTGACCAAAAGATTCGGGGAATCTTTATAAAAAGTTCACAGATGACACCGGATTCTCTACAGACTTTTCCGGTGTCATCTGTTATAATAGTGGCTGCTGAATTTCGGACAAAGGCCTGATCCTGGTTCTCTTGACGAAATTTAGCCGCTGACCTATTGCTCATTTGACAATGGGCTTGTATTGCTGCTTGCTTTCGGCAGGACAGCTTTGAATTTGAAGATAAGGATGTGTCGATGAAATGATTTGTCCCAAGTGCGGCGAAGACGTGTCGCAGGAGCTGGAGAACTGCCCCAATTGTGGCGCAGCGCTGACAGCACTGGAGCAGGAAGCAGATACCCAGCCTGCCGTAGAAGAGACTGCGGCAGAGGTGGAGGAGAATCCGACTTTCGTGGAAGAAACGACGGCGGAGGCAGAGGCAGAGGCAGAGGCAGAGGATACACAGCCTGACCAGGCGGAGGATACCGAAGAAGCAGCCGATGCGGCGGAAGGTGAGGCAACCGAGCCCACTGAGGATGCAGCACCTCTGGCAGAAGACAGCGAGGAAACCAAAGAGCCCGCAAAAAAGAAAAAGTCTCCTGCGGCAGTGATCGCAGGGATTGTGATTGTGCTTCTGGCGGTGGTTGTGGTTTGCCTGGCCGCGGCGCTGAACTATGTGTCTAAGAACGGAAAGTTGCCCAGCCTTTCTGAAATTGTGGCGGAGGCCAAGGAGGAAAAGGTAGACGGCGATGCTGTGGCGGTGAATGTTCAGAATGCCGACGGTGAAACCGTGGAGAAAATCACCAATCAGCAGCTGAGCTACTACTTCTGGGGCGAGTATTTCTACTATGTCAATAATTATGGCTTTAGCTTTGACGCATCCCTGCCCCTGGATCAGCAGACCTATCAGGAGGCCACCGACAGCGAGACTGGCGAGACGACGGTGACCACTTGGGAGGACTATTTCCTGGAGAATGCACAGACCAGCATTGTTCAGACTGTGGCGCTGAAGCAGGAGGCGGAGTCCAAGGACTTTACCATGCCCGATGATTATCAGTCCGAATATGACTCTGTGGTGGAGAACATGGCAAGCAATGCGGCCAATGCGGGCTTTACCGACGAAGACGGCAACGGCGATGTGCTGGCGTATATTCAAGACTCCTATGGCGACAATGCAACGGTAGAGAGCTTTGAGCAGTATCTCTATGATTCCTACTATGTTTCCGCTTATTCCGACAGCATCTATCAGGGCTATAGCTTCGATGATGACCAGATTGAGGAATATTATGACGACCATGCCGATGAGCTCCAGGCATATGGCATTGAGAAGTCCGATCTGCCCGATGTCAACGTCCGGCATATTCTCATTCAGCCCGAAGAAGATGAAGACGGCAACATCAGCGACGAGGCCTGGACCGCTGCCGAAGAGAAGGCGCAGGAGATCCTGGCAGAGTGGGAGGCTGGCGATGCCGACGAAGAGAGCTTTGGTGAGTTGGCCAACACCTATTCCGCAGATGGCGGCTCCAATACCAACGGCGGCCTGTATGAGGATGTTTATCCCGGCCAGATGGTAACGGAGTTTAACGACTGGTGCTTCGATGCCAGCAGAAAGTCCGGAGATACTGCCATTGTGAAAACCAGCTTTGGCTATCATATTATGTATTTCGTTTCCTTTACGGATACCTACTATTATAAAACGGTAGCAGAGCAGGAACTGCGGTACAGCACCTACAGCGACGACATTATGGATCTGGTGAACCAGTATACTGCAACGCTGACCTCCGATGTAGGCATTGTGGAGCCCAGCGCGGTAAAGGAAATCCAGCAGAATGCAGCCGAGCAGGCCGCTCAGGCGGAGCAGGCAGCGCAGGATGCCCAGAATGCAGCGGCTAGTACCGATGAGGATACTGAGACGCAGAGCAGCACAGAGAGCAGCGCTGAGGATAGCGCAGCGGATTAACTCAAATCAGAAAGAGGCTCGGATTTCCGGGCCTCTTTTTTGATACTTGACAGGAGAATGGAAATTTGATAGCATGGGTAGCCAGAAAGGAGCGATGGTATGGAACGCTATATTCCCGTGGACAAGATGTCCAAAAAGCAGAAGAAAGCCTATTATGCGGCCCGGCGCGGCAGCTGGAGCGGCGTGAATCCTGTGAGCCGGGCGGTACCCAGCAAGAAGATTTATAATCGAAAACAGGCAAAGCATTGGAGGGAGAAGATGCTTTGCCTGTTTTGCTTTTAGATATAAAAAATGCGCTGTATGATTCGAGTAATTCAAACCATACAGCGCTTAATTTTGTTTTGATGTAATTAGTCCTTCATGGCGGCAACTTCGTCGTACTCCTTGACCACATCAGCCTCGGGGGCTTTGGTGGCAAGGCTGACCACCACATTGACGATGATGGCGATGATGAAGGCGGGCAGCAGCTCATAGATATTCAGAATGCCGCCCATGGGAGCGATGCAATATTTCCATACAAACACCATCACGCCGCCTGCAATCATACCGGCCAGCGCGCCGTATTTGTTGCTGCGCTTCCAGAACAGGGCCAGCAACACCACGGGGCCAAAGGCAGCGCCAAAACCGGCCCATGCAAAGGAGACAATGGTAAAGACGGAGCCTTCTTCTCTTGCCCCAATCACACCGATGACGGCAATGAGGATAACGGTGAGGCGGGCAATTACCATAGCGGCCTTATTCGACAGCTTCAGCTTAAAAGTGACCTGGAGCAGATCCTGGGTAACGCTGGAGGCTGCGGCAAGAAGCTGGGAGTCAGCGGTGGACATGGTGGCAGCCAGAATGCCGGAGAGAATCAGACCGGCAACAATAGCGGGCAGCATACCATAGCTGGAGAGCAGGGTGGAAATCTTAATGATAATCCGCTGAGAATCGGCGGCGGGAATGGAGTCCAGCGCACCGGCGTGAATCATACCATTGCCTACCACGCCGATGAGTACGGCAATTGCCATGGAAATGACAACCCAGATGGAGGCAATCCGACGGGAGGTTTTGAGCTTCTTTACGTCCTCAATGGCCATAAACCGCAGGAGAATGTGGGGCATACCGAAATAGCCAAGGCCCCAAGCTAAGGTGGAGATAATGGTGAGGGGCTTATAAGCACTTGCTGCACCGGAGGCTGCGTCATAAGTCTGGGTAAAGCTCAGATAGCCGGGGAGGGACTGCGCATTGGATACCACAGCATCCCAGCCTCCAGCCATATGGATGCCGAAGAACACCACGATAATCAGTGCAATGGTCATAATGATGGACTGAATCAGGTCCGTAGTGGAAGCTGCAAGGAAGCCGCCCAGCGCTGTGTAAAGTACGATGACCACAGCGGAGACGATCATAGCAGTGAAATAGTCTACACCGAACAGGCTGGAGAACAGGGTGCCGCAGGCGTTAAAGCCGGATGCGGTGTAGGGAATGAAGAAGACGATGATGACCAGCGCTGCAATCAGGGACAGCAGGTTCTTGTCGTCGTGATACCGGCGGGAGAAGAAATCCGGCACGGTAACGGCGCCGATGTGCTGAGAATACCGGCGAATACGTTTGGCAACGATCAGCCAGTTGAGATAAGTGCCCACTGCCAGACCGATTACCGTCCAGCCCACATCGGCAAGACCGCTGAGCAGGGCCAGACCAGGCAGACCCATCAGCAGGTAAGAACTCATATCGGAGGCCTCGGCGCTCATGGCGGTGACCAACGGCCCGAGCTTTCTGCCACCTAAGTAAAAATCATCGGTGGACTTGTTCTTCTTGGAACAGGCCACGCCAATGGCGACCATGCCAATGAGATAGACGGCTATGGTTGCCAGAATCAGAATGTTTTGCGTACTCAATGTGATACCCCTTCCTTTGCGGCACGATGCCGCTCGATCATGGGGACTATTATACTGCAACAAAAAATAGACTGCAATACAGAATAAAGTATAGAATAAAACATAGAGAAATTCCACTATATTTCAATAAATGTCATGAAATACAGCGGAATTTTAAGTAGACTAAAGTACAGAATGAAATTAAATCAAAATATTTAATTTTTAAAATAGCCCAATAAATTCGGCAAAAGGCTGGTGGCGTAGACGGAAAGCGAGTAATTTCCCCCGCAAATGCACCAGTCATACATCAGCGCGCGCTCCTGGAGGGCATAGGTGCGGACCATTTCGTTGATGGAAATATCCTGCCGCAGTTCGCCGGAGCGCTGGCCGTCGGTGCAGATTTTCCGGAGAATGCGGAAGTAATAGCGGCTTTGGTCCATCAGATGCTTTTCACTGGTGGTCACCAGCTGGGTGGAAAGCAGCCGGGCCAGCAGCTCCAGAGAGATGGAGTTCTCAATCATGAAAAACAGCTCGTGGTTCAGATAAATCAGCTGGTCAAAGGCGGAAAGACTGGGGTCCATGTTGGGAACCAGCTCCTGATATTTTTCGTCAAATAAAGTAGAAAGCGAGCTCAAAAGTGCGTCCTTTCCCGCGAAATAGTGGTAAAAGGAGCCCTTTGAGGTGCCGGAACGCTCTACAATATCGTCAACGGTGGTGTCGTCATAGCCGTTTTCATAAAAAAGCTCCCAGGCAGCGGATACAATGCGGCTCCGGGTATTTCGCGCGGCACGTTTGGACATGAAATCTCCTCCAGGCAGCTCCGGCGGTGATGAAAGCCCGGATCGCTGCATAGTTTTTATGGAATAAGGCCTGTACTTCATTGTATTTCCGGGAGAAAGGCTTGTCAAGGAGGAAATAACTATGGGGCTGATTTTGGCGCTGGATCGGATTTTGTGGACGGTTCCCCTGCCGCTGATCCTGATGGGCAGCCATCTCTATTTTACGCTGCATCTTCGGGGCATTCAGCGGCTTACGCTGCGTGGGGTTCGGCTGAGCCTGGGCAGCGGGAGGGAGAAAAGTGGCGGGGTGTCGGCTTGGGGCGCATTGGCCACATCCCTGGCGGCGGCCATTGGCACGGGAAATATCATCGGCGTAGCGACGGCGGTGGCATTGGGCGGACCCGGGGCGGTGTTTTGGTGCTGGCTTACGGGACTGTTTGGCATGGCGACCCGCTATGGCGAGACGCTGGTGTGCCTAAAGCATCGGCATGTCAAATCCACAGGCGAACGGACTGGCGGGGCGATGTATGTGATGCGGGATGTGCTGGGCTGGCGAAGGATGGGGGCGATATTTGCGTTCATGGGCGTGGCGGCCGCGGTGGGAACCGGGGCGCTGATTCAGTCCAATGCCATTGCCCAAACTTTGGGGGAAAAGGGCGTACCGCTGCTGCTGACGGGAATCCTGGTTACGATTCTGGCGGGTGCGGTGATTCTGGGCGGCGTTCAAAGCATTGCAAAGGTCTGCGAGGGCTTGGTTCCAGCCATGTCGATTCTGTATTTGCTGGGCTGCCTAACAGTGCTGATTCGCTGCCGGGCGCAGCTGCTTCCTGCGGTGGAGATGATCCTGAAAAGCGCTGTGACGCCCAGGGCGGCAGGGGGCGGCTTTGTGGGCAGCACCATTCTGACAGCGGCCCGATACGGCATGGCCCGGGGCCTGTTTACCAATGAATCCGGCATGGGAACCGCACCAATGGCAGCTGCGGCGGGCCCTGGAACGCAGCCGAAGGAGGAGGCGCTGATTTCCATGACCGGCGTGTTTTGGGATACGGTGGTGATCTGTGCCATGACCGGCATTACGCTGGTAGCAGCGATACTGACATTTCCGGAGCAGTTTCAGAACGTGACAGTGGGAACGCTGTGCTTCCGGGCGTTTTCCTGTGTTCCCGGCGGCGAAGCGGTGCTGACGATTTCCCTTGTGACCTTTGCATTTTCCACCGTGGTGGGGTGGTGCTATTATGGGGAGTGCTGCACGGAGTATCTACTGGGGACTAGGTGGGTGCTGCCCTATCGCATTGCCTATTTGGCCAGCGCATTTTTGGGGGCGTTTGCAGGACTGGAGCTGGTGTGGAGCATCGGCGGAATTTTGGCAGGATTGATGGCGGTACCTAACGTACTGATGCTCTTTGCTATGCGGAAAGAGATCACCGCTCCGGATGCAGTGCGAAAACGTGGACTGCGGCGGGAAATTGGTTGCTTTTCCGCGCAAAATCGGTATAATAAAAGAAAGGAAATCGGCAGCGCTGACCATGGCGGCTGCCCCATAAGAAAGGAAGAACCTCTATGAAATATCATCGTCTGGCGGCGCTTGCCACCGCAGGCGTTTTGTGCTTTGGATTGCTGACCGGCTGCGGGACTTCGCATCTGTCCGATTCGGAATCTCAGCTGGAATCGATAGACAGCACTTGGCAGCAGATCACAACCCCCACGCCTACCCCCAAAACCGACACGGTGATGCCGGAGCTGGACCAGAAAAATCAGGTGCGGGACGGCGGCACGGATGTAACCGACGACTACAAAAACAGCTTTGTGGGCACTTGGGACACGGACGACGGCTATGGCATCTATGAGTTCAAGTCCAATGAAAACCTGGTGATTACCACAGGAAAAGAGGTTGCCAACTATACCTATTGGTTTGAGGAAGTCGGCAAGCAGGTGCTGCTTTATATCTTTGAAAACGGCCAGGAA
Organism: Barnesiella intestinihominis; assembly: GCA_963650135.1. Taxonomy (GTDB): domain Bacteria; phylum Bacillota; class Clostridia; order Oscillospirales; family Oscillospiraceae; genus HGM13006. The sequence continues at coordinate 21,437 of CAVJLG010000053.1, read as the reverse complement.
GAGGCAACTACCTATAGCTTTACCCTCAGCGGCAGCAATTTGACCCTGTATGATACCGGTTCCGGCAATGCGGTCCAGCAGCTGGTGAAGCGGGTAAGCGTGGCAGCGCCCACTGCAACCGCGACGCCCAAGCCCACGGCAACGGCGGCGGCTTCGAATACCGCAAACCCCACGGCCACGCCGGAGCCCAGTCCCAGCCCACCCCCCAGCGCAGAGCCTTCGACCAGTCCGTCTCCGTCCCCCAGCGTGGAGCCCTCTCCAACGCCTTCGCCGGAGCTGCCGGATGCAGTGAAAAAGGCAATGCCGGGCATGGAGTGCGCGCTGGATGTGGTGCTGGATGGAACGGCATTTGACAAGAGCGACAGTCAGTCGTTCTGGAGTGTGATGGCGCGTTATCTGTCCAGAACCAACGGCAGCGGCGACGACGGCACCTTTACGGTGACCAAGGATCAGGTGCTTACTGCGGCTAAATCCGTGTTTGCCGGTGTTACAGAGCTTCCGGATCTGCCCGAGAATTCCGGCGTTGTAACGTTGGTGCCCAGTGAGGAAGAGGGCGGCGAGGACCAGTACCAGCTGCTCTGGGGCGCAGCCGGCGGGCACGACCTGGAGGTACTGAATTACGACGGCATCCATACCATTGAGGTGCAGGTGGACAGCGGAAAGACCTATCAGGTGACCATCGACGACAGCGGCGCTATTGTGTCGGTGGAAGAAGCATAAGTGATGCGTAAGAGAAACGGAGTGTTCCAGGTGGAGCGCTCCGTTTTTGCATGCTGCATAGAAATGAAAATCAATTTCTATGTAAAATGTCAATTTACAATGTAAAGAACAGAATGGTATTATGGAGATGCAAAATAAGTAAACATTATTCAACAAAACACGGTAATGAAAGGAGCGGCCCAAATGAGTCATGTAACGGTAAATCCCGATCAGGTCAACCAGCAAAAGCAAATGCTGGAGGGTGCGGCGCAGCTGGCCCATCAGCGGGACGGAATTAAGCTCAACTATGAGGGGCGGAAAAAGGGCTCTAAGCGGCAGCTGATTACTACCATTGTGGTAGTTGCGGCGATTATCGCGGTGTTGGTGCTGCTGTCAGTGCTGGGAAACCGGTAAGCATCGGATAATGGATGAAATCGATCGTTTGAACATAAACATATTGAATCAATGTTATTTTACGGAAACGGAAGGAGCGACTGAAATGAGTAACGGCGTCGTAAACCCCGATCAAGTCAATCGGCAAAAACAGATGCTGGAGAATGCGGCCCAGATGAACCTTCAGAAGGACGGCGTGAAGCTGAACTATGAAGGGCGGAAAAAGGGCTCCAAGCGGCAGTTGATTACCACAATTGTTGTTGTGGTTGCCATCGTGGCAGTTCTGGTGCTGCTGTCGGTGCTGGGGAACGTGTAAGCTTGGGACAACGTATTAAATCTTTGTTTCAACATGCAATAATTTTGAAATATATATTTGTGCCAAACGCATAAAAATAAGAGAAAACAGCAAAAAACAAACAAAATACTTTACAAATTGAACATGATGCGATATACTAACCCTGCAATCAAAAGTCCTCTATCGATCAGGTAGCTTTAGAGGGCTTGCCATTCTCCAAAAAAGCCAGCGTGATCGCTGTGCCACAAGAAGAACCGGCTGGCTATAAAACCGATATTCGGTTCATACCCCCTCCCCAGCCGGTTCTTCCCCCACATTTGACGTACTGCTTTTTGCAGTGCGTCTTTTTTGCGTCTGTGCATGATTTTTGAATGTGGGGACATACTGCCCTTGATGAAATAAAAGGAGTGTGTGCCTTGAACGAAGCGATCAATATCTGGTCTGAGATTGGAACGCTGCGCCGGGTGCTGCTGCATCGGCCCGGAGAGGAGCTGCTGAACCTGATGCCGGAGCATTTGGATCGGCTGCTGTTTGACGATATTCCATATCTGCGCCTTGCCCGTCAGGAGCATGACCGGTTTGCGCAGCTGCTGACCGAGCAGGGGGTAGAGGTGGTATATCTCGAGGACCTGGTGGCGGAATCCCTGACCGAGGAATCCATTCGCCGTCAATTTGTGGAGGAATATCTCCGGGATGCGGGCATCCGGGGCGAAAAACGGATTACCCGGATGATGGAATATTTCCTGGGCTTCAGCACGAAAAACATGGTGCTGAAAATGATGGCGGGGGTTCGGAAGTCGGAGATTTTCGGCTATGGGAAGAAGAATCTCACGGATTATCTGGAGGGGGATTATCCCTTTGTAATTGATCCCATGCCCAACCTGTATTTTACCCGGGACCCCTTTGCGTGCATTGGAAGCGGCGTGTCCCTCCATCGGATGTACAGCCAGACCCGAAACCGTGAGACGCTGTTTGGCGACTATATCTTCCGGTATCATCCCCTGTACAAAACGGTGCCTAAGGTCTATAGCCGCCAGATGGAGCCCAGTCTGGAGGGCGGCGATATTCTGGTGCTCAGCCGGGACACGGTGGCGGTGGGCATTTCCCAGCGGACCGAGCCCTTTGCCATTGAAATTCTGGCGAAGAATCTTTTGGAGCTGGGCTTTTCCCAGGTGCTCGCCATTGATATTCCCAAGAGCCGGAGCTTTATGCATCTGGACACGGTGTTTACCATGGTGGACCGGGACAAGTTTACCGTGCATCCCAATATTCAGGGGAACATGGAGGTGTTTGTGCTGGAAAAGGGCGGCGGCCATCTGAGCATTCGCCAGGAGCGGGCGTCGCTGGAGCATATCCTCATGGATCATTTGGGGCTCCAAAAGGTAACGCTGATTCCTTGCGGCGGCGGGAGTGTCATCGATGCGGCCCGGGAGCAGTGGAACGACGGCTCCAACACCTTTGCCATTGCGCCGGGGCGGGTAATTGCCTATGACCGCAACCAGGTGACCAATGAACTGCTGCGGGAGCACGGGGTGGAGGTTTTGACCATTCCCAGCTCGGAGCTGGCACGGGGACGGGGCGGCCCCAGATGCATGACCATGCCCCTGGTAAGAGAATAATAAGTAGGAGGAGATTACTATGCCGGTGAATTTGAAAGGCAGATCGTTTTTAACATTGATGGACTTTAGCCCCGGAGAGATTCGCTATCTCTTAGACCTGGGGCATGATTTGAAGGCAAAAAAGCGCAGCGGCGTATTGGGTAGCTGCCTTCAGGGAAAGAACATTGCCCTGCTGTTTGAGAAGACCTCTACCCGCACCCGCTGTGCCTTTGAGGTGGCGGTGCACGACGAGGGGGGCAACGTCACGTTCCTTGAGCCCGGCAGCTCCCAGATGGGCAAAAAGGAATCCATGGAGGATACCGCCAAGGTGCTGGGTCGGTTTTTTGACGGCATCGAGTACCGGGGCTATGACCAGCAGGTGGTGGAAACACTGGCGAAATACAGCGGCGTACCGGTGTATAACGGCCTGACCGATGACGACCATCCCACCCAGATTATCGCCGACTTCATGACGCTGGAGGAGCATGTGGCAAAGCCCCTGGACCATCAAAAGCTGGTGTTTGTGGGGGATGTGCGGAACAATATGTGCTATGCCCTGATGTTCGGCTGCTGCAAGCTGGGAGTGGACTTTGTGGGCTATGGCCCTAAAGAACTCATCGACGGCGTAGACCAGAATGTTATGGAGCGGGTACGGCGACAGGCAGAGCAGTCCGGCGCAAAGATCATTCTGACCACTGATCGGCAGGAGCTCCACGGCGCGGACGCGGTTTACTCTGATATCTGGGCGTCCATGGGCGAGGAGGATAAAATCCCGGCCCGGACCCAGCTGCTGACGCCCTATCGGGTGGACGAACAGCTGCTGGCAGACACCCATAATCCCGGCGTTATTTTTATGCACTGCCTGCCCTCCTTCCACGATACCGGTACCGTCATGGCCCAGACCTGGCTGGAGAAGGGCGTGGACATTCGGGAGGTCACCGACAGCGTATTCCGCAGCTCCAATTCCGTGGTATTTGACCAGGCGGAGAACCGCATGCATGCCATTAAGGCGATTTTGGTGGCGACGCTATGAGCAGGCCGGTGAGAATTGTGGTTGCGCTGGGCGGCAACGCATTGGAGGATAAGGGGCTGCCTCCTACTGCGGAATCCCAGGCCATCGTGGTGGAACGGACTGCGAAAACTCTGGCAGATCTCAGCTGCGGCGGCTATGAGATGGCGGTGGTCCATGGCAACGGCCCCCAGGTGGGACGGATCATCCTGGCCTCTGAGGCAGCGTCAGAACAGACGCCGCCCATGCCCTTTGATGTATGCGACGCCATGAGCCAGGGCTATATCGGCTATCATTTGCAGCAGAAGCTGCGGGCGGAGCTCCTGCGCCGGGGCCGGGATATTCCCGTAGTAACCGTGGTGACGCAGATGGTGGTAGACGCAGGCGATCCCGCTTTTGAGAATCCCACCAAGCCCATCGGCGCGTTTTATGATGAAGAAACGGCCCGGAAGCTGCAGGCGGAGAAGGGCTATACCATGCGAGAGGATGCCGGACGGGGCTGGCGGCGGGTGGTCGCTTCGCCAAAGCCGAAAGAGATCGTGGAGATCGGCACCCTGAAAACCCTTTGGGATACCACCATTGCCATTGCCTGCGGCGGTGGCGGAATTCCCGTGGTGGAGGAAGAGAACCATGGCCTTCGGGGCGTTCCGGCGGTGATCGATAAGGATTTGGCAGCGCAGCTGCTGGCAACGGAGATGGAGGCGGATGTACTGCTGATCCTCACCGAGGTGGATGCGGTATCCATTCGGTTCCGTCAGCCCGACGAGAAAAAGCTGGGCCGGGTGACGGTGGAAGAGATGGAGCGGTATTGCCAGGAAGGGCATTTTGCCGCCGGGTCCATGCTGCCAAAGGTGCAGGCAGCCCTGGAGTTTGTCCGGAAGAATCCTCAGGGGCGCGCCATTATCACGTCTCTGGCCCGGGGCCTGGATGCCCTGGAGGGGAAATGCGGAACAACAGTGATAGGTGGGGTCTGATTGCGTAAATTGAGAATGCCCAGCGCGGAAACGATCTTGTTGCTGCTGATTTTGATTGTGGCGGCGCTGACCTGGATTCTGCCTGCGGGACAGTATCATTATTTAGAAGACGGCGCCCCCATTGCAGGCAGCTATACCCAGGTGAGCCGCAGCGGGCAAAGCATCTGGGCGGTGACAAGAGCGCCGCTGGAGGGCTTTTACGAGGCCATTGAGGTGGCGGTATTCATCTTAATGGTAGGCGGATTTTTGGGGGTCATGGGGAAAACCGGCGCAGTGGATGCAGGCATCGCCGCCATTGTTGGGAAGCTTGGAAATCGGGGCGGCGTACTCATCCCAATTTTAATGTGCGCCTTTGCCCTGGGTGGCACCACCTTCGGCATGTCGGAAGAGACGATTGCGTTCTATCCGCTGCTGCTGCCGGTGATGGTGGCAGCGGGCTATGATACCATTACGGCGGTGAGCGTGATCCTGTTGGGGGCCGGAGCGGGCGTGCTGGGCTCAACCGTTAATCCCTTTGCAACGGGCATTGCGGCAGGTTTTGCGGGCGTTAGCATGGGCCAGGGGATCGGCCTAAGGCTTTTGCTGTTGGGGATTTGCCTGGCACTGTCCATTGGCTATGTGCTGCTCTATGGGCAGCGGGTGCACAAGGACCCAAGCCTCAGTCTGGTAGCGGCCCAGCGAGAGGAAAATCTCCAACACTTTGCGCTGAAAAACCAGGAGAAGACGGTTTTGAGCAAATCGCAAAAGCTGGCACTTTGGCTGTTTGCCGGGACGTTCCTGGTGATGATCTATGGCGTGATTCCGTTTTCCGACATGGGACTGACGGCGATTCCAACCCTGGGCTGGTGGTTTCCGGAGCTGTCGGCACTGTTTTGGGTGGCGGCGGTGCTGACGGGCATGCTCTGCGGCGTGGGAGAGAAGGAGATTGTCAGTGGATTTGTGGCCGGCGCGGCGGATCTATTGGGGGTTGCGTTCATTATCGGCATTTCCCGGGGCATTACGGTGATTATGAATCAGGGGAAAATCACCGATACCATATTATATTGGGGCGAGCAGGCGCTGTCGGAGGCCGGGGGCGTGGGATTCATTCTCCTGTCCTTTGGAATTTTCGTGCTGCTGTCGTTCCTGATTCCATCGTCCTCGGGATTGGCAACCCTGTCTATGCCCATTATGGCGCCGCTGGCAGAGATGACGGGAGTAAGCCGGGCACTGCTGGTAACGGCCTATCAGTCGGCTTCGGGGCTTGTGAACCTGATTACGCCTACCTCTGCGGTGGTCATGGGGGCACTGGCCATTGGCCGCGTGTCCTATGGCACCTGGATTCGGTTTGTATGGAAGCTGCTGGCGCTGCTGACGGTGGTGTGCCTTTTGTGCCTGGGCATCGGGGCATGGCTGGGCGGCGGAGCGTAGATTGGAAGACTGAGATAGGGACAGCGCGATTCTTGCCAATCGCGCTGTCCTTTCGGCGGTTCTATGGACATTGAGGGTGATTGATAAGCTATTTTTGTATATTGTGCGGCGAAATGTGTGGAATTTGTGAAAATTTAGATTGCCAATTCAGGAATTTATGATACAATGAAGAGTGACAAACTTTCTGACCAGCGTGTATCATAAAACAGCTGACGCAGTGGCAGAAGGAGTCCAAATATAGGAGGCTTCTGCATGAAAAATCGGCTGCGCGGACACCTGAAAAGTTGGGCCGCGGGACTGTTGGCAGTGATGCTCACCTGCCTGTATCCATGCCTGTTTCTCTATGCGCAAAATGCCGGGGAGGCAGAGCTGGGCGATACTCGATTATTTGTGGGTATTTTCTTGCTGACGGCGTTGGGCATTCTGGTGATCACCGGCATCATCTTCCGAAACATGAGCCGGGCGTCGTTTATGACCTGCCTGAGCATGCTGGTGGTAATCAATTTTACCATGGTGTCTCAGGCGGTGAAGGGGAAGCTGCCATGGCTGCGGGACCGCTATCAATTACTGCTCCTTGCGGCGTTGTTTTTGTTCCTGATGGTTCTGCTGCTGTGGAAGCAGCCGAACATGACGGCGGGCTGCGGCATTATCGCGCTGACCTTTGGGGCGCTGTGCTTTATCAGCGGAATCATCGCGGCGCCAAAGCTCATTTCCGGAGCGACCCAACCGCCGCCTCCGGATGCACCGGAAGAAATCCGGTCGGCGCATTTTTCCGGAACGCAGAGAAATTTCTATTATCTGCTGTTTGATGAGTACGGCGGCACAGAAAATTTGGAAACTTATTTCGGCTTTGACAACAGTGCATTTTATGATGCGCTGAAGCAGCGAGGCTTCTCCGTCTCTGAAACCAGCCGGAATACAGAGTCCTGCTGGACCGAGGACATTGTGCCCAATCTCCTGAACCTCAATTATGTGGTGAATGACGACATGACCGCCCGAGTGCGGCGGGAGTATTTGGAGAATCCGTCATTGGTGCAGCTGTTTTGGGGCAATGGATATCAGGTGAACCTAATTAACCATTGGAACTATCTTCGCTTCCCTGCCAAGGAATTGACCCGAGGGCAGCACGAGGACACTATTTCGTCGTATTTACTCCAGCGCAGCCTGTTTCAGCAGATTCCGCCGATCCGATGGCGCATCGAGCAGAAAATTTTCCGGAACTATCGGGATAATTATGTGGGTCCGGTGGAAAACGCGCTGGACGCCCTGGTCAATTGTGCCGATCAGGTTGACGGGCCAACGCTGACGGTGAGCTATATCCAGTGCCCGCATGCGCCCTTTGTGTTTCAAAAGGATGGCAGTATTCAGCCGGATAAAAGCAAATACTGGTATTGGAAGGAGCCAACGCTTTATACCGATCAGCTCCAGTACATCAATTCCGTAATCCTGAAGACCGTTGATAGCATTCAGGCAAAGGACCCGGATGCAGTGATCCTGCTTTTGTCGGATCATGGCGCAAGAGTGCCGCTTCACATGGTGGAGCAGTTCGGCGGCCCATGGTTTGACACAGAGAAGGAGACTCCGGTGATGCAAAATGCACTGGTGTCGGCCTATATTCCCGGCCAGCAGCTGGACATAGAGGGGCAGACGGGCATCAATGCCACCCGTATGGTGCTCAATGCGGCCTATGACCTGACGCTTTCCATGGTAGAACCGGCGGAGGGCTATGTGTTGCCGGACCACTTTAATTCCAAAGAACATCCGGAACCGGCGGTATCGGAGGAAGCGGCGGAATCGTCCGGGGAAGCGGACAGCAACATGGAATGGGAAAGACCGGAGAAGCATCAGGAAAAAGGCCCGGGAAAGCCGGACCATCCACACGGGAAAAATGCTTCGGACAGAAAACCGCCGAAGCGTTGAAATAATCTCAGTTAGAAACGAGGAAGTAAGTTCATGTCACTGATTAACACATGCATTGGTATCCCGCTGGGATGGCTGATGTGGCTCTGCTATAAGCTGGTAAAGAGCTATGGAATTGCGATTCTGCTGTTTACCCTGCTGAGCAAGATTATTCTGCTGCCACTGTCTGTGGTGGTGCAGAAGAACTCCATTAAGATGATTCGCCTCCAGCCGGAGATCAACCGGATCACCGCGCAGCACTATGGCGATAAGGACACCATCTCCGATGAGACCATCGCCCTGTACAAGCGGGAGAAGTATAGCCCGCTGCTGGGCATGGTGCCGATGATTATTCAGATCATTCTGGTGCTGGGCCTCATCAATGTTATCTACAATCCTATGCAGCACCTGCTGCGGATTGACGCGGCCACCTGCAAGACCTTTGTGGCGGCGACTGCGCAGCTGCTGGGGGTGGATGAACTGGGCAGCGGCGCACAGCTCAAGGTCATTGAGGCCATGCGCAACAGTGCAAACTATGATTATTTCATGGGCCTTGCCAGTCAGCTCCCCGGGGTAGACATTGCGGGGATCATTGCTGCGGCAAATAGCCTGAACACCATGTTCCTGGGCATCAACCTATCTCAGGTGCCCCCGGTACTCCATATTTCCCTGATTACCCTGGTGCCCCTGCTGTCCTGCGGATCGACCTTCCTGCTGTGCTGGGCCCAGAACCGAGACAACGTCCTCCAGAAGGAGCAGGGCTTCCTGAGCCGCTGGGGCGTGACGATCTTTACGGTGGCATTTTCCACTTACTTCACCTATTTGGTGCCCGCCGGTGTGGGCCTGTACTGGATTGCCAGTAACCTGTTCGCCATTGCCAACCTCTATTTTATGAACTTCCTCTACAAGCCCTCCAAGTACATCGACTATGCGGCGCTGGAGGAGAGCAAAAAGGACCTGGAGGAGCTCAAGGCGAAGGACGCCCAGAAGAAAAAAGAGCTGGAGCCCTATAAAAAGCAGGAGCAGGAGGACTATCACCGGTTCCTGTCTGATAAAGAGCATAAGCAGCTGGTATTTTACAGCGAGGGCAGCGGCTTCTATAAGTACTTTGCGGGTATGATCGACTATGTGCTGAAGCATTCCGACATTGTGATTCACTACATTACCTCTGACCCTAAGGATGCGGTGTTCTCCATGAACGAGCCGCGGATCAAGCCCTATTACATCGGTGAAATGAAGCTTATCACCCTGATGATGAAGATGGATGCGGACATGGTGATTATGACCATGCCGGATCTGGAAACCTATCACATCAAGCGCAGCCTGGTGCGGAAGGACATCGAGTACATCTATACTGACCATGGCGTCAGCTCCGATAACATGACCCTGCGCACCCATGCCCTGGATCACTATGATACCCTGTTCTGTGTGGGCCCCCACCAGATGGAGGAAGCCCGGGCCATTGAGCAGCTCTATAATCTCAAGCCCCGCCGTCTGGTGCAGGTGGGCTATGGCCTGCTGGACGAGATGACCGAGGCCTGGGAGAATACCCCCAAGGTGCCCCATGAGAAGAAAACCATTCTGGTGGCGCCCTCCTGGCAGAAGGACAATATTATGGACTCCTGCATCGATACGCTGATTGAGCAATTTTTGCAGCCCGGGGTTCGGCTGATTATCCGCCCCCATCCCCAGTATGTGCGGCTCTATGGCGAGAAGATTGAGGGGCTCCAGAGTCGGTATAAGGACAAGCTGGGCGAGGACTTTATCATCCAGACGGACTTTAGCTCCACGGATACCGTCTACAGCGCGGACCTGCTGGTGACCGACTGGTCCAATGTCGGCTTTGAGTTTGCGCTGTCCACCCTGAAACCGGTGCTCTATATCAATACCCCCATGAAGATCATGAACCCCGAATACGACAAGATCGACGTGGTGCCCTTTGATATTCGAATCCGCGGTCAGCTGGGCGGCGAGCTGGAGCTTGACCAGCTGGATCAGGCAGGCGCGGTGGCACGGGATCTGCTGTCCCGCCCCGAGGAGTTCCGGGAGACGATTCAGGCCGTCAAGGAAAAAGAAATCTACAATCTTGGCCATGGCGCCGAGGCAGCCGGACGATATATCGTAAAGCGTCTGGGCAGCCGTAAGACACAGGCATAATTTTAGGAGGAACAATTACTATGAAAAACGCAAAGAAACTGCTGAGCTATACCTATTTTGGATTTTTTACCGCACTGCTTATGAGCGCACCTGCTTTTGCCTATCTGGACCCCGGCACTGTGACCTATGTGGTGTCCATGATTGCCGGCCTGTTCATTGCGGGCGGCGCAGCGCTGGCTATTTTCCGCCGGAAGATTAAGCTGTTCTTCCAGAACCTTGGCAAAAAGAAAGACACTACGGCTTCCGACGTGAAGGAGGAAATTGGCGGCGAGTTCAATCCCATGGACGATGTGGTTGACCCCATGAATGACGACAAGAAGGACTGATCCGTTATGGAAGCTTGTCATGAAAAGCGATTTCTCACCGACACTGCCATTGCCTTTCTGGAAAAGGCTCTGGGGGTGGGGAGAGAACAGATCACTGACGTCCAGCCGACTTCGGCAGGCATGACCAACCGCTCCTTCCGCTTTCAAAGCGGCGGTACCCAGTATATTCTGCGGGTGCCGGGGGAGGGGACGGACAAGCTCATCAATCGCCGTCAGGAGGCGGAGAACTACCGGGCCCTATCCGGTGATACCATTTCGGACCATGTGATTGCCATCGACCCGGAGACGGGCTATAAGCTGGCGAAATACTGGAGGAATACCAGAAACTGCGACCCGAACAATCCGCAAGAGGTGCAGGCGTGCATGGCGCTGCTGCGGCAGTTCCATGGGAAAGCGCTGAGGGTGCCCCATGATTTTGATATCTATCAGGAGATTGATTTCTATGAAAGCCTGATGGGCACCTCTGTGTACCCGGATTATGACGAGGTGCGGCTGCGCTGTTTTGCCATGCGCCCGTTTTTGAACAGCCTGGACCGGAAGTGCGTCCTGACGCATGTGGACGCTGTGCCGGATAACTTCCTGTTTGTACAGGAGAATGGAAAAGAGACGCTGCATCTCATCGATTGGGAGTATGCAGGTATGAACGATCCTCATTTGGACATTGCCATGTTTGCCATTTATGCGGGCTATGACAGGACCATGATCGATCAGCTGATGGATTGGTACTTTGCAGACGGGTGTGATGCGGATACCCGGCTGAAAATCTACTGCTATGTGGCCCTGGGTGGGCTGCTCTGGAGCAACTGGTGCGAGTATAAAAAGGAGCTGGGGGTTGACTTCGGCGGCTATGCACTGATGCAGTACCGGTATGCTGCGGAGTATTCGGCGTTGTTTCAGGAATTGATGAAAAAGCGCAATGGAGGAATCTAAACCTTGAATCAAGCAAAACGGGCGATTATTATGGCGGCCGGGCTGGGCAACCGTATGCGCCCTATTACGGATACCGTTCCCAAGCCCCTGGTACAGGTACGGGGGCACCGGATGATCGACACCATTCTCGACGCCCTTCATCAAAACGGCATTTGGGAGATTTATGTGGTGGTGGGACATTTGAAAGAGGCGTTTGCGTCCCTTCCGGTGGAAAATCCGGGGCTAACGCTCATTGAAAATCCGGACTACCTGACCTGCAATAACATTTCCTCGCTCTACTATGCCCGGGAGCACTTGGAGGATGTGGTGATCCTGGACGGCGACCAGTTGGTTCGGGACCCTGAAATCCTGAATCCCACATTTGAACGCTCCGGCTACTGCTGCATTTGGCGGGACGGCCCCACGGAGGAATGGGTGCTGTCGTTGACCGACGATGTGGTAACCGGGTGCAGTCGAACCGGCGGTGAAAAGGGATGGGAGCTCCATAGTGTATCCTTCTGGTCGAAAGAGGACGGCAATCGCCTCCGCAGGCATCTGGAAGAGGAGTATGCAGACAAGAAGAATGCGGGCATTTACTGGGATGATGTGGCGCTGTTCTGTCATCCGGAGGACTATCAGCTGGGCATTCGGCCCATCTCGGAAGAGAGCCTTCGGGAGATCGACAGCCTGGAGGAACTCCGTGCGATAGATCCAACCTACCGCTAGAACAGGAGGCTGACGAATGAAAAATACCACCTCGGAAACGAAACGAATTGATTGGATGATTACGCTGGTGCCGCTGCTGCTGATTGTAGGGCTGTGTGTGGTCTTTATGATCTGGCCGGAACAGGCGGGCGCTGTGCTGAGCCAGGTGCGGTTCTTCTTTGGAGACACCTTTGGCGTATATTATCTGGTCATTGGCCTGGGTATGCTGATTATCTCCCTCTATATTGCTGCATCGAAGTACGGCAATATTGTGCTGGGAAAGCCCGATGAGAAGCCCAAGTATTCTTTCTTTGCCTGGGGCTCCATGATGTTCACCGCCGGACTTGCGGCAGACATTCTGTTCTATTCCTTTTCGGAGTGGGTGATGTATGCGGTAGATCCCCATTTGGCGGAGATGGGCAGCATTCAGGAATGGGCGGGGGTATTCCCCATTTTCCATTGGAGTCTGGTGCCCTGGGCGTTTTATCTGGTGTTGGCGGCGGCATTTGGCTATATGCTTCATGTGCGCGGCGTCAACCGTCAGAAATATTCCGAGGCGTGCCGTCCGGTGCTGGGCAAGCACACCGACGGACTGGCAGGACGGCTGATTGACCTTTTGGCAGTATTTGCGCTGCTGGCAGGTACGGCAACCACATTCTCTGTGGCAACGCCCTTAATGGCCAGCGTGATTAACGCACTGTTTGGGGTGAACCTGAACCAGACGGTCGTGACCATCGTCATTCTGGTAATTACCTGTGTGATTTATACCGCGTTCCTGCTCCGGGGCTTTTCCGGTATCAGCCTGCTGGCTAAGGCGTGCATTTATCTGTTCTTTGGCATTCTGGCCTATGTGCTGCTGTTTACGGGCTCCTCGAAGTACATCATTGAAACGGGACTGACCTCCCTGGGCACCATGATCGGGAACTTTATCCCGCTGGCGACCTATACGGACCCCCTGCGGACCTCCTATTTCCCCCAGAACTGGACCATTTACTACTGGGCGTATTGGATGGTGTGGTGTGTTGCAGCGCCCTTCTTCATCGGCAGCATTTCCAGAGGGCGTACGGTTCGGCAGACCATTCTGGGCGGCTATGTGTTCGGCGTTGGTTCTACCATTATGAGCTTCATCATCCTGGGCAACTACTCCATGCATCTCCAGGTGACCGGCGCCATGGATTTTGTGGCCTCTTATCTGGAAAGCGGCGATGCGTATGGTCTGATTGTCGTAATTATTGAGACGATGCCCTGCGCCAAGCTGGTGATGGTGGTGCTGCTGCTGACCATGATTGCGTTCTATGCCACGTCCTTTGACTCCATTGCGCTGACGGCCTCCTGCTACAGCTATCACCGGCTGGGGGAGAACGAGATGCCCCATAAGCTCATTCAGCTGATGTGGTGCATTCTGCTGATCCTGCTGCCCATTGCGCTGATTTTTGCGGAGAGCTCCATGAACAGCTTGCAGACGGTGAGTATTATCGCAGCGTTCCCCATCGGGATTGTTATGATACTCATTGTGTGGAGCTTCTTGAAGGATGGAAAACTGACAATCAAAGAACGAGAAGCAAAAAGATAAAAGAAAGGCTGGTGCGGCATTTTGAAATTCCGCGCCAGCCTTTGCTGCATAAAAAAGCGATGCCCCTGAGAGCAGGGACATCGCGGGAGGAATTACCCGGGGGTGTCCGGGATACCCGAAACGGGCGAAAGAATGGATTATCCAGCGCATCTGGATTCCAGGGCCTGCTGCAACGCAGAGGCGCTGGAGGAATGCACATGCAGCACAGGAACGCCGTTTTTCTTGGCCTCCTGGGTCGCACAAATCATCATCTTGTGGGAAACGGTGCCGGTGAACAGAATCATCAGGTCGGGAGAACCGATCTTTTTCTTCATGGGGCCGTTTTCCTTGGCAAAGACCTTTGCCTTATAGCCGTTTTTTTTGCATATTTCCTGGTAGCGGCAAACCATACATTCATTGCCGCCGATAATAACAACGCTCATAGTGGGATTCCTTTCTATAGTTAGAGATAACTAATTCGTATGTAAAAAATGTAGTTAGCAATTACTAACTGTAAGCACATTCTACCATAGCTTTCCCACCATGTCAATAGGAAACACCAAAAACTTTTCGAAATCTCTACAAATTGCAGAATGCGGATTTTACATTGCTATTCTACAATATCTGTGATACAGTTTAAGGGCAGGCACCCGCTATGATACGGTGCTGCCTGAACGAAAGGAGCTGTTTTATATGCCGACTACTTATGCACATTACCGGTTTGGCTGCGACGTATTGGCTGCGATGCCGACGGATATCCGCGAGATTGTGGAAAAACACCGCCAGCTCTATGATTTTGGCGTACACGGCCCGGACCTCCTGTTTTACGATAAACCCTTTTCTTCCACCCGAATCAATGCCATTGGCTATGCCAGCCATGAGCGCACCGGCGCGGACTTCTTTGCCCAGGCGGTAAAGGCCCTGAAGGCTTCCACACAGAAAGAGGCGGCGCTGAGCTATCTGCTGGGCGTGCTGTGCCACTTTGCCCTGGATCGGGAGTGCCACCCCTATGTGGCGGAAAAGGAGCAGACCGGCGCCAGCCACTCAGAGATCGAGTCCTCCTTTGACCGCTATCTCATGGAGAAGGACGGCCTGGACCCGCTGCGCCACAAGGTGACAAAGCATCTGATTCCCTCCCTTGGCAGCGCGCTGGTCATTGCGGACTTTTATCCGCCGCTGACTGCAAAAGATATTTTCCATACGGAGAAATCCATGGTGTTCTATCTCAACGGACTCATTGCGCCGCCGGGACCCAAGCGCAAGGCCATTCTGGCGGGCCTCAAGGCGGTGGGACATGCCTCCACCGGGGATATGCTGATTCCCCTGCGGCAGAATCCCAAGTGCTGGGACAGCGATAAGATCCTTTGGGAGCACTACCAGGATGCACTGAAGCTGATAGAAACCCTTCGAAAGGAGCTGTTTGCCTATATCCGGGACGGCAGTCCTCTGGGGTTGGGCTTCTATCACACCTTTGGCGCGGAATAATCCGATGGAGTAAGAAGGAGAGAGAAAATGAGTAAATTCAAGCTGAACAAACGGGAAAAATCCTGGATTCTGTATGATGTGGGCAACTCCGCCTTCACCATGCTGGTATCCACCTTGATTCCCATCTATTTCAATGCCCTGGCGTCAGCGGAGGGCGTATCCTCTACCGACTATCTGGCATACTGGGGCTATGCGGGGTCCATTGCAACCCTGCTCACGGCCATCATTGGGCCGGTATTCGGTACCCTGGCAGACCGGAAAAATTATAAAAAGCCGATTTTCACCGTGGCGCTGATTCTGGGCGTGATATCCTGTGCCGTATTGGGCTTTGCCTGGAGCTGGATTTCGTTCCTGGTGATCTTTGTGTTCTCGAAGGTGTGCTATTCCTCGTCGCTGGTATTTTACGACGCTATGCTGCCGGAAACCACCAGCGAGGAGCGCATGGATAACGTATCCTCCCAGGGCTATGCCTTTGGCTATATCGGCTCCTGCATCCCGTTTATTGCCTGCCTGGTGATTGTGCTGATGAGCGACAAGCTGGGGCTCACCCAGTCCGCCGCCATGACCATTGCATTTATCATTACCGCAGCCTGGTGGCTGGTGCTGACGATTCCGCTGCTGAAGACCTATCATCAGACCCGCTATGTGGAGGCGGTGGGCAACCCCTTCCGTCAGAGCTTTGGACAGCTGGCCCATACCTTCCGGAATATCCGCAAGGAAAAGCACATCTTCCTGTTCCTGGTGGCGTTCTTCCTGTTTATCGATGGCGTTTACACCATCATCGACATGGCAGTGGCCTATGGCACCGCAGTGGGCCTTGATACTACCGGACTGTTGCTGGCGCTGCTGCTGACGCAGTTTGTGGCGTTCCCCTTTGCGATTCTGTTCGGTCGGCTGGCCTCTAAGTATGATACCGGCCTTTTGATTAAAGTATGCATCATCGCCTATACCGGCATTACAATTTTTGCGGTCTTCCTGGCGGCGCAGTGGCAGTTCTGGGTACTGGCCGTGCTGGTGGGCATGTTCCAGGGCGGTGTTCAGGCGCTGTCTCGGTCCTATTTCGGCAAAATTATTCCCCCGGAGAAGTCCGGCGAGTATTTCGGCCTGTTCGATATCTGCGGCAAGGGCGCGGCATTTATGGGTACGACTCTGATTTCGGTGGTAACCCAGGTGTCCGGCAGCCAGTCCATGGGTGTTGGCGCACTGGTGATTGTATTCGTGGCAGGCTATCTGGTGTTCCGGGTGGCAGACCGGGAATGCGTTGCCGTTCTGAAAAATCGATAATCCAATCGATCATCCATAAGAAAGTGCCCGGACGGTTTTCGTTCGGGCATTTTTGAATATTGGGCAAATAAAATACAAAAAACCTCCCCTGGTCAGAGGGAGGCTTTTTGCCGCGCCGGGGGAGTCCAACCCCAACGCGAAGGGGTGAAAGAAAGAAGGTAAACCAGCATTCGCCGGTGGAACGGGCAAGGAACATGCTGCACGTTATACTATCGTAATATTCTTCATGAAACTTTCACATTTCGTAACTCAGTATAGCATTTGCTGTGTAATCTGTCAAGAAAACAAATAACAATTCCGTAATAATTGACTACTTGCACAAAAAATGCGTTCGTTTCTCGTGTATATGACTGGAAAAACCAGTCGAAGCGGCAGGGCGCATGGTTGATTTTGCAGGAAAGCCATGATAGGATAAATGCAATATCGCACAGATCGGCAAGTGCAGGTTTATTGTACAACGAGAAAAGGAGGGGCCGCTATGGCGCAGAGCAAACGCCAGCATGGACTGGACGGAATGAAAGTGCTGGGCATGTACCTGGTGATTCTCTATCATGTGGTCTTTCCGCATATGCCGGATGTGGTAGATGCACCCACTGCGGCGGGATATCTTCGGTATTTCCTGGAGACGTTTCTGGGCTGCTGTGTGCCGCTGTTTTTTATGGTGAGCGGTGCGTTGGCGCTGAGAAATCCGGTGGATTTGAAGAAAAATTGCCGCCGGTGCCTGCACCTTTTGGTTATTACCGTGATCTGGGTGTTCGTGGCTCTGACCGGTATGCTGCTGATTCGCCGGGAATGGACCGGGTGGCGTGAGTTTTTCGCCATTGCCTGGGAACTGCGGGTCGGCTATATTCAGCATCTGTGGTTTCTGCCCTGCTTTTTGTTTGTGTGCCTGTTTACTCCGGTGATGGGCGCACTGAAATTCCAGGCGCCGAAGGTGTATCGGTATCTGATGATTTTAATGGCGGTTTTGACCTTTGGCAATGTGTTGCTCAACGACGGGGAATATCTCCTCCGTTGGGGCCTGGGCAAGCTGGACGGACGGAACTGGGATCGGCGCTTTTTCTGGTATTCGAATTTCTTTGGGGTGTATTATTGGTATAGCCTGGTGTATTATGCACTGGGGGATTGGCTGATGACCCATGGAAATCAGTGGCTTCAGAAAAAGTGGAAGCTGATTTTGGTGATTCCGCTGTGCATGGTGTGCCTGTTTTTCACGTCCATGGCCCGGAGTCGGGTGGGACTGGTGACCTACAACCATGTGTATTATAACTATAGCAGCGTTTTTGTGATGGGCATTTCCGGGGTGCTGTTCCTGATGATTCGGGATTGGCAGCCTGGGGAGAAAATGGGGAAAATTGCGGCGTCACTGGCGGAATGCTCGCTGGGCGTCTACATTCTCCATTGGCTGGTGCTGGAACTGCTCCGGCAGCTGTTCCCTACGATGATGGAAACCACAGTGCTGTTCCCAATGATAGCGGTGGGGGTTCTGGCCGTTACCTGGGGCATTGTATGGGTTTGCAAGAAGATTCCGCTGGTGCGGCGAATGTTTACACTGTCTTCCGGGAAATAAATGAAGAGCGCATTGCAATTTTTGCGTTGCAATGCGCTCTTGTTGCGTTAGCGATTTACAGAATCCTCGGCGGCACGCTCCGGGGTGATGGCCCAGTGCGCCTTTACGGCCTGCCAGAACCGCTCGCCGTCCCGCTGACCGGTTTCGTAGCCCACCTTCAGATTATCAAGATCCCGTTCCAGACGGCCAATGTTCAGCTCAGTCTGCGGCTGCAATACCAGTACCCGGTCCGACTGGGCCAGCTTGGCGAGATGCTCCCGCTCAGCGGCATAAACTTCATCTTCGTGCTGGAGCTTGTCCAGCAGCAGGGGATAGTCGTGGTAGAGCCGATTGCCCAGATTCCGCATCAAGCCGGAGGGCTTTTTCTTCCGGTAGCTCAGCCGCCGGGTCAGCAGTACCACCGCCCGGTCATATTCCGGATGCTGATCCCAAAACTCCAGCCCCAGCCGGGAGGATGCGCCGCCATCCAGATAGTATTCTCCGCCCAGCTTGACCTTGCGGCACAGATAGGGCATGGAACAGGAGGCGGCAACTGCGGTGAGGAAATCCGGGCACTGGTCCCGGTCAATGAACTCCGGCGCACCGGTGCGGCAATTGGTCACGCCTACATAGAACTTCCGGGCCGGATCGGAAAAGGACTCGGCGTCGAAGGGGAGAATATGCTGCAAATCCCGCAGAATAAAGTCAAAGCCCACCAGATTATGCTCTTTTCTCAGGGCCTTGGTGCCCACATAGCGGGGGTCCATGCCGTAGGACAGAACGATATCCCGGCAGCGGCCCGGCTGCTGCGCCACATAGCCCAGGCCGTTGAGGGCACCGGCGGAAACGCCCATGACACAGTCCGGATATATATCATGCTCCATGAATACATCCAGCACGCCAGAGGTATAAATGCCCCGGTAGGAGCCGCCTTCCAGCAGAATCAGATTTTTCATAGTAACCTCCAAAGGTGAATCATCTTGTTTCATGGCTATCATAGGACGAAATCGGTTTCCTGTCAACCGGAAATCCATTGGCTGCACTTCACGAAAACCACACATATGGGAGGATACGCTCCATTCTTCCCGTTGTTTCCCAGACTGACTATGGTATAATTAAGCTATCAAACTATGAAAATGAAAGATGGGAGTGTCCTACATGGAAAGTCGTTATGCGCATCTTCTTTCTCCCTTTCAGGTAGGGAACGTTGTATTCCGGAACCGGATGTTCACCGCACCCATGGGGCTCCATGCCCTCCAGGGCGGCGAGCTGTACCCCACTGAGGCCATTATTACCCACTATGCCAATAAGGCAAAGGGTGGCGCGGCGGTGGTCACCTGCTCCGGCACCGGGGCCTATCCGGTAACGCCGGACAAGGATCACCTGGCCTATGACCTGTATATCGGCCACAGCCAGCATTATCTGGCCCAGCTGGCAGATGCCATCCATTTCTATGGGGCAAAGGTGTCCATGGAGATTCAGGCAGCCACCCGCGAGCCTGGCTATTATGTTTCCGGCGGCCTGATGGTGCCTGGTCCCGGCATGGTGCCCGGTCAGCCCACCAAGGAGCTGACAAAGGACATGCTGGAGGAAATCAAAAAGAACCTTCAGGATCAGGTGAAAATTCTAAAGCGCATAGGCTATGACATGTGCATGCTCCATATGGCCTATGACATGGGCCTGTTTGGCGGCTTCCTGAGCCTGCGCACCAACAAGCGGGAGGACGAATACGGCCCCCAGAGCCTGGAGAACCGCCTGCGCTTCCTGAACGAGTGCTGCGACGCCATTCACCAAGCGGCAGGAAAGGACTTCCTGATTGAGCTCCGGATGTCTGGCGAGCTGCCTGAGGGGGCTGGCTTTACCATCGACGATGCCTGCGAGATGGCAAAGCTGGTGGAGAATCATGCGGACATCCTCCATGTCCATGCGGCAACCGGCTGGCAGGCCCACTGCATGAGCTTTGAGCCCGACACCCCCAACCTGTGGATGGCCCAGAAAATCAAGGAAAGCGGCGCAAAGATTCCTGTATTGACCATCGGCGGCTATCAGGACCTGGACGAGATGGAGGACGCCATTGCTTCCGGCAAGGCAGACCTGATTTCCATGGCCCGCGGCTGGCTGGCTGACCCGAATTTGGGCACCAAGGCCTATGAGGGCCGGGGCGAGGATGTTGTGCCCTGTGTCAAGTGTATGCGCTGCCATGACTCTGCCTGCATCGACGGCATCACCTTTGTATGTACCGTCAACCCCTTGATGGGCATTGAACATGAGATGGAGAAGCTGGATCAGCCGCCCAAGGCAATCAAAAAGGTTGCAGTGGTTGGCGGCGGCCCTGCCGGAATGCAGGCAGCTCTGACTGCGGCAAACCGGGGTCATCATGTGACGCTGTTTGAAGAGAAGGAAACGCTGGGCGGCCAGCTGAACTTTGCGGATTATGCCCAGTTTAAGCATTCTCTGGCGAAGTATAAGGATTTCCTGATTTATCAGCTGGGCAAATCCCCGGTGGAGGTGGCCCTTGGGGTCAAGGCCACCAGAGAGATGCTGGTAAAGGGGAGCTTCGACGCGGTGATCGTGGCGGTAGGTGCATCCCCGCTGATTCTGCCCATTCCCGGGGCAGAGATGGCGGTTCCGGCGCCCTATGTCTATGGCAATGAGAAGGATCTGGACAAGTCCGTAGTGGTCATTGGCGGCGGCCAGGTGGGCTGCGAAACGGCGCTACATCTGGTGGAGCAGGGCCATGATGTGACGGTATTGGAGATGCAGGAGAAGATTCTGGTGGACGCTTCCGCCTCCTACCGGAACCGGCTGACCCGGAATATGGGCTACCACGAAAACCTGAAGACGGTCACTGGCGGGCGCTGCACCGGCATTACTTCTGCCGGCGTTGCCTATCAGGATGCTGACGGCAACGAGCAGCTGCTGCCCTGCGGCAGCGTGGTCATGGCGGCAGGCATGCGGCCTCGTCAGGCGGATGCTCTGGCGCTGTATGATCCTGCTTACCGGGTCTATACCGTGGGCGACTGCGATAAGGCTGCCAATGTACAGAAGGCGGTTCGGGCTGCATTTGCCGCTGCAATTTCCATTTAAGTTCATCGTATCAAACAAAACCCGCTGCGGAGGAAATCCGCAGCGGGTTCTCAGCGTGTCAAAAAAGCTCTCGCCAAGTGCGGGAGCTTTCTGTATAATAAAGACA
>CAVJLG010000052.1:0-3830 GCA_963650135.1 Barnesiella intestinihominis | reverse complement strand
TGTCTTTATTATACAGAAAGCTCCCGCACTTGGCGAGAGCTTTTTTGACACGCTGAGCCGGCCTTATAAAAGGCCGGCTTTCAATATGAATCTGTCATTCAACAGAGACTTCTAATTAACGTAATAGAAATTATTACTCCTGCCAGTTATGGTAAACGTTCTGAATATCGTCGTCGTCTTCCATCGCATCCAGCATTTTCTGCATATTCTTGATATCCTCTTCCTTCTCCAGGGTCTGATAGTTCTGGGGAACCATCTCGATCTGGGCAGAAGCAAAGGTATACTTGTCCTGAAGCGCAGAGGTTACAGCATTGAAGTCATCGGGATCGGTGTAGATGACATACACGTCCTCATCCTTCTGGAAGTCCGCAGCGCCGGCGTCCAGGGCGTCCATCATCACCTGATCCTCGTCCAGCTCTTCGTCCTCGTCCTCAATGACAATAACGCCCTTCTTATCAAAGCTCCAGCTGACGCAGCCGGAAGCGCCCAGGTTACCGCCGAACTTATCGAAATAATGGCGGACGTTGGAAGCGGTACGGTTGCGGCTGTCGGTCATGGTGTCAACGATCACAGCAACACCGCTGGGACCGTAGCCCTCATAGGTGATGGACTCGTAGTTATCGGCATTGCCGGAGCCAACTGCCTTTTCGATGGTGCGTTTAATGTTGTCGTTGGGCATGTTGGCCGCTCTTGCCTTGACAATAACAGCCGCCAGGCGGGAGTTGTTGGCAGGATCGCCGCTGCCGCCCTCTTTGACCGCTACGATCATTTCACGGGCAATCTTGGTGAACGCCGCAGACCGCTTTGCATCGGCCGCACCCTTGGTTTTCTGAATGTTATGCCACTTGGAATGTCCTGACATATGTTTCAATCCCTTCGAGAATAATTGATATAAAGAACCTTCTTATTTTATCACATTTTCCTTGCTATCACAAGGTTTTTTCAAAAATTCGCAGGAATCAGATAAAAAACTGATCCGGCTGCGCGATATGCTCGGCAACCTCCACCCGAATCTCCGGGAACTGCGCCTGAAGCTTCCGCTGGAGCTTTGCCACAATGGGATTCTCCGTGGGATAGTGCCCCGCGTCAATGAGATTGATTCCCCGCCCCAGCGCATCGATCATCACGCTGTACTTCACGTCGCCGGTAATGAACGTATCGCAGCCTGCCTTTACCGCATCTGCAAGATACTCCCCGCAGGAGCCGCAGCCCGTGGCAATCCGATGGACCGGTCGCCCGCCGTCACAATACCGCAGACCATTTGCATGGAGCTTTTCCTTTACCACGCGCAAAAAGTCCTGCAATTCCATGGGCTCCGGCAGCGTGCTCACATAGCCAATGGTTCCCTCGGCCAGATGCCCCTCCGGCATCAACCCAAGGGTTTCTGCCAGGGTGTCGTCCACTCCATCCTCCGCCTCGTCCAGGTTGGTATGCATGCAGATTGCGCCGATTCTATGCTCCGCCAGAGTCAACACCTTATCTTGCTGAAAAACGCTATCCGTCACATGCTTGTAGGTATCCCAAATCAACGGATGGTGGGACACGATCAGCTGAGCACCTTTTTCGATGGCCTCATGAATCACCGGCATGGTAATATCCAGGCTTACCAGGATATGATTGACCTCCGCATTCCGGCGGCCCACCAGATGCCCCACGTTGTCCCAGGATTCCTTCCCCTCTTCCGGCGCAATGGTCCAGAGGTACTCCAAAACATCATGTATGGTCTGCATGTTGCTCCTCCAATTCTTCCACGGCATGAAGCGCCGTGCGATAATAGGTAAGCCGTCCCGCGTCAGGCTCCGTGGCATGCTGTAGCCCGTCAACGGTTTTTCGAAGGCTGCTGCGAATCCGCTCCATATACGCCTGATACAGCGAATCTCTGCGGTCTACAGCCCCTTGGGGGATGTACCGCTGCGCCTCAGAAATTGGCGCGCCATCCCCATATGAAACCTCCATGACGGTATAAATAAATTTCCCGTCCTGGGCAAAAATCTCCCGCTGAATCCGAAAGCCGTGCTCCGACAAAAATCCCCGGAGTTCCGGTACCGCTGCCTGAGGCTGTAAGATAAACTGTACCCCAGCGCGCCAGATCTCCGGCGTTCCCAGCAAAATGCTCTGGATGGTATCTCCGCCCATTCCGGCGCAAAGCACCGTATCAATGCCCTCCAGCGGCACGCTGCGCAATCCATCGGACAGACAGAAGGTGATTTTTTCCTCCACGCCGGCCTGGGCAGCATTATCTTTGGCCGCCTGCAATGGCATCGGCCTTAAATCGCTGGCAATCACCCGACTGCAAATCCCGTGGGTGACCAGATAAATGGGCAAATAGCCGTGATCGGTGCCAATATCCGCCGCGCAGCTGCCGGGACGGACCAAACCGGCGCAGGCATAAAGTCGATTGGATAGTTTCATGTTTCCTCCAAAGAAAACGCCCGGCAGAAGCAATCCGCCGGGCATCTGATCTTATTCCGCAGACTCGCCCAGGAATGCATTGAGTGCATCCAGGAACTCGTCAGCATCTACGCCATGGACCATGCATGCCTCTTCCACCGTTTCGCCGCGGGAAGAAGGGCAGCCCAGGCAGTGCATGCCGATGGACAGGAACATAGGAGCCGCCTCGGGAGCGATATCCAGAACGTTGCCGATGATGGTATCTTTGGTGATCTTAGCCATGATAAACCTCCAGAAATTTTGTTGATGATCGGAAATATTATATCCCATTCTTCCCTGTTTTGCAACAGGAAATACGCAGAGAAAAAGGAACCGCCAGTTTCGCCTGACGGTTCCCAATATTCTAAGAATTAGCCCTTCAGAGCGGCTGCAACCTCGGCAGCCAGGTTGGACTCTTCCTTCTCAATGCCTTCGCCTCTGACAAAGTGTACAGCGTCCACAAACTTGATGGAGCCGCCCAGCTTCTTGCCAGCGTCAGCAATGTAGCCAGCCACATCGCCCTTAAACAGGTCGGAGCGTACAAACTCCTGCTGCATCAGGCAGTTATCCTTGTAGAAGGCGTTGATCTTACCAGCGGCGATCTTCTCCTTCACCTGGGCGGGCTTGTTGGCGGTCTTAGGATCGTTGTTCATCAGCTCGATCTGAACGGTGAGCTCATGATCGATGACGCTCTGAGGCACATTTGCCTTATCCCAGTAGCTGGGGTTCATAGCAGCGATCTGCATGCAAACGTTCTTGCCGACCTCAGTCACGTCGATGTCGCCCTCAACAGCGAGGTTGACCAGAACGCCGTGGGAACCACCGGCATGCACATAGCAAACGCTGGTGTTCTCGGGGAAGCGGGCAAAACGGCGGATCTGCAGGTTCTCACCGATGGACATAACGCGATCCTGCATTACCTCGGTAACGGTCAGGTCGGTGCCGGGATACTTGCAAGCCTTCAGTGCGTCTACATCAGCGGGATCGTTGACAGCAACAGCCTCAGCCAGAGCCTTAACAGTGTTCTTGAATACGTCGGTGCCAGCTGCGAAGTCAGTCTCGCAGTTCACCTCGATGACAACGCCCACACCATTGAAGACATCGGCATAAGCCATGCCCTCAGCGGCAACGCGGTCAGCCTTCTTAGCAGCCTTTGCCAGGCCCTTCTCACGAAGGTAGTCAATTGCTGCGTCCATATCGCCATCGCAAGCCATGAGGGCCTTTTTGCAGTCCATCATGCCAACGTTGGTCATCTCACGGAGCTTTTTAACATCACTTGCGGTAATAGCCATGATTGTAACCTCCTATATTTTATGTGACAGCCATGAGCAAAACTGAAGAAACGCAGTAATTACAATGGTTCCCGGTCATGGCTGAAACCGAAAATCACTCAGATGATA
>CAVJLG010000051.1:0-74299 GCA_963650135.1 Barnesiella intestinihominis | reverse complement strand
GCCTTAACAGCGATGACCTCGCGTCCCTTATAGAATCCGCAAGCCTTGCAAGCTCTGTGAGGAAGCACGGGCTCTCCGCACTTAGGGCACTTGGCAAGACCAGGCACCTCCAGCTTCCAGACGTTGCTGCGGCGCTTGTCGCGTCTAGCCTTGGATACTTTACACTTTGGTACGGCCATTTGGTGACACCTCCTTGGTCGAAAAATTGCCCGAAGGCAACAGGGTTTACTCCTTATCCTTCAACAGCTGCCCTAACACAGCCAAACGGGGATCGAGTTCTTTCTTGCAGCCGCAAGGACCATCGTTGAGGTTCTTGCCGCACCGGGCACACAGGCCCTTGCAGTCGGAGCTGCACAGCATTTTGGAATCCAGATTCAACACAAAAGCGGTGTTCATGATATCATCAAGATCAGCGCTTTCACCCTGAAGCAGAAATGTCCAGTCGTCTTCGTTCTCTTCGTGGCACAGCTCCGTTACCAGCACCGCCGATACCTTCTGGCTGTAGTCCCGAAGGAAAGGCGTTGCACACCGGTCACAGACGCAGTGCAGCGTGGTCTTCATTTCGGCGCTTAGCAGAAGAACACCGGCCTCATTGCGAACCTGCCCTGAAACGAGCACCGGTTCTTGGGCCGGATAGGCTCCGCCGAACTCCGACTGACTGAAGTCCATGGAGAAGCTGAAAGGAACAATTCCGCCAGGGGTATGAATGATCGAGGCGAGATTTAAGAGCATAGATCATATTCCTTTCATAGTCTGACCAAGTTATTATATAGATTTTCCTGCCGCTTGTCAAGGGAAAACATCAGAAAAATAAAACAATCTCTTTCCCCAGCCATTGACAGGGCCGACGTCACCGAGTATCATAGGTGCAAGTAAGGAAAAAGGAGGTCCATGCCATGGGCTACTCCAAATATGAGCTTTTATGGCTGCTGTTTCTCTACTCATTCTTCGGCTGGGCAGCGGAAACCGCCATCGCCAGTGGAAAGCGCCGGACGTTTGCAAACCGCGGCTTTTTCTCCGGCCCCGTATGCTTTATTTATGGTATCTCCGCCGTGGCTATGACCGTATTCCTGGGAGAGCTGAAAAGCAGCCCCGTGTTTCTGTTCTTGGGCTGCTGTGCCCTGGCTACCATGATTGAATGGTTCACCGGCAAGCTGCTGGAGCGGATGAATCACCGCCGCTGGTGGGACTATTCCTCCCTGCCCTGGAATTTCGACGGCTATGTATGCCTGCCCTATTCCATTCTATGGGGCGTTCTCGGCACGCTGGCAGTATGCTTTGGCAACGAGCTGCTCACTGTGGTCTATGCCCTGCTGCCAAAGTTTCTGGGCAAGCTCACTGTGTGGATTCTCAGCGGTATCAGTCTATTGGATCTGCTGACCTCTCTGCTTACGGTCCATCATGAGCGGAAAGCAGCAAAAACATCCCCCACAGACGTTATTTTTAATTATGTATACCGCACCCCCTCTGCCAACGTCGAGAAAATTGATCAGGTGCAGTCCGGGCTTCGCAGCTGGACCACCCGCCTGGGCACCGGCATTTTCACTCGGGTAGAACGCCGTATGGAGCGCGCCTATAATCTGGCGGAAGCCGAGAAAACGGATGCCAGCCACACCGGCTGCACCCTCCTGCTTCTATTTCAGCTGTTCTTCATCGGTTCCCTGCTGGGCGATATCACCGAAACCATCTTCTGCCGGATTACCGCAGGCGTTTGGATGAGCCGCAGCAGTCTGGTATGGGGCCCCTTCAGCATCGTCTGGGGCCTTGCCATTGCCCTGGCCACCGCCCTGCTCCATCGGGACGCCGACAAGCCGGACCGACACATTTTCCTGATTGGCACCGTACTGGGCGGCGCTTATGAGTATCTTTGCAGCGTATTCACCGAGATTTTCTTCGGCAAGGTATTCTGGGATTACAGCGATATTTCCTTTAACCTGGGCGGACGCATCAATCTGCTGTATTGCTTCTTCTGGGGCATTGCGGCGGTGGTATGGATCAAGCTCTGCTATCCCCATTTGTCCCGGTGGCTGTCGAAAATCCCCCACCTGCCCAATCTGCTCATCACCCTTTGTCTGGTGGTATTTATGGCAGTGAATATGCTTACCTCTTCTCTGGCGCTGATTCGCTATGACCAGCGCGCCAATCAGGTTCCTGCCCGCCATCAGTGGCAGCAGGTCATGGACCGCTTCTTTGACGATGATCGAATGCAAATCATCTACCCCAACGCCATTGAAACAGACTGATTTCTGTTACCTTGCCCATTTCAGGAGGCCCCTATGAAATCCTTTACCATTACCAAAAACGACGCCGGGCAGCGGCTGGATCGGTTTATTGCAAAAACCGTTCCCCTGCTTCCGGCCTCCCTCTCTCAAAAATATATTCGGCTCAAGCGCATCAAGGTCAACGGCCAGCGGGCCCAGCGGGATACCCGCCTGGTGGCTGGGGATCTGGTAGAAATGTATGTCAATGACGAGTTCTTCGACACGCCAAAAGAGGAAAATGCCTATCTCACCGTGGCCACTCCGAAATTAAATATTGTATATGAGGACGAAAACATCCTTCTGGTGGATAAAAAGCCCGGCATGGCGGTCCATCCCCACGACGGCGCGGAATATGGCCGCACCCTCATTGACCACATCCAGGCCTATCTCTATGCCAAGGGCGAATGGAAGCCCCGACAGGAGCATGCCTTTGCCCCGGCCCTCTGCAACCGCATTGACCGGAACACCGGCGGCATTGTCATCGCCGCCAAAAATGCCGAAGCGCTGCGGATCATGAACCAAAAGGTCAAGGACCGGGAGCTGGACAAGCGCTATCTGGCTGTCATTCATGGAGTGATGAAGCCGGAAAACGGCGAGCTCAAGGGCTATCTATTTAAGGATGCCAAGAAGAATCGGGTCTATGTGACAAAAACCTCTCAGCCCGGCTCCAAAACCTGCGTTACCAAATACAAGACTCTGCAAAAGCGCAAGGATTTAAGCTTGGTGGAATGCGAGCTGATTACCGGCAGAACCCACCAGATTCGCGCCCAGTTTGCCGCCAGCGGTCATCCGCTTCTTGGCGATGGGAAATACGGCAAAGCAGAGACGAAGTATGACCGGAAGTTCCAGGCCCTTTATTCCTACCGCCTGACGTTTTCGTTTACCACCGACGCGGGGATTCTGGAGTCCCTGCGTGGAAAGAGCTTCCAGGTAGAGGATGTGGACTTTGTCCGCGAATATTTCCCGGCAGCTTCTCATTGAAAACCGAACCGAAAAATGCTAAAATAGGGTTTGATTCTAAGCGGAACAAATCAGATTATTTTTCGTCAAACCGATTATGATACCATTTTGCTTCATCACCGGCATTGGAGGTGCGCATTGATGCAGGCTTTTGCAGAGGGCTTTATCCACTACTTCTCCCAGGTTCGCCCCACCGCTGCCATTTTTCCCGTAGTTCTTGCGGCGCTGATCGCCGTATTCTTTGTCAAATACAAGCGGGAAATGGCGCCGCGCATGGGTACGCTGGAGTGGATTCAGAATTTTGACAAGCCCCATTTTACTCTGGATGGAAAAAGTTATCCCATGGAGCGCCGGGATTTATTGCCGGTGCTCGTTATCCTGGCTGTCTATGCGGTTGTGGCATTTACCAGCCTGGGCAGCACCAAGGACCCCCAGAGCTTTTATACCTTTGAGGGTGAAAACGACAGCGTGGTCATCGATCTGGGGGAGCAGAAGGAAATTTCCTCCATCATGTACTACACCGGGCTATATCCCGGCGACTATGACCTTTATTACAGCGGCAACGGCAGCAATTGGGTCCGTCTGATTGACGCCACCGCCCAGGCCGACGACAGCGGCACCATTAACGACGCCGCCATGCACCAGAGCTATGCGGACCTGTTTAAGTGGCAGTATGCCAGCATTGGCGACACCACCGTCAAGACCCGCTATATCCGCATCGTGGCCCGGGTGCTTCCTATGGAGCTGGGCGAGCTGGCGCTGTATGACGGAAATGGGCGGCTATTGGATGTATCCGGCGTTGACAGTGTGCTTTTGGACGAGCAAAACACCGTGCCCGACGCCCCCAGCTGGTATAACAGCATGTATTTTGATGAGATCTATCACGGGCGCACCGCCTATGAGCACATCAAAAACATTTACCCCTATGAGATCACCCACCCGCCCCTGGGCAAAATCATTATCTCCCTGGGCATCCGCATCTTCGGCATGACCCCCTTCGGCTACCGGTTTATGGGCACGTTCTTCGGGGTGCTGATGCTGCTGCCCCTGTATGTTCTTCTGAAAAACATGTTTGGCAAAACCAAGGTTGCCATGTGCGGCACCACGCTGTTTGCCTTTGAATTCATGCATTACACCCAGACGCGAATCGCCACCATCGACACCTACGGCGTATTTTTCATTCTCCTGAGCTTCCTGTTTATGTGGCGCTGGATGGCCGCACCCTATGTCAATTCTCTGAAAAAGACCTGGCTGGATCTGTTTCTCTGCGGCCTGTCCTTCGGCTTGGGCTGTGCCAGCAAGTGGACGGTGCTCTATGCAGGCGTTGGGCTGGCAGCGCTGTGGCTGCTGCGGGTGATTATGAAATACCGTGCCGTGGGACTGGAGCACTATGGAAAAGAGCTGCTTGGTACCATCGGCCTGTCCGTAGTCTTCTTTGTGGTGATTCCCGTTATCATCTACTGCCTGAGCTATATTCCCTATGGGCTGGCCCTGGGCTATCAGATGCCTTCCATGCTCACCGATAAGAATTATTACAAGATCATCTGGGACAACCAGGTATATATGCTCACCTATCATAACGGCGTCAATCAGTCCCACCCCTACTCCTCTCGCTGGTATCAGTGGCTGTTTGATGTGCGCCCGATTCTCTATTACCTCAACTACAGCGGCAGCACCAAGTCCGCATTCGGCGCGTTCAACTCCCCGCTGATTTCCTGGGGCGGCTTGGTAGCGCTGATCTCCACCGTGTTCGCCTTCTGGAAGCGCCGGAAGCCCCAGGCGATTCTGATTTGGGCCGGATATCTGTGTCAGTTCCTGCCCTGGGTCATTATCTCCCGCACCACTTTCGCCTATCATTACTTTGGCTGCATTCTGTTTCTGACCATCGCCATCAGCTATGTATTTGACGAGCTGATTTCCCGGAACCCCAAGAATGATAAGCTGGTTTACGGCTTCACCGGACTGAACACAGGCCTGTTTATCCTATTCTACCCGGTGCTCAGCGGCGCAGAGGTTTCGGTGCAGTATTGCCTGAATGTGCTCAAATGGTTCCCCAGCTGGCCGTGGGGCTAACATTTGGGGCAGTAATTAACATTTCGTGCGCCGCAGTGGTTTGACTGCGGCGCACAGCTTTTAGGTGATTGTATGATAATTCTATTGTGCGTAATTGGGATTCTGCTTCTGATCGCGCTGGTTTTTGTAATCACTGGGCTGATTCTGGCCCATCGGCAATTTCACTGCCGGTTTGAGGGCGGCGGCGACTACTTCCCCTACTTTTCCGGGCTTCATCCAAATTGGAAGCGGGAAGCCGTCTCCTTCCCCGGGACTGCCGGAACTCTGCGGGGTTGGCTGTTTTCCTACCCGGATGCGCCCCCAAAAGGCTTGATTGTCTTCTTCCACGGCTATGGCATGAGCCACGCGGACTATCTCCCGGAATGTGAATATTTCTGCCGCCGGGGCTATCTGGTTCTGAGCTTTGACGGCGCAGGCACCGGCGTTTCCGACGGCATGCTATTGGGATTGCCCCAGCATATTCTGGATCTCCAATCCTGCCTCCGGTATGTTTGCAGCCAGCCCGAGCTTTCCGCCCTTCCGCTGCTGCTCTATGGGCATTCCTGGGGCGGTTATGCAGCGGACTGCATTGGTGCGCTGGAGCGCTTCCCCATTCGCGGCATTGTCTCTGCTGCCGGATTTTATGGCAGTCTCTCCGCCCTGGCCCCCTACACCCGGCGGCATTATGGCCCCCTTGCCCCGCTGCCACTGCTGGGGATTCGGCTGTATCAGCGGCTCCATTTTGGCCGTCTCGCCGGAATGACCGCCGTCAAAGGGCTGTCCCGGCAATCCTGCCCGGTGCTCATTGCCCAGAGTGACGATGACCGAATTCTTCCCTATAAGAAGAATTATATGGTGCTGTACCGCCGGTTCCACGACGATCCCCGATTCACATTTCTCCCCCTCACCGGTCATGACCATAACATCACAACGCCCCATGCAGTAGACCTCCAGAAGCTCAAGCTATTAAAGGTCCTCCGCAGTCCCAATCCGCCTGCGTCCGCCACCCACGAGATCAACCGACTGAAAACCATTACGGACGAGGATTTGCTTGGCACGTTTGCGGATTTCTTTGACCGCTGCCTGAAGCAAGTCTAAACCATGACACAGAAACCTCCTAACGTGACCTTGGAACGCCCTTGGGTCACCTTAGGAGGTTATTTTTATGCTTCCGCCCGCTCCAGTAGCTTTCTTGCGGTTCGAAGCTCTGTTTCCGCTTCCACTTCAAAGCCGTCGCGCTTTAGGGCCTCGGCGATCTCCAGATACAATCGTCCGGCCTCCCGGTTCTTTCCCATTTTCTCATAGCACCAGGCTTTTTCATACATTCCGTCCACATACGCCGGGCGCATGGCAATGGCGCGGTCGGCATAGGAAACGGCCTCGGGATACTTCCCCAAATGTCGGGCAATATTGCAGGCATGGATGGACAGCTCCCACTCTTCCGGAAATCGTTCCATGGCTCGCTGCACCAGGTCATAGGCTTCCTCATAGTGCTGGGCATACATATCCGCAACCACCAGCAGCACCCAGGCATCCGCCTGCTCCGGGCATTCCACTAGCTCCTGTTTTTGCTGCTCCACCATCTCCTCCGCTTTTCCCAGAAGCATTTGCAGTCTGAGCTTTTGCTGTCGGGTGCGGCGGTACATCTCCAGGTCTACGTTTCGGCTTTCCCGGATGGTCCGGTCAAACCAATATAGTGCATTGTCCCGGCAGCTGCACATCATAAACTGATACATAACGCCAAAGGTACGCATATCGTCCAGACTTCCGCCCTCATGGGACAGCATTCGACAAAATTCCTGCTCCACCCGCATAAAGTTCTCGGTGGTACGATCCGCTTCAAAAATCGCCGCCAGCCGCTGGGAATAGTTTTCGTAGCCCACCGCTGTCTCTTTGAATAAATCGTCAATGGTCACGCAGTAGAAATGCGCCAGCTCCGGCAGTTTGGTCACATCCGGCAACGTGGTGCCGCACTCCCATCGGGAAATGGTCTGGGTGCTGACGTTCAGGGCCTCTGCCGCCTGCTCCTGGGTGAGCTTTTTCGCCACACGCAGCCGTTTCAGGTTTTCCGATAAATGCTCCAAAGTGTTTTGCCTCCTGTCTATAGATGTAAGAAGCTTCTTCCCCTTCATTATACCGCCATCAGCCGAAAAATCCATACCAGCTGCGTTTACCTGCCTCCCAGCATTTGATTGGTGATTCCACATTTTGCAGACACAGTTCCCCTTTTTCCCCTTCACATCTGTTGAATCTGCGGATTGTAAGCCCACTTGCCCCCGTGCTATACTATGGCAGCAAAGTTCCAAGCAAGGCAGCAAAGGAGATGCCATTTTTATGATGTCAAACACCCGCACCATTCACATGACAAGCGGTTCTCTTTGGAAAAATATTTTCTTTTTCAGCATTCCGCTGATGTTCTCTCAGATTCTTGAGGTACTGTTCAACCTCAGCGACGTTGCCATCGCGGGAAAATTCGCCGGCTATCAGGCTCTGGGCTCCGTGGGCTCCACCACCCTTTTGGTCAGCCTGTTTACGGGCTTTCTCCTGGGTATGGGCAGCGGCGTCAATGTCCGGACGGCGCATGAGCTTGGTGTTGGGGATCGGGAAGCCATTTCAAACACCATCCATACCTCGGTGATTATCTGTACGCTGCTGGGATTGCTGGTCTGCCTGGCTTGTCTGTTCTTTGCCACGCCTATGCTGAAGCTTCTGGGCACCAAAGACGAGCTCATGGACGGCGCTGTGACCTATCTCAAGATTTACGCCCTGGGCATGCCTGCCATGGGAATCTATAACTGCGGCAACGGTATTCTCAGCGCCTGTGGAGATACCCGCCGCCCCCTGTATTACCTGACTATTGCAGGCATTCTCAACGTAATTCTCAACCTGTTTTTCGTAATCGTATGCCACATGGCAGCCGCCGGTGTGGCCGTTGCCAGCGCCATTTCTCAATACCTCTCCGCTGTTTTGATTCTGCGCAATCTGCTGCGGCGGAAGGATCAGTGCCAGCTTCACCCAAAGCAGCTGCGGCTCCATCCGGCGGCAACCCGCGCCGTACTCCTGATTGGCATTCCCTCAGGCATTCAGAACGCGCTGTTCGCCATTGCCAATCTGTTTGTGCAGTCCGGCGTCAACTCCTTTGATGCGGTGATGGTATCCGGCAACTCCGCCGCTGCCAATGCCGACACACTGATCTACAACGTGATGGCCGCCTTCCATACTGCCTGCGCCAGCTTTGTCAGCCGGAACCTCGGGGCAGGCAATCGCAGCCGGCTGATGAAGAGCTATCTCATTAGCCTCACCTATTCCTTTCTCTCCGGCGCGCTGCTGGGGGGACTGCTTTTGGTATTCGGCAGGCAGTTTCTTTCCCTATTTGCCAATGAAAAGGCTGTCATCGATGCGGGTATGCAGCGGCTTCAGATCATGGGCTACTGCTACTGTGTCAGCGCCTTTATGGACTGCACCATCGCCGCCTCCCGGGGCATCGGCAAGAGCATTCCGCCCACGGTGATCGTCATTATGGGCTCCTGCGTGTTCCGGATTATCTGGGTCTATACGATTTTCGCCTATTTCCGCACCATTCCGTCCCTGTATCTGCTCTACATCTTCTCCTGGGCCATTACCGCCCTTGCGGAAATCACCTATTTCCTGATTAGCTACCGAAAGCTCATGCGAGGTTCTCTTTCCCATATCGCCGCATAAAAAAATTCGTCTGCACTCCGGTTTGGAATGCAGACGTTTTTATGTTTCCGGCAGTGGCCGCAGCTTTATCCAGATAAGCCCCACTGCATCTGCCAGTGCCCAGCCAATGGGAATGGCCAGCCAGATGCCCGTTACGCCCACAATTCCGGCAGTCCCATAGGCCAGCCCCACTCGGGTGCCCAAGGAAATCACCGTCAGCACCACGGACATTCCCGGCTTTTTAATGGCCCGATAGTAGCCATAGAGCAGGAACAGAATGCCGATGCCAAAATAGCAAGCTCCTTCGATGCGGAGATAGGTCACACCGGCGGCAATTACTGCTTCTTCGCCAGATTTCACAAAAATGCCCATCAGCGGCCCCGCAAACAGGCATACCAGCCCAGAAATCACCAGCGAGAACACAATGGTCAGTCCCATGGCTGTTCTGGTGCCCTTACGAATCCGCTCCCTCTGCCCGGCCCCATAATTCTGCGCCACAAAGGTGGAAAACGCATTGCCAAAGTCCTGCACCGGAAGATAGGCAAAGGTATCGATTTTCACCGCCGCCGCAAACGCCGCCATAATCACCGTGCCAAAGCTGTTCACCAGTCCCTGCACCATTAAAATGCCGAAATTCATCACCGATTGCTGGAGGCAGGTCAGGGCCGACAGGCTGCCAATCTCACGAAATACCGCCTTTTGCAGCTTCATTTCTCCCCGTTTTGGCAGCAGCTCCGGGGCTTTTCTGGCAACATAAACGGCAATACCAATGCCGGACGCATATTGGCTGAGGACCGTAGCAGCCGCCGCACCGGTGATGCCCCAGGGCAGCACCGCCACAAACAATAAGTCCAGCACAATATTTCCCACCGCCGAAACCGCCAAAAACACCAGCGGCACCACGGAATTTCCCACCGCACGCAGAAGGCACGCAAAGAAATTATAGAGAGACGTGGCCAGGATTCCGCCAAAGATCACCAGCAGATAGGCCCGCATCCCCGGCAGCACCTCCTCCGGCACCCGAAGGAACCATAGAATTCCGTCCAGCCCCAGATATACCAGCAGATTCACCACCAGAGTTGCCGCAAAAATTAGCACCGCCCCATGGAGCACCCCCAGCCGCAGCCGGCGCATATCCCCCTGGCCCAGGCAAATGGAATACAGCGCCCCTGCGCCCATGCTGAGCCCCAGAAAGATGGAGGTCAAAAATGTCATCAGCGTATAGGCTGAGCCCACCGCCGCCAATGCCCCGCTGCCCAGCACCCGGCCCACAATCAACGTGTCGGCAATGTTATACAGCTGCTGGAGCAGGTTTCCCGCAATCATCGGCAGGGCAAATAAAATCAGGCTGCGGCCAATGGGCCCATGGGTCAAATCTCGCTGCATGCAGTAAATCTCTCCTTTCTTCCCCGCAAAAATCCGCTCTCTGTCCGCAGTACATGGACCGAGAGCGGCAATTTTTATGTCGTAATGCCCTGCAAAACCTTCATCACGTTCTGCACCACCGGGCGATAGTCATTCCGAACGCTGGCCGCCACCACATACATATCCGCCCCGGGAATGGGAATGGTCCGCACCGCGCTGTCGTGACTCAGCCGGGTGTTCTGATCCAGCAGCGCCACCCCGACGCCCATCTCCACACAGAGGATCAGGGATTCCAGGCTTCTGGGCTTTCGGACGATATGAGGCGTAAAGCCAGAGCTCTGACATTGCCGCACCAGCCGATCATAGCCCACCGGGGATTCCTCCGGGGATATCACCACAAAATTCTCGTTTTTCAGCTGGGTCATTTCCAGCTCCGGCTCTTGCGCCAGGGGATGATTCCGGTGAATGGCAATGGCAGGCGGCTGGGGACATACCGGCACTGCATAGAAATCTTTTTCCGCTTCCACGTCAAAGTCCAGGGTGACAATCAGGTCGTAGTGGCCGTTTTTCAGGCCGCTGCGGAGGTTGGAGAAGGAGTTGCGCTCCAGCTCCAATTCCAAATTGGGATAGAGGGCCTGGGCCAGGTTCAGCCGGGTCAGCAGCAATGCGCTGACCTCCTGCCCCTCCAGAATGCCGATATTCAGCCGCGCCTCTTCCCGGCGGGATAATTGCCGCGCCTGGTCGAAGAGCTGCTCCAGCTCCTCCGGCATATCCTTCAAGCGGTCATACAGCAGCTGTCCGGCCGGCGTCAGCTTCACTGCGCGCTTGCTCCGGACAAACAGCGGGAAATCCAGCTCCTGCTCCATCTGGGCAATCTGCTTGGACACGTTGGGCTGTGCGGTATAGAGCCGCCGGGCCGCCTCGGAAAAGTTCCCGCAGTGGGCAACCTCTACAAAATACCGGATCTTGGTGAGATTCATGCGCTATCTCCCCCATTCTTTTTTCGACATCTGATTGATTATATCATATTGCTGAAAGTGCCGCAATGGATTTTATGCAAATACACAAGAAAACACCGTATCTATTCCAAATGATATATGAATACTGCCGATTTGGATATTTCACAGAATCCATTTGGACTGTTATACTGAGATTGTCAAAAAGTTAACGAGGAAGTCTGCGGTATCCCTCCGAACCTGACCACCTGGAGGCGGCGGCTTTCTCATCAATCAGGATTAAGGAGGAACTTTCTTATGAAGGTACTTGGTATTTCAGCCGGAACAAACGGCAGCAGCAACGACGCCATGTGTAAGGAAGCCCTGATGGGTGCAAAGGAATTGGGCGCTGAGATTGAGTTCATCAATCTCCACAAGCTGAACATCCGCCACTGCACCGGATGTAAGGCCTGCGTGATGAGCCTGTTCTCCGGACGCGGCAATGCCTGTGTGCTGAAGGATGATTTTCAGTGGCTGGTGGACAAAATGTATGACGCTGACGGTATTGTCTGGGCTGTTCCCATTTTTGAGAAGGGCGCACCGGGCATTTTCCATACCGTAATGGACCGCTTCGGCCCCCGTCTGGATCGCGGCAATATGATGATCGCGCAGAAAATCGCAGAGCAGGGCGGCAAGCCCATCGATCCCAAATACTTAAAGGAAATTGCCGTTTCCTATATGGGCATCGGCGGCTCCGACTGGGCCACCCGGATTCAGTGTGACTTTGCCAACCAGGCCCTGACCCCCAAGTGGACGCTCATCGACAACGACTGCTTCCAGTGGTCCCTGGATATCATCATGAACGACCAGGCCATTGCCCGGGCCCATGAAATTGGCCGCAACCTGGCCGAGGCCGCCCGTAAGGTTGCAGACGGCACGCTGAATGTGCCCCAGGGCATCATCGGCGAGGACTATAAGGGCCCCAAGGGCGTATGTCCCCACTGCCGCGGCAACAACTTCTATCTCCGGGAAGACGGCACCGCCATTTGCTGCGCCTGCGGCACCGAAGGCGTTATGAAGAATGTTGACGGCAAGTATGTCTTTGAATTCGACGCAGAAAAGTGGATTCCCCACGCCCATGATTCCATCTCCGGCAAGTTCATCCATGGAGACGACATCCAGCGCAACGAAGGAAAAGCCCGGGCCGCCATGCAGACCCCTGAGGCCAAGGCCCGGAAAAAGAAATACGCAGAATTCATTCAATCCGCAAAGCCCGAATAATCGGATGCATTTTGAAAGGAGTCAAACCCAAATGAAAGCAATCGCACTGTATGGTAAAAAAGACGCAAGAATCATTGAAAAACCCGTTCCCCAGGCCGAAGAGAACCAACTGGTGGTCAAGATCGACTATGTAGGCATCTGCGGTACCGATGTGGAGTTCTTCCAGTCCGGCGCGGTGCCTCCCTTCGTTCATCTGCCCATGGTGCTGGGCCATGAGAATGTGGGCACGGTGGTAGAAGTCGGCAAGGGCGTTACCGATTTTAAGGTAGGCGATAAGATTCTCTGCGGTCCTCCCTCCCACTGCGCCGAGGATTGCCCCTCCTGCCGCCAGGGCAAGACCAACATCTGCATCAACGGCTTCCCCCGCACTGCCGGGATTGGCGGCCCCGATGGCGGCTATGCCGAGTATATGCTGGTTCGTGATGTGAAGCACACCATGCTGGTCAAGGTTCCCGAGGGCGTTGACCCCAAGGATGCAGTGCTGTTTGACGTGATCTGCGTTTCCCTCCACGGTGTTCGGAACTCTGCCTTCAAGTTCGGCGATAACGTTGTCGTCTCCGGCACCGGCCCCATCGGTTTTGCTGCCATTCAATGCCTGAAAGCCGCTGGCGCCAACAAGATCATTGCGCTGGGCACTTCTTCCGCTAAGGAGCCCATCATCAAGGCATACGGTGCAGACTACTTCATCAACTCCAAAGAATGCACCGATTTGGCCGGTGAAATTCAGAAGATTCTTGGCTCTCCCGTAGGCGCTGATGTGGTTTACGAATGCGCAGGCAACATGGTTTCCCTGTCCAACTGCGTCTATCAGTGCATCAAGCCCGGCGGACAGGTTGCCATCATCGGCACCATTCAGGAGCCCATGACCGCGCTGGTACCCGGCCAGTTCTCCATCCATGAGCCCAACTTCCAGTTCTCCTTCACTTACACCCAGGAGGATGTACAGATTTATCTGGATATGGTAGCTTCCGGCAAGCTGCACTTCCCCGGCATGGTAACGGATATTGTTTCGCTGGATCATGCCATTGATATGGGTCTGGATCGTCAGGACCGCAGAGGCATGCTGAAGATTCTCATTGACCCCAGCCTGTAAGGAGGAACCGCACCATGTACAAGATTCCAAAAGCACTTACCCCCATTCGCATTGGCAACGTGCTGCTGAAAAACCGCATTATCTCCGCCCCCACTACCATGCACTCCCTCTCCAACGGCGAGCTGTACCCCACCGAGGACGCCATTTCCTTCTTTGAGTCCCGGGCAAAAGCCGGTGTGGGCATGGTCACTGTGGCTGGCCTGAAAGTAGGCAAGGATGTAGCCGACGACGGTCAGAACACCGCATGGGACGTAAACCAGCCCAACCACCGGAACAAGCTCATGGAGCTGGTGGAGCGGGTACACTTCTACGGCGCAAAGATCTCCATGGAGCTCATTGGCATTTTCCCCGAGGGCTACACCGTATCCGACGGCTGCTCTATCATGGGCTGGGCCACCGGTCATGAGATCACCCGTGAGGCCATGGAGGCCTTCAAAGAGGAGTGGGCACAGGCTGCCGCCGACCTGGTAGACTGCGGCTTTGACGCCATTTTGATTCACTCCGGCCATTCCGTTCCCCTGGCGCAGTTCCTGTCTCCCCTGACCAACAAGCGCACCGATGAATATGGCGGCTCCACTGAAAACCGCTGCCGGTACCTCATTGAAATCCTTGATGCCATCCGGGCGCGGGTAGGCAATAAGCTACTCATTGAAGTTCGTATCTCCGGCACTGAGTTTGAAGAGGGCGGCATTGATATTGACGAAGGCATCCGCATCGGCGAGCTGATT
The DNA here is from genome assembly GCA_963650135.1 of Barnesiella intestinihominis. Lineage (GTDB taxonomy): Bacteria > Bacillota > Clostridia > Oscillospirales > Oscillospiraceae > HGM13006. The sequence goes on along the minus strand of CAVJLG010000051.1, from coordinate 59,943 downwards.
CAGGATCATCTGGACATCCTCCAGGTTTCCGCCGGTATGCACAACCCCAAGTGGATGACCTGGGTGCATCCCTGCGGCTTCCGTCCTCCCATGCCCAATGTCTGCGTGGCAGAGGCCTTTAAGAAGACCGGCAAGTTCCATGTGCCCATTGTGACCCTGGGCGCCATTGATTCTCTGGAATCCGCCGAGCAGATCATCGAAGACGGCAAGGCAGACCTAGTGACCATGGCCCGAAGCCTGATTGCCGACCCCGAGCTGATTCACAAGGGCATGGCAGGAAAAACCGAGGACGTGACCCCTTGCATCAAGTGCATGCGCTGCCACGACTCCACCGTTTACGGTCACCATTTCCAGTGCGCCGTAAACCCCACCGCCGGACTGGAAGCAAGCCTTAAAAAACTGGTACAGGAGCCCAGCGTATGTAAGAAGGTTGCCATCATCGGCGGCGGCCCTGCAGGCATGAAGGCCGCATGTGTGGCAGCGGATCGCGGGCATCAGGTTACCCTGTTTGAGGCCACGAACCGTCTGGGCGGCATGCTCCACTATGCAGGCTATTTCTCCTTTAAGTATCCCGTAAAGGACTACATGAACTGGCTGATTGGGCAGGTAAACAAGCGCCCCATTGAGGTAAAGCTGAACACCAAGGCCACCCCCGAGACTGTACAGGGCTATGACGCCGTATTGGTTGCCATTGGCGCTGAACCGCTGATTCTCCCGGTACCCGGCGTGGAGCAGGCGAAGATCGCCATCGAAACCCTGGGCCATGAAGAAATGCTGGGCAATTCCGTGATCCTCATCGGCGGCGGTCAGGTAGGCTGCGAGACTGCCCTCCACTATGCAAAACTGGGCAAGAAAGTCACCATAATGGAAATGCAGTCCGAGCTTGCCCCCGACGCTTCCACCACCGGCCGCAACGAGCTGATGACCGAGATCGCTGCCGAGCCGAACTTTGTCTCCCTTACCGGCGCAAGGTGCGTTTCCCTTACCGCCACCTCCGTGACCTATGAGAAGGACGGCAAAACGGAAACCATCACCGCCGACTCCGTGGTGCTCTCTGCCGGTATGAAGGCAAAGACCCAGGAGGCTGACTCCTTTATCGGTACCGCCATGGACTTTGCCGAAATCGGCGACTGCGTCCGGGCCAGAACCGTGGAATATGCCACCAAGGAAGCCTATTATGCAGCTGTAAACCTGTAAATTTCCCGTGGGAGACGGTCTGACCAACCGTCTCCCCATCCAAAAGCGCAGTCTGACCAGCTGCGTACCTTACCGGAGCAGCTTGACCGGCTGCTCCCCAAAAAGGAGAGAGAATTGTTATGAGTAATAAGACACAAGAAAAGGATATTTCCTTAATCAGTGCGAATTTTGGCCTAAAGGGCTGGGGCATTCTGATTCTAACCTTCCTCTGCATCTTCCTGGATTCCTCTCTGATTAACGACTCGCTGAACGTGGTAGTGGATGTATTCGCCAACCAGCACGGCTGGAACAGCGGCATGCTCTATGGCTTCTCCACCATCACCGCCTGGATTGCCGTTGCAGGTGCTGCCCTGTGGGGCGTTCTGTCCAGCAAGATTTCCATCCGCTGGAGCTGGGCCATTTCCCTGCTGATTACCGGCATCGCCTGCCTGTTCTGGGGCCATGCCACCTCCCCCACTGTCTATTTCGTATGTCTGGCCGTTTCCGCAGTGGGCGGCATGGGCTTCTGCTACATCTGCTCCCTGAACGTGGTTTCCAACTGGTTCCCCCGGAAAAAGGGCATTGCCATGGGCTGGGTGACCATTGGCTTCCCTCTGTCTGCCGCTGTGACCTCTCAGGTCATGGGCAATATTGTCACCAAGGGCGGCCTTTCTGAGGTTTACACCATCTACGCCGTTGCCTCCTTCGTTCTCTGCGTGCTGGTCGCCATCTTTGTCCGGGATTATCCCGAGCAGGCCGGCGCATACCCCGATAACAACCACAAATTCGACAATGAAGCCGCCAAGAAAGAGTTGGCCGAGGGCCTTGCCTACATGAAGAGCTCCCCCTGGACCGTAAAGAAGCTGTTCTCCACCGGCAAGGTATGGCTGATTGCCATCTCTCTGGGCATTATGGAGCTGCTGTCCCTGGGTATCATGACCAACTTTGTTCCCCGGATGATTCAGGCCGGTTATGTGGATGCCAACGGCGGCCCCGCTCCCATTATCTTTGCCATGCTGGGCATTGCAGGCATTCTGGCTTGCATCGGTTCCGTGGGCTGCGGCATTCTGGACGCAAAGCTTGGCCCCAAAAAGGCCATCCAGATCACCATGGTGGTGGCCGTCATCGCCATTGTGCTGAACCTGATCCCCACCACGCCCACGAAGTTCGCTTCTCTGCCCTTCCTGGCCATTCTGCTGGGCGGTGCCGCCAACTATCTGGTATCTCTCACCAACACCATTTGGGGCCGCTATGACTTCCCCATGGCCTACAAGGTGCTCAAGCCCATGGTTGCTGCGGTTGGCGCGCTGGGCGTATCCATTGTCGGCATCATCGGGCGCAGCTTCTCCTATGCCGCTGCCTATGGCGTGCTGGCCGTCCTCACCGTGATTGCGCTGGTGCTGGTCAGCCTGGTGGATGACCAGACCATCGGCAGAAACTAATTTGACTCCTTCCTTTCACTCCCTCATATGGTTGGCTGCTGCATTCGTGTGGCAGCCAACTGTGCTGTTTGAGCTAAAAATAGGGTGTGCTGCATTCTACAGCACACCCTGTTATTTTATCCGCGATAATCGCCCCGGGAAACCGTTACCTGATAGCCGATGTGCTCCATCCGCCGCTCCATACAGTGGCGGCATTCCGCAGCCTCGTCGCCGGTGCAGATTTTCCCGTCATAAAGCAGATATTTGCTTCTTACATCCGTGGGCGATAGATTGGGCATCACCACGTTTGCGCCCGCCTGAATGCCCATTTCCCGGCCCAGGGGATGAATCGTCCCTAAGGCCGTAGTGGCAGGCAGCAGCACATGGGGGAACATCAGCCGCAGAATCCCCAAAAGATGCAGCGTATCCTCCAATGTACCCGCCGGTTTGTCCCGGAACTGGGTGTCCTGATGGGGGATAAACGGCCCGATTCCAATCATATGGGGCTGGAGCGCCTGCATAAACCGAAGATCCTCAATGATATTGGCCGTAGTCTGATCGGGCGAGCCCACCATAATGCCGCAGCCCACCTGATAGCCGATGTCCTTGAGGTCCCACAGGCAGCGCTTTCGGTTTTCAATGCTCAGCTCCGGGGGATGTAGCATGCCATAGTGAGCCGGATTGGACGTCTCCTGCCGCAGTAAGTACCGCTCTGCCCCGGCGTCGAAAAATGCCTGATAGCTCTCCCTGCTTTTCTCTCCGATGGACAGGGTGATGGCGCAGTCCGGGTGGTTCTGATGGATTTTCGCCACCAAATCGCACACCCGCTCATCGGTATACCAGGGGTCCTCGCCCCCCTGGAGCACAAAGGTTCGAAACCCCAGCGCATAGCCTTTTTTGCAGCAGTCCAAAATATCCTGTTCACTCAGCCGATACCGCTGGGCGTTTTGATTGCTCCGGCGGATGCCGCAGTAGTAGCAGTCATTTTTGCAGACATTGGTGAACTCAATGAGCCCCCGGAGATAAACCTCGTGGCCGTAAATCTCATGCCGCACCTTCCGGGCCGCTTCATAAAGATATTCTGATGTCTCATCATCCAGATTTTCAATGAGCGCCGCCAGGTCCGCATCGGGCAAATCCCGCTTCTGGGCCAGGGTGTCGATTCGGTGTTTCATGGCGCTGTCGATCATGTAGTTCCCTCCAGTTCCGCCAGCAGCTTCGGGAACATGGCAATGCTCCGCCGCAGAATTCCCTTCATATACGCAATGGCAATGCCGTAGTTGGTGATGGGAACATTCTGATCCTGAGCACACTTCATCCGGTAGCGCACCTCCCGCTCACTGAGCATGCAGCCGCCGCAGTGAATCACCAGCTTGTATTCCGACAAATCCTCCGGGAAAGATTTCCCCGAAGAGGTGGCAATGGTCAGCTGCTTTCCCGTGTATTCCCCCAGCCATCTTGGGATTTTCACCGTGCCAATATCGTCGCACTGCCGGTGATGGGTGCAGCCCTCGGAAATCAATACCTTGTCGCCGTCCTTCAGCCTGTCAATGGCAGCCGCGCCCCGAACCGCTTCCTCCAGCAATCCCTTTTTCCGGGCCATGAGGATGGAGAAGGAGGTCAACGGAATCTCCATGGGCACCTGATCCGCTACGGTTCCAAATACCTGGCTGTCGGTAATCACCGCCGCGGGCTTCTCCTTGAGCTTGCCCAGCGTATCGGTCAGCCGGTCCTCTTTCACGCAGATTGCCTCGCCGTCGGCGTCCAGAATGTCCCGGAGTACCTGTTGCTGGGGCAGAATCAGCCGTCCCTTGGGCGCCGCCTTGTCGATGGGAATCACCAATACCGCCAGCTGCCCCGGGGCGATCAAATCCCCCACCAGCTGGAGCTTGGGATCTTCGGTATTCCCCAGATGGGCAATTTTCTCTTTGAGGGCGAAGATATTTTCCCCGGTAAGCGCACTGACTCGAATGGCCTCCGGGGGACATTCCGCGTCTTCTCCCAGCAGATCCGACTTGTTCCACGCCACCACATAGGGGATATTTTTCTGCCGGAACAGCTCCACCAGCTGTCGGTCACATTCCTGCATCCCTGCTCTGCCGTCTACCACCAACACCGCCACATCGGTTCGGTTCAGCACCTGGCGGGTCCGCTGCACGCGCTTTTCTCCCAACGCGCCCTCGTCGTCAAAGCCGGGGGTGTCGATAATGGTCACCGGACCCATGGGCAAAAGCTCCATTGCCTTGCTCACCGGGTCGGTGGTGGTGCCCCGGGTTTCGGATACCACCGACAGCTCCTGGCCTGTCACTGCATTAACAATGCTGGACTTGCCCGCATTCCGTCTGCCAAAGAAACCAATATGGACGCGATCTCCGGTTGGTGTGTCATTAAGACTCATGGTACTTCCTCCTAAATTTCCAGGGTAATTAGATTCCGCATGGTGCTCCAGCCGCTCCGGCCGGAAAGCGCTTGATGGGGCAGTCCATAGAACTGCACCGTCTCCGGGCAAATCATCCGGTACATGGGGTCGGCAATCACAATGTCCGACTGCGCCAGCGCCGATTCGATTGCTTCCTCGCCCTGCACCATTTGATCTTCCGGCGAAAGCAGCATAGGATTCGCCTCCACCGGGCAAAGCACCCGGACGCGCTTCCCGTATGCCGTTCCAATGGCCGCCGCCAGTGAACCCATAGTCACCGGCTCGCCAATTAATGTAACCTCCGCCCCACCTTTGGGTCGGAACACACATGGCAGCTGATTCTCGCCGGTTTGAATGGCCCGTTCCAGCGCAGTTTTCAGCGCATCGAAGCCCCGTTGCAGCGGAATTCCAGCCACATAAGGGGTATGGAAGCGCCGGTTCAGCTCCTTTGCTGCCTCCAGCGCCGTGGCTGATACCACCAGATTCACCTGGGCATCCCCTGCCCGTGCCAGTTCTTCCAGTCCGCTGCCCATGGCCCAGCAGGACAGGACGGAATAGCCCCATTTCCCCAGCTGCGCCCGAAGCGACGCTTCCGTTCCCTCTGCGGCAAAATCCAGCGGCGTTAGGCCCAGGATATTCACGCTGCCTGGAATCACATGGTCGGTTGTTTGGGCATATCGCCGGGCCAGCTCCAAAAATGCACTTCCTGCCCCTGCCACATAGTCATGCATGCCATTGGTGGGCACAAAAAAGCATTCTATGCCGGTTCGTCCTTGAATCAGCCGGGCCAGCGCCGAGAAATCTGTGCCGTTCATATAGGGCACCGGAGAGCTCACCAGCGCAATGAATTTCGGCTGTAAATCCAGTGCCGTTTCCGAGATTTCTGCCACCAGCTTTTCGTCTGCCCCCAGGATGGCGTCCATTTCAGAAAGGCCGGAGATAAAAATCATGCTGTCCTGGTCGTACCAACGGGTTTCATCGTGGGTGTTGTAGGTGGAGTTGCAGCCCGACGGATCGTGGATCACCACCATGCCCCCCAGCTCATACAAAGCCGAACATACCCCGGACACGTCGCCGGTATAGCAGGGCAAAATTCGATAGGCTCGTTTCATATCAGGCTTTCACACCCCAATCCCTTCCGTGGCACCAGATCCCTGGTGTCCTTTTTCGTTTGCGCAGCTTCGACCATCCAGTTTGCCAGGGTGCGAATGCCCCCATAGCCCCATAGGCCGCCGCCCTCCACCAGGTTCACAAACCAGGGCGTTCCCTCGGCCCACGCCGCAATCTGCCCCAAGGCCAGGACTTTTTCCCCTGTTCCTTGATGCTTCATACGCAGCTGGGGCTGGGTGGTGGCAATCAGCATCAGCTCCGGCGCATGGGTTTTGAGCCACGCAAAGTCCGCCTGCTCTTCCTGGGTAACCGAGTCCAGATATACCCGCTCCACCCGGAATCCATGCTCCAACAGCAGCCTTGCCAGCCCCAAGGGCCGGGGATGCAGGGTGTAGTCAATGGCAATTGGCATCTCTCCGATCACCGCTTTCGCCTGGGCCAATGCTTCGTCGCATGCCCGCTGTTCTTTTTGAATATCCAGAGGCGCAAGTCCCAGGGCTTCTGCGATTTCCCGCTCCATATGGGCGATTTCGTCATAGGAGAGCGAGCCGGGCAGATAATAATGCGGGCGAGACAGGCGCTTTGCCGTCTCCTCCGCCCCGTACTGTCCCCGGGGGAAGGTAGAAAGTATCACCTGTACCTGCCCCAGCGCCAGATAATCAGCATAGGTACGGCAGTTCTGGATTTCCATCAAGGTCCAGCCGCTTCCCTCCAGCATCCGCCGAAGGTCCGCATCCGTATCCAGCCGGAAATCGCTGCCCAGAATCGCCGCAGTCTTCTCCTTGGTCGGACATAGGGGCAGCGGGTCATACATGGTCTTCCGCAGCCGCTGATCCGGCGACAGTCCCTCTTTCTGGGTGATGGGCTCCATAAAGCAGCGAAGGAACCGTACGGTCGGGAACCGCTGCTCCAGATTGTGATAGATGTAATCCAGATCGCAGCCTAAGAACCGGTGGGTGCAAACCGTAAACACCATCACCACCGGCGGCAGCTTCGGCAGCTTTTCCAGCACCGATGCAACGCCTTCCAGGGTCACATCCTCCACCGTGCCCTGAATGAGGTCGTCCTCCTCCAGCAGCACCATGGAAAACCGGTGAGACTGCCCCATTTCTGCTGCCGTTAATACCACGCCCCGCATGCAGTTCACGCCGCAGACATAAATCTGATGGGCCTCGGGCACCAGCATGCCAACGTGGACAATATTCCACACCCCATGGGCCGGGGGATTGAACTCCGGATGATGGGAAAACAGCGTTGTCCCCTGCACCTCTCCTATGGGCACCTGATAGCTCCGGTTCAATCCCGCTCCAACGCGCGTCAGCATGGCATGCCCTCCAGTTCTTTCATCAGGATGCGCGCCAATGCCCGGTATTCCTCCGCCATTTGGCTGTCCGGATCGGCCTCCAATACGGTTTTGCCCTGCTCCTCCGCCTCAGGCACCAGGTCGCAGTGGGGCAGGCGGTAGAGAATCTGACTGTGGAAATCCTCCGCCAGCTCTTCTACCTTTTCTTCCTCCCGCTTGACATTCCGGCGGTTCAGAAGAAATCCGCCCAGCTTTGCATAGCCCCGGCCCTGGAACCGCTCCACTGCCGAAGCAATGTTTGCCGCCGCATGAATCGCCATATTCTCTCCGGACGTGAGGATATACACCGCGTCTGCATAGCCGCTGCGCATAGGCATGGTAAAGCCGCCGCAGACCACATCTCCCAATACGTCATAAAGCACCACATCAGGCTGATAGACCTCATAAGCCCCCGCGGCCTCCAGCTTTTCCAGCGCCGCAATAATGCCCCGTCCGGCGCAGCCCAGTCCGGGTGTCGGGCCGCCGGCTTCCACGCACAGAACGCCGCTATAGCCCTCCAGCACCATGTCCTCCAGCTTGGGATTCAGGTTGCCGCTCCGTACCAGCTCCAGCACGGTTGTCAGCTGCTGCCCATGGCGCAGGGTGATGGTAGAATCCGCCTTGGGGTCACAGCCGATTTGCATCACCCGAAGCCCCTGCTGCGCCAATGCCGCCGCCACATTGGAAACGGTGGTGGACTTTCCAATCCCGCCCTTTCCGTAAATCGCCAGCTTTTTCATGCGTCATCCTCCTGGGCAATCACCGAGGAATAGGCGGTCTTGGTGGACACCCCCGGTAAGCTGCCAATCTGACCGGACAGCGCGCTGATTACCGGCTGCGGCGCGTCAATGGCAACGCTGATGATATTGATGCCCCGCTTGCGGTAGGGAATGCCCATCCGCCCAATGATGTAGGGTGCCGCCGCATGCAGCCGCTGATTCAGAGCCTCAGTGGAAGCCCCCTCTTCTATAATGATGGAAATCACCGCAACTCTTGTTTCCATGCCGTTTCCTCCTCTTAGCAGATACGGGGCAGCAGCTCTCCGTTGGGCTGGGGCAGCAGCGTCTGGGTGCCGATTTCCGTCTCCATCACCACTCGGCCCACCTGCTCTTCCGTTACCTCGCCAATGATTGCCGCATTGCCGGAATAGGGCTGCTGCCGCAGGACCGCCACCAGCTGTTCCGCCTGATCCTTGGGCGCAAAAATCACCAGTCGGCCTTCGCATGCCAGATATAACGGCTCCAGCCCCAGCATGCCGCACACGCCCTTCACCTCCGGCGCAACCGGAACCGCACCGGCATGCAGCCGAATGCCAACACCGCTCTGCCCGGCAATCTCATAGAGCACCGTGCCAACACCGCCTCGGGTAGCATCCCGGATCACATGGATCTCATGGGTCACATTCAGCATCGCTTCCACCGTACCCCACAGCGGAGCGCAGTCACTTGTTACATCCGCTTCAATGCCAAAATCATCCCGGGAAAGCAGAATCGTGCAGCCGTGACGGCCCACGTCGCCGGTAACGATAATCGCATCGCCGTGCTGCGCCTTTGCACCACCGGTTTCCACCCCGTGCAGGATCTCCCCCACGCCGGTGGTGGTGATAAATACACCGTCCACCTGGCCCTTGCCTGCCACCTTGGTGTCGCCGGACACAATCTGCACACCGGCCTCCTTGGCGGTTTTCTCCATGGCCGCCGCAATCTCCTCCAGCTTGTCCATAGGGAAGCCCTCTTCAATAACGAACGCACAGGAGAGATACTTGGGCTTTGCACCCATACATGCAAGATCGTTCACCGTGCCGCAGATGGACAGCTTGCCGATATTACCGCCCGGGAAAAACGCCGGAGAGACGATAAAGCCATCTGTAGTCATTGCCATTTTCCCCTTGGGCGCCTCCAACACCGCCGCATCGTCTGCGGTAAGGCTGGGGTTTGCAAAATGTGCCTTAAACACCCGGTCAATGAGCTGGGCCGTCTGGGTGCCGCCTGCGCCATGGGCCAGGGTTACTGTTTCGTTTGCCATGATACCGTCTCTCCTATTCCATTCCATATTGATAATATGCCGAGCAGGCACCCTCGCCGGACACCATGCAGGCCCCCACCGGATGCTGGGGCGTGCAGACCTTGCCGAACAGTGGGCAATCGGTGCTCTTACATTTGCCCTGGAGCACATCGCCGCAGCGGCAGGCCGGATTGGGCCGTCCCTCCACCTTGGGAAGCTGATACTTTCGTCTGGCATCAAACGCCGCATATTCCGCTCTAAGCTGCATACCGGAGCCGGGAATGGTTCCCAGGCCCCGCCACTGTGCATCGCAGGGCTCCATGAGCTGTTCCACCAATGCCTGGGCCTTGACGCTGCCCTCCCGGGTGACCACTCTGGGATAGGCGTTGACAAAGAACGGCTTCCCCTCCTTGGACTTTTGCAGTGCCGCCGCCAATGCCGTCAGCAGTTCGCTGGCCGTAAAGCCAGCCACTACGCCGCTGACCCCTTCGTCTACCAGCTGCTCGCAGAGCTTGGTGCCCGTAATGGCGTTCACATGTCCTGGGTATAGGAACACATCCGCACTGCCCTTCAGCGCCTGATACGCCATGGGCATGGTTTTATTGGCGGTCAGCAGGGAGAAGTTCGTCAGCCCCTGTTTCTGGGCCAGCTCCACCGCCAGGCAGGAGGCCGGTGTGGTGGTTTCAAAGCCCACCGACAGGAAGCAAACCTGCTCCTCCGGATGATTTTTGGCGTAGTCCACCGCATCCATGGGCGCATAGACCACCTGGACCTTCGCGCCCCTTGCCCGGGCTCCCGCCAAGCTGGAATCGGTGCCCGGCACCCGCACCAGGTCGCCAAAGGTACAGACCGTTACACCATATTCCTCCGCCAGCAAAATGGCCTCGTCAATGAACCCCACCGGGGTCACGCAAACCGGACATCCCGGCCCGGAAATCAGCTCCACCTGCTCCGGCAGCAGCTTTCGAATGCCCAGCCGGAAAATCTCATGGGTATGGGTGCCGCAGACCTCCATGATCCGGAGGGGTGCGCCGTCATAGCCGGTGATGATCTCCCGGGCTGTCTGCATACTTTTGTCCATCACAGCAGCTCCTCCATGACCTTGCGAGACTCCTGCTCGTCCTCGTCGGTGATTTTCGCAATGGCAATGCCTGCATGCACCATCACATAATCCCCCGGCTCCAGGTCCTCCAGCAGCGCCGCAGAGACTTCACGCCGGGCCCCCGATGCATCCACCAGTGCCGTACCGTCCGTTACCTTTACAACCTTTGCCGATAATCCAACGCACATAATCGTATCCCCCTATCTTGTTTCATGGTTCTGTAGCTGTCTCAGGCCATACACCGCCTGGCCCAATGCAATGCCGCCGTCGTTGGGCGGTACCAGGTGGTGAGTCAGCACCCGAAGGCCCATGGCTTCTAACTGCCCCACCGTCAACTCCAGCAGCAGCCGGTTTTGAAATACGCCGCCGCTGAGTGCCACGGTAGATAATTTTGTCTGTTCCCGGGCCGCCTGTACGGCACCGGCAATCTGTCCTGCCAGCCGACGGTGGAATTCCAGTGCCAGCCGGTCCGGATGTTCTCCCGCCAAACGCCGGATTAAAATATCCTGCACCAGCCGATGGGTCGGAAGGGTCAGGAAGCCCTCCGTGTCCGTCTCCGGCGCTTCCGGTGTAATGGTATCCATGGACGGGCGCGCCGCTTCCCAAGCTTCTGCCCGATACTGGAGGGCCGTGGAGGCTTCTCCTTCAAAGGTGGATGCCGTCCGGATTCCCAACATTGCACTGACCCCATCAAATAGCCGCCCTGCGCTGGTGGACCGGACCGCATTGATGTTCCGGTCCGCCATGGTCAGCTGTACCTTTGCAGTGTTTTCGTCGCACAGATGCAGCCTGCGGATGATATTTAGCGTCTTGGTACGATCTTTTGTCAGGGCATAGATCATGCTCACCGCAATTCGCCAGCTCTCCCGGGCCGAGGCGTCGCCCCCCAGCTGCAAAAACGGCTGAATGCTGCCCAATCGCCGGAAGCTGTCCTCCCGGGCCAGCAGCAATTCGCCGCCCCAGATGGTACCGTCTGTTCCATAGCCGGTGCCGTCAAAGGATACGCCGATCACCGGGGCGTGGTAGTCGTTCTCCGCCACGCAGGAGAGAATATGGGCATAGTGATGCTGCACCTGAATCAGCGGCAGCCCCATCTCTTTTGCCATGGCCACGGAGTTATAACCCGGATGCAAATCACACACCACCGTCTGAGGCTGCGCCTCCAGCAGTGTTTGGAATCGTCCAATGGTTTCCTCCAGCGCCTGCACCGTCCGAAGGTCCTGCAAATCCCCCACATAGGGCGAGAGATAGTACAAATCATTGACCCCGATGCAAAAGCTGTTTTTCAGCTCGCCGCCCATGGCCAAAACAGTCCCCTTGTGTTCTCCGGACAGCACCACCGGAAGCGGCGCATATCCCCGGCTTCGGCGGACCATATAAGGCCCGCCCCGGAAGAAATCCATCACCGAATCGTCAGCCCGAATGCGGATTTTCCGGTCATGGGACAAAATGCAGTCGGCCAAATGGCCCAATTCCGTCTCCGCATCCCGGTCATCCCGGCAGATGGGCGCGCCGCTGACGTTGCCGCTGGTCATCACCAAGCAATCGGGCATCGTAAGCCCATCGTCATAGTCTAATAGTAAGAGCTGCACCGGCGCATAGGGCAGCATCACGCCAACCCGCGGATTTTCCGGCGCCACTGCTTCGCAGAGCTTGCCGTTTTCCATTCGATCCAGCAGCAGGATCGGCTTCTGGTGGCCGGTTAAGATCTCCCGCTGCTCCGGCGAGAGCTGACACTCCCGCTCTACCATTTGTTCATTCCGCATCATCACTGCAAAGGGCTTCATGGGGCGCTTTTTCCGCTGCCGCAGCAGGGATACCGCCGTCTGGTTCGTGGCATCACAACACAGGTGGAAGCCGCCGATGCCCTTCACCGCCACAATGCCCCCCTGGACGATGGTTTTTCTCGCCGCAGTGATGGCTTCCCGCCCCCGTTCCTGCCGCCCCAGCAAATACACCTGGGGGCCGCAGTCATTGCAGCACACCGGCTGGGCGTCATACCGCCGAGTGGCGGAATTATGATATTCCTCGGCGCACTGGGGACACATGGGAAAGGCCTTCATACTGGTTCGCTCCCGGTCATAGGGCAGTGCATCGAGAATGGTCAGCCGCGGCCCGCAGCAGGTACAGTTGATAAAGGGATGCAGATACCGCCGATCCTTGGGATCATATAATTCCCGCTTGCAGTCATCGCAAATGGCGATATCCGGGGCGATAAAAATCTCGCCGCTGGTTTTGGCGCTTTCAATGATGGAAAACGTAGAAAAGCGCGGTACATCCTCCACATTCTTTTCATCCAGCTTCAAAATTGCCGCCCGCTTGGGAGGACGATGCTCCAATGCGTCCCGGAATGCCGCAACCTGTTCCGGGGTGCCCTGGGCGTAGATCTCCACATAGGGGCCGCAGTTGGCTACCGTACCGGTGATTCCGGTTTCCATGGCATGGCGGCTGACCGTGGGGCGAAATCCCACCCCCTGGACAATGCCGTATACCCGAATGCGCCGGGTAATTACTCCGTCCATGGCTCCTCCGTCCTTCCCGAAACCGCAAAATGGATCAGATCAATCTGCTGGCCTGTGAATCCCGGCGCAACGGCCCACATGGTTTTATCGCCGATGAGCAAGTTATAATTTCCCTGCTCTAGCAGTTCCTTTAGCTGGTCTTCCTCGGTGAGGCGGATATCGCCCTCCCGTTTCAGCTCTGGCTTTTGCAGGAACCAGGTTGCAACGGTAACTTCTTCCGCCCCGTTCTGCTCCAGCAGCGTCCGAATGGTATTTGCCCGCACCTGCTGATGCACCACCAGCACCCGTTTTCCGCGCATTTCCACACCTTCCAGCGCATCTTCTGCCAGGGGATCGGTACATTCATAGGGCGTGCCAAATTTCTGCTTTAAATATTCCGCCGCTTTCAGGCCATCCGGTGCAATTACCAGGTTTTTCTCCACGCTGGACGCCCGGCGGATTTCCTCCAGGCTACCGTTTCCATAGCACCAGACCTGATTCCATCCCTGGCTTTGGAGCTTATCCCGCAGACGCATTTCATCCTTGGGACGGCCAAAATCCAGTGGGGTTAATCCCAATACGCCAATCCGCCCTGGCTGAACCGTCAGTGCCTCTTCTGCAAACCGCTGCATCAGGGCCAAATACGCCTTTTCCGCACCGGCATCATATAATTCCATGCCGTCGGTATCCACGGTAATTACCGGCAGGCCCGTTTTCTTCTCTGCCATTCGCCGGAGCGCCCGATAGTCCGTGGCAATCACCGCAGGCACCGGAGTCCCGATCACCGCTGCAAACTCGCCGTGGACCTTCTCCGCCGTATCTCGGAGTTTTTCCACCAGCCGGTCATCCCGGCCCAGAATCGCGTCCATATCCCGAAGGCCTGCGCTGAAAATGGCGCTTTTATGGGTAAACCATCGGGGCTCGTCGAACCCGCAGATATTGCCCGCACAGCCGCCTGCATCGCAAATGACGATGATTCCCCCCAGGGCATAAAGCACCGCCGACGCCCCGGACTGATCCGGCGCAAAGGGAGATATTACCTTTCTCAGTCCTTTCATAGGGCCTTCTCCTTTTCCGAAAGTACCCGGTCCAGCTGGGCTAGCAGCTTACGCAGACCCGCATAGCCAAAGGGCTGCACATCCTCGTTCCACGGGAGATTGGGGCAGCCGGGATGATAATAGCCCGCATCCTTGCCGATGGTCACATCCGCATGGGCCTCCGAGCAATCGCAATTCAGCATCGTGGGCTCCAGGTTGGAATACACCCGCAGCTCCGGAGCCAATTCTGCCAGCCGCTGGACATAGACAAAGTTCTCGTCCGTAACCGTTCCATAGATTTCGCTGACGGAATCGCCCATCTGGGTCAGCGCCACCGCTAGCTCAAAGGGATCGCCGTTCATGCATTCGCCCAGCGCAAAGGTCAATCTGGGATGCTTTTCCCGGAACCGGGCAATGGCCTCCAGCGTCTCCTGATACATGGCTTCGTCCTGGAATGCCGTGCCCAATGCCGCGCCCAGCGCCCGATACTGGCTGCGGATTTTTTCAATCTGATACAGCCGCCGAAGCTCAATGGATGGAATCTGCAAGCGCTCCTCAAAATCCCGGGCAGCGAAGCGCGCTTCCGGATTCAAAACCAGGTTGAAGTTCGCTTCTGACATACATTGATATTCTGCATAGTCCTTACACCTGGAAACCTCCCGAATCTGCCGAACGCCAATGCTCTGGAGTAGGTCATAGAGCTCGCAATCATCCTGTAGCGGTGCAAAAAAGCCCAGGATATTCACAGAGGTCGCTTTCTTTTTTCTCGGCTCCAGCAGAGAATAGAGGCTCTGGCGAACATGCACCATGGGCGGCTTCCGTCCCTCTCGTGTCAGAGCATACATATAACAGGGCCGCACCGGAAGTCCCACCTGTTCCTCCGCCCGGCGGCATACCCGCTCCATATCCGTTCCCAGCAGAGCATCCACGCAAGTAATGCAGATCATCACCACAGAGGGGCGCTTACTGAGGCTTTCCACCACCTCCTGCACTGCCTGGGGGATTTTTTTGAGGTGCCGCCCGGTGACCACGTCCGTCTCGTCCATCATGAGATAGAAGAACCGGTGGTCATATTCCGGCATTCTGCTGATGAGAGAGGTATTCCGTCCGCAGCAGCCCGGGGCCACCAGCAGCATCACCGAGTCCGGAATCGCAAGCCCCGCCCGTTTCACGCCAAAGCCCTCTGCTCCCGGGGAGTTAAAGGCCAATGTCGCCGGAGAGCTGTAAATCAGATGGCAGCCGGATTGCAGCTCGCTGGGCAGATTTTCCCGGCCCCGATCCGCCAGCTCCCGTGTGGTATAGCACGCCGCGTTCACGGACATTCCTCCTTCCACAGCCGCTCCGCCAAATCAAAGAACCGGCGGCTGATGGGCAAGCCGGGATCGCCCTCAATGACGGTCTTGCCCATGTCCTCATAGCGAATAATGTCATCGCTGCGAGGGATTTCGCCCACAATGCGCAGGCCCGCGCGGTCCGCAAAGGCCTGTACCTTTTCCGTCTCGTTTTCCACATTCCGATGGTTCAGCACGATGCCAAACACCTTGGCATAGCTGCGGTCTTCAAAATTCCGGACGGCGCTGCTGATGTTGTTTGCCGCATACAGCGCCATTTTTTCGCCGGAGGTCACAATCAAAACCTTCTCCGCATAGCCCTCGCGGATGGGTGCCGCAAAGCCGCCGCAGACCACATCCCCCAGCACATCATAGAGCACCACATCCGGCTTCCAGGTTTCAAAGAGCCGTAAATCCTCCAACAGCTGGAATGTTGCAATAATGCCCCGGCCCGCACAGCCCAGGCCCGGGGTGGGGCCGCCGGTTTCGATACACAGAACGCCCCCAAAGCCCTGCCGGGAGATTTCCTCCAGGGTTTCCGGGTCCCGATCTGTCCGGCGCATAAAGTTCATCACCGGCTCTACCGGCTCGCCCCCCAGCAGATTGATGGTAGAATCCGCCTTGGGGTCACAACCGATTTGAATCACGCGCTTTCCCATGGCGGCAAAGGCAGCTGCCAGATTGCTGGTCACCGTGGATTTTCCGATGCCGCCCTTTCCGTATATGGCTATTTTCAGCATAATTTTCTCCTGTCCGGGTATGAAAAACCCGCCGCACTGACAGCGGCGGGGTAGACGTATCCCAAAGGACCATCCAATTGGGGACGGCAGGCAGACGGCTATTCCGGCGCGGGCGAACCCTTGCTGTCAGAGCGCATGTATTTGATGGACTTTACGGTTGCCCCTGGGCTTCCGTGCAGTCTGTTTGGAGTTATTGTATCATTTGGGACAGAATAATGTCAACTGTTTCTTCCGCAATCCGGCGCCGCCTGGAATAATTTCGAATGCAGCAAGTCCTGATACATCCCCCGTACCATTTCCGACGCCGCTTCCGGCGCCGCCTTTTGCGCCAGCAGCACATCGATCACCCCCAGCAGACCGTTGCACAGCAGCGCCGCCACCGTCTCCACGTGGTACCGGCATTTCAGTGCCGTATGCCGCTGCATATAGTCTGCCACCTGCTCCTGAATATGCCGGAAGAACACGGAAAAGAGATATGGATTCTCCCCGGGGGATACATGGGCAAAAAAGGAGAAATTCCGGAACATCAGCCGCAGAATACTCTCCAGCAGATTTTCATAGCCCCGCATTCCCAGGTTCTCCGGGTTGTTCTCTCGCTGCAGGCTGTGATAGTCCGCCCAGGCCTCCCGGATATAGTCGGAAAACAGCTCATCCGCCAGCTCATATTTATCGCTGTAGTGGGCATAAAACGTGATCCGGCTTGTCTCACCCCGGCGGCACAGCTCCGCCACCGTTATTTTTTCAAAGGACACCTCCCCCAGCATGGCAATCAGCGTTGCCTTGAGATTTCGCTTTGTTTTCAGGATTCTTCGATCCTCCGTCATTATCTATACACCTCACTTCCCGCTGTATCAATAACATACACCGGTATTTCATCCGTCATTGGATGATTTACATTCTGTGTATTATTATAACAGTTATATTATTATCTTTCCACAGAAATCAGGTGTCCTCATGAAGTTTTACCACCGTATCCGTATTATCACCGCCGCGCCTTTTTTAGCCGTCTGCCTGCTGATTGTTTTGGGATTCCGATGCCACGAGATTTTCTCCGGTCCCGGGCAGTGGCTTCTTGCGCTGCTGTTCCTTGTGGTACTCCCCCTGCTGGGTTATCCGCTTCAGCGCTACCTGCCCCATTTTAAGGACGCCGGACGTCCCGGCCAGCGCACCCTTGCCATGCTGTTTGCCGCGCTGGGCTATATTCTGGGCTGTATTACCCTCGGCATCACAGGCGGAACTTCCGGAGTCTGGCTGCTGTATCTGGAGTATCTGCTCTCCGGCATGATTCTTCTGCTGCTCAACAAGGGATTCCGCCTCACCGCCAGCGGTTATGCCTGCGGTGCCACGGGGCCGGTTGCGCTGCTGGTCCATTTCCGGCTCTATGGGTTCGCCGCAGCGGGCCTGGCCATTGCCCTGCTGTCTATGATCGCCAGCCGTAAAACAGGCCGTCATACGTTGCCGCAGCTGCTGGGCGGCGGACTGATTCCATGGTGCGTGCTGCTCTTACTGGAAATCTGGTTCTGAGCGTTTTACGGACTTTTTAAGATTTCCAGAAGTTGCGATTTCACCGCTTGCATTTGTGAAGCTGCCGTGGCATAATGGTAGTCACTTTGTGAAGAAGCGGTGTATATCATGCAAATATTCAAGAAAATCTGGTCCGCGTGCTGGCTTCCGGCGCTGTCCGTAATTCTGACCTGTTTTTATCCATGTGTGTTTCTCTATGCTCACAACGCCGGAGAGGCACCCTTTTCGAGTCTATTCCCCTTTTTCGGCGTATTTCTGCTCAATGCGCTGGTGTTTTTTGTTCCCTTGAGCCTGATCCAATGGAATGTCTCCCGGGGCGCATTTTTAACGGACCTGGCAATGCTGGTCATCATCAACTTCGGCATGGTTATGACGGCCCTGAATGCCCATTGGGATGCGCTGAAACCGGGAGCCGTTTTGGCAGTTTTCGCCGTCCTGTTTTTGCTCATTCTGGTACTGCTCATTTGGAAGCGGCCCAATATGAAAATTCCCTGCGGCTTATTCGCGCTGACCTTTGGGGTATTGTCGGTCATCAGCTTCGGTCTGGCCGTCGTTACCAACCTCTCTTCCGGCAGCGGTCAGGACAATCAGGAAGCCTTCGATACCTATGAGCCCAAGACCTTCACCGGTGACAAGCCCAACGTCTACTACTTTCTGTTTGACGGCTATGCCGGCCCGGAATGCCTGGAGCATTATTATGACTATGACAACGAGCCGTTCCTTCAGGCCATGGAGGAAAAGGGCTTTACCGTATCCCGCACCAGCCATAATTATGAATCCCTCAAAACCGTTACCATCGTGCCCAATCTGCTGAATCTGAATTATGTGGCGCACAAAAATATGTCCGTTGCGGAAAAGGACGCGCTTTTGGAGATGCCCAACCTGTTCCGCACCTTCCGGGACAACGGCTATCAGCTCAACCTCGCCAACCATCTGGACTATATCGGGGCCACCGGCTGCAATGTGCTCACCCATAATCAGTCCCGGCGCACTATTTCGGATTTTCTGCTGAAAAACAGCCTTTACAGTCAGTTTGACAGCATCAAAACCAAGCTGAACGAATACATTCACGCCGATTACGTTGCCACCTATACCGGCCCGCTATTTAACGTCATGGACGCCGAGCGGAACTGCTGGAAATACACCGGCAACAGCCCTACGTTTACAATGGGCTATCTCCAGTGCCCCCACGCGCCCACCATTCTTGACAAGAACGGTAACCTGGTGGACAACTACGAAAACGTTGGCTGGCAGTGGGATCGCCCGGAGCTGTACCTGGGGCAGCTGGAATACATCAGCAGCTTTATTCTGGAGCTGGTTAGCACCATTCAGGAGCACGACCCCGACGCGCTGATTATCGTCCAGTCCGACCACGGCTCCCGTCAGGCCAACCACTTCTACGACATGGGCATCTGGGATACCTTTGACCCGGAGGTCGAGAATCCTTACATGCAGAACATTCTAAACTGCGTCTACTACAAGGGTGAGGATTTCCCCATTGAGGGTGAAATCGGCATCAATTCCCTGCGGCTGATTCTCAATCAGGTGTTCGGCACTGACTATGAAATGATCGAGCCCTACCACTATGTTAAGGGCCGGTTTGATTCCCATCCCAGAGATGAAGAGCACGGATAATACAAAAAACGAGCTGCCAACCACGGCAGCTCGTTTTTGCTATTACATATGAAATCTTCTGCGCACTTCCTCCCGAAGTGACGGCACCCGGCGCACTACAATCAGCGGAATCATCAGCGCCACGCCGATGGTCAACACCACCAGGGACCAGGTAGGCTGCCACACGCCCCGGAAATAGAGGTCGCATGCCAGTTCCACCCCCATGGGGAATGCGCCGATTGCGCCGATGATAATGGTCGTGGTGGACAAAATACTCCTTCCCCGCCGAATGGGCAGCATCACCGCCAGCAGCTCAGCGCCCAGCCACAGGATAATCGGCAGCGCAATGTGCAGATACCATCCGCCAAGGCCATGCAGGTTCCAGGCAATGGCCCCCACATAGGCGCTGACCGCCAATACATCCGCCAGCAGCTGAATCACCGGGCTCAGTCCCCGCCGAAGCAGCGGCGGCACCAGAAAAATCCACAGCATTACTGCCGCCCCGATGATATAAAGGCTCCAGAGTCCCGCCCGGAGAAAGATATTGAGAATTCCGCAGCACACCGCCGCCGACGCCAGCATCGCCGAAATGAGAACCGCCAGCTCCCATTTCGCCGCCAGGGGTACCTCCTGCCGCTCGGTGGGAAACGGCTTTGGGCTTTCCCGATCCACAGGCTGAACCGGGTCCTGCACCGGCGTATGGCACAGGGGGCAGAATTCTGCCGTGGGGTCCAGCTCTACCCCGCAATGAACACAATAGGACATAGTTTCCTCCTAAGATTTACGATTGGAAATCACCTTTACCGGAATGCCCGCCTGCACCAGATGGGTGAAAAACCGTCGCTCCGTTTCACTGGACACGCCGGTGCCCGCAAAGGTCACCTCCAGGGTATCCCCAAAGCTGATGGAGGCACAGTGGGGCGACGGATGGGTTGCCTGGCCCAGCACCACCTCCATATGGTCGATATACGGCTTCATGGCGTCTGGGACGCGGAATGGCCCGGGATTGGTATAGGTGGCAGTATAGGGCCGCACCCCCAGCACCTGATAGGAAAACGCCATCACCGGCTTTTTGAGAAACAACGGAATGATTTGCAGCAGCCGATTCTGGGTGAATTTGACGTTTCCGGTGAGAATCGCACGCATTTCCTGGCGGCTTAAATGGAGATTCATATAGCTATGGACATAGCGGATGATCTCCTCCAGGGTATATTCCCCCAAGCTGGGGTCGATACAGGGCCGCGCCGTCAGGATAAAGTTTCGCAGCGTCTCCGAGGGGAACCAGCTGCGCAGATTGATGGGAATCGCCAGCGCCACGGGCTTTTGATGGTGGGGATGCTCCGCCGCCTGCTTTTCCATCAGGCTCAGCAGCAATACCGCCGTTAGATACTCCGTCAGGGATGCGCCGTGGGCCTTGGCCTGCTGCTTTACTGCCTGCACCGACATCAGCCCCATGGTCACATTCAGGGTGTAAAAGGGCTCCGGCGGGCTGACATTGGCATAGGCAGTCTTATCCAAACTGCCCCGCAGCACCTTTTTCCCGGCATAGCGCCCATATGCGTCCTCCAGCTCCTGGGGTCTGGGCGGCTCACTCACATCAAGAATGGACGGGTCCGGAGGAATCTCCACCCCCAACTCCCTTAAATATTCCGCCAGCAGCGTCCGGAAAAAGGTCAGTGCCCCGGCGCCATCGGATATGGCATGGAACGCTTCAAAAGAGATGCGCTTTTCATAGTAGAAAAATCGAATCAGCCAGTCATTGTCCCACTTTTCCCGGATGGGCTGACAGGGGTTTGCAATGTCTCGGCGCACAAAGGGCCCAGGCTTTTCGTTGGGCTCAAAATAGCACCAAAATGCGCCCTTCCGAATCCGCACCCGGAACCCCGGGAATCGCGGCATGGTGCGATCCACTGCCCGCTGGAGTGCCTCCGGGTCCACCGGTTCAGTCATCACCGCTGAAAATCGGTACACCGGCGCATATTTTTCCTTCTTCAGGGCAGAGTACAGCACACCGGCATTGTCCAGCCGGTACCACTGTTTTTGTTCCTTGTGCGCCATGGCTCTGCCCCCTTTTTTTGTTTACCTATTATACTGCAACAGTTCCAACTGTGCAACTGCATTTCCCCATCCGTTGCAATCCGCCGGAATCTATGCTATATTGAAGTATCTGCCCATGCCGGCACAGGAGGAAGTCATATGAAGAAGACCACCACCCGCTATCACATCGACAAGAAAACCCAGCGCAAAGTCAATGCCGAGGAAAAGCGTCTGGCCCTGATGATGCGCGCCCTGAAAGCCGTCCACTCCGCCACATCGCCGGAATCCATGACCCAAAAGGATTTGGAGCGTCAGCGCGCCGGTCAAGAGCTGCTGGGGCGGCTGGTCACCCCCATGATTGGCATGCGTTGGGAGCCCTTTGATTTAGACGGAATGAAGGCCGCCTGGGTGAAGCCGGAGTGGGGCCATGATCCCCACAAGGTCATTCTCTATTGCCATGGCGGCGGCTATACCAGCGGCAATCTGGGCTATTCCCGTCCCCTGGCCTCTAAGCTGTCCCATACCACCGGCTGGGAAACCCTGAGCTTTGAATATCGCCTTGCACCGGAGCATCCGTTCCCCGCAGCGGTGGAGGATGCACAAAAGGCCTGGGATCACCTGATGTATCTGGGCTATGGTGCACGGGACATTACCGTGGCCGGTGATTCTGCCGGCGGAAATCTGGCGCTGGTGCTGTGCCACCGATTAAAGGCCGCCGGACGGATGCTCCCTGGGCATCTGGTGCTCATGTCCCCCTGGACCGATATGACCGTCTCCGGGGAATCCTATGAAACTCGGCGCGAGCTGGACCCCTCCATTACCGAGGACTATATTCGGGCCGTTCGCAGCGCCTATGCCGGTAAGGCCGACGTCACTGATCCCCAGCTTTCTCCGCTGTACGGGGATTTCACCGGCTTCCCGCCCACGCTGGTGCAGGTGGGCTCCAACGAGATTCTCTATTCCGACACCGCTATGCTGCGGCAGAAAATGACCGCTGCCGGTGTGGTCTGCCGTATGGAGGAATGGCAGGACATGTGGCATGTATTCCAGATGTTCCCCATCAAAAAGGCTGCCCACGCTATGGAGCGCATTGGGCATTTTCTGTTGGAACGATAACTGTTCTGCGCTGTGTCCAATTTTTCGGACACAGCGTTTTCCCTCTCTTGCCCTTGTTTCAGACTCTGTGGTAAAATAGAACCATCTAAAGCGAAAGGAGGATACCGCCATGTCTCAGCCGCGGACTTATATTGCCATTGACCTAAAGTCCTTTTATGCCTCGGTGGAATGCGTCGCCCGGGGGCTTGACCCCATGGACGCCAATCTGGTGGTGGCCGACAAAAGCCGCACGGAAAAGACCATCTGTCTGGCGGTATCTCCGGCGCTGAAAGCCTATGGCATCTCCGGTCGTGCACGGCTGTTTGAGGTGGTACAGCGGGTGAAGGAGATCAACAATCAGCGCACGCGATTTGCACCGGGGCACCAATTGGTGGGCTCCTCCGCCAGCGCCAAGGAGCTGTCCGAGCATCCGGAAATGGCCCTGGACTATATCGCCGCCCCGCCGCAGATGGCGCATTATATGAAAATCAGCACCCAGATTTATCAGATTTATCTCAAGTATGTCGCCCCGGAGGATATCCACGTCTACTCCATCGATGAGGTATTCATCGACGCCACCAGCTATCTCTCCGCCTACCATCAATCTCCCCGTGAATTCGCCCGGGCCATGATTTTAGATGTGCTTTCCTCCACCGGCATCACCGCCACCGCAGGAATCGGCACCAACCTGTATCTTGCGAAAATCGCCATGGACATCGGGGCAAAGCACATCGCCCCGGACCGGTTTGGCGTTCGAATTGCGCAATTGGATGAACTGAGCTATCGAAAGCAGCTCTGGAACCATCGTCCGCTGACGGATTTTTGGCGGGTTGGCCGGGGCTATGCAAAAAAGCTCCAGGAAAAGGGGCTCTACACCATGGGGGATATTGCCCGCTGCTCGCTGGGCGGCCCCAAGGATTTTTACAACGAGGACTTGCTCTACAAGCTCTTTGGGGTTAATGCCGAGCTGCTGATTGACCATGCCTGGGGCTATGAGCCCTGTACCATTGCGGAAATCAAAGCCTACAAGCCCCAGACCAGCAGTACCAGCTCCGGCCAGGTGCTCCAAAATCCCTATCCCTTTGACAAGGCGCGGCTGGTGATGCAGGAGATGACCGATCTTCTGGTGCTGGATTTGGTGGAGAAGGGGTTAAAGACTCCGCAGCTAACCCTGACCGTGGGCTATGACATTGAAAATCTCTCCGATCCCCAGCGCCGGGCCAAATACCACGGCCCCGTTACCATCGACGGCTATGGGCGCAAAATTCCCAAGCACGCCCATGGAACTGCCAATCTTCCCGGTTATTCCTCCTCTACCCACGAGATTATGGAGGCTATGACGGCGCTGTTTGACCGGATTGTAAACCCCGATCTGCTGGTGCGGCGCATCTATGTCACCGCCTGCCAGCTGGAGGATGCCAAGACCGCCGGGAAGGACAGCTTTGAGCAGCTTGACCTATTTACCGATCCCGCCGTGGAAGAAGCCAAGCAAGCCGCCCTTGCCCGGGAAGAAAAAATGCAGGAGGCCATGCTCTCCATTCGAAAGAAGTTCGGCAAAAACGCCATTCTCAAAGGCATGAATTTCAAAGAAGGCGCCACCGCTCGGCAGCGAAACGAGCAAATCGGCGGCCACAAAGCATAAAAGGAGGCAGCCCCATGTCCGGCCCTTATGACGATATTCTGTACCTGAACCGTCCGGTTTCCCAGTCCCATCCCCCCATGCCCCGCGCCGATCGAGCCGCACAATTCTCTCCCTTCGCTGCGCTGACCGGCTATGAAGACGCCGTTCGGGAAACCGCCCGGCTGACCCAGGGGCGGCTGGAGCTGACCGATGAGGAAAAATCCGCCATTGATGGGGTGCTTCAAGCGCTCAGCGCCCATTTGTCCGAACATCCATCCGTCATCGTCACCTATTTTCTCCCCGACGAGAAAAAGGACGGCGGCGCTTATGTGACAGTAAGCGGCTGTCTGCGCCGAATCGATGTGCTGGCACGGCAGCTCCTGCTGCTGGACGGCACACAGATTCCCATCGACGATATTTCTCAGCTCCAATGCCCTACACTTCCGGAGGAAATCCCCGACACATAAAAGAGGACAGCGCCGACAAAACTCGGTACTGTCCTCCTATTTTTATTCTGTGAGCCGCACTTCCACGGGATTGCCGATGGTCATGGTATCCGGTGTTACAGTACAATCTACCGCCAGCACCGAAACCCCGCTGGCCGCCGCTTCCCGCAGCGCTTTTCCGAACTCCGGGTCTGTTGCATCATTGGGCGCAAGATACCGCACCGGGGCCATTTGAATCACGAACAACACCGCCGCATCATAGCCCTGCTGCTTTGCCAGAATCAGTTCCCGCAGATGCCTTGCCCCGCGCTGAGTGGGCGCATCGGGAAAGCGGCAAACGCCGTCTTCCTCCAGGGTCACGCCCTTGACCTCCAGAAACATGGGCTTTCCGTCCCGCTCCAAATAGAAGTCAAACCGGGAATCATGAAAGCGCCGCTCCGGCAACACAACTTCTGCCTTGCCCACTCCGCCGGCTCGGAGCCACTCGCCCACTGCCTGATTGGGCGCCTGGGAGTCCATATTCACAAGATACGGTCCCTTTTCCACGGCAATGAGATCAAATGCGGTTTTCCGGTTTGGGTTCTCCGCCTTGGCGCACCAGACCGCCGCCCCGGGCACCAGCAGTTCCCGGCAGCGCCCGGTGTTTTTCACATGGCAGATCTCCGTTTTTCCGTCCATTTCCACATGGGCAATGAATCGATTGGGGCGGCTGAGAAACCGCCCCTGTTTTACCTGAGCGTAGCGCAAGGCTTACATCTTCTCCGGCGCTTCAAAGCCCAGAAGGTCGATGCAGGTTTCCAGCACCCGCTTGGCCAGGGTGATAAGGGCAATGTAGCCCTGCTGCCGTGTTTCGTCCGTCTCGGTAAGAATCCGGGTTTCATGATAGAACCGGTTTACCGCACAGCAGAGGTCATAGATATAAGCACACAGCACATTGGGCTGGGTGTCCCGATAAGCCAGCTGGATGTTGTCCGCAAACCGGCTGATCTGGAGCATCAGGTCCTTCTCAATCTGGTTCTGGGCAGGCAGCAGCTCCGCCGCCATGGGATCGTTTCCGGTCTTCTCCTGATATTTGGACAGAATGGACTTGATCCGGACGATGGTATAGAGGATATAGGGGCCGGTGTTGCCCTCAAAAGCGGAGAACCGATCCATATCAAAGGCATAGTCCTTGGTGGCCAGGTTGGAAAGGTCACCATATTTCAGGGCCGCCACGGCAATGATCCCTGCAATCTCATCCACCGCATCACCGGTGATGATGTTGTTCTCCAGAATCCGCTGCTTGACCGTATCGGTGATCTCAGAGATCAGATACTCCAGCCGCATTACGCCGCCGGAACGGGTCTTAAAGGGCTTGCCGTCCTTGCCGTTCATGGTGCCGAAGCCCAGGAACTGGAGCTCAGTGCTTTCGGGCACAATATGGGACTTCTTCGCGGTGCGGAACACCTGTTCAAAATGCAGGGCCTGCCGCTTGTCTACCACATAGAGCACCTTGTCGGGGTGATAGTCCTGCTCCCGCTGTACCAGGGTCGCAAGGTCCGTGGTGGCATAGAGGGTTGCGCCGTCGGACTTCAAAATAATGCAGGGAGGAATCTCCTTCTTATCCTCGGGCTCCTGGACGTTGACCACCAGCGCCCCCTGGCTCTCCACCGCATAGCCGCCGTCCTTCAAATACTTCACCATGTCGGCAATATAGGGCTCGGCGTCGCTTTCGCCCTTCCACAGGTCGAATTCCACGTTGAGGTTCTTGTAATTCTTCTTCAAATCCGCCACGGATACATTCATCACATGGCGCCAGATTGCCATATAGCCCCGATCTCCCTGCTGAAGCTTCAGGGTTGCCTCATGGGCTCGAGCAGAGAACGCCGGGTCCTCCTTGCTCTTTGCGGAGGCAGCAGGATAAATCTGCTCCAGCTCAGAGATGGTAAAGGGCGGCTCTGCGGGATATTCCCCCTGGAAATCCGGTTCAAAATAAGGAAGCTCCGGCTGACGCTCCCGAATGCCCTCGATAATCAGGCCCATCTGGAGGCCCCAGTCGCCCAGGTGCACGTCGCCGATCACATGGTTGCCCATATACCGCTCAATGCGCTTGACTGCCTCGCCAATGATGGCGGGACGGATATGACCAACATGCAGGGGCTTTGCAACGTTGGCGCCGCCGTAATCAATGACCACGGTTTTGGGCTTCTCCTCGCCCTGGAGGCCGAATTTCTCCGCCTTTGCCATGTCCCGAAGATAGTCTGCCACATACTCCGGCGCCAGGCGCAGGTTGATAAAGCCGGGCTTTACTGCCTCCACCGACAGGAAGGCGGGGTTGCCCTGGAGCTGTGCCACGGCCTCCTCAGCGATCTGGATGGGGGCTTTATGATATTGCTTGGCTGCCTTCATGCTGCCATTACACTGATATTCGCACAGGTCCGGGCGCGCGGAAACGCTGACCCGCCCAAGCTCCGGCGCATAACCGGCCTTCTCAAACGCAGCGGATACCTGCTCGGAGATCCGATCAATGAGTTTTTCCATAGTTCTCTTATCCTTTCGCAATGACGGTCAAAGACCATAGTTAAGGTTATTATATCACGAATCCCCGCCGGTGTAAACACAGCGTTCCGTTGCATCCGCACTCCGTTTGTTGTATAATATTCGAAAAATTCTGTCAAAAAGGAGTCCTTCTTATGCCTCAGCTGCATTTCACCTCCGACTATATGGAGGGCGCGCATCCATCGATTCTCCAGGCGCTTCTGGACAGCAATCTGGAGAAAACCGAAGGGTACGGCTTTGATCCCTACTGCGATGCCGCCAAGGAGAAAATTCGCGCCGCCTGCCAATGCCCCCACGCCGAAATCTACTTTCTGGTGGGCGGCACGCAAACCAACGCCACGGTAATCGACGGAATTCTTCGTTCCTATCAGGGGGTGCTCTGTGCCGAAACCGGCCATGTCAGCACCCACGAGGCCGGTGCCATTGAGTTTGGCGGTCACAAGGTTTTGACGCTGCCCCATGAGCTG
This sequence comes from Barnesiella intestinihominis, assembly GCA_963650135.1. Classification (GTDB taxonomy): domain Bacteria; phylum Bacillota; class Clostridia; order Oscillospirales; family Oscillospiraceae; genus HGM13006. Next base: position 32,418 of record CAVJLG010000051.1, on the reverse strand, counting down.
GGGAAAATCTCCGCCGAAACCATTGCCCATGCCATGGATGTGTACAACGGCGACGCGAACCGTGAGCATACGGTGATGCCCGGAATGGTCTATCTCTCCCAGCCCACGGAATACGGCACGCTATACTCTCTTGCAGAGCTGACCGCCATCCATCAGGTCTGCAAGGCCCATCAGCTGCCCCTTTATATCGACGGCGCGCGCCTTGCCTATGCCCTCTCCAGCCCGGAAAACGACGTGACGCTCCCGGATTTGGCCCGCCTCTGCGACGCTTTTTACATTGGCGGAACAAAATGCGGGGCACTCTTGGGTGAGGCTGTAGTGATTCCCAACGCCGGACTGATCCCCCACTTTTTCACCATCATCAAGCAGCATGGGGCACTGCTGGCAAAGGGCCGCCTACTGGGGATTCAGTTTGACCGGCTGTTTACAGAGGACCTTTATCTCCATATTGGAAAGACTGCCGTAACCTATGCGCAGCAATTGCAGAAGGCCCTCCAGGAAAAGGGCTATCCTCTGCTGTTCCAGTCCCCCACCAATCAGATTTTCCCGATTCTAAGACGTGAAGCCTACGAGCGGCTTTCTGCGCAGGTTTCCTTCGGCTTCTGGGAGCAGCTGGACGGCGAACATACCGCCGTGCGCTTTGCAACCAGCTGGGCCACCACCCAGGGGGATGTACAGGCGCTCATTGACATTCTCTGATTTCTCAGCAAAATACCCACCCCTGTTTCCGGATCTTCCGGCAGCAGAGGTGGGTTTTGTTTTATTCGGGTTTTGTTTTGCTGAGGCAGTCCAGGAAGTAGCGCAGCAGTTCGCTTTCGCTGCCCTCCAACCAATAGGGATTGATGAACACCTCGTGATCTTTGTCCCCCTCCGGTGTTCGGTCCACCAGTGGGATCAGCTTCACCTTGGGGTCCTTCCGCAGTATACCGGTTTCATTGATGCAGGTAATCACAACTCCCGCATGTGCCATGGTCATCAGCGAATCCAGCTCTGCAAAGGGGCCGGACAGCTTATTGACATAGTCCTCATGATAGCCGGTAACGGTATTGACCTTTTCCATCCGCAGGGGCGGTTCAAATTCCTCCGCCGCCAGGAGCATATAGTGCATATCCCCAAAATAGTGCTGAATTTCCTCATTGGAAATATTCGTGAGCCCGGCATTGGGATGGTCATAGGGCACCGCCAGACACATTCTGTCCCGATAGAGCGCCATAGACCGGACCCGGTCCCAGCTGGCCATGGAGGTGTTGAGCATAAAGAGTACATCCAGGCTGCCGTCTCGCAACGCCCCGCAGCTCTGCCGCAGCGGCAGATGACAAATCTGAATATTCGCCTTGGGATAGGCGCGCTTCACCATCAGCACCGCCTCCCGCATCGGGTCCACAAAGCTCAGGCTGTCCAGAATGCCGATGCGCAGCCGATCCAGCCGCCGGTTGACGGTTTCCTGAATGGCCTTACTGGAGTTCACATAGCCCTCATACAGGGACTTGACCATAGGCAGCAGCTCCCGGCCAATGTCCGTAAGCTTTACCGCGTTATGATCCCGAACAAACAGCGCCACCTGAAGCTCTTCCTCCAGGGTGCGAATCTGTCGGCTCATAGTAGGCTGGGAAATATACAGCTTTTCAGAAGCAACCGCAAAGCTGCCCAGCTGTGCCGCCTCTAAAAAGCACTGCATTTGAAGCACTGTCATACGCTCATCCCCTTCGGGCACATTCTAGCACAATTTACGCGGGCAATCAATCCTCGCTGCCGATCATCAAGTGGATAATTTCCTGATCGGTACCGCGCATGCCCTCCCGGGCAATCTGGCTCACCGCGCGAATGGTATTTTCCACGCCCTTGATGACGATGCCATCGCCGCCGAAGAACTGGCTGTCGTGCATATTCATCTGCATGCCCAACAGGCCCGCCTCTACCGCAGAGGCAATTTTTGCCGCGCAGCTGGCCTTGGCCCCGTCACAGATCATGCCGGAGTTAATGGCCAGGGCGTTGACAATGGTATGGCTGATCTGGTCATACCGCCCGCCGTAGAGATAGCAGATGCCCGCACCGGCGCCGCAGCCCGCACTGGTGGCGCCGCAGTAGGCCGACAGACTGCCAATGCCGGTTTTCAGATGGATGGTCACCAGGTTGGAAACCACCAGCGCCCGATACAGCGCATCCTGGGTCATGCCCATCTCCCGGGCATAGACGATCACAGGAATCGACGTCGTCATGCCCTGGTTGCCGCTGCCGGAGTTAATGACCACCGGCAGCTCACAGCCGCACATTCTTGCATCGGACCCCGCCGCCGCCCAGGCCTTTGCCCGGTTCTGAATGCAGTTTCCATAGGATTTCAGCAGAATTTTACCGATGGTTGCGCCATAGCTGCCATCCATACCCGCCTGGGCAATGGCCATATTGTAGTCGATCTGCCGCTGGAGCACCTCCTGCACATCCGGAATCGCCACCTCATCGGCAAACTGGACAATATGCTCTACATCCAGCAGCTTCCGGTTCTCCGGTGCCTGCACCAGATCATCCTGGAAGGGCACCTCCAACAGCACGGTATCGTTCTTTTGCAGGCGCACCACATTGGTATGGTGCCCGATAATCCGGGCATAGGCGCTGTCTGCTCCGTGGTAGACGGTAACCTGGATGTCAAAGGGGCAGTTGGCAGTGGACTCGGTGATTTTCACCTCCACCTGCTCCAGATATTCGTCCAGCTCCTTTAGCTGCTGCTCGGTCACGCCGGAGATGACCTCCAGCTCCTGGTCCGCATCGCCGCAGCAAATGCCCACCGCCACGGCCACCTTCAGGCCCTTCCGGCCTCCGGTGTGGGGCACAATGACGGACTTTACATTTTTAATAATATTGCCGCTGACGCAGAGGTCCACCCGCTCCGGCAGTGCCCCCAGCGCTTTTCTCGCCAGGGCACCGGCATAGGCCACCGCAATGGGTTCTGTACAGCCCATTGCAGGCAGCAGCTCTTCTTTGAGGATGTCTACATAGGCATCATAGATTGTTTTGTCCATGGTACCAACTCCCTTACAGCTGGATCGCGCTGTCATAGCCGGTGCGGACGGCGGTACGGACATTGTTGGCTTTCACGCAGTCGCCAATGGGGAAGAACTCTCCGGCGATCATGCGGAATGCCTCAGCCTGGTCCTTCTGGGGCACCATGCCCGCGGAAAGCACCACGGTGTCAGCCTGAATGCTGTGCTCGCCGGTTGCATCCACATAGGTAATCCCGTCCTTGGTAATACCGGTGCAGCGGGAATTCACATGCGCGTCCACACACTTCTCAATCTCCTTGGTAATGGCGGTTCTGGGGATGGCGCAGGAAGCAGCCGCCAGGGTGCCGGTCATCTCCACCAGGCTGACCGTCTTTCCGGCCTCCTGGGCAAGGTATACCGCGGTTTCGCAGCCTACGTCGCCGCCACCCAATACGGCAATCTTCTGCCCAATGTCTTCGCCTGCCTTCACCTTCCGATAGGCCTCCTCGGCGGTAATAACATTCGCGCCGTCCACGCCGGGAATCGGGGGCACCAGCGCCTTTGCACCAACGGCAGCAATCACCACATCAGGCTCCAGAGACTCCACCAGCTCTACGGTGGCCTCGGTGTTCAGCCGAACCTCCACGCCGGTCTTCTCCACCATGTGGATCAGGTAGTCCATAAACTTGCACAGGTCCCGCTTAAAGGGCACCTGACGGGAGAAATTCAGCTTGCCGCCCAGTACGCCGTTCTTCTCCAGCAGGATTACTTCATGGCCCCGCTGCTTTGCGGTAATGGCAGCCTCCATACCGGCCGGTCCGCCGCCAATAATGACTACCTTCTTGGTTTCCTCCTTCGGCGGCACCAGCACAGGAAGCCGCGCCTCTCTGCCCACAGTGGGGTTCACGGAGCAGCCGAACGTTGCCGCCCGGCGATAGTCCAGACAGTGGAAGCACTTGATGCAGGGGATGATTTCGTCCTCCTTGCCCTTTCTCGACTTATTCACCAGCGCAGCATCGGCAATGGTGCCACGGGCCATGGCAACGATATCTGCCTTCCCGGCAGCCAGCGCCGACTCAATATCCTGGGGCTGCTGATAGGCGCCCAGGGTCAGAATCGGGATATGAATCTTGCCGGACTTCTTCACATACTCCGCAAGATAGGTGTTATGTCCCGGCAGCAGGAAGTTGTTGGGGTGCATGATATGCTCGGTATCCGTAAAGAAGCTGCCTGCGGAGATATGGGCAATGTCGATCTTATCCTGCACCATCTCCAGGAAGGCCACGCAGTCATCGGGAGTAAAGCAGTCGTCGCCCCCCAGCTCAGAGCCGGAAATACGGTACTCAATCAGCAGCTTCTTCCCCACTCGGGCGCGAATGGCGTCGAGGATCATAATGGGGAACTTGGCGCGATTGGCAAGACATCCGCCGAATTCATCGGTACGGGTGTTGAACTTGGGCGACAGCATCTGGCTGAGAATCAGGCCATGGCCGCCGTGAATCAGGATCATATCAAAGCCGCATTTCAGTGCATTTTCCGCCGCATCGGCATAGATGGAGGCAATGCTCTCCATGGCAGCCTTGTCCAGAATCTGCGTGCCCTCCTCGCCGTTGACGGAATAGCTCACCAGCTCGCCCTTATAGTTTCTGCCGTGATAGGAGAAGCCCAGCAGCTCCAGAGATGCCTTCGCGCCATAAAAATGAATGGCATCGGTAAGGTGATTCCAGAACCGGTGGTTCTCGGAGTCAAAGATATTCTCATGGGCATGGACGTTATCATATTCCTGATAAATGTCCATATTCTGCGCAGAAACCGTAATGTTCGCACTGCCGCCTCTTGCCTTATTGGCATAATAGGCCACCACATGGTCATTGGGATAGCCCTCTTTGCCATAGAGCAGATGGGCCCCGGCCGGTGCCGACCAAATTCTATTTTTAAACGTTACGCCCCCGATGGTGATGGGGGAAAACATATGCGGATACTTTGTTTGCATGATACCGCTCCTTCCGTTATAACACAACATAATTGACAACGCAGCCCAAGACGATCAGCACCGCGCCCACCTCAATCAAGGCCCCTGCAAAGCTGATATGGGGAAAATGCGCCTTCCACAGCTTCATCTGCTTCCGTCCCAATCGTCCGCTCAGCAGGAATACCGCCGCCAGCAGCCAGATAATCGCACCCACAAAAGTGCTCAGCCGCCATAGGCTTCCGCCCAGACTTCCGCCCAGCAGACTGCGTACCCCGGCGATCAGGGTAAGCACCAGGAAGATACCCAGTGCAAACCCCAAAATCAGCGCCAGTTCTTTTATGATTTTTCCTATTTTCATTTTCCGATCTGCTCCAGGTTATGGCAGGCCGCAAAATGTCCGGGCTCCACCTCGCGCAGCTCCGGCATCTCGTGGGCGCACCGTTCCGTTGCGAACTTGCAGCGGGTGCGGAACCGGCAGCCCTCTGTGGCACCGGCAACCGTTGCCTCGCCCTGGACGGTTTCTGCCGCCCGTTTCCGCTCCAGCTCCGGGTCGGGAATGGGAATGGCGGAAATCAATGCCTGGGTGTAGGGATGCAGTGGCTTTGCATACAGCGCCTCGGAGGATGCGGTTTCCACCACGGTCCCCAGATACATCACCACGATCCGGTCAGAAATGTGCTTAACCATCGCCAGGTCATGGGCCACGAATAGATACGTCAGGCCCTTCTCTTTCTGGAGCTTGATAAGCAGGTTTACCACCTGGGCCTGAATGGATACATCCAGTGCAGAAATCGGCTCGTCCAGCATAATAAACTCCGGCTCCACCGCCAGCGCCCGGGCGATTCCGATTCTCTGCCGCTGTCCGCCGGAAAACTCATGGACAAACCGGCTGGCATGGGATTCGTTGAGGCCCACGGCGTTGAGATAATAATAAATCTTCTGGAGCCGCTCCTTCCGGTCCTTGGCAAGATGGTGAATGTCGATGCCCTCGGCAATGATATCCGCCACCGTCATGCGGGGGTCCAGAGAAGAATAGGGGTCCTGGAATACGATCTGCGCCTGCTTCTTAAAGGCGTATTTCTCGCTGCGGGACATCTGATGCACGTCCTTGCCCCGATAGAGTACCTGTCCGTCGGTTTTATCGTACAGGCCCAGGATGATTCGTCCGCAGGTGGTCTTACCGCAGCCGGACTCGCCTACCAGGCCCACCGTCTCCCCTTCATAGATGTCAAAGGATACGTTGTCCAGGGCCTTGACCACCTCTTTATGCCCGGTATTGAAGTATTTTTTCAGGTTCTTTACCTGTACCAGAGGCTTCTTTTCCGTTTCCATGGTCAGCCCTCCTTCCCTGCTTGCTCGTCAAAATCATTGATGCCCGCTACCTTCGGCGCCATCTCATGGTGGAGCCAGCAGGCCGCCGCATGCTTTTCACCGAATTCGGTAACCTCCGGCATTTCCCGCTCGCAAATGGGCATGCAGTATTTGCAGCGCTGGGCAAAGGGACATCCCGCAGGCGGTGCAATCAGATCCGGCGGTGTTCCCTCAATGGAATCCAGCTCTTCCTTCTTATCGCCGTCCAGCCGAGGCACCGCACGCAGCAGCGCCTTGGTATAGGGATGCCGCGCCCGATAGAAAATATCCTCGCTGGTGCCCTTTTCCACAATTACGCCGCTGTACATCACGAAAATCCGCTCTGCAATGCTGGCCACCACGCCCAGGTCGTGGGTAATCATCAGAATGGAGGTATGATTTTCGGTTTTCAGCTGCTTTAAGAGCTTGATGATCTGGGACTGAATCGTAACGTCCAGCGCCGTGGTAGGCTCATCGGCAATCAGCAGCTTGGGCTGGCAGGCAAAGGCAATGGCAATCATCACTCTCTGCCGCATGCCGCCGGAGAACTCATGGGGATACTGGTCCACCCGCTTCTCCGCCTGGGGAATGCCAACATCCTGCAAGAGCCGGATTGCCTCGGCCTTGGCTTCCTTTTTGCTCATTTTCCGGTGGTACAGCAGGTTCTCCATGATCTGCTTTCCAACGGTCATGGTGGGGTTCAGGGACGCCAGTGCATCCTGGAAGATGATCGACGCCTGACCGCCCCGATAGCTGCGGAGCTCCTTTTTGCTCATGGCAAGCACGTCCTTGCCGTCGAAGGTAATGGCGCTTCCCTCCCGGATTTCGCCGGGGGCCTGAATCAGCCGCAGAATGCTCTTTCCGGTAACGGACTTGCCGCAGCCGGACTCACCTACCAGCGCAACGGACTCCTCATAGCCGATATCAAGATTCACCCCGCGCACCGACTGCACATCGCCCTGGTAGGTATGATAGCAGACCTTCAGGTCCTTAATTTCAAGTAGATTACTCATGTTGTCCTCCCCTTACTTCCGGAACTTGGGGTCCAGCGCATTTCTAAGGCCGTCGCCCAGCAGGTTAAAGGCAAGCACCATAATGCAGAGCACCAGCGCCGGGAAGATCAGCTGATTTACATGGGAATTCATCACGGCCTGACCGTTGGAAATCAAAAGGCCCAAGCTGATGGAGGGCGCTTTCAGGCCCAGGCCGATAAAGCTGAGTCCTGCCTCCTGGAAGATGTAGCCGGGGATTGCAGTGGCCACTTCCAGAATCAGAATGCCCATGATGTTGGGCAGCAGATGGCGGACAATGATCTTGAGGGGCCGCTCACCCAGTGCCTCCGCCGCCATGACATACTCGGATTCCCGCAGCTGCATAATCTGTCCGCGCACCACTCGAGCCGTCTGGCACCAGGAGGCAATGCACAGTGCAATCAGCAGGGATACGGCGCTGTTGCCCATGGCGATCATAATCAGAATGGTCACCAGCAGGCTGGGAATGGCAGTGATAATCTCCAAAATACGCATCATGATTTCATCCACAATGCCGCCAAAATAGGCCATAATGCTGCCGTAAAGACATCCTACTACCACCTGAATGGCCGTGCAGCTCAGCGCCACCAGGAAGGATACTCGGGTGCCCACCCAAAGCCGCGAAAACAGGTCCCGCCCCAGGGAATCCGCGCCCAGCCAAAACTGTGCGCTCATGCCCGCGTTTTTATACTGAGGCGCAGAGGTAACATAGTCATAGCCCCGGATATAGGGCCCGATGATGACCATAATCAAAAACAGAAAGAGTACAAATAGGGAGCCCATGGCGATTTTGTTCTTTTTCAGTCGCCGCCAGGCATCCTTCCAATAGGTTACCGGCTCCCGAACCAACTGGTCGCTCTTGGCTTCCCGGTTTTCGATGATCTCAAAATCCTCAGGTCTGAGGGTCGTTTTTGTCGCTTCCATTATCGTTTCCCTCCTTGAATCCGGATTCTGGGGTCCACCACCGTATAGAGGATATCCGTCAAGAATACCACCACGATAAACAGCGCCGCAATGAACACCGTTTCGCCCAATACGATGGACAGATCATTGGCAGACACCGCCTCAATGTAGTAGGCGGCAATGCCGGGAATGGAGAAAATCTTCTCAATGATGAAGGAGCCGGTGATACAGGTTGCCATCGACACCGGCAGCCGGGTCACAATGGGAATAAAGGAGTTCCGCATAATGTGGCTCCAGACAATCTTCGGCTCAGACAGGCCCTTGGAACGGGCAGTGAGGATATAGTCCTGATCCAGCACATCCAGAATGGAGGTCTTTAGTAGTCTCGAATAGGTTGCAATGTGCAGCAGGGCGCCGGACAGCATAGGAAGAATGGTGTATTTCCAGCCGCCGAACCACAAATCCTTTCCGGAGGGCCAGCCGATTACCGGGAACCATTTCAGCGTACCGGCAAAGTATTTCTGGAATACCAGGCCCAATACCAGCTCCGGCACGCTCATCAGTAGCACCGCAAATACGACAATCACCCGGTCTATCCAGGTGTCTCGCTTCACCGCCGCAATTACGCCTAAAAACAATCCCACCAGCACGCCGAAAATCAGGGACTGGAGGCCCAGCCGCGCCGACACCGGGAGCTTTTCCCGAATGATATCCTGTAAGGTTTGGCCCTCATAGACCACGGATTCGCCAAAATCGCCGTGGAGCATGCCCTTCATGGTAATCACATAGCGCTGCATCAGGGGCTTATCCAGGCCGTATTTGGCATACATGGCATCCCGGGACGCCTGGGGCAAGGACATGGTTCTGGACACTAGCGGATCGCCGGGGGCCGCAGCGGTCAGGAAGAAGGTTGCCGTGGCAATGAGAAACAGCGCCAGCAGCAGCTCTAAAAACCGCCGAAAAATGTATTTTATCATAAGTAACAACTGCCTTTTCTATAATGTGTGGGCAATATGCAGTCAGGCAGGGGTTGCCCCCTGCCTGATTTGGTTCGAATCGGTTTTGATTCTTACTTCTCGATATATGCGTGGCTGAAATCAAACTCCGGGCCAAAGTTGGTGTAGTAGATTCCCTTCACATAGGTCTGCTGGAAGAACTTGATGTCAGTGAAGTACAGGGGACCAACACCAGCCTCCTCCAGGATCGTATCCTCGATCTCGTGGAACGTTTCTGCCTGCTTGGCGGCATCGGTAATGCTGGTAACCTGCTCCAGCAGCTCGTTGACATGCTCATTGGTGTAAACGCCGGTGAGATACTTCAGACCATAGGGCACGTTCACAACGAACAGGTAGTTATAGGGGCTTGCGCCGCCTTCCCAGCCGTTTACGCCTACGTCATAGTCCATCTGCTGCTGGCGCTCCTCGGCATCGGTGGTCACGTCCACGTTTACCTGAATGCCCAGCTTGTTCTGCCAGGTCTGCGCCAGGTACTCGGCCTGGGTCTGCTGTGCCACATTGTCGGCCTCTACCACGAAGTCAATGGTCACTGCGCTGAGGTCGGTGTCCTTGCCCAGCTCCTTCAGTCCCTTCTGGAACAGCTCCTGGAGGGACTCATCGGTGGAATACTTCTCCTGGAGGTCCTTGACCAGGCCCTCACCGGCGGTGTTATAGGTTTTACCGCCGCAGGTTACTGCAGAGGGAACATAGGTGTACGCAGGCTCATAGCGGCCCCAAACGGTGTCGCACAGCTCCTGACGGTCAACTGCCAGGGACAGCGCCTGACGGATGTTGGCGTTGCCCATCAGGCCGGACTTGCCGCCGTTTTCAATGGCAAACACCAGGAAGTCGGAATAAGCGCCGACCTTGTTCACATAGTCAATCTTGCCGTCGGCAGCCTGTGCCTCCCAATCTGCACCGTAGTCATCGTTGTAGGGAACGATGTCCAGCTGCTGGGCGTCAAACAGGGTTGCCTGCGTGGAATGCTCCGCCACATACTGCATGGTAACGGTATTGAGCTTAACGTTTTCAGCATCCCAATACTTATCGTTCTTCTCCAGGGTCACGCTGTTTTCCTTGACCCAGGAGGTCACCTTAAAGGGACCGTTGAAGACCATCTCGTCTACGTTGGTGCCATAGGTGGAGGTTGCCTTGTCGATCACGTCCTGACGGCAGGGATAACCGGCACGATAGGCAATGTAGTACAGGAACTCAGAGTTGGGAGACTCCAGGGTATACTCTACCGTGTTGTCGTCCACTGCCTTCACGCCCAGCTCAGAGGCATCGCACTCGCCGTCGTAGTATGCCTGTGCATTCTTAATGGGCAGGAACTCGGTGGTGGAATAGCCGTTTTCGGGGTTCAGGGCCCGCAGCGCGGCATCCACATACTGCTGTGCCACAACCTTTTCGCCGTCGCTCCAGTAGTTCTCGCGGAGATGGAAGGTATAGGTCAGGCCATCGTCGGAGACATCATAGGATTCGCAGCCGTCCTCCACATAGGTGTCCTTATCGTTATCGTCGGTTACAATCCGCAGCAGGCTTGCCTGAGACTGAGTCACAATCTGATACTCGCCGATCCAGGAGGACGCATCGGGGTCCAGGTTGTTGACGGTACCGCTCAGAAGAATATTCAAGGTCTGGTCGCCGGATGCGGCAGCTGCCGTGCTTGTCTCGCTGCCCGATGCAGACGCAGCTGCACTGGTGCTTCCGCTATCGGAGCCACATGCCGCCATAGACAGAACCATTGCTGCACTCATTGCAAGGGCTGCCAGGTTTTTGAGCTTCCATTTCATGTTTTCATCGCTCCATTCAAGATGTTTTGGCTTTCGCCGATGAATCCCGCAAGAAAAGCAAGAACACCCTCTCACTTTTCCGCTTTTTCTCATTGCAGCGTCAGTATATGCAACCGCTTCTCTGCTTTGATGCACTCATTATATCGTTACATAAAATATTTTGCAATCCTTTTTATGAAAGGGCGCTGTCACTTTCTGAAATCGCGCTCCTATTATTTCCATTTATTCGTGTTTATACGCCAAAATGTCACCATTTTGTCCCGATTTTTTCACAGTTTCTTTGCATATTTCGTTATTATCACCTTATTCCCATTTGTTTTATATGTTATTATAGTAATTTCTCCAATTTTGCAGCAAGTAAAAATAAGGCTTGCATATTTTCCGTTTTTCGCAGATAAATTCCAAGGATTCCCGTAAATGTGCCGGATTGATCCGGTCAACGACACCATTTATATGTTCATAAACTGTTTTATTTTCATTCAAACTCGTGTCATAGTCCCCGGATATACTAAGGTCATCAAAAGAAAACAAACGGCAGCAGGCACCGCAAGTGCTTTATATATATTTTTCATGTTTTTTCATTTCTCCTCTTTTCTCTTTTACAAAAGGAAATCGGACCACCCAACACACGGTGGTCCGATTCCTTTTTTACTGGAATATTCAGATGCGTTCCGTTATGCTCCGCTGCCCTTTTCCGCCGGATCATCCGTCCGAAGCGCCACAACCTGCGGATTTTTTGACATTTGGGAATAGGTTGTGGTATTGATATATATATTCTCGGCCTGAAGCAGCGCTTCACGGAGTACCTGCACAGGCTCCCTTGCCATGGGGATTTGCTCCAGGGGCTCAATCACCTCGTCTACCGCGCCGCAAAGGATTGTGTACATCTTTTTATAGTCCGCCATATCGTTCATCCTTCCCATGCTCAGCCCAATTCTGTCTCTGCCGTATCGTGTGCAATCGAACTGAGGATATCACAGTTTATCCGCAAGTTACAGCCATTATTGTAAATTTCAAACATTTTCTGATATTTTTCGGCTAATTTGCCCATTTCTTTCTCCTTTCTTCAACCCAATGGTAGCACACATAGCCCATTCTGTCTACACTTTTCGGATATTCTAAAGAGAAAAGGAATTTCTGGAGGAACGAAATGGATACTATAACTGCTGTGAGGAACCGGATTTTGCAGCTGTGCGGCGAGCAAAATCTCAGCATCAACCGTCTTGCCGCGCTCTGTGCCCTGCCCCCGTCCAGCATCAAAAATATACTCTATGGCAAAAGTCAGAATCCAAAGCTGCTGACCATCAAGCTGTTATGCGATGGGCTTGGCATCACCCTGGGGGAGTTTTTCTCCACACCGGAATTTGACGAGCTGGAGCAGGAAATCAAATAGCATGTGCCACCGGGCTGCATCCATGTGGATCGCAGTTCCGGCGGCCCTTCCATTCTCCTTGACAAATAATCCCGTATTCGCTAGTATAACATTGTTCTATTTAGGAGTGGAATATTTCATTTTTCCCGTAAAGGAGGAGAAAAACCATGCTGAACATTTCGCACCTGATCAAGTGCTACGGAGACAAAAAGGCAGTGGACGATCTGTCGCTGCACATTGCCCCAGGCGAGATTTACGGCTTCATCGGTCACAACGGTGCCGGTAAAACCACCACGCTGAAATCCGTTGTGGGAATTTTGCAGTTTGACAGCGGTGAAATTACCATCGACGGCCATTCCATTCAGTCTGAGCCGCTGCTATGTAAGCGGGCGCTGGCCTATATTCCCGACAATCCCGATCTCTACGAATACATGACCGGCATCCAGTACCTGAGCTTTATTGCCGACGTATTCGGCGTCAGCGCCCAGGATCGCCAAAGCCGTATTGTGCAGTATGCAGAGTTGTTTGAGCTCTTAGGCGATTTGGGCCAGCCCATCGCCAGCTACTCCCACGGCATGAAGCAAAAGCTTGCCATCATTGCCGCCTGGATTCACAGTCCCAAGCTTATCATTATGGACGAGCCCTTTGTAGGCCTGGACCCCAAGGCGTCCCATCTGCTCAAGGGCATGATGCGTGAGATATGCGATCAGGGCGGCGCGATTTTCTTTTCCACCCATGTGCTGGAGGTAGCCGAAAAGCTCTGCGATAAGGTTGCCATCATCAAGGGCGGCAAGCTGATTCGCTCCGGCACCATGGAAGAGGTCAAGGGTGACGATTCTCTGGAGGAGGTATTCCTGGAACTGGAGGACCCGTCATGCTAAAGCTTCTGGTGAAAAAACAGCTGACGGAGATTTTCCGCAGCTATTTCTACGATCAAAAGAAGAACAAAAAGCGCTCCACCGGCGCTACCATTGCATTTTTCATTCTATTCGCCCTGCTGATGGTGGTGCTGCTGGGCGGCATGTTTACGCTTCTGTCGCTGGCGCTCTGCGTTTCTCTGGTCAGCGCGGGCATGGGCTGGTTTTATTTCACGATTATGACGCTGCTGGCGCTGCTGCTCGGCGTATTTGGCAGTGTGTTTAATACCTATTCCAGCCTGTATCTGTCCAAGGATAACGACCTGCTGCTTTCCCTGCCCATTCCAACAGATTGCATCATTGTCTCCCGTCTACTGAGTGTCTACCTCATGGGCCTCATGTACTCCGGTGTTGTGATGCTGCCAGCCATCATCGTCTACTGGATTTTCGGTGAATTTACCTTAGGCAGTGTCCTGGGCAGCCTGCTTCTGCTACTGTCCCTCTCGCTTTTGGTGTTGGTGCTCTCCTGCCTGCTGGGCTGGTTGGTAGCCAAGATCAGCCTGAAGCTGAAGAATAAGAGCATTGTTACGGTTCTGGTGTCCCTGGTCTTTTTCGCAGTATACTATGTCTTCTGCTTCCGAATTCAGTACATTCTCCAGGACCTCATTGAACATGCCGTACGCTATGGCGAGGCAGTCCACGGCGCCGCCTACCCGCTGTATCTTCTGGGGCAGGCCGGTGCGGGCAGCTATCCCGCCATGTCAATCGTCACGGTCGTCTCCCTTTTGCTTACCTTCTTGGTGTGGCGGCTGCTGTCCCGGAGCTTTTTGCGCATTGCAACCTCAAGCGGCGCTGCGGCAAAGGTTCGCTATCATGCCCAGCCGCTTACAGCCCACAGCATTGGCCGCGCATTGCTGGTTAAGGAATTCCGGCGGTTTCTCGGCAGTCCCAACTATATGCTCAACTGCGGCCTGGGTATTGTGCTGCTGCCAGCCCTGGGGATTGTACTGCTCGTCAAGGGGCCTGCATTGCTGACTGCCCTTGCGCAAATAGGCAGCGGCACGGGACTCCTCCCGGTGCTCCTGGCCGCCTGCATCTGCATGGTAATTTCCACAATTGACATTTCCGCGCCCTCTGTCTCTCTGGAGGGGAAAACCCTGTGGCAGCTGCAAACGCTTCCTCTGGACCCCTGGCAGCCGCTGCTGTCAAAGCTTCGGATTCACTGGATTTTGACGCTGGTTCCCACGCTGATTTGCGAAATCCTTGTGATGCTTGCAATTCCCGGCACCGTCCCCCAGCGGCTCCTGCTTCTGCTGATGCCCCTATGCTATGGCATTTTCTCCGGAATGTTGGGCCTGAGTCTCGGGCTCAAGTTTCCCAACCTCACCTGGACCAATGAGACTGCACCCATTAAGCAGGGCGCCTGCGTGACCATCGCGCTGTTCGGCGGCTGGGGCTATTCCATTCTCATGGGCGGGCTGTACTTCCTGGTGCAGGCTTTCCTGAGCGCCACGGTCTATCTTCTGCTGATGCTGATACTGACCGCCGTACTCTCCGTGCTGCTGTATACCTGGCTGCGGAAGCGGGGCACTAAAATCTTTGCGTCCCTATAACACAAGGACCTCCGGAATCGCTCCGGAGGTTCCTTTTATTTCTGCGCTTTTTCCCAATCTTCCCGGGTCAGGCATTCAAAATGTACCGTCTTAATTTCTTCCGTGACTTCCCACGCAAGATCCTTTTCCGTATGGTGATAAGTAAAGCCGCACTTTTCCATGCAGCGCTTGGACTTCTCATTGCCGTCAAAATGGCTGCACCAAACCCGTGGGCAGTGAAGCTCGGTAAAGCAGTAGCGGATCAGTTCTTCCGTTGCCTCCGGTGCATAACCCTTGCCCCAGTACGGCTTGCCGATCCAATAGCCCATTTCCATTTCACCCGTTTCACTGCCCAGTGCCTTCGTCTGAAAATAGCCGACACTGCCAATGGGAAGGCCCGTCTCCTTCAAAACCACCGCAAAAGTTCCCGGCGCTGACAATACGGTTTTGATGATCTCCCGGCTGTTTTCCACGCTGGTATGGGGCTCCCATCCGGCGGCAGGCCCCACATCCGGGTCCTTGGCATAACGGTATAGCTCTCCTGCGTCATCTAAGGTCCACGGACGCAGAATCAGCCGTTTGGTTTCCAGTTCCATGTCATTTCCTCCCTTCGTTTTCCCGACTATATCACATTCTCCCAAGGTCATCAAGGAAAGAACATCGGCGCGCCGCAAGAATCTCTTACAGCGCGCCAAAGTGCTTATTGGCCCTTGAGGCCGTTTTCAATGCTCCGTCCGGCATTCTGGGCTGCGTCGCCCAAATCCTCACCGGCCTGCTTCATGTCTTCCCCAGCCTGAGAGCCTTCGTCTTCGTTAGAGGGCGTCTCCGCGTTGCTGGGCGTCTCCGTATCCATGGGCTCCTCTGCGCTGGGCCGATCCACAGCGCTGTCCTCCACGCCGCTGTCCCGATCCTCACGGGTGCTGTCCCGATCCTCCGTAACCACCGGCGAAGGGCTGACACTGGCGCTGGGCGAAACGGTGGACCCCATGTCTTTCTCTGTGCCGCAGCCCGCAAGACACAGCATCAGCGTCATTGCCACCGCAGCCTGGAAAAGGGATTGCTTTTTATTCATCTGATTTTTCCTCCTGCAAGTTTGCTACAGATGCAGTATGCCCGCATCCCGAAAAATTACTCAGCCCACATACAGAATACACCCGCAGATGATAACTCATCTGCGGGTGTACTCGAGGAAAATGTAAGGAGTAAAAAAAGAGGAGAAAAAGGAAGGGTATCAAACAAACTGTGGAGGTTTTGTTTGATGATTTCATGATACCGGGTACTTATGGACGTTTTTTAACGAAAATATGGACATTTTGTAAATTCCAAAAAACGACCTTATTCCGTCTTCGGCGGTTCCTCCTCCGTTTGGGGCGTCTGGGGCGGCGTATCGGGCGCTTTGGGCGGGTTCTGCCGCTTCTCCATGGCCCGGCGCTGCGCCTCTATGGCCTTTGCCGCCGCAGCAGCTGCACTGAGGTTGACGTTCACCGGGCGCGCAATGGTGATATCCATAAAATGCTGGGTCAGCACCAATGCTACATCCTTGGGCACCTGCTTGATGATGCTGTTATAAAACACGGAGGTAACCTCCGCCATGGCACCCACATTCTGCACCACGTTTTCTGCTTTCTGATCCATGGTATCCCTCGCAATCCTGCACGTTTTTTATTTATTATACTCACCCAAATGATTTTCTGCAAGTAGTCCAAAAAAGATGCGTAAAAACATCTTGCATATTTGAAAAAACCTCGTATAATGTTGTCCTGTAATGAGGAATCTGGGGCAAGGCCCCAATGGAGGAAAAACTATGGAGGAACAACTCACCCTACTGGATCGTGCCATTATCTTTGCTGCAAAGGCCCATGCCGGCGCCATGCGGCGAGACGGACACACGCCATATATTCTGCACTGCACTGAGGCTGCCGCTATCACCGCAACCATGACCCAGGACCAAGAGGTGCTGGCCGCCGCAGTTCTTCACGACGTGGTGGAGGATACTGCCGTGACTGCCGAAGCCCTGGAAGCGAAATTTGACAGCCGCATTGCCTCTTTGGTGCAGGCCATGAGTGAAAATAAGCGGCCTGATCTGCCCCCCGAGGACACCTGGCTGGTGCGGAAAGAAGAAACCATCGCCGCGCTGGAGGAAAGCACCGACTTGGCCGTGGCACAGATTTATCTGGCGGATAAGCTCTCTAATCTCCGCGGCATCGCCCGGGATTATGAGGAATACGGCGACGATCTCTGGGAATTTTTCCATCAGAAAAGCCGCGCCAAGCAGTCTTGGTATTATTACCGGCTGGAATGCGCCCTGTCGAAGCTCTCCAATACCGACGCATATCGAGAGTTTCACCAGCTGCGGCTTCGGGTATTTGAGCACGGCGAATAAATAGAATGATCGCAAAACGGCGGCCTGACAACGATGTCAAGCCGCCGCTTTTTCACATTTTACGCATGATAGCCCAATTCAAATGCTCGCTTGTTCAGCTCCACAAATTTGGGGGCCACGGTGTTCTCAATGGCTGCAATCCATTTTTCATAGGGGATGTCGAAATACTTTGCCACCCGACCCATGAGCACAATATTGGCCGCTTTTGCGGAACCTGCCTGCTCGGCCAGGGTCAATGCATCCACCGCATCGATCTTCGCCCCTGCCGCCTCCATTTCGGGCAGTACGCCGGATGGATATTCCGCCGCGCCGATAATCACTGGCATAGGGTCCACCTGCTGGGTATTCACCACAATCACGCCCTGGGGCTTGAGATTGGACAGCCACCGGGCTGCCTCGATTTTCTCGAAGGACACAATCAGGTCCGCCTCGCCGGTGTCGATAATGGGCGAATAGACCTTGTCCCCAAAGCGCACATAGGTCACCACGCTGCCGCCTCGCTGGCTCATTCCGTGGACCTCAGACACCTTGACGTCATAGCCCTCGTCCACCAGCAGCCGTCCCAACAGCTTACTGGCAAGCAGGCTGCCCTGACCGCCTACGCCCACAATCATAATGCTTTTCGTCTCCATGGTCACACCTCCCCAAATGCGTCAAAGGGGCAAATCTGCTGACATACGCCGCAGCCAACGCACAGCGTCGGATCCACCGCCGCCTTTTTCCCGTGCATGGCAATGGCCGGGCAACCAAAGCCCATGCATTTTTTGCAGCCCCGGCACTTATCCTGATCTACATGCAGCGCGGGCTTTGTTTTTACATATTTCAGCAGCACGCAGGGCCGACGGGAGATAATCACCGAGGGCTCCGGCGCAGCCAGTTCTTCCTTCAGCACCGCATCGCACTGGGCAAGATCGTAAGGGTCTACCACCCGCACTCGACGAATGCCAATTGACCGGCACAGGCTCTCCAGATCGATTTTTCCGGCAGGATCGCCCTTGATGTTGTAGCCGGTGGTGGGGTTCTGCTGATGGCCGGTCATGCCGGTGATAGAGTTATCCAAAATAATCACGGTGGAATTAGAGCCGTTATAGGCAATGTTGATGAGGCCCGTTACGCCGGAGTGAATGAAAGTGGAATCGCCAATTACGCCCACGGTATGCTGCTCCCCCTCCTGGCCCATGGCCTTGTTAAAGCCGTGAAGCCCGGATACCGATGCGCCCATGCAAAGGGTGGAATCCACAGAGCTCAGCGGTGCCTGGGCCCCCAGGGTATAGCAGCCGATATCGCCGATGACTGTGCACTTGTTCTTCGCCAGGGTATAGTACATTCCCCGGTGCGGACATCCGGCGCACATCATAGGCGGACGGGCCGGGATACCGGTATCAATGGACAGGGTAGGCTTCTCCGGCAGTCCAAACGCCTTTGCCACGGTTTTCTGAGAGAACTCCCCCAGGGGCGGGAACAGATTTTTTCCCTCCACCTGGAGTCCCAGGGCCTTACAGTGGCGCTCAATGATGCCGTCCAGCTCTTCTACCACCACCAGACGGTCTACCTTCTCGGCAAAGTTCCGAATCAAATCGATTGGCAACGGGTTCAGCATACCCAGCTTCAATACGCTGACGCTGTTACCAAACACCTCTTTCACATACTGATAGCAGGTGCCGGAGGTGATGATGCCTAGCTGCGTGCCGCCCATCTCCACCCGGTTATAGGGACAGTTCTCTGCCAATTGCCGCAGCGCTTCCGTCCGGGCCTCCACCTTGGGATGCCGGGCAATGGCATAGGCAGGCATCATAACGTACTTGGCAACGTTTCTCTCATAGGGCTTCTTCGGCGGAACCACGCGCTCCTCCAGCTCAATGATGCTCTGGGAATGGGAAATTCGGGTGCACATCCGCAGGATCACCGGCGTATCGTATTCCTCTGACAGTTCAAAGGCCGCCTTGGCAAATGCCTTGGCCTCTGCGGAATCCGAGGGCTCCAGCATGGGCACCTTGGCCGCAATGGCATAGTGCCGGGAATCCTGCTCGTTCTGGGAGGAATGCATACCCGGGTCGTCTGCCACACAGATGACAATGCCGCCGTTGACGCCGGTATAGGACAGGGTAAACAGCGGGTCTGCCGCCACATTCAATCCCACATGCTTCATGGCACAGCAGCTGCGAACCCCCGCCAGGGATGCGCCAAAGGCCGTTTCCAAGGCTACCTTCTCGTTTGGGGCCCATTCTGCATAAATTTCAGGATATTTGGCCGCTTCCTCGGTAATTTCCGTGGAGGGCGTACCCGGATAGCTGGAGATCAGACTGCATCCAGCCTCATAAAGTCCCCGGCTGACCGCCGCATTGCCGATGTATAATTCTTTCAAACTCAGTTCCGTCCTTTCCGGCACGATCCGATACTTTATGGATGTAATGCGTTATGTTGTTAGTTAAGTATACTAGAATTCTCCGTAAAATGCAACCGTTCTCGACGCAATCCGCTTTCAAATGCAAAACAGGCCGCTGCACAAACCCATGCAGCGGCCTGTTCTATGTAGATTATTTCTGCTCTTCCTGGGCTTCCTCTTCCACCAGGCTGGTTTTCTCCACCACCTGGTTGATGAAGGTTGCCAGCAAGCCAGCCGCCTCTTCAGCGGTTAAGTGGCTGACGTTCAACGCGATGTCATAGTTGTTGAGGTCGCTCCACTTCTGGTCGGTATAGTAGTTATAATAGGTTGCGCGGGACTTATCCATCCGGGCAATCCGGGTCTGCGCTTCCTTCTTCGACACGTTTTCCCGCTCCATGACAGTCTTCGTCCGGGCCTCTGTACTGGCCTGAAGGAAAATGTCGATGGTGGGCTTATAGCCGGAGAGCACATAGTCGGCGCACCGTCCAACAATCACAGCCGGGCCCTTATCCGCAATGGTGCGAATCACGCCGGACTGCACCATAAACAGCTGGTCGTTCAGCGGCATGCCATATACGCTGCGGTTGCTGCGGTTACTGAGCATATAGCCCAGGGTAGTCGTTGCGGTTTTCTCCGCCTCGTCAAAGGCCTTCTCCGCAAACCGAGTCTCACGCGAGGCGATGGAAATCAGGTCCTTGTCGTAAAAGGGGATCCCCAGCTTTTCTGCAAGGAACTTGGCAATCTGATGTCCGTCGGTACCGTACTGACGGCTGATGGTGATCATGGGATATTGTTTCATAGGATCACAGCCTTCCCTTTGAGATACTTCCATTATATCGCACCGCCCGGAAACATGCAAGCCTTCCCCGCGGAATGTTCCAATTCTTTTGAACGCTTACTTTACAGCTGGTCTGCCAGCTCGAAAATCATCTTCTCGGTCTTTTCCCAGCCCAGGCAAGGATCGGTGATGGACTTGCCATAGATGCCCTCGCCCACCTTCTGATTGCCGTCCTCCAGATAGCTCTCCACCATAAAGCCCTTGACCATGCCGCGGATTTCACCGGAATGGCGGCAGGCATGCATCACCTCGTTGACGATGCGGGGCTGCTGGAGGTGATTCTTACCGGAGTTTGCGTGGTTGGTATCCACAATTACCGCCATGTTCTGAAGATTTTTGGCCTGATACTGCTCGTAAAGGCCCATCAGGTCCTCATAGTGGTAGTTGGGCCGAGTCCGTCCGGTGTTGTCCACATAGCCCCGGAGAATGGCGTGGGCCAAGGGATTGCCCTGCGTCTCCACCTCCCAGCTGCAATAGGACAGCACATGGGGATGCTGGGCCGCAGTAATAGAGTTGAGCATCACGCTCAGGTCGCCGGAGGTGGGGTTCTTCATGCCCACCGGCACCGCCAGACCGCTGGCCACCAGACGATGCTGCTGGTTCTCCACCGAGCGTGCGCCCACGGCCACATAGCTCAGCACATCCGCCAGATAACCGTCGTTGCCGGGATAGAGCATCTCATCGGCGCAGGTAAAGCCGGTTTCATTGACCGCCCGCACATGCATATGCCGCATGGAGATCAGGCCCTTGACCATATCGGGCTGCTCCGTGGGGTCCGGCTGGGAGGCGATGCCCTTATAGCCGTCGCCGGTGGTGCGGGGCTTATTGGTGTAAATCCGGGGCACCATCAAAATCTTATCCTTGACCTTTTCCTGAATGGGAACCAGCCGATGGATATACTCCAGCACCGCATCCTCCCGATCCGCCGAGCAGGGGCCGATAATCAGCAGGATTCGATCATCCTTGCCGGAAAAAATATTTGCAATCTCCTGGTCGCGCTTTGCCTTGGCCGCTGCCCCTTCTTTGGACAGGGGAATGGACTGCTGCACCTCTTCCGGGGTGGGAAGCTTCCGGAGAAATTTCATGTTCTTTAGGGTATCCATGGGTATTCATGCCTTTCTATCTTTCATTTGTGGAATGATTATAGCACAAGTAATTCAATAATGCAACGCATTTATGCGTTAAAGTATCATAACTTTCAGCGAAAATTAGCCGATGATTTGTAGGAATTTTGCCAAGCTCTTTGCCAGCTGCCCCCGGGACACCAGTCCATTGGGCCGAAGCGCGCCATCCTCCGCCGCAAGCAGCCCCTGATGCAGTGCCCAGCCAAAGGCCGCTGCTGCATCGTCCGACAGTGCTTCCCGGTCCGGATAACCGCCAACGCCGGTCAGCGCCGTGACCTCTTTCTCCGCAACCTCTGTATAATAGCGGAACAGCGCCATTGCAAGCTTCTGCCGCGTAAGGCTCTGTTTGGGATGAAATTCCCCGTTTCCCGCCAGCACCGTATGCTCCACGGCCCAACTGATGGCATCTAAATTGCCGGTCACATCGGTAAAACTCCCAAGGGTCACTTCCGGGCTGCCTGCAATGCGATATAGCGTCACCGCCAGCGTCTCCCTTGTGGCAGCGCGGGCAGGAGAAAACAGATGCTCTGCGGTGCCGCGCATAATCCCGGCGGTATACAGGGTTCCCACCGCGTCTCTGAGCTCCGCTTCCGCCGGAATCAAGTCCGCAAACTGATCCGCCGGAACCACAGGCCCATAAAGGGTATTTTGAAGCCACTGAGAAAACACCGGCGCAAACATCGCCTGCCCCTTGGGATTCATATGCCAGCGGTCCGTGGGCGTCAGGCAATACTCCGTTCGAAACGCCTCCGACGCCATATGGATGCCATTGGTCTGGTCGTCTGCGGCGTCGTAGCATAGAATTCCCCGCGCCTGGCACAGCGCTATCATCGCATCCCGATAGTCCGTTGTCTCCAAATTCAAATCATTTTTTGTCCCGTTGGAAATCCACGGAGTAAAGCAGACCAGTGTAGCTTCCGGATGGGCCGCTTCCAGCGTGTCGAGAATCACATTCAGCGCACCCATAGCCGTCTCCGGGTCCCGGGAATCGGTTTCCCCCACCGGGATATTGTGGGACCAATCGTTGGAGGCCCCTTGGACGATGATAATGTCCAGCGGTTCCCTTGTGATTTCCTTCACCCGCTCCACCATTGGCGCACTGCTGTTGGGGCCCGTGGCAAAGGTCGATCCGCTGATGGCATGGTCATAATAAGTAAGGTCCCAGGTGTCTGCCATCTGATAGGGCCAGGCGTCCTCCCGGCGCTCCAGTCCGTAGCCCGCGCAGTAGCTGTCTCCCAAAATCAGCAGGCTTTTCCCCCGGATGCTCTCTCTCCAATATCCGCCGTCCACTGCTTCCACCGGCAGCTGAAAGCAGCCCACCAGTACCATAACCACAAGAAGCAGGGTCGGAATGGCTCGTTTTTTCATGGATACCTCCGAAATTCCGTTCTTGAGGTATGATTATACTGTGTTTTTCGTTTCTTTACAAGTGGTTCACCAAAAGTACAAAAAGCCCCGACCGAACGCTCGATCGGGGCTCAGTGCATATATAATTAGATGCGGTACTTGGGCTGTGCGTAATACTTGGTGTGGAGAATGTGATGGGCCTTCTCGCCGCCCCAGGAGCCCAGATAGTTGGCATAGACCTCCTGGACAATGGGGTTGTGATGGCTCTTTCTCAGGGTCTTTCCGGCGTCCTCGTCATACAGTGCCTTCGCGCGGAGGCTCCGGTAATCCACAAAGTTCTTGATGCTGGCAGGCACATAGGGCTGACCGCCGCCATTGATGCAGCCGCCGGGGCAGCACATGACCTCGATGAAGTCATACGCCTTCTCCCCTCTGCGAATGGCATCCAGCAGCTCACCGGCATTCTTGGTGCCGGAAACTACTGCCACCCGAACGGTCTTGCCGGGCAGCTCATAGGTTGCCTCCTTCACGGACTCAAGGCCGCGTACATCGTGGAACTCCAGAGGTGCATTCTCGTCGCCCATGAGGATGGCGGAAACGGTACGGAGGGCCGCCTCCATTACGCCGCCGGTAACGCCGAAGATGTCGGCTGCACCGGATGCAATGCCGAAGATGGGGTCAAACTGCTCGTCGGCCAGAGCCGTAAAGTCCAGACCGGCGCGCTTAATCATCTCACCCAGTTCACGGGTGGTGATGGAGATATCAATGTCCTTGCAGCCGGGAACCGCTTCCATATCAGGCCGCTGAATCTCATACTTCTTGGCGGTGCAGGGCATCACGGAGACAACGACCAGATTCTTGGGATCAATGCCCATCTTCTCTGCGTAATAGGTCTTCATCAGGCTGCCGAACATGCCCTGAGGCGACTTGCAGGAGGAGATATTGGGCAGGAAATCCGGATGATACTGCTCTGCATACCGGACCCAGCCGGGAGAGCAGGAGGTAATCAGCGGCAGGGTACCGCCTTCCTTAATGCGATTCAGCAGCTCCGTGCCTTCCTCGATGATGGTAAAGTCTGCTGCGGTATCCACATCGAACACCTGGTTGAAGCCCAGACGGCGGAGTGCTGCCACCATCTTGCCCTCTACATTGGTGCCGATGGGCATGCCAAAGCACTCGCCCAGACCGGCACGAACGGAAGGTGCCGTTGCAACCACCACATGCTTTTCGGGGTCTTCCAGCGCAACCCATACCTTTGCGGTATCGTCCTTCTCGGTCAGCGCGCCGGTGGGACAGTTGACAATACACTGGCCGCAGGAAATGCAGGCCGTCTCCACCAGGTCACGGCCAAAGGGGCTGCCGATTTCGGTGACAAACCCGCGCTCATTGCAGCCGATTACACCCACGCCCTGGTTCTGGCAGGCAGCCGCGCAGCGGCGGCAGAGCACGCACTTGGAGTTATCCCGCACCAGATGAACGGCGGAATCCTCGATCTGCGGCTTCATATTGGGGGTCTGGAACCGAACCTGATCGATGCCGAACTCCTGGGCCAGATTCTGGAGCTCACAGGTACCGCTTCTGCGGCAGGTCAGGCACTCCATCCGATGGTTGGAGAGGATCAGCTCCAGGGTCATCTTCCGGGCCTTACGGACCTTTTCGGTGTTGGTGAACACCTCCATGCCCTCGTTGACGGGATAGACGCAGGAGGCCACCAAGCCCTTTGCGCCCTTGACCTCTACCATGCAGATACGGCAGGCGCCGATTTCGTTCAAATCCTTGAGATAGCAGAGGGAGGGAATCTTCACCCCTGCAAGATTTGCGGCCTGGATAATGGTGGAGCCGGCAGGGGCTTCCACTTCCATGCCATTGATTTTCAATTTCACAGTATCCATCTTGCCGAGCCTCCTTAGCCCTTGGAAATTGCGCCAAACTTACATTTCTCCATGCAGCTGCCGCACTTGATGCACTTGGATGTATCGATCTTAAAGGGAGAGCGAATTACGCCGCTGATGGCATCTGCGGGGCAGACACGGGAGCAGGCGGAGCAGCCCTTACACTTATTCGGGTCAATGGTGTAGCTAAGCAGCGCCTTGCAGGAGCCTGCGGGGCAGCGCTTTTCTACCACATGGGCGATATACTCGTCCCGGAAGTTCTTCATGGTGGACAGCACCGGGTTGGGCGCCGTCTGGCCCAGGCCGCACAGTGCATTGCCCTTGATGTGCTCCGCCAGCTCTTCCAGAGTATCCAGATCCTCCATGGTGCCCTTGCCCTCGGTGATGCGCTCCAGAATCTCATACATACGCTTAATGCCGATTCGGCAGGGGGAGCACTTACCGCAGGACTCGTCCACAGTAAACTGGAGGAAGAACTTTGCAATATCCACCATGCAGTCGTCCTCGTCCAGTACGATCATACCGCCGGAGCCCATCATGGCGCCGATGCGGGTCAGGTTCTCATAGTCAATGGGAACGTCGATCTGGGATGCGGGAATACAAGCGCCGGAAGGTCCGCCGGTCTGCACTGCCTTGAACTTCTTGCCATTGGGAACGCCGCCGCCGATCTCTTCAATGATCTTGCGGAGGGGGGTGCCCATGGGGATCTCCACCAGGCCGGTGTTGTTGATCTTGCCGCCCAGGGCAAATACCTTGGTGCCCTTAGAGCCCTCGGTGCCCAAAGCCGCATAGGCCGCAGCGCCATGGTTGATGATCCAGCAGACGTTGGCATAGGTTTCAACGTTGTTGAGGATGGTGGGCTTGCCGAACAGGCCCTTGACTGCGGGATAAGGCGGACGGCAGCGGGGCTCGCCGCGCTTGCCCTCAATGGAAACCATCAGCGCCGTCTCCTCGCCGCAAACGAATGCGCCGGAGCCCAGGCGGATGTCGATATCAAAGCTAAAGCCGGAGTCAAAGATGTTCTCGCCCAGGAAGCCATATTCGTGGGACTGCTTCAGTGCAGTCTGGAGCCGCTGTACCGCAATGGGATACTCTGCACGGACATAGATGTAGCCCTGGGTCGCGCCAATGGCATAACCGGCAATGGTCATTGCCTCCAGCACGGAATGGGGATCGCCCTCCAGCACGGAGCGGTCCATAAATGCGCCCGGGTCGCCCTCGTCGGCGTTGCAGCAGGCATACTTGATGGGTCCGGGAGAGTTGGCTGCAAACTGCCACTTCATTCCGGTGGGGAAGCCTGCGCCGCCGCGTCCCTTCAGACCGGAAGCCTTAATCTCATCGATGACCTGCTGCGGGGTCATGGAGGTCAGCACCTTGCCCAGTGCTGCATAGCCGTCATAGGCGATATACTCGTCGATATCCTCGGGGTTGATAACGCCGCAGTTTCGCAGCGCGATACGAACCTGATCCTTATAGAACGCGGTGTCGGTCAGGGAGGTTGCCTTGCCGGACTGGTCGATCTCGCTGTAGATCAGCCGGGTTACGGTACGACCCTTGAGGATATGCTCCTCCACGATCTCCTGTACATCCTCGGGGGAGACATGGCAGTAGAACACGCCCTCGGGATAGATGACAACGTTGGGACCCTTGGCGCACAGACCGAGACATCCGGTCTTGACCACCCGCACCTCTTTATCCAGGTTATGTGCCTTCAGCTGCTTTTCAAACTCTGCGATGATGCTGGAAGCACCTGCGGATTCACAGCCGGTACCGGTACAGACAAGGATATGGGCTCTTACAAAATCCATATTATGTACCTCCTTATTCTGCTGCGCCGATGGTGTATTCCGTCACCACCTGCTGATTCACAAGGTGCTGGGCCACAATCTGGGGCACCTTTTCGGGGGTCATCTTTACATAGGTGACCTTCTCCTGGCCGGGTACATAGACCTCGACAATGGGCTCCAGACGACATACGCCGATGCAGCCGGTCTGGGTCACCTGTACATTTTTGAGATTGCGCTTGCCTACTTCTTCTACAAAGGCATTGAGCACCGGCCGCGCACCGGCTGCAATACCGCAGGTGGCCATACCAACCACAACGCGGATAGTATCGGAATCTTCCTTCCGGAGATTCATCTTGCTCTGCATGCTCTCACGAAGTGCCTTGAGTTCTTCCAGAGATTTCATTGCTTCAACGCTTCCCTTCTATGTTGGATTCATTTTCATGGAGATAATCAGTCAGCCAGGCAATGACCTCGGGCTCACTGAGGGGAATATCGCCCATAATCTGGCGAATTTCCCCGGTATCCAGGGTATATTCTCCCTGTGGGGTGCGATGGGTAAAAACAAAGTCAATGTCCGGGCTGCCCTGGATCAGGGTCGTAACGGACGAGGTGAGGTCACCCAGCGGGGGCATATCGATATTGCCGGGATCAAACCAGCTTGTTACCCGGGTGCCCTTCCCCACCTGGCTTTCAATGGAAAGATCCCCGCCGGACATCTGCGCTTCCATTTTCATCAGCGGAAGGCCCATGCCCACCTTGCGGGTGGTGCGGGTGGTGGTGAAGGGATCGGTCACCTGGCTGACAAATTCCGGCGTCATGCCGCAGCCGTTGTCGGTGATGGTGATGGTCAGCCGCGACGGCGTTTCTTCCACCAGAATATCGATTTTCGTTGCACCGGCTGTGACAGAGTTTTTCGCCACATCCAGAATATTAAGACTAAGCTCTTTCATTTATTTATACTTGGCAAGTACGTCGTCTACCTGTTCGGGAGTCATACGGCCATATACGTCGTCGTTGACCATCATAACCGGGGCCAGGCCGCAAGCGCCCACACAGCGGTTTGCATCCACCGAATATTTACCGTCGGCAGAAATGGAGCCAACGGGACATCCCAGCCGCGCCACGATCTTATCCAGCACAGCCTGAGAACCCTTCACATAGCAGGCCGTACCCAGACATACGGTGATCTTATACTGCCCCTTGGGATTCAGGTCATAGAGAGAATAGAAGGTAGAAATGCCATAGACCTCCTCCAGGGGAATTTCCAGCCCCTCGGCAATCTTGATCTGAACCTCCTCCGGCAGATAGCCAAAAAGCTCCTGCGCCTGCTGCATTACCGGCATGGTTCCGCCGGGAACACCCTTATATTTCTGAATGATCTCCTGCAGCTTTGCCTCCTGCTCCGGGGTACCCGAATAGGGCACAACGGTTTTCTGATTGGGCATAAATCGTTTCCTCCTTTATATGGGGCAAGCCCGCCCCGGGTCGGTAGTGTCGCGGGCCTCCGTGCCAGCGGAATCCCGGAATTGACCGCTCTGCGGTCAGTTTCTTGTTTATTATACCGTAAATTTTACGCTTTGCAAATATTCAAATTTTCGCGTTCTCGGCGCGTTAATTCCCAATTATTTCAATTTTTCATTTTTTCGGCTAACACATGTGACTTTTTTCACAACTTTCCCCGTCATTTTGGTCATTTTGTGTCAAATAAAACACTTTCTCTGTCTTCTTAGAGTGTGTTTTTAAATT
Source organism: Barnesiella intestinihominis (assembly GCA_963650135.1). Classification (GTDB taxonomy): domain Bacteria; phylum Bacillota; class Clostridia; order Oscillospirales; family Oscillospiraceae; genus HGM13006. The sequence continues at coordinate 4,072 of CAVJLG010000051.1, read as the reverse complement.
TCTTCGTCATTTTGCACATTTTTCTTAATTTTCCGCATCGTATTTTCTACGTTTGTTTTTCTGGCCTTTATGGGTCAAAATCGACCATGGAAGGTTCATTCCTACCTCCACTAGCAGCACCAAGAGAAAATATCCCGCCAAATAGCCATACTTCCCAGGGATATTCCCCAGCAGCTCCAGCGGCGACCCGGCAGAGGGGTGCCCCAGGAACATATAGTTGGTATGCAGGAAGCGGTTCATCAGCCCCACCGGCAGCGCCACGGCCACCAGAAAGGCCATACTTTTCCAGACATGCTTTAGTCCAGGCCGGACTCTGCCCGTAACCACCGGCGCCAGGGATACCTGCACCAGCAGCGTATGGTATACAAAGCTGTGGATACTCTGGAAATGGAGAATCGGAAACATCGTCCAATCCGGAAACAGCAGCGCACACATGGCCCCTGGAAAGCACACGCTGTAGAGAATCTGCCCACAGGTATTCGACTCCGGATGCGCCCCATAATACAGGCACACAAACATTGCCAGCGAGCATAGATGCAGGGGCAGATATCCCACGGAAAACGCCCCGATCTCCGCCAGGATAAAGTCCTTGAGCACCTCCAGTCCCAGCATCACGCCGCCTAAGATCCGCAGCAGCCGGTTCAGCTCTCCCGCGTGCAGCCGCCGCACCCAAAGAAGGCTCAGCACCGTAAAGCTCCCCAACACTGCCAGCATCAAAAGGTGCTGCCAACCAAACATCGAAAATCCCGCGCCAGCCGGAATCTGCCCCTCCGGCGTAAATAGCAGCATTCCCGTTTCACCTCTTTTGTATTGCTAATTTTTTCCTAGTGTGTATAGAACAATACCGCCCGGATAAACCGGACGGTATTGGATTTTTCCTTAGAAGAACTTCTTGATACCGTCAGTAGCGGTAGCAACATCTGCGGAAATGGAGATGGTAAAGTCAATCTTATTTGCCTTACCGAACTCGTCGCACCACTGGAGGAACGCTTCGGTTTCCAGGGTATCGTTGCAAACAGAGATTTTGTAAAGGCTGTCGATGAAGATGTGTGTAATATCGTAATCGCCGGCATGCAGGCCGCTGACGAAGCCCTTCAGGTAGTTATAACCACCGATGGGATAATCGCTTGCCTCAACCAGGCGCACGCTGGACTTTATGTCGTATACCAGTTTGGAACCTTTTTCAATGCAGACAATGTGACCATTTTCGTTGTCTACTGCGGCATTGATCGTTTCAACCATCTGCTTGGTCTTACCGGTGCCTTTCACGCCCATAATAACCTTAACCATGATGATTTCCCCTTTCGTTTTGTCGGTCATACCGACTGTGAAAATATAGTAACATTTTTGTGCGTACTTTTCAACTATTTTTGTGAATTTTACTAAAAAACTATCGACTGCTCCAAATCGGCGCCTCAGCGGCCCAGATTGGTCATCATATTCTTCTTGTAGGCCTCCACGCCGGGCTGGTTAAAGGGATTGACCCCCAGCACATAGGCGCTGATGCCGCAGGACAGCTGGAAGAAGTACATCAGATAGCCCAGGGTACGGGCATTCATGGGGCCGCACTTCAGAACAATTACCGGAACGCCGCCGTCCACATGGGCCGTTACCACGCCCTGGTATGCATTCTCCTCCACATAGCTGACGGTCTTCCCGGCCAGATAGTTGAGGTCGTCAATGTTCTTCCAGTCGATCTCAATGCCCAGCTCGTGGTCGTCGGGATCAAAGCGCACCACCGTTTCAAACAGATTCCGCTCGCCCTGCTGAATCATCTGCCCCATGGAGTGCAGATCCGTGGTAAACTGGGCGCAGGCAGGGAAAATACCCTTGCCGTCCTTGCCCTCGCTCTCGCCAAACAGCTGCTGCCACCAGCGGCCCACATATTCAAAGTCCGGCTCATAGCTGCACAGCATCTCAATCTTCTTGCCGTTTTCATACATGAGGTTCCGGGCTGCGGCATAGAGCCACGCAGGGTTCTCCATAGAGCGCACATTGAGCTCCGTCTCCGCCTGACGTGCACCCGCCATCACGGAGCGAATATCAATCCCGGCCACCGCCATGGGCAGCAGTCCGCAGGCGGTAAAGACGCTGTAGCGCCCGCCCACATTGGAGGGAATCGGGAAGGTGGTATAGCCCTCTTCCTTCGCCAGCGCCCGCAGCTTACCCTTCATGGGATCGGTAGTCACATAAATGCGCTTTTTCGCCTCGTCGGGACCGTATTTCCGGTTCAGCATCCAGCGGAACATTCTGGCTGCCACCGCCGTCTCCATGGTAGAACCGGACTTGGAAACGATGTTGATGGAGAAATCCACATTCTCCAGCCGTGCCGCCAATGCATTCAGTGCCCGGGTGGACAGATGGTTTCCGGCAAAATAAATCTTCACCCGGTCCGTCTCATTGTGCATCACGCCGTTCATAAACTCAATGGCAGCCCGGGCCCCCAGATAGCTACCGCCGATGCCAATGACCACCAGGGCTTTGGAGTCCCGGCGGATTTGGTTTGCCGCCCGCTGAATGGCATCCAGCTCATCCTCAGTGGTGTGGGAAGGCAGGTGGTACCAGCCCAAGAAATCGCTGCCCTCGCCGGTGCCCTGGGCCAGCATATTGTGAGCCCGGCTCAGCCGCTCTTCCATCTTCATCAGATCGGAGAACTCAATGCTCCCCCAGATATTCGAGATATCGGTTTCAAACATAATTCGTGTCACGTCTTTCCTGTTATGATGTTGTTGCTATCTTAACGGATGCAGCGCAAAAATTCAAGTACATTCGCATGGATTTTCCACTTCCTTCTACTCTGCCATCCACAGCTTTCCCAGCATACGATAAAAAATCTGCCCCCAGGTGAGCTTTTCTACCCCGCATTCCGCCACCAGCGGCACCTGCGCCAGCACCGTATCCCCGCTTTTTAGGGTTACGCTGCCCAGCACCTGCCCCTGGGCCACCGGCGCACTGACCCGATCCGTCAGCTGGATCTCCCGGGTTATCCCTGCCGCCTGCTCCTTCTCCACCAGCACCGGCTCAACCTGCTCCGGTACCGGCTGTACTGTCTCCATGGTACCCAGCTCCACCGTCACCGGCTCGGCCTGCTCCTCCCCCATGGGGCCCACCAGGGTATAGGCCGCAAAGCCATAGTCCATCAGCGCTTTGGCGGATTCGAACCGATCCGTGGAGGTTTCGCAGTGCATCACCGTGGCAATCAGCTCCATGCCATCCCGCTCTGCGCTGGCGGACATGCAATAGCCTGCCGAGGAGGTATAGCCCGTTTTCAGCCCCGTAGTGCCCTGATAAAACCGCACCAGCTTGTTGGTATTGCTCAGGCCAAAGGCACCGTCCCGGATGGTATCCATCCAAATGGTAGTGAATTCCCGAATTTTATCGTGCCGGAGCAATTCTCGGGACATAATGGCAATATCCCGGGCCGTGGTATAGTGTTCATCCGGGCCCGCCTCATCATCCAAGCCCGTGCAGTTGGCAAAATGGGTATGCTCCATCCCCAGCTCCTGGGCCCGCTGATTCATCTTTTCCACAAATCCGCTTTCGCTGCCCGCCACCGCTTCTGCCAGGGCTGTAGCGCAGTCGTTGGCCGAGGATACCACCACGCATTTTACCATCTCCCGAAGGCTCATCTGCTCCCCCTCTTCCAGGTAGACCTGACTGCCCCCCTTTGCCGCCGCAGCTGCCGACGCCGTGATGGTATCGTCCCAGCCCAGCTGTCCCCGATCCACCGCCTCCATCACCAGCAGCAGTGTCATCACCTTGGTGACGCTGGCAGGGGCCAAGGGCTCGTCGGCATTTTTCTCATAGAGCACCGTCCCTGTGGCAGCATCCATCAGCAGGCAGCTGGGCGCAGGTACCTCCGGTGCCGCCAGACAGCTTCCCATAAGCAGCGCACCGATGAGCATGCAAAGAACTACTTTTTTCAGCATAGGTATGTCCCTCCAATCCATCGGTCAAGCCTATGCTGCATTGCCCGCCGCTATGTCAAAAAAATCCCCGCAGAAACGGACCGCTGCCTGATATGTACCCCCAATACTGGACACCCGGTATTGGGGGTATTGCTATATGAAAT
>CAVJLG010000050.1:0-54310 GCA_963650135.1 Barnesiella intestinihominis | reverse complement strand
TTGTTTGAACCAAGTGAAAATCGGCTACTTTCTCGCTCTGCGCCGAATGAAGGCTTTTTATTCAGAGGTTCCTTAATTCTCCATTTCTGTTAAGTTTTTTACCCATTTATATTGTCTGTAATGTTTAAATACCGCCGGAAGTTTTACCAACTCATCAAGATTTAAGACAAAATACACCATCAGCACCGGTAATTTCAAGACAAATGCCACGATGCATCCCAGCGGAACTGCAAAGCACCACATAGTAACCATATCACACTTTAATCCAAATTTTGTATCTCCTCCTGCTGGGAAAATACCACCTATTGTCATGGAATTGATTGATTTTCCTATTACATAATAGCTGCTCATAAACAGCATATACTTCAAATACCTACCTGCTATATCGGTCAGATTCGTAAAGCGCAGAATAACCGGTGTCAGGAGAAGAATCATTCCTCCGGTCAGAATTCCCGAGAATACCGCAATTTTACATAAAGTATTTCCACTTTTTCTTGCTTCGGATAAGTTTCCCTCGCCAAGCAGATTTCCAACGATAATACTTCCACCATATCCAAAACCAGTACAAACACAGATCAGAAGATTTTTGGTTATATTTGCAATAGAATTGGCTGCGACAGCATCGGAACCAAGATGTCCAAGTATAACTGAATACATCGTAAATCCGCCGCCCCAGACAAGTTCATTCAAAAGTACCGGATAAACATGTTTCCAGAATTTTATGGTTATATTTATTTTTCGTTTTTTTATATCTGATATTCCAACCCAAAGCTCCTTTTTCAAGTACAAAATATATATCGTGATAACCAGACCTATCCCATTTGCAATGACAGTAGCCAGTGCTGCACCTGCAATCTCCATTCTTGGAAATCCAAAGTATCCATAAATAAGAACAGCATTCAGTACAATATTAAGGCAGACAACGATTGTACTGATCATAGTGCATTTGCCTACATAGCCACAATTTTTCAATATTCCCTGTAAAACCTGTAAAATGCCCGAAAACACATAGGATAATCCAATCAGCTTCAGATACTTAACACCATAATCAATCAGTATCGTATTGTTTGTAAACAACTGCATAAGAGTTTCAGGAACAAATAAAGTTGCAATAAAGAAGAGAACAGCAACGGCTAATACATATTTCAAAACAAGTCCTGCTGATGCCCGTAATCCATCAAAATCTTTCTTCCCATAATACTGTGCAACAAACATATTCTCTCCTATTGTGAGTGCTGTTAAGATCAGATTAAAAACAAATGTAATCTGTGAAGCAAGCGAAACTGCCGACAAAGAGCTTTGATTTAATCCTCCCAGCATAAAAGCATCACATGCACTTACAAGTGCCAGCATAAACTGCTGTGCTGTAATCGGCAGGGCAAGTTTCAAAATCTTATTTCTGAATTCGTTTTCCATCTATATTTTATTTCCTTTCTGTGCACAATATAAGGATATACAAATTTTGTTGATTTTTATGCCAGAATCCGCCATAATAATATAACAAACGTTCGCAAAGGAGGGGATCTTGATGGAGGTATGTCCAAGTACCGTTTTAAATTCAGATGCATCGGAAAATGTTGCCTATAACAATCCAGACTTTCCTGCATATATAAAAAAGGGACAGCTTTCAAGCTATCCTGATTTTCGTGCAGTCAGTCATTGGCATGACGATCTGGAATTTATTCTGATTTTAGAGGGACAGATGTTTTATGATGTGAATGGGCGGAAAATTTCTTTGCAGACAGGCGAGGGGATTTTTGTAAACAGCCGCTGCTTTCATTATGGATATTCCGATACACATACAGAATGTCTCTTTATCTGTATTCTGTTATCCCCACTGCTACTTTCTGCAAATACTTATTTTGTAGAAAATTGTTTAAATCCACTGCTACAGAATATTCATTTTCCTTATCAGAAACTGAACCCATCGATTCATTGGCAGAATTCTATTCTTCGTGACCTTGAAATGCTTTACGAAAAAAATATGAACAAAATACAGCCATTTATTATTCTGGAAAAAACAGTTCATATTTTCCGGATGCTTGCTGAAAATATGAACTGTTTTCCAGACCATAATAAAGATACGGAGGACATTCTGCTTCTCACTGCAATGATTGGATATGTGCAGAAAAATTATGCAAATAAAATTTTGCTAAAAGATATTTCCTCTTCCGGAAATTGCTGCAAGACAAAGTGTACTTCCCTTTTCCAGAAATATTTAAATACTTCCCCTATGGTCTATCTGAACCGTTATCGCCTGGAGAAATCTGTTTTTCTTCTTCGAAATACCACAATGTCTGTTACTGAGATAGCATATGCCTGTGGTTTTTCAAATAGCAGTTATTTCTGTGAACTTTTTCATAAGTATTATAATACAACGCCAGGCAAGTTTCGCAACAATAATAGATAAATACTGTTCGTATTGTTTGACTTATAATCACAATGGATATTTTTTCAATAAAACCCCTGTTCTTCCCGCCAGTCTTTCACATAACATCGGATTCCGATATAGACCACATGCACCAACAGTAACAGTACAATGAGGTTTATCGGTATGACAGATTTTATCCATTCTCCAAAATAGATTACGATAGCTGTACTCATTATCGCCACCATAATGCTGATAATATCCCATCAATATTTCCGGTAGATTTTTCCCACCTGATAGCCAATCCCGATTAGTTAGAAATCCTGTTATGAAAAATAAAATTCCCATAACAATAGCTGCGATCAGCCAGTACACAATCCCGGAAACGATATGGTTTGAGATTCCATTGCTTAACTGTCCGAAAGAGTCTGCACCTGTTACAAACTCTTGAAACAGACTTACAATTCCTTTTCCTATCGTACCGAAAAAAGTGATACAGTCGTTAAGGAAAGCAGGAGAAAGGATAGCTGTGAACAGTGTAGTTGGGCACTCCAGAAAATTTTGTGTAAGCGAATTTCGACAAAGTCAAGAAAAGAGAGGGCCTTCCATCATTTCTTACAAAGCACTGCAAAAGGTTGTTTGACAAGAACGCAGGAGCAAACAGCAGCATGACCCGCAAATAGGTATTGGTCATTGCAAATACGGTGTCATCGGCACCTAACAGTCTTACGATTGTTCCCGAAAACAGCAGTCCGGAGGTGACAAACAGAGCGGAAAAGAACGCCACAAGATAGACCGCATTGGTGAAAACGCGATTTGCCCGGTCATCTTCTCCGCGGCTTTTCAAAATGGAATACCGCGTGCCGCCGCCCATACCGATCATGAGCCCGGTCCCATTGATCAGACAGAACACGGGAAACGCAAGGTTGAGCGCAGTCAAACCATTTGACCCTAAGCTGGCAGATACAAAAAATGTGTCCGCTAATGTGTAGCAGGAATACGCCATCTGTCCTAAAATATTGAGGGACACATATTTCAGAAAAACTTTGAAAATGCTTGTGTTACGCATAGTTCCTCCCGATTGATGATATATCGTAATTTGTGTCGTTTCGTGTTGATTCGGCTTGAAAGCGAAAAAACGCACCCGTACACAAATAGCCTTTGTGTACGGGTGCGTTTCAAACCGTAACAATATCATAGCATAAACCGGGAAGAAAATCAATCCATATCCGTCCGTCGCTCGGAGCAATGCTTCACAATCGCCCAGAGCGTATTCACCAGCGCCCAGCCGATGCCCGTTGCAAGGGCCACTGCGGGCAGTCCCATTTTCTGAACCAGCAGCCACGAGAGAATCACGCGCAGTGCAATGTGGCTGGTTGCGCCGATAAACGGAATGGAGACGCGACCAATGCCCTCAAAGTAACCGGCGAAGGTATTGCCGGTAAAGCAGAGCGTGTAGAACAGTGCAATGACCTTCATGTAGTCTCTGGCGTTTTCAAAGGCCGTGCCGCTGCCCGTCCCCAGCATAAAGCGGACGGAGGCGCTTGCGCTGACGTACATGATGCAGGACATTCCCAGACCAAGAAGGAGCATCAAAACAAGGCTGCTGCGGAAGGATTTCTGTACCCGATCCTCCTCACCGGCACCGCGGTTTTGCGCCACCAGTACCGAGGTTGCAGCACTGCCGCTGTCGCCGAAGGAGTTAGCAAAGCCTTCAATGCGCGTGGTGGCGGTGTATGCAGAGATCATGGCCGTGCCGCCGGTGTTGACCGCACCCTGAACCAGCAGCTTTCCAATATACAGGCTCGACTGGTGCAGCCCGGTGACAAAGCTGAAATGAGCCGTTTTGGACAGCAGCTGACGGTCCATATGGCAGTCCCCTCTGCGGAAGATCAGCTCCGGTGCTTTGCGGCACAGATACAGAATGCACACGATCACCGAGATCACCTGGGAAGCTGCGGTGGCCCATGCAGCACCGGAAATGCCCCAATGGAGGTGGGCAACAAAGTAGTAGTCCAGCACCAGATTGACGGTGACAGCAATGGTCAGTGCCAGCAGCGCCGCGTTGGCCCGGCCAATGGCACGCAGCAGCGCACTATAGAGATTGTAGAGAAATGCGGCGGGCAGACTGACCAGAATGACGGTCAGATATGCGGTCACAAGTCCGATGAGCTCTCCCGGCGTTTGGATGAGCCGCAGCAGCGGGTTCAGCAGAAGAAAACTCAAGACGCTGCATAGAACCGTAAGCAGGGCACCAAAGGAAAGGGACAGCCAGTGCTCCCGGCGAAAGGCCGCCCGATCTCCAGCCCCATAGAGTTGCGCAAAGATCACAGAGATACCGGTGCAGGCACCAGTAATCATGAACAGAAAGAGGTTCATCACGGAACCGGCCACCCCCACAGCGGCAAACTCCGCATCGCCTGCAAAACGTCCAAGGATAAAGGCATCCACGGTATTGTAGAGCTGCTGGAGGATGTTTCCTATCATAAGCGGGGCGGCCAGACGCAGCATATGCCGGGGAATACTGCCGCTGGTAAGACTGTAAGAGTTCATGCGTGCGATCACCTGTTCCAAATCGTTTGACAATAGCATACCACCGTGTTACACTTTGCGTAAACCGACAGAATATCACAGCATCTTTGACGATTTTGCAAAGGAGAGAACCATGGAACTTGACCGCTACCGCGCGCTTGTCTGCGCCATTGACACCGGAAGCCTGTCCGCTGCCGCAGAACGGCTGCAATACACGCCCTCCGGCATCAGCCGTATGATCGCGGCACTGGAAGAAGAAAACGGCTTCCCGCTGCTGAAGCGGGAGCACAGCGGTGTTCGCCCTACAAGCGAATGTGAGGCGCTGCTGCCCGCCATCCGAAAGCTGCTCCATGAAGGCGAGCGCTATCGCCAGCTCTCGGCGCAGATTCGCGGACTGGAGATCGGAACCATCACCGTGGGAACGGCGTACAGCGCGTTCTATGCACCGCTTGCCAAAATCATCTCGGCATTTCATGAAGCCCATCCCGGCATTCAGGTGCAACTATGTGGCGGATACAGTACGGAGTTGCTGGAGCAGTTAAACGGACACCAAATCGACCTCTGTATCATCAGCAAGCGCGAGGGTACGCATAACTGGCTGCCTCTTTTGGAGGATGAGCTGACAGCATGGCTGCCTGCCGGGCATCCCATGGCAAAGCTGCCGGTATTTCCGGTCAAGGCATATGCCACAGAGCCGTATATTGAAACGTACCCGGAAAAGGACATTGACAATACCCGCGTGTTCGCCCGCTGCGGAGTCACGCCGAACCTGAAATTCTCCACCATGGACTCTCTTGCAACCTATTCCATGGTGGAGGCCGGCCTGGGCGTGAGCATGAATAACGCCATCAATGGGCGGGCATGGTCCGGCAATGTCCGCATTTTACCCCTTGATCCGCCGCAGACCGTGGAAATTGGTATTGCCACATTGCCGGAGCTTTCGCCAGCGGTGCAGCGACTGTTCCAATTTCTAAAATTGAACCGCTCCGCTTTCCTTGTGGATTTTGATGGGGCAGAGGGCAAAATACCCGGCTGCTGAGATAAAGCAGCCGGGTATGTACTTTGATTAAGCTGGCTTTTACCGTTCTACAGCAACGGTAATCAGCACCAGGTCATTATCGCCGGTATTGATGATGCTGTGTTCAGAGCCCTTTTTGCAAATATGGCAGGTGCCTGCACGCAGCAGTTCCTCCTGACCGTCGCAAGTGGCCTTGCCGGTGCCGGACAGTACATAGTTGATGTCGTCGCTGGTTTCGTGCCGATGAAGCCCAATGGAGCCGCCGGGGTGAATGGAACAGGGGATGATCTTGCCCTGCTCCCCCATATACATCTTTGCAGTCATCGTACCGGTGCCGCCGTTCATGCCGGGAACGGTGATTTCTTTCATGGCGTTAAAATCAAGCAGCATTGTTTCGTCCTCCAAATCGGAAATTTTCTACTTCTTCATTTTCTCGCTCATTTCATGACTGCTGATTACTGGGATAAACGTAAAATCGGTAACATCATTCCAGTTTGAAGCCCACTTGTGCAGCAATTCTAAGCTCTCAGCTTCATTGACTTGATAACAGGTATTACCGTCCTCTGTGACCCAACTATCAACATAGCTTACGCCGTCGGGCATCATTCGCCCCTTTTCTTGGAATCTCTTATAAATAGCTTCCTTGTCTTTATATTTTTCAATGACCATATACAACATAGTCCTTACCTCCAAATGCCGAGATGCCAATAGCCCAGTCACATATAATGCTTCCCCATGATCTTTAGATTTGAGGCAGCATACATGCCAAACTGCGTATAGAAATGGTGATGCTGTTCATCGTTCACGCTGGTCAGCTCCAGATGCTCTGCACCATGTGCCAATATACGCTTTTCGATTTCACGGAGAAACGCTGTGCCATATCCTTTGTTCTGATACTCGGCAAATACGACGATCTCTTCCAGGTAATATGCCGTTAAGTCATCGTATTCCTTGTAGTATCCGATCACCATTCCGGTCATATTCTGATTGCCGTCCCACTGGATTAGGCAGAGGGAATCCTCTATCGTAACCATCTGGTGGATTCGCTTATACGCTTTTTCATGGGTCCAGCAGCCATCCTCGTGGTTGTTGTAGTAGTTCATGTATAACGTGGCAATTTGGTCAATATCTGCTTCGGTCATGATGGAATAAATCATGGTATGAATCCTCCTGATATGAAAATTGAATCAGACTGGAAGCTATATCCGAACATTCGGGTTTGTATACTGCCCATGTTTTTTCGTGCGCCTGCCGTACTGGATGGCAAATCGCGGGCAGCGGTGCAGACAGCCAAGACACATCACGCACTTATCCTTGACCCAGATCGGCTTTTTGCCCTGCATTTCAATGGCCTGCACAGGACATTTCTTTGCGCACAGGCCACAGCCAACGCAGGAGTCCTCCAGGCTGAAATGAGAGGTGCGCCGCACGGAGCTGTTATAAATCGGTTCAACAATCCATTTTGTGATAAACGCCGGAGTGCGGGGCGACATATGACGGTTGGTGCAGCGTTCTTTAACGTTGCGGATCATGCCGTCGATTTCCGCCTCCGTATTTTTTGTATACCGGGCAACCTTTTTGGGAGTGGAAAGGTCAAAAATAGGTGTCCAGGTATCGACCATTCGGACGGAATAGAAGGCATCAATGTTTCTCCCATGGATCGCTTTGTTCGCTATATACCCCGAAGCGCCCGGTGTGGTGCCATAGGTCGAGACAAAGTACAGATACTCCGTGTGGAACGACGCTTTTTCAAGGAATTCTTTTACGATACTCGGCAGTCCCCAGTCATAGGCCGGGGTGATAATTCCGATTGCCTGATCGGAATACTCATATTGTTCCGTCTGAATGCAGTCCACAATAGAGCGCATTTCCTGCCCGGTGGACTGGGTAAGACGGGTGGCAACGTATTTACAATTTCCTGTGGCAGAAAAGAATAAAACCATCTGTTTCCCTCCGCAAATTTTGATTTGACTGCGCCCTACTCGCGCTCCCAAATTTTCGGCTGATACTGCATGTTGGACACATTATAGATCGTGATAAACGCCTTCGGGTCCTCCCGGTTGATAAAATTGATGAGCTTCTGATACTCGCTGTTGTCCACAATGGTGATGATCTCGTTGTGCTTTTCAAAGTTGTATGCGCCGATGGCCTCGTAGATGGTGGCACCGCTGTGCAGCTCCTGAATGATGAACTGCCGCAGCTCCTCCTCCTTTTCGGTGATGATGCAGATCCGGCGCTTCCGGTTCTGGTCAAAGATGAAATGATCCAGAATGATCCCGTTGAAATAGGTGCCGAGGATGCTCAGAACCACGGTTTTCTTGTCATAGACCAGGGCCGCCGAAAGAGCCACGCACATACCGGACAGAGACATGGCCCGTCCCAGCTCCATGTGCAGATACTTGTTCATGATCTTCGCCACAATGTCCAGCCCGCCGGAGGATGCGTTCCGGTTAAAGAGAATGCTCAGGCCGATGCTGACCACCAGAATGTAGCAGAGCACATCCAGCTCCTGACTGCCGGTCATGGACTCGAAATTCGGGAAGATGATCTCAAAGAGACCCAGAAGCAGCGGCAGCATAATGCTGGTGTACACCGTCTTTGCGCCGAATTCCCGCCCGCAGGTCAGAAATCCCACGATCAGCAGGACCACATTCAGGATCATGGTGATAGCCGACAACGGGAGTGGCACGAAATTCGACAGCACGATGCCAAGGCCGGAAATGCTGCTGACGGAGGTGTGGCTTGGGGCCAGAAAGAAGTAGACTGCCGCCGCGATGATGGCGACTGCGATGGTTAGGATCAATGTTTCTTTTATCAGTGCTTTTGGATTTGGCTTCTTGTTTGTCATGGGGGCCTCCGGTTAGATTAAGTTGGGATTTCCAAACTGCTCAGCGGGAAGCAATTAAACTAATTATACCATACCGTGTCAAAAAACACCTGTCAGGCTGTAACGCTGAATTTAGTGCGCATTGGCCCTTAACCGCATGAAAACCATCTGCTGGTTGAGAATCATTCAAATGATTGCATATGGAATATGAGAAGCAATTCGGATAGAATAGAAGCATCGCTGGCGAGAATCTTTATGAGAGGCAGGTTCAGGTTATGGCATTAGCAGAAAACATCAAAGCACTGCGAAAAAAGAAGGAAATGACGCAGGAAGAGCTCGCGGAGAATCTCCATATCTCCGCGCAGGCTGTCAGCAAATGGGAAACAGGACAAAGCTGTCCGGATGTGGATATGCTTCCGAAGCTCGCAATTATTTTCGGCATATCACTGGATCATCTGTTTGACTTTGACCACAGAAAAATCGAGGCTGAAGTCAATGCGTTGGTAAAGGAGTCAGTTCCGCTGCGGAAGGAGCCTGCACAAGCGGAGGCATTTTACCGTGAAGCACTCCGGAAGTATCCGGGCAATGAAGTCTTGCTGAACTGCTTATTGATGGTGATCGGCGAGGAACGCGCTGATGAGCGGATACGGATCGCAGAGCAGCTGATTGAAGCGACAAAAGACGATACAATCAAATATGATGCGCTGAGATTGTTGGCGCAAACCTACCATAGACTCGGTCAGCACGCTATGGCGGCGCATTATCTGGCGCAAATTCCGGAATTATATTTCCTGAAGACGGAGATTGCAGCGGTAATCTTGGATGGGAAAGAGCAGCAGAATGCGATTACAAAGACAGAGAAAACCTGCTTTGGAATTCTGCTGGCGATGCTCCTGATTTCCAAAGAAAGGTCAGCGGAAGAGACTTTAGAACGAGGCTGTGACGAACTGGAACAGCTCCTGATACAGGCATACGCTCGTTTATTCGGCGAGGATGCCGCGGCACGGATTCATGCGCAATATAAGAATCGATCGCTGCTGGATATCTATCGTTAATGTTATAGGCAGATAGGCACAAGAACCACCAAGAGCCTCAGGTGCAATGCCTGAGGCTCTTGGTGACAAAAGGAAATATGCTTTTGCGCGAAGAAGCTATTCTTTATCCCCCGTAATAAAGTAGTCACAATACTCCCCACCATCCGCCAGCAGCTTTTTCATGGGGCCTTTGAACATCCAGAAATAAAAACCGTTATATTTCATTGCGCACACCCTCCTGTAATTGCTTAACAGAATTGAAAAATGCGACCCAGCCGCCGAAATGGTAGGTCATCAGCGACTCCATATAGCCCTCTGCGGTTTCGCGGTCCGAACACTCGGTGACGATCCTGCGGTAGCTGTCAAACTGCGCGGAGATCAGGAGTCCCAGCAGGGGTTCGTCTATGCCAGTAAACCCCGCCCTGCGGAAAAACGCGACACTTTCCTGAATCTTGCTCTGAACGATCCCGTCAAAGTAGTGCTCCAGACCGCTTCCCGCACTTCGGCAGAGAAGCAGCATTGCATCCTCGTAATGGTCGAAAATCAGGTGCAGGATGGCCGCAGACTCGTGTTCCATCGAGGCTTTCAGTCCGGCCTGAAAATCTGTACCGATGCCAGCGTCATAGTCCGCTCTGGTATCTTGAAACAGGGCTTTGATTTCACCCAGAAACGGCTCCAGCAGGGCAAAATACCGGGCACAAAGCTCCGGCGACCATTTTGTGGCGGTTTCCTCATGAGGCAGGAGGCATTGGAAGAGCAGAGAGGGATCATCATGGCACAGGAGGTTGAGAATTTCACCGGTCCAGAGACCTGCTCCGGAATCGGGCACGATGTAGAAGCTGCTGTATCCCGTTTTGACGGAGACGCTGGATTTGCTGTAAGATCACCTGTTTCAGGCCTAGGCACAGGGGATCTTCTTCGTCCCAGCCGAATTTGAAGCGTGTGGGGATGTGGGATAGGAAACCGCAGGTTTTGACGTCCATGATGCAATACCTCCCGATCTCTTTATAGAAAATTCTCTTTTAATATACACTATATAGGCACTATATTCAACCAATTGTTTGCACATAGTTTCTAGGGTAAAATGGAACTACTATTGCAGGAGGTTGAAGCCATGGCAGAACCATACTTGAAATATCGCACCCGATTTACCTCGTCGCTCAAGAATGAACTGATCCCATTGTTCAATCAGCTTGCAGCCCAAACTCGGATTCCCAAAAGTCGGTTACTCGATGAGGCAATTGAGGATTTACTCAGAAAGTACGATATCGAGATCCCCGAAAATGACGAAAATGAAATACTGTAAATATACAATAACACCCCTCATTTCACCACCATGCGTGGCAAATGAGGGGTGCAGTTTATCTTGATGTGCCGCTTGGTCACAGCATTGTGCCTGTCTGTTCCTTCTCGGCTTGTCCCAACTTTGCTATGATAACTCCAGAACAACGGCATCCCGTTCCTGTATGAATTGCACCGAAACGGGAAAGACTGGAAGTAACACGACAAAAAGGAGCGTGACGGCAAGTGGAGTTCCATGTACGAGATGACAAGAAAATCGTTGAGATTTGGCTCACCAACGCAGAAAAGAATGACCCGGTGCTTCGGGAAAAATTAAAGGATGTCTACGCCGAATACAAGGCGAAAAAGTACCTGGTGGCGGTGTTTGAGTCCGGGTCGGCGGACCTCTACCAGTGTACGAGAGACCTGCTGATCTATAACCGCAGGCGCAGCGCCCAGCGGGCAGTACAGCAGGAGAAGAAACAGCGGACCGCATCCATGGAACGGTAATGCAAAGGGCGGAAGGGTCATTCCTTCCGCCCCGCGAATTTTTTCAATATAAGCTGCGATTAAAACATGAGGGAAATGAACTGCCTACAAATTGTAGTCAGTTGAAAGCACAAAACACAAAAAGAGGGGACGTTTTTATAAGAGATGTGCCCTGATCCAATCCAGCAGCTTCTGCTCCTGGGCCTCCCCGGCGGCAATGGCAATGAACATATCCGCCAGTTCTCCAGGCTGCAAGTGGAGCGAATAGCCGTTCCATTTGAGGAGCAGCTGCGTCATCAGCGCACCAATCCGCTTGTTTCCGTCCAGAAAGGCGTGGTTTGCTGCAAGACCATAGCCCAGCCGGGCGATCTTTTCCACATCGGTGGGAAACAGCTCCTGGCCCCCAAAGGATTGCAGTGGTGCAGCGACGGCGGCCTCCAGGCCGGACGGATCACGAAGGCCATCAATACCGCCGGTGGTGGCAATGACCCGGCTGTGGAGCAGGATCACATCCTCAGCTGTAACCCAGATCATTCTGCCATCCTCTTGTAATCACCGGCAAAGGCCGCGAGCATTTCGTCAGCATCCGCCAGCATCTTTTCCTGGGTGACGGCAGGCTCCGGTTCCCGGATCGTCACAGGGAACGGCATGCCCTTGGCCCGCACAAAGGCGTTGGCGAAAAGGTTGAATGCGGTGGAAGGGGTCATCCCCAGCTGGGCGCAGATGGAGGACATCTGTGCCTTTACCTCTGAGTCCATGTGGAACGTCATATTTGTGTCCATATTGGCACCTCCTTGCACGACAAGTATATTACATATTATGTGCGATGTCAAATGAGATAAATCATTTGCTACGCCCTCCGTCCACAAAAAATGGCTCTTGCCAAAGTTTCAAAATTTATGTACAATATTGTCTGTAAAGCAATATAAAAACGAAAGATAAATGTGATATCAAATTACCCCGACTTGAGAGAGGCCGAAGCGTATGGACAATATAGAGAATGCCGAGGGCTTCCGCCATCTTGTGACCGATACGGCGGAGTTATCAGAAAAACAGGAGCAAAACGAACATGACTGAAACATTCGACATTGCGGGCTACGCCCGCATTTCCGTAGACGATGAGCTGGATCAAAAGAACATCTCCATTGAAAACCAGAAGTCCATCATCGAGGATTATGTAAAGCACTATTTCCCTGGCAGCCGCCTGACCTTCTTCGAGGACCGGGACCGCTCCGGCTACACCTTCGAGCAGCGGGAGGGCTATCAGGAGATGCGACGGGGGCTCATGAGCCGCAAATACGACATTCTGATCGTCAAGGACTTCTCCCGCTTCTCCCGCCGGAACTCCCGGGGACTGGTGGAGCTGGAGGATCTCCGGGATGCGGGCATCCGCATTATCTCCATTGGCGACGGCATCGACTTCCCCAGCGGCGATGACTGGCTGAAGATCCAGATCCAATTTCTCATGAACGAGATGCCGGTCACGGACACCTCACGGAAGGTGCGGAACGTCATCAAGCGACGGCAGGCGGACGGTGAATGGCTCTGCGCCGCCCCCTACGGCTATCTCATCAACAGCCGTAAGGAGTTTGAGATCATCCCCACCGAGGCGGAGATCGTCCGCAGAATTTTCGACCTCTACAACAATGAGGGCTGGGGCTACAAGAAAATCGCAAACCACCTGACCGACATGGGTGTTCCCACCCCGCGGATGTCTGAGCAGATGCGTAAGGAGGCCGAGGGCAAGGAGTGCAGGCGGCAGACCAAGGCCGCCTGGGCCATTGTGACCATCCAGACGATTCTGGACAACGACTTTTATATCGGCACTCTGCGGCAGGGGAAATACACTCGTGCCAAGATCAACGGCAAGGAAATCAAGCGGGACGATGGGGAGCATATCGTCATCGAGAACCACCACCAGCCCATCATCGACTACCGCACCTTTGCCACCACCCGCGCTCTGCGGGAAAAGCGTACCCGATCAAACTACCGGGGCGTGAAGGTCAACGACAACGTATATTCCGGCTTTCTCCAGTGTGGGGATTGCAGCAGTCCCATGTTCGCCATGAGCCGTAGCGACCTGTCCCCGGCCTACACCTGCGGCACCTATCACCGCCGGGGGCTGAAAGGCTGTACCAGCCACCACATCCGAGTGGACAAGCTGAACGAGCTGCTGAAAACCTATGTGCGGAAGCTGGCGGACAATTCCGCTGCCATGCTGGAGAAGCTCAATGAGGAGCTGAAGCGGGAAAACGATCAGGTGGCGGAGACGGAGCAGTCCGCCGACAATCTGGCAGAGGTGCTGGAGGATCTCTATGAGGAGCTGAAGGTCACGAAGCGCCAGCGCATCCGGGACATCATGAAGCACCCGGAAACTGAGGAAGCGCTGGACGCCATGTACGATGAAATGGAATCAGAGCTGCAAAAAAAGATTGACGGCCTGAACCATCAAATCGACCTGCTGTCCGACACGCGCAACACCATTATTCAGGTGAACCGCACCGCCAAGAACGCCATTGACGTATTCCACGACATTCTGGAAAAGGATAAGCTGGAGCGCAGCGACCTGGAGCTGCTGATCGACCAGATTCTCGTCTATGAGGATCATTTGGAGATCAAGCTCCAGCCGGATATTGATACGATCCTCCAGTGTACCATGGAGAACGCCATAAATTTTGAGGAAGGCACGGAAAATATCGAAACCACGCTGATCCAGTCCTCTAAGAAGCACGAGGACAAGGTTTTCCGTGTCAATGTTATCAGCAACGGCGACCCCTTGGAGATTTTCACAGAAAAGGACGGCGAGGTCATTTTCAAGAAATACTCTCCCATGGGGGAGCTAGGGGAGTTTGCGGCGCAGATTTGCGACAGTCTCGGGCGGAACACCGGGCGAATCGCCGCAGTATCCGACCGGGATGCGATCATTGCCCTCAGCGGCGCGCCGAAACGGGACCTCATGGACAAGCAGAATTCCCATGAGCTGGAGCAGATTATGGAGCAGCGGAAGTCTTACCGCTACACCGGCGGCAATCGGCTGCGGGCAGCAGAAAGCGTCGAGGGCTACTACCTGGGGGTTGCCTCGCCCATTCTCTCCGGCGGCGATCTCATGGGCTGCGTCATGGTGCTGATGGATGACAAGTCCGCGCCGGTGGGCGAAACGGAGCAGAAAATCTGCCAGACGGTGGCGGGATTCCTGGGCCAGCAGATGGAATCCTGAGCGCAAAAGAGGCCGCTGCGTGTAAGTTGCAGCGACCTCTTTTCGGTTCCATGTTCTATTTTACCGAATATTCTCCTGGAAGAAATCCAGCATATCGTTCAGCGCCTTCATCTCCTGCCAGCCGTAGAAGCCGTGATAGCCGCCGGGGACTACTTGCAGCGTACAATCCGGGAACAGCTTTTCCGCCTCATAGCTGTAGCTGATGGGAGCGATAAAGTCCGCATCTCCGTGGAGAATCAGCACCGGGCCGGTATAGGAGCGGCAAGCGTTCCGATAATCCAGCGCCCGCGCCTCCTGGAGGAAGCCCTTGCCATAGGTATAGCCCGCTGCCTCCAGGGTATCCGGCAAATCAATGGGATTAAACGTGGAGCCCAACAGGAAGCCGTGACGCACCGCATCGGCCACGCCAAAACCAGGATACCACAGGCACATGGCCCGAATCTCATCGCCCCGGCCCTGGGCTGCCAATACCGCGTCTACTGCGCCCATGCTTTTGCCCACCAAGAAAATGTTATCGAGGTCCGTAAAGCTCAGGTCCTCCACATAATCCAGCATGGCGATGGTATCCCGAATTTCAGAGGAAATGGTCATGTCCTCCGATGCGCCGTCGCTGGCGCCGTTGCCGTCAAAGTCAAACCGCACACTGGCAATGCCGTTATCCGCCAGAATCCAGGCAATATCGTCGCACCAGCTTCGGTCCGTGTTGAGTCCGTGCAGGAGGATCGCCACGGGGATTTTGTCATCATGCTCCGTGGGCACCGTCAGCGTTCCCCGGAGGGTGTTGTCTCCGGATTGGCAGGTGACCTCTTCCTGCTCCCACCGGGGCGCACTGGGCATCTCACGGGGCGGCTTAAACTCCCGATAGGTTTCATCGTCTGCGGCAAGGGCTGCGCCTCCAAAGGGCCCCGCCATCAAAACCACCACGGCCAGCACCATGGCGGTCAGTCGGATCAGTCTCTTTTTCTTCATACAACTTCGCTCTCTCATTCTTATTATCTTACAATAGACAGCTTATCTTAGAAATATGGATTTTTTCATGGGATTCTCTGAATAATTTATAACATTCCTGTGAAGTTCTTGTGGAGACTTCGACTTCTACTTATTTTCAGATTTGTCACACAATTCTCCGGAATCTGTGCTATACTGTAGGTGAAAATGAAATAGGAAGAAGGTCCGTGATTTATGGCTGTTCGACTCAACGCAGACCCGGAAATGTTAAAAACCGTACGGGAGGGGCTCAAGCGCACCGGCGGCTACTGTCCCTGCCGCCTTCAGCGCACCGAGGAAAATCGCTGCATCTGTCAGGAATTCCGGCAGCAGATCGCCGATCCTGACTTTGAAGGCTATTGTCACTGCATGCTATATTACAAAACAAAAGACTGAGAAGGAGGCATTTTTATGTCTGTCATCACCATTACCAAAGAAAGCTTTGACCAGCAGGTGCTGCAAAATCCCAAGCCTGTACTGCTGGACTTCTGGGCGTCCTGGTGCGGTCCCTGCCGGATGCTCTCCCCTGTGGTAGATGAAATCGCCCAGGAGAACGATACCATTGCCGTGGGAAAAATCAATGTGGACGAGCAGCCGGAGCTGGCCACCCAGTTCGGCGTGATGAGCATTCCTACCCTGATGGTATTCAAAGACGGAAAAGCCGTGAATACTTCCGTGGGCGTGGTGCCCAAGGCAAAGATTCTCTCTATGCTGTAACAAAAACCGGCAGATCAGAGGTTACTCTGGTCTGCCGGTTTCTTTTTTACTGAGTTGGAAAATACCGATCCCGAATTCGTGTCAGTCCTACGCTCAACGGACGCACCAGCACCAGGGCAATCACAAAATTCCCCACACAGTGCACCACATCCCAAGGAATCCCGGAAATCCACCAGCTGAGCCCGAACGCCCATCCGCCGGTAATCCAATACACCGGCGTGCACAAAAGCCCAAAGCTCAGCCCATATGCGCCGGACAAAATCGCCCAGCCCCACGGAGATTGCATCTTCCGGAATGCCGTTGCCAGGAAAAACAGCACCAGCCATACATAGAGATAATTGAGATTCCAAAGGCCCAAGCCCCAAAATAGAATCTCCAGCATCACATACACATAGATGGGATACAATGCCTTTTTCCCATAGACCACCGTGTAGACAATCACCAGCAGTGATACCGGCTCAATATTCGGCAGCGCTGCCAGCGCCATTTTGGCCGCAAACATCAATGCCCCCAGCAGCGCCAATACAACCAGCTCCAGAAGCCGCCTGTGCTGCATCGCCGATTAGTATCCGGTGGTCAGGGTCAGCTCATAGGTTTCGCCGTCGGCAACAGGCGTTTCGCTGGCGCCGGTCATCAGCATCTCGCCGCCCTTGGTGATGCACCACCACTGCTGCTCCCCATCGTCTGCGGTTTCACCGTCTACCGTGGTGATAAACAGGCCGTATTCGCTGTCTGAGCCGGACGCAATTTCGTTCTCTGTCAGCGCCTCTGCCAAATATTCGGCGTCGGTATGAATGTCAAAGTCCTTCTCGCTGCCATCCCCATGGACGACTACGATAGTCAGCTCCTTGGCCCCCTGGGTGGTCGCAGGCCGGTTTGCAAAGTAAACGCCCAGCAGCACGGCAATAACCACAACCAGCGCTGTAATGCCCAGAATAATTTTTGTCTTTTTCTTCATTTGTAATGTCCTCCAATTCGTGCAGGCCACTCGCCTGCCTCCTTAATTTTCCTATGGCAATTAGTAGACCCCCAGCTTTCCGATATACCGGTCAATCATCCGGAGCTTTTCGGCATTGGCCCCGCCCATTCGACGGCTGAGTCCGGCAGACAGGATCTCCATCACCAGCTGCACACCCACATAGGAGTTAAAAAAGGTGTTGGTGTCCACGTCCACGGTAAACAGCACCTTGGCATACTGGGCCAGAGGCGCGCTGGGTCGGTCGGTAAACACAATGATTCCCGCTCCGGCATCCTCGGCCAGCTGCATAGCCTGACGGTCCATCTCAGAATACCGTGGGAAGCTGAAGAGAATCACGCAGTCCTCCTTGCCGATATCGCACATATGGTCAATCACATTGACCGAGCTCTCCCAGGTGGGGATCACATCGGGCACCTGATGCCGCAGCAGCAGGTTAAAATAGGATGCCACGCCGGTGTTGGCACGGGACGCCACAATATACTTCCGCCGGGAGCTCAGCAGCAGATCGATGGCCGCGTCAAACGTCTCTTTGGGATTATTCTTCACCACAGAGGTGATATTGGTTTCGGTATTCATTAAGAATTCCTGGATATAGTTCTCGTCGTTGTGGGCCATGCTGGCCTGCAGGCGCTCATAGGGCACCGCCACCGCAGACGAGATTCTGCCCAGCCGCTCGGTGTGGGACTTTCGCAGGCTTTTCTGGAAGTCCATATACCCGGAATAGCCCAATGCCCGGGCAAACCGGATTACGCTGGCCTCGCTGACGTCCAGCTCCGTTGCAATCTCCGTGGATGTCATAAAGCAGGCATCCGTCTCGTGGTCCAGCACATACTCCCCAATGATTCGGCTGGTTTTGGTGAGCTTTGCGTGCTTCATTGCCTCTCTGAGCTGTTCCATTCCTGCATTCCCCTCCGTTCAGGTTTTCTCCATTAAACCATATTCCGGGCAAAATTGCAATCCTTCTGCGTTTTCTGCGGGATGATTCTGCAGGTCCGGCTGTGCCTTTTTGCGCAATGGTGTTGCATTTCCTGAAAATTCATTGCGTCTTCCCTGCTGCTGTTGTATAATGACCATGTTCCGAACACGGAACATCTTTTAGGAAAGGATTGAAATGTGAATGGGAACTGGTAAGTTTGTCACCGTATATCCCGGCGTATGGACCGAGCGCGAAAAACCCTATGCCGAGGAATATTATGCTAAAATCAAAGAGCTGGAGGATCGCGGCCCCATTGATGTACAGGCGCTGATTTCCGGCAAAATCGAAAAGGGCACCCAGGGCTTCTCCAATGCACTGGAAGTCAAGGAAGACATGATGCTCTATAACGCAAAGAAATACGATCCCGACAACAAACTCTATACCGACGATGAGTACGCCAAGTCTCTGGGCTATGCCGGCAAGATTGCCATGCCCGCATTTGGCGCACACGACGACAGCTTTCTCACCGCCTTCAACGGCAAGGCTCGTGATTTCCTGGCTGTCACCGGTCTGCACCATGAGATCGAGCAGCTGGCCCCCGTCTATGCAGGCGATACCCTGTACCTGGTAAAGGACAAGCTGGAGCTCATCGACCTGACGCCCGCAGAGGGCAGCATTTATCGGAACCTGGTGCTCAAGTGCACAGGCTCTGTTTACAACCAGAAGGGTGAAAAGGTTCTGGGCGTGATGTTCTCCGCTCGTGAAAACCTCAAGAGCTATGAGGATCCCGCCGATATGACGCCCGGCACCCGCGCTTGGGAGAGCCCCGACTGGTGGACCCGTCCCATTCATTGCTACACCGACGAGGATTGGCAGCAGATTTTCGACACCTGGGCCAAGGAAGACTATCGCGGCGACAAGCCCCTGTATTGGGAGGATGTCAACGTGGGTGATATGCCCAACGTCACCATCGACGGCCCCATCCACGCTTCCTGCAACCCCACGCCTCCCTACGGCATGGCAGTTGGCGGCAGCCGCACCATGAAGGAGCTGGCAGATCCCGAGGTCCGGGCAAAGATGCCCCGCGATCCCAAGTACGGCGTCTATGTTCCCGCAGATATGAAGGAGTGGGACCCCGAGGTTCCGCCCTATGACGATCCTCGTGCCAAGATGGGTCCCCCGCCGGATATGCCCAAGGAGGAAAAGCGCTCCATCTTCATCAACTTCCTGGGCCGCGATTTCGCCATCCATCACATCAACAACTGGATGGGCACCCATGGCTGGATTCAGAACATCCGCTGGGGCATTATGACCAATCCCACCGAGCAGGGCTTCTGCTTCCCCAAGAACACCGCCGTCTGCGAGATGATCGAAAAGATCCCCGCTATGGCTGGCAAGAAGTGCAACACCCACGGCCTCCAGTACGACGTGATGAAGATCCATTCTCAGGTCTATGACAAGTATGAGAAGGACGGCAAGCACTATGTAGAGCTGGGCTTCTGGATCACCACCATCAACGATGATGAAATCTATGAAGAGGGCGGCGCTACCATCGTGCTCCCCAGCAAGAACGACTAATTTTTGCATCTTCGGGATGCGCTGTGAGCTTTTGACTTGCAGCGCATCCCTTTTTCATTGCTTTTTTCTTCCGGTTCTGCTATGATATAATTCGTAATCTAATTATCAAAGGGTGAATGAAATATGGCGACCCAAAAGACCTTTATTAACGACCTGACCGAGGGGTCGGTAGCGCGGAAGCTCCTGTATTTTGCGTTTCCCTTTATGCTGTCGAATCTGCTGCAAACGGTCTACAATCTGGTGGATATGTCTGTGGTGGGGCATTTTATGGGCTCGGCAGGCCTCTCTGCGGTTTCCACCGGCGGACGGCTGGTGGAGCTGTTGACCTTTGTCTGTACCGGCTTTTGTACCGGCGGTCAGATTCTTCTCTCCCAGCAGGTGGGCGCAAAAAAACACGAGGAAATGCAGAAAACCATCGGCACCCTGTTTTCCTTTACCATGCTCTCCGCCATTGTGCTGGGGGTCCTATCCATCGCCCTCCACAACAATCTGCTTCGGCTGCTGAACACCCCGGCAAGCGCCTTTGACGAGGCCGCAAAATACATGGTCATCTGCAACAGCGGCTGTATTTTCATCTTCGGCTATAATGCGCTCTGCTCCATTCTTCGGGGCATGGGCGACTCCAAGCGGCCTCTGCTGTTTGTTGCCATCGCCTCTGTCATCAATCTGATTCTGGACTTGATCTTTGTGGCAGGTCTGGGCTTGGGGGCCGCCGGCGCTGCCATTGCCACGGTGATTTCTCAGGCAATTTCGTTCCTCTCCGCCCTGGTTTATCTTATCATCAAGCGGGAATCCTTTGGGTTCACCTTTTCCCGCCGCACTCTGAAAATCCATGGTCCTACACTAAAGATTCTTACCAAGCTGGGGGTGCCCCTGGCCTTTCAGATGGCCGCCATTTCCATCTCCATGCTGTTTGTCAACTCCTTCATCAACGCTTATGGCGAGGCTGCCTCGGCCGTTTACGGCGCCGGACTCAAGCTCCAGAACATTCCCTCCATCATCACGCAAGGTATGTCCACCGCCAACGCCTCTATGGTGGGGCAGAACATGGCGGCAGGCAGACCGGACCGGGTGCGCAAATCCGTCCATACCTGCTTCCTGCTTAACGGCACAGTCTATGGGATATTTATTCTGGGCTGTCTGCTGTTCCCCCGTCAGATTTTTACCATCTTTACTACGGATGAATCTGTGCTGGCGCTGGCGCCCACCTATCTCCGGATCTCCTGCATTGGCTTTGCCGCCTCTATCTTCAATTCCAGCTTTAACTCCGTCATCAACGGCATTGGCTTCACCTCCCTGTCCATGGCAATCGGTCTGCTGGACAGCGTAGTGGCGCGGATTTCCCTGAGCCTGCTGTTCGGCATTGTATTGGATATGGGCCTCAACGGCTTTTTCCTGGGCCACGCTCTTGCCATTTGGGTCACTGCGCTGATGGCCCTGGGCTACTATCTCTCGGGCAAGTGGGAGCATTACAAGCTGGCGGTACAAAAATAAGCATCAAAATACGGCTGCTCCGGTTTACGCCGAAGCAGCCGTTTCTCTATTTCTGTGCTTTTTTTCGCTGTTTTTCCTCGTCCTGCTCCCGCATCCGCGCAATCCAGGCCTGCCGCTCCCGATAGGCGAAAATGCCCTTCGCCGTACCCATCCCCACAGCGCCTACGATCATCAGGCAGATTCCTATGGTAAACGGCACAGGGAGGCCGCGTCCATAGCCATACCCGCCGCCGGTCATAACCAGATAGAGCGTATAAATTGCCGTCCAAGCAGCGCCCAAAACCAATGCGCCCTCCCCGAACTTCTCCAGCCGTTGGAGCGTTTGGGGCATTTCCTCTTTTCCCACCACCGGGGTGCTCTCCCGCTCCGGGGTCATCGCGTCCCGAAGCTGCCCAAAGGCCACACCCAGGTCGTCCGCTTTGTCCTTGGAGTTGGCCGCCACGAATTGACGGTAAATGCGGCTGTCCTCCATACCCCCGGGCAGCGGCTCCTTCCACTCCGGCTCCACCTTCTCCGGGCGCTGCTCCAGTGCGTCGAGATATTGGAATTTCGGCTCGATATCCGCCGCAGGCAGGGGCATCGTCTCCGCCTGCCGCATTTTCTCCGACAGCTCTTCTACGCTCTTTACCTCATCGGGTTTAACGGCCCGGGCGGCAGACAAGAGCTGATCCAACGTCTCCTTCTGGTTCTCCAGCCACTGGAGATACTGGGGGAAGATCTCACCAATAGCCTCCGGGTCCTGCTGCATCCTAGCAATCTCGTCCATGGTAAACCAGGCCCGGCGCAGGGTTGCAATTTCCCGCAGCTTCTTTACATCCTCCGGGGTGTACTCCCGATAGTCCCGGCCATTTCTGCGCTCCATTTGGGGCACCAATAGACCCTTTTCTTCATAAAGCCGAATCGTCTTCCGGCTTAGACCGGTGGACTCACATACCTCTTTTAGCTTCACGCTCTTTCTCCCCCTCACCTAAAATGCTACCGTGTCTCTCGGTCCCAGCCCATACGCTGAACCCAGGCCGTCTGCTCCCGCCGGTAGCGCCACCGCGCGATCATTGCCCACAAGCCGCCGCTTACGGCAAATACCAGCCACGCCTGCCAGAAAAAGCGCATTCCCATGGCATACAGACACGCCACGCCGAAGGAGCAGAAGGTCACAGCAGTAATTGGCACCTGCACCACCCGCAGCCACATGGGCTCCTTCTTGGGCTCTCGTTCCTTCACGGGCTGCGTCTCATTTTCCAGCTTCCTGGTCTCATCCAGCATCGCTTGGCTTCGGGTCTTATAGACCCAGGGCCAGAACAGGGGCTTTCCATCCATCAAGAACATGGTGTCCTGCAAGGATACCTTCGGCGGTCTCTGCTCCTGGGCATCCAGATACCGAAAGTGAGGCTGAATGTCCATCGCCGGAAGGGGCATCTGGTCTGCGGCCTGCATACGCCGGGACAGCTCCTCGATGTTCTGCACCGTTCCCGGCGCAATAGCCCGGGCGGCGGACAAAAGTTGATCCAGCGTCTCCTTCTGGTTCTCCAGCCACTGGAGATACTGAGGGAAAATCTCTTCAATGGCCTCCGGGTCCTGCTGCATTCTGGAAATCTCGTCCATGGTAAACCAGGCCCGGCGCAGAGTTGCAATTTCCCGCAGCTTCTTTACATCCTCCGGGGTGTACTCCCGATAGTCCCGGCCATTTCTGCGCTCCATTTGGGGCACCAATAGCCCCTTTTCTTCATAAAGCCGAATCGTCTTCCGACTTAGGCCAGTGGACTCGCATACCTCTTTTAGTTTCATGCATTTCCCTCCTTCTATTCCTATTTTACCCTCGGCCCCTGGGGCCATGTCAATGCTTTTGCAGCAAATATCTCAGTTTTTCCGAAAATTTCTCCATTTCCGGCACCATTTTGGATTTCAGCTTTCAAAATTCTACCGAATGTGATAGAATAATAAGGCTTGGCGCATGCCCGCAGATTCCTGCATGCGCCCCGGAGGTTTGTATGGAGCTTGACCCCAAAGCCCTCAGCGACGACGGCTATATCATTGACCAGCGCCGGACCGAATCCATTTCCTTCGGCGGCTGCCCCTCCAGCAAAAACGGCTGCGGTTGGATCGCTGCCTATAATTTTCTCAAAGCCCTGGACCGAGCACCGGACCCCGAACTGCTGCTGCATCGTTTGGAGCGCACGCTGCTGCCCGGCGGAAAGCTGGGGCTGAATTTCTTTGCGCTGGTTTATGAGCTGCGCCATCAGAAGGTCCCGCTGGAATTTGCCTTTCGCCCCTTCCATGCCCAGGAGCTTGCCCAGCGAAGCACGGCAGGCATTGTGCTCTATCGGGCGGGAAAGACCAATCACTTCGCCGCATTTTCCCGGCAGCCGGACGGAACGCTGCGATTCTTCGGCGCGGTGCCCGGCTATGCCCACCATCACCTCTCCATGGCAGAGTTTTATTGGGATTATGTAAAGTTCCCGCTGACCCTGACCATCACTGCAAAATAACACAGGGGAATACCACCGGTACATTTGTGTGGTATTCCCCCAACAAAAAAGGATGAATCCCATGGACTACCCCAATCTCGAACAGGACTTCCGGGAAATTCCCGAGTCCATTGTCCGCAGTATGGCAACCCGGCTCACCGACGGGCTGGAAAAATGCGGGCTTTACTATCGACTGTTTACCCGCACCAAAACCGCCGCCTCAACCCGGGCTAAGTTAAAAGTGAAAAATTATCAGGACGGGAAACGGATGCAGGACCTCTTTGGCATCCGCATTGCCGTCTATTTTCAGGACGACCAGGCGCTGTGCCGCAGAATCATTGAAGACCGCTTTTCCGTGGTGTCCATCACCGAGGACCGCCCGGATGCCGACACCTTTAGCCCAACCCGGCTGAACTTTATCTGTAAGCTGCCCATGAACTGCCGTCAGGAGCTGCCCAGTGCCATCTATGACAACTATCCCATTGATACCACCGTGGAAATTCAGCTGCGCACCGTTTTCTCCGAGGGCTGGCACGAGGTGGAGCACGACCTCCGGTATAAATCCAAATCCGATTGGGACGGCAGTGCAGACCTGAGCCGTGCCCTCAACGGAATTTTCGCCACACTGATTAGCTGCGATTGGTCTATGCTCAACATCTTCGACAAGCTGCGGGACCGGAAATATCGGGAAAAGGATTGGACCGCTATGCTGAAAAACAAGCTGCGCATCCATGTGGAGGAGCAGCCCCTGTCCCCGGCGCTGTGCAAGCTTCTGGATCAGCGCCCGGATTTGGCCGCCGAGCTCTATCAAATTGACCGGTTCAGCCTGCTGGACTTCCTCTCCGACGGCCGCTTCCCCGGCTTCCTGATGACCCTGGACAACCTGGTGTTCCTGACCAATGCGCTGTTTATGCACAACCCGGAAATCACCGCCATGACGCCGCCGGAGCTTCTTTCCAGCATTGATGATTGTGCCAGAAAGCGCTGAGAAATCCCGTTTGTCGCCAAGTTGGCGCCGGAAAGTATCCATTTCCCCTGAATTTTTATACATATCGCCAATCTTCTCCGGCTACCGCATATTTTATGTTGTATGCCGGAGTTTTTTGGAGTATAATCCTACCATATCAATCTGTTCGTTGATACGAATCGCACCGCTTTTGCCGGAGAATTCCGGCAATCAAAAGGAAAGGAAGTCAGATTCTTATGTATGAAAATATGCTAGATACCATCGGCGCAGTTTCCGCCGTTGACCCCGAGCTGGGCGCTGCCATGAACCGCGAGCTGCACCGTCAGCGCCAGAACATCGAGCTGATTGCCAGCGAAAACATCGTCTCCCCTGCCGTGATGGCGGCCATGGGCAGCATTCTCACCAACAAATATGCCGAGGGCTATCCCGGCAAGCGCTACTACGGCGGCTGCATGTATGTGGACCAGGTAGAGCAAATTGCCATTGACCGGGCCAAGGAGCTGTTCGGCGCGGCCTATGCCAACGTGCAGCCCCACAGCGGCGCCCAGGCAAACATGGCCGTTTACTTCGCACTGCTGGACCTGGGCGATACGGTCATGGGTATGGATCTGAGCCAGGGCGGCCATCTGACCCACGGCAGCCCCGTGAATATGTCCGGCAAGAACTATCACTTCGTTTCCTACGGTGTCAACGATCAGGGCTTCATCGATTACGATAAGATGGCCCAGCAGGTTGCCGAGGTAAAGCCTAAGCTGGTGGTCGCCGGTGCTTCCGCCTATCCCCGCGCCATTGACTTCGAGCGGATCGCTCAGATTGCCCACGATAACGGCGCGCTGCTGATGGTGGACATGGCCCACATCGCCGGCCTGGTGGCAGCAGGCTATCACCAGAGCCCCGTGCCCTATGCCGACGTGGTTACCACCACTACCCATAAGACCCTGCGCGGTCCCCGTGGCGGTCTGATTCTCACCAACAACGAGGAGATCTCCAAGAAGATCAACAAGGCCATCTTCCCCGGCACCCAGGGCGGCCCGCTGGAGCATGTGATCGCTGCAAAGGCTGTCTGCTTTGGCGAGGCGCTGAAGCCCGAGTTCAAGGAGTACGGCAGAAAGATCATTGAAAATACCCAGGCCATGGCCCAGGAGCTGCTGGCCCGTGGCGTAAAGCTGGTGTCCGGCGGCACTGATAACCATCTGCTGCTGGTAGACCTCACCGATGAGGAATGCACCGGCAAGGAGCTGGAGCACAATCTGGACGAGGTGCATATTACCGCCAACAAGAACACCGTTCCCGGCGAAAAGCGCAGCCCCTTTGTGACCTCCGGTCTGCGGCTTGGCACCCCCGCTGTCACCACCCGTGGCATGGGCCCTGCTGAGATGAAGGAGATTGCTGACTGCATCGCCGACTGCATCTACCACTTCGACACCAAGAAGGACGAAATCACCGCCCGCGTAGATGCCCTGACCGCAAAGTTCCCCCTGTACGAATAAGCAATTTGCCAAAAGGAGACGACTGGATTCAGTCGTCTCCTTTTTTTGATACCCTTATGCCGTAAGCTCCCGCTTGAGGCCCGGAGCAATCCGCCCAAAGAACAGAAGCAGTGTCACTGCCGCCCCCGCCAAATCGGAAATGGCAGCCGCCCAAAATACCTGCGGTGCAGGCAAAAACAGCGGAAGAATCAGCACTGCCGCCACATAGAGCCCCTTCCGGAAAAACGAAATCGGCAGAGCATAACGAATTTTCCCCATGGAGGTCAGCCCCTCCACAAAGGCATACTGTACCCCCACGCCCAATAGGCCCGCAGTATACCGCCGAATGGCCGCCGCTGCCATAGCCGCCGTTTCTCCATCCTCCAAAAACAGCCGTGCAAAGCCCATGGCGCCCAGCTGCGCACCCAGCAGTAAAACGCCCATGATACTCAGGCACACCACCAGCACCCACCGAAACGTCTGCATCATCCGCCGCAAATTTCTCGCCCCATAATAGTAGCCGAACAGGGTTCCGCAGCCGCTGGTGATGCCCTGGGCCGGGTAATAAGCCAGCACCATAAAGCTCTGAACCACCGCTCCGCAGGAAATCAGCTGATCTCCTGCCGCACCGCCATAGCGCCGCAGGGTGGTGTTCAGGAGAATCACCAGAACATTGTCCAGCAGAATAATAAAGAACGGCAGGCTGCCAATTGCCGCGATTCTCCCCATCACTGGAAGCTCCGGCCTTCTAAAACGCAGCCGAATCTCCGTTTTTCCGCCGGAGAGGGTTCCCAACACATAGAGCATCGTACAAATTTGCGCCGTTACGGTTGCCACCGCCGCTCCTCGAATGCCCATATGCAGTGCAAAAATCAAAATGGGGTCCAGAATCGTATTGATTACCGCGCCCAACAGCACGGATACCATGCCCCGCTTTGCCATGCCCTGGGCCAGAATAAACTGGTTCATACCGCCGCCAATCAGTGCCGCCCCGGTACCTAGAATGTAAATCCGAAAATAGTCCGACGCATAGGGGTAAATGGCGTCGCTGCATCCCAGAAGATACAGCAGCGGCCTTGCCAGAAGCAGCATTGCCGCCGTCACCACCACCGACAGTGCAAGCAGCATCCATAGGCTGGTGCTCATGGCGCGCTGGGCCGATTCCCGCTCCCGCTGTCCCATGGAAATGCTCAAAATTGCTGCACCGCCAATGCCCACCAGCGTTGCAAATGCCGTAATACCAGTCAGTGCCGGGGCGCAAATGCCAATACCGGCCAAACCCAGCGCCCCATAGCCTGCAATATGTCCCACAAAAATCCGGTCCACCATGCTGTACAGAATGTTAAACAGCTGCGCCAGCATGGCAGGCAGCCCCAACCGGAGCACCAATCGCCATACCGGAACGGAATCAAACTCTTTTTCCACCGCGGAAGCCTCCTTTTTCGTTTTTTATTCTACCAGGCACACGAAAAATCTGCTATACTGATACAGACGAAAAATATCAAATTCTGAACCAGATTGGAGGATGGCGCTATGTCTGCATCTGACCTGCACGAAGTCAACCAATATCCTGACGCTGCTTTTCCGGTTGCACTATTTTGCGGCAGCCATCACGGTGTAGTGCCTCATGGCCGCGGTCTAATGGACTACCACTGGCATCCGGAGCTTCAGATTACCATAATTACCAGCGGCAGCGCCGTGCTCCAGATAGGCGCTGCACATTATTCGCTCTCTGCCGGCGAGGCTTTATATATTGGGAGTGGTCTGGTTCACGCTGTCACAGAGCTTTCCCAGGACGGCACCTATGCCAGTCTGAACTTTCCCGCCAAACTGCTTGGTTTTTTCCCCGGCAGTCGCATGGAGCAGCAGGATGTGCTGCCCTTTACCTCCGGCATTGCCATGCCTGTTATTCTCTTTCGTCCGGGCACACCATGGCATGACAAGATACTAAACTATCTTCATCAGATCATCGCACTGTTTAAATCCGGTCAAACAACAGGCCACTGCTACGAAATATCTGTCTACCTGGCCGAAATCTGGCTTCTGATTCGGCAGCATCAAGACGCCACAGCCCTATCCGTCAGCCCTGTGCAGCTTTCCCGGCTTCAAACGATGCTGCATTATTTATATGCCCATTACGCCGACGCGCTGACCCTACAACAGCTTGCAGCCTCCGCCAACATCAGCACCGGAGAATGCTGCCGCACTTTTCGCCGCTGCCTTGGAATCTCTCCCCATCGCTTTTTGAAAGAGTACCGCATTCGCCGTGCTATGGAGCTGCTTTCAGAGGGAGCCAGCGTAACGGATGCCGCGCAGCAATGCGGTTATCAGCAGGACAGCAACTTTATCGCCACCTTTCGCTCCATCACCGGTACAACACCGCTGCAATATGCAAAAAGCCTTCGGGAAACGGACTGACTCCATTCCCGAAGGCTCTTATTATTTCAGTACCACGCACTCCTGCCCCAGCAGCTCCCGCAGTTCGTCCAGCAGCAGATCCGTCACCAAGCAGGTGGTACCCATACGCTTTTTTGTGTCCGCAAAGAACAGCACCGTTTTCGTATTGCCCGGGAACATGTGCAAAATGGGCCTCAGCTTACGGAACTGCCGCCCCTCCATGTTCTCCAGCTTTAAATACAGCGTCTGTCCGGGCTGTGCCAGCGACTCGATAGGCTTTTGATATCCGCTCTGCCGAACCCTTAGCCGCTGCTCCTTCACCGGCTGGGCTTCCGGCGACAGTCCCAGCGCCGCATCCTCCAGAGGGATGGCGCTGTCGGTCATCAGCTGGGGCTCTTTTTCGTCCCGGGCGGAAATCCGGCCCTTAGCCAGCACTGCGAAATTCTCCTGCAAACAGCCGCCATACTGTGCCAGCACTCTGGAGAAGCACAGCATTTCCATGGCGCCGGTATCGTCCTCCAGGGTCACATAGGCCATGAGGGAGCCGTTCTTGGTGGTTTTGCTCTTCACCTTCGTGACAATGCCTGCCACTGCCACCTGCTGCCCGTCCTGATAGCGCCCCGGTTCCTCCCCGGAGAAGGACTCCAGAATCTCGCCAATGGGAACTGCCCCGGCTTTTTTCACACTCTGGCGATACTCGTCCATGGGATGACCGGAAAGGTACAGTCCGGTGGTCTCCTTCTCCAGCTGCATTTTTTCCCGTGCGCTGAGTTCAGGGATATCCGGCAGGGGCACCGACACCGGCGTTACAGTTTGGGTTTCCACCAGGTCAAACAGTCCCAGCTGCCCGTCTACATTGTTTTTCTTGGCATCGGCAACGGCGCTCATCACCATCTCATAAACCTTGAGCTGCTGGCTCCGATAGGCCCCAAAGCAGTCCATGGCCCCACACTTGATGAGGTTTTCCACCGTGCGTTTGTTGAGATCGGTGCCGCTCATCCGCTGGCAAAAATCCTCCAGGGACGTAAACGGCCCATTCTCCTGCCGCTCCCGCATGAGATTGGCCACGAAGCCCATGCCGATATTCTTCACCGCACCCAGGCCAAAGCGAATGCCCTCCGGGGTTACGGTAAACTGATCGTCCGACTGATTCACATCCGGGGGCAGCACCGCAATGCCCAGCTCCCGGCATTCCCCGATATACTCGGAGATTTTGGTGGTGCTGTCCAGCACAGAGGTCATCAGCGCCGCCATATACTCCCGGGGATAATGGCACTTGAGATAGGCCGTTTCATAGGCCACCTGGGCATAGCACACTGCATGGGCCTTGTTGAATGCATAGCTGGCAAAGTCCAGAATCTGATCGTAAATTTCATTGGCGGCCTTTTCGGGCACACCGTTTGCCACAGCGCCGCAAATGCTCCGCTCCGGGTCGCCATGTACAAAGGTCTGGCGCTCCGCTTCAATCACCGCCTGCTTCTTCTTGGAAATTGCACGGCGGATGTTATCTGCCTGGGGAAGGCTATAGCCGCCCAGGGAACGGAAAATATCAATGACCTGCTCCTGATACACCATAACCCCATAGGTAACCGACAGGATCGGCTCCAGCGCCGGGTCGGTATACTTCACCGACTGGGGATTGTGCTTGCTGGCAATAAACTTTGGAATGCTATCCATAGGACCAGGCCGGTACAGCGACACAATAGCGGTGAGATCCTCGATGCTCTGTGGGTGCAGGCTCACGCAAACGCCGGTCATACCCGTGGACTCCATCTGGAACACGCCGGAGGTTCTGCCCGCGGAGATCATCTGATAAGTAGCCTCATCTCCGTCCGGCACCGTATGGATGTTGAATTCCGGCTCCCGCTTATGAATGAGCTTTTCCGCATCGTCAATGACCGTCAGGTTTCGGAGGCCCAGGAAGTCCATTTTCAGAAGGCCCAACTCTTCCACCGTGGTCATGGTGTACTGAATCACCACGGTATCGTCGTTTTTACTCAAGGGCACATAGTGATACACCGGTTCCTTGGTAATGACCACCGCTGCCGCATGGGTGGAGGTATTCCGGGGCATGCCCTCAACCCCCATGGCCGTATCGATGAGCTTTTTCACCTTGGCGTCGGAATCATACCGCTCCTTCAGCTGGGGTGAAAGCTTCAGCGCATCAGCCAGGGTGATATTCAGGGTGCCCGGTACCAGCCGCGCCACCTGATCCACCTCGCCATAGCTCATGCCCAGCGCCCGGCCCACATCCCGCACCGCGCCCTTGGCCTTCATGGTACCAAAGGTGACAATCTGCGCTACGTTGTCCTTGCCGTATTTCCGGGTGACATAGTCGATGACCTCCTGCCGCCGATTGACGCAGAAGTCGATATCAATATCCGGCATGGTCACACGCCCGGGGTTCAGGAATCGTTCGAAATACAGGCTGTATTTCAGCGGATCAATGTCCGTAATATACAGGCAATAGGACACCATACTGCCCGCCGCACTGCCACGTCCGGGGCCAACGGGGATTCCGCTGCGCTTAGCATAGTCCACATAGTCCGAAACAATCAGGAAGTAGTTTACAAAGCCCATCTTCCGGATCATTTCCATCTCATACCGCAGCTGCTTTTTCTCCTTTTCGCCGCCCTGGGGATAGCGCACCGCAAAGCCATCCCAGCACAGCTTTTCAAAGTACTGGTCGTTGGTATATCCCTCCGGCGGGAAAAAATCCGGCAGATGATAGTTGCCGAACTCGAACTCCACATTGCAGCGATCCGCAATCTTCTGGGTATTCTCCAGCGCCTGCTCGTCCCCGGGGAACAGCGACGCCATCTCCGACTCGCTCTTGATATAGAACTCCTGGGTTTCAAACTTCATCCGGCTGGGATCGTCCACGGTTTTCTGCATCTGGATGCACATCAGCACATCCTGCATCGCCGCGTCCTCTTTGCGGATATAGTGGGCGTCGTTGGTCACCACCATAGGAAGCCCCGTCTCCCGGGCAATCCGCCGAAGGCCCCGGTTGACCCCCGGCTGCTGCTCCAGCCCATGGTCCTGCATCTCCAGATAAAAATGGTCGGAGCCAAATACCTCCGCCATCCATTTTGCCGTCTCCAATGCGCCCTCATAGTCGTCCTGCATGAGCTTCTGGGGGATTTCGCCCGCCAGACAGGCCGAAAGCGCAATGAGCCCCTCGTGGTACTGCTCCAGCAGAGCATGATCCACCCGGGGCTTTCCATAAAATCCGTCCAAATAGGCCTGGGATACCATATAGCACAGGTTCTGATAGCCGGTCATATTTTCGCACAGCAGCACCAAATGGTGGTTGTCGTTATCGATGCCGTGGACCCGGTCTGTCCGGCTTCTGGGGGCCACATAGACCTCGCAGCCAATGATCGGCTGGATACCCTCTGCCTTCGCCGCCTTATAGAAGTCGATGACGCCGTACATTGCCCCGTGATCGGTGATGGCAATGGCGGTCTGGCCCAGCTCCTTCACCCGGCCCATGAGCTTTTTGATCCGGCATGCGCCATCCAGCAGGCTGTATTCCGTATGAACATGTAAGTGTGCAAATGCCATGGTAGGCGCTCCTTTCCGGTATGGTGGGTGTTAAACGGACTTCTGAACTCTCTGGGCGGTCTGGGCTTCTTTTCGGCGAATGAACCGCTCGGCTGCCCTTAACGTCACCCGGTCATTTTCAAAGGTCAGGGCATGGAGGGCATCGTGATACCCCAGCTCCATGACCTTGAGGAATTCCTCTGGATTCTGGTGGGCCTGCTGCTGAGAAAACCGCGCCAGGAAATAGACCACCCGCTTATCATTTCCGTTGGGCATATGATAGGTCACCACCCGGCGAAATCCCGGCACAATCTGGGTGCTGACACAGGTTTCCTCCCGAATCTCCCGCACCGCCGTTTCCCGCTCGGATTCGCCCTTTTCCATATGGCCCTTGGGCAGCCCCACATAACCGCCCTTTACCAGCACATAGCACCGCTGTCCGTCCCGTTCGGTATACACCACAGCGCCGCAGGATCTCTCCAGCATAAGTAATCTATCCTTCCGTACTCAGTTCAATCAGCTTCCGCATCCGATGGCTCATGGCGGGCTTGCTCAGGGGTGGATCTGCCATGGCGGCCAGCTCGCTCAGGGTTGCCTCCGGGTTTTCCTCCCGCAGAATGGCCGCGGCCTTCAGCTTCTCCGGCAGCTCCTCCAGCCTTCCGTTTTTCCGCAGCAGCCGAATCGCCGCAATCTGCTGCTGGGCGGCATTCACCGCTTTGCCCAAATTGGCCGTATCGCAGTTGCAGCGGCGGTTGACATCGTTCCGCAGCTCCTTTTCCATCTTCGCCTCAATGATTTTCATGGGGCACACCCGCGCCCCCAACGCCGTGAGGAAATCCACAATGGTATCGCTGCGCTTAAAATATAAAATCCGGCTGCCCCCTCGCTGCGCATCCAGAGGAGAAAAGCCCATCTCCAACAGCAGCTGATAGGTTTCGTCGCTGACCTTTTGGTGAGAGGTTACCAGCTCCAGATGATAGCGCTTGTCCGGATCGGTGACGCTGCCTCCGGCCAAGAATGCCCCCCGCATAAAGCTCAGTCGGCAGCACTCCTCTTCCAGCACCGCAAAATTCACATGCAGCGCCAATGTGGCATGCTCCTGTCCATAGACGGAAAAAATATACTCCAGCTTCTCCGGATCATCAATCACAAATGTCATTTTACCGGGCTGCTCCAGAGACGGGAACTGGTCAAAATCCAGCCCAAAGCTCCTGCGGAATAGCCGCGGCAGCAGCTCTGCAAACGGCCTGCTTTCTGTGATGATCTTGATTTCGTTTTTGGAAAACGTGTTGCAGTACATCAGAATTCCATAGCACTCCGCCAATCGGCAGCAGCGTTTTTCCGGTATGGCTCGGCATAATTCCTCCCGAACCTCCGATGCAAACGACATATCCATGCTCCTATCTATTACCGATATCCGCCTCAACGCTTCCGTTTCCGGTCCTGCTGGCGAAATACGTCCATCACGGCCTGGGCCAGCAGCTTGGGATCGTGGCGGGCATATTCACAGCGGCTGCTGAGCAGCGGGGCCGTATAGAGCTTTACGCCCAATGCCTCTACCTGCTCCCGGTCGATTTTCATGACATCCGCGCCCTCTCGCAGATATTCCTCCTGCAAATGCTCCGGAACGGGGCTGGAATTGGCCAAGCAGCCATCCACCATTCCCGCTGCACCGTGGCGCAGCAGCTCCCGCAGATGGTCTGCCGCCGTATAGCCCTCCGTCTCCCCGTCCTGCGTCATCAGGTTCATCACCATCAGCTTATAGGCCTTCGACTGGGCCACCGCCTCGGTAATACCGCTCACCAGAAAATTGGGAATAAGGCTGGTGTACAGGCTGCCGGGCCCGATGAGAACCAAATCCGCCCGAGCAATGGCCTCCAGACTCTCCGGGAAGGCCTTGGGATGCTCCGGGGTCAGCACCACCCGCTGAATGCGCTTGCGGGTGTCTTTTTTGTGATAAAAAATGGCGCTTTCTCCAAACACCGTAGAGCCATCCTCAAACTGCGCCTGGAGATGGATATTCTCCTCAGTTACCGGCAGCACACGCCCGGTGATTGCCAGCACCTGCCCCATCTGGCGGACCGCCTCGGCAAAGCTGCCGCAAATCCCATTGAGGGCTGCCAGCAATAAGTTGCCGAAATTCTGCCCCTCCAAGGAGCCCTCCTGGAACCGGTAGGTCATCAGCTGCTCCATCACCGGCTCGGTATTGGCAAGGGCCAGCACACAGTCCCGGGCATCTCCCGGCGGCAGCATGCCCAAGTCCTGCCGCAGCATGCCGCTGCCGCCGCCGTCATCTGCCATGGTGACAATGGCGGTAATGTCCCGGGAATAGCGCTTGAGTCCCCGCAGCATGGTAGAAAGGCCATGTCCGCCGCCGATGGCAACAATTCTAGGAGCGCCGCCCGGGGCATAGAGGCGGATTTCCTCTTCCGGCTGAACCGTCTTCTGCTTATCCACGGGCAATATCCCGGTGGTTCACCACAGTGGGATAGCCACGCTTCATTACAAATTCGCCGATTTCCTTTGCCACTGCCACAGAACGGTGCCGTCCGCCGGTACAGCCCACGGCAATGACAAGGCTGGTCTTTCCCTCTTCAAAGTATAGCGGCAGCGTATAGGCCAGCAAATCCTCCAGCTTCTGCATATAATCCTGGGTCTGCTGATAGGAGAATATAAAGTCCCGCACCTCGGGCGTCAGGCCGCTTTTGGGCTTCAAATCCGCAATGTAGTAGGGATTGGGCAAGAAGCGCACATCCAGCACCAGGTCTGCATCCAGCGGAATGCCATATTTAAAGCCAAAGGACAGCACATTCACCACCATTGCCCGCTCCGGCTGATCCTCAAACAGCCGAATCAGCTCACTGCGCAGCCGCGCGGTGGACATGGAGGTGGTGTTGATGATGAAATTCGCTCTGGCCCGGACCCGGCTTAAAAGCTGCTTTTCCTTTACCACAGCGGCAGCCAGGGGCGTTCCGTCCTTGCTCAGAGGATGAGAACGGCGGGTTTCCTTATAGCGCTTGATGATCTCCTCCGTCTCCGCCTCCACATAGACAATGGAATATTTGCAGCCCATAGCGTCCAGGGCGTCGAGACTGGTGAGCAGCCCGTCGAAGTTCTGCCCGGCCCGCACATCGCTGACCAATGCCACCCGATCATAGCGTCCGGTGGTGGCCAGGCAAACCTCTGCAAACTGGGTGATGAGCTCCGGTGGCAGGTTGTCCACGCAATAATAGCCCAAATCCTCCAGCGTTGAAGCCGTCCGGCTTTTTCCCGCACCGGATTGGCCCGTTACAATCAAAAAGCGCATGGTTTTTGCACCTCCAGTATTCTCACCTCAGGCTCCAGGCGAACGCCGGTATCCTGCTCCACCCGGTCCTGCACCTGCTCCATCAGCTGGAGCACATCCTTGCAGGTGGCTCTGCCCCGGTTTACCACAAAGCCCGCATGCTTTTCCGACACCTGTGCGTCTCCAACCCGAAGGCCCTTGAGCCCCGCCGCCTCAATCATGGCAGCCGCATAGCCGGTAGCCGGACGCTTAAAGGTGCTGCCCGCAGAGGGAAGCTCCAGAGGCTGAGAGGTCCGGCGGCGGGTCATGAGCTCGGCCATTTTCGCCCGGATCTCCTCCCGATCGCCCTTTTTCAGCTTCACACGCACCGAGAGAATCACCAAATCCTCGTTCATAAAGCGGCTATGGCGATAGGAAAGGTCCAGCTTGTCCGCCGGAATCTCCAAGAGATTGCCCTCCCGATCCATGGCCGTTACGCCGGTGACCACCTGGCACATCTCGCCGCCGTAAGCGCCTGCATTCATATACACGCCGCCGCCAACGGTGCCGGGGATTCCATGGGCAAATTCCAGCCCCGTATAGCCCCGCTCCATGGCAAAGGTAGCAAGCCGTGCCATTGCCGCACCGGCCTGGGCTTCAAACTCGCCCTTGCTCCGTTCCTCCACCCGGTTCATGGCCGTCCGCAGCTCGATCACTACGGTGTCCAGGCCCTCGTCCGGGGCAAGAATATTGCTGCCCACCCCCAGAATCATCGGGGTGATCTCATAGCGCCGGGCAATCTTCAAAATCTCCCCCACCTGCTCCGGGGAATTGGGGAAGGCCATCACCGCCACCGGCCCGCCGATCTGGAAGGTGGTGTGCCGGCACATAGGCTCCCCCTGCTTCAGGTCAATATCCGCCATCTGTAAAAGCGTCACAAATTCGCGTAAATGTTTCATAGTTCTGCTCCTCATCTAAAAAGGTCTGCACTTTGTTTACATTGTACCACAGCTTGCCCCGCTTGTCACCATTTTGGTGGCCGCTATACCTCCAGTATACGAAAAAACGGACATCCCATGCAGATCCTTCCAGAGAATTTCGGAAAGGTCAAAATCGCAGCATAATTACAGGCTACGTTCCGCCAGCAGAATCGTTCCCGTCTCCTGGAGCACCTCGCGGATGACCTGAAAACCGTTTTTCTTCCAAAAATGCGTGGACTGCGGATTTCCCTTGTCGATGCCCAGCCGCACGCGCCTAAACCCTAGATTTTTTAGTTCCGCGCACAGCCGGGAGATGATTTTTGTGCCCTCGCCGTTCCCCTGTAAGGCTGCCTCCATCATGAAAAACCCCACAAATGCAATATCGTCCTCGGGATAGCCGTCGATCAAATCCATAATCGCCGCCAAAGTCTCATTCCGGTAGAAGCCCACATAGTATTTGTCCTCCAGGGTCTTACCCTGGGGCACAATGGATATGTCCCGCCGAATGCCCGCCTCCGATGGCACCGCATCTCCGCCACAGTACTGATAATACAGGGAGTTTTCCTGCATCAGCCGGAGCACCGCCGGAACATCCGCCGGGGTCAGTTCCCGAACCGTGTATTCCTCCGAAAAAGTCGCCGGATCAAGTCGCTTCATCTTCACCCCTCCTTCGATACAAAAACGGGCAGAGAATTGCTCTCTGCCCGTTTTGAATTGTATGATTAGCCGATCTGGATCTTCTTGAGCACGCCTGCGCATCTGGGGCACAGCTCGCTCTCTGCGTCCACCTGATCGTTGTGAGCCCAGCAGCGGCTGCACTTGGGTGCCTGAGAAAGCGCCACGGCAATGGTCACACCGGGGAAGTTCTCACCGGCAACACCCTGACCTTCGCCTTCCACCACAGTGACCTTGGAGACGATGCACACAGCGGCCAGGTCATGCTGACCCATGGCGTCGAATGCCTCCTTGCCCTCGGCGGTGAGATACAGGGTAACCTCTGCATCCAGGCTCTTGCCCACCAGCTTCTGAGCGCGGGCAGCCTCCAGTGCCTTATTGACATCGGTGCGCAGTGCAATGACCTTATCCCACTGAGCGCTCAGCTCGGGGCTCAGGCACAGCTTCTCGTTGTAGTCGGGAATGTCATTGAGCAGCACGCAGGAAGCTTCGTCTTCCTTGGCATGGGGCATAGCGGCCCAGATTTCCTCAGAGGTGAAGGCCAGCATAGGCGCCAGCATCCGGGTCATGCCGTCAAGGATCTGATACAGCGCCGTCTGCGCCGCAGCCCGGTCTGCATCGTCGCCG
This sequence comes from Barnesiella intestinihominis, assembly GCA_963650135.1. Classification (GTDB taxonomy): domain Bacteria; phylum Bacillota; class Clostridia; order Oscillospirales; family Oscillospiraceae; genus HGM13006. The sequence continues at coordinate 16,482 of CAVJLG010000050.1, read as the reverse complement.
CAATACAGGCGATCCTTGATGATATCCAGATAGAAGTTGGACATATCCACCACGCAGAAGTTGTAGATTGCGCGGTAAACGCCGTGGAACTCATAACGGTCATAAGCAGCCCGCACAGTGCGAATCAGCTCGTTATAGCGTGCCAGTGCCCACTGATCCAGAGGAGCCAGTGCGGCATAATCCACCTGGTCGGTATCGGGATTAAAGCCGCTGAGGTTACCCAGCATATACCGGGCAGTGTTCCGGATCTTCAGGTAAGCCTGAGACAGCTGCTTCAGGATGTCCTTGGAGATACGCATGTCCTGGGTGTAGTCCGCAGAGGAAACCCACAGGCGAAGCATATCTGCGCCGTAGTCCTTGATGACCTCATCGGGCGCAACAGCATTGCCCAGGGACTTGTGCATCGCGCGGCCTTCGCCGTCAACAGTCCAGCCATGGGTGATGATCTGCTTATAGGGAGCCACGCCCTTGGTGGCGATGGAGGTCAGCATGGAAGACTGGAACCAGCCGCGATACTGGTCGCCGCCCTCCAGATACACATCGGCAGGGAAATGCAGCTCGTCCCGCTGATCCACCACGGCGGCGTGGGTGGAGCCAGAATCGAACCAAACGTCCATGATATCGGATTCCTTGGAGAAGTGCTTATGGCCGCACTTGGGGCACACAAAGCCCTCAGGCACCAGCTCGTCGGCGGTCTTCTCAAACCAGATGTTGGAGCCATGGTCATGGAACAGGTTTGCAATATGATCGATGGTTTCAGGGGTTACAATATCTGTACCGCACTGATCGCAGTAGAAAATCGGAATCGGCACGCCCCACTTACGCTGACGGGAAATGCACCAGTCGGAGCGCTCGGTAATCATGGAGGTCATGCGCTCTTTGCCCCACTCAGGCTTCCAGGAGATGCCGTCGCAGGAATCCACGGCAGCCTGCTTGATGGCGTCAACGGAGCAGAACCACTGCTCGGTGGCACGGAAGATAATGGGCTTCTTGCAGCGCCAGCAATGGGGATAGGAGTGAACGATATCCTCCTTCGCCAGCAGCGCGCCGCACTCTTCCAGCGCGGGGAGTACATAGTCGTTGGCCTTGGAAATATGAACGCCGTTGAAGCGCTCGTCGGTCATCACGCCCTTGGCATTCACGGGAACCGGAACGCCGATATGGGTCAGACCGGCCTTATCGTACTTCTGACAGATGTTAAAGTCGTCTGCGCCAAAGCCGGGGGCGGTGTGTACGCAGCCGGAACCGGCATCCAAGGTAACATGGTCGCCGCAAAGCACCACGGACTCCTGATCCATCAGCGGATGCTGTGCGGTCATCAGCTCCAGCTCGGAGCCGGGCAGCTCGGCAATGAGCTCATAATGCTCAATGCCCGCAGCCTTGGCAACTGCCTCGGCCAGATCCTTGGCAACGATATAAACCTCGCCGTTTTCTGCCTTCATCAGCGCATAGGTAAACTCGGGGTTTACGGAAATGGCGCGGTTGCCGGGCAGGGTCCACGCGGTGGTGGTCCAAATGACGAAATAGGTCTTGCTCAGGTCGGTACGGGAAGCGAGCTTGCCCTGATCGTCCTTGACCTTGAACTTAACGAAGATGGTGGTACAGGGATCGTCCTGATACTCGATCTCGGCCTCGGCCAGAGCCGTCTCATCGGTGTAGCACCAATAGACAGGCTTCAGGCCCTTATAGATGTAGCCCTTTTCCGCCATCTTGCCGAATACGCGGATCTGTGCCGCCTCAAACTCAGGCTTCAGGGTCAGATAGGGGTTGTCCCAATCGCCGATGACGCCCAGGCGCTGGAACTCAGACCGCTGGCGATCCACAAAGCTCAGGGCATATTCCCGGCACTTGTCCCGGAATTCCACGTCGGTGAGCTCGTCCCGCTTGATCTTCTTGTTCTTCAGAATGGCAGACTCAATGGGCAGGCCGTGGGTATCCCAGCCGGGGATATAGGGTGCCTTGTAGCCGGTCATGTTCTTATAGCGGACAATCATGTCCTTCAAAATCTTGTTCAGCGCGGTGCCGATATGAATATCACCGTTGGCATAGGGAGGGCCGTCGTGCAGAATGAAGCTGGGCTTCTCCGCATTGTGCTCCATGAGCTTATGATAGGTGCTTACCTCATATTCTCCGTTCAGCAGTGCAGGCTCCCGCTTGGGAAGACCGGCCCGCATGGGGAAATCCGTCTGAGGTAGATGGATCGTCTTGTTATAATCTTTTGCCATTGATCTATATTCCCTTCTCTGCCCGTGGGCAGGATTTTCTCTCTATGGATTAGCCCAGGGGCTTCATCACCATGGTATCGCCGGACACATCGTCGGCAGGGGCGGCTTTCTCTCCGCTTCCGTCTAAGATTTTGCTGAGATTCATCTCAATCTGACGGGTAATTTCGCTGGGATCGGCCTTCTCCGGCTCCGGCTGCTTTGGGGCCGGTGCAGGCTTCGGCGCTTCTTTGGGTTCCGAGGGCTTTGCGGCTTTGCTTGCGGCCTTGGGTACGATGGTCATCTGCCGGATTCGCTCCAGCTGACTCAGGGACTGATGCATCTGATTTTCCATCTCTTCCACAAATGTAGCGGCAACCTTTTTGGCCCGGGACACCCGCTCGGCCTCTGCCGCCAGCTCCCGCTTCAGGTCCACATTCCGCTCCCGCAGCGACGCCTCGGTATCGGACAGCATTTTGGCGCACTTCCGCTCTGCTTCCTGCACCAGCTCATCGGCGCTCTGCTGCGCCGAAAGCATCACCTTGTTCAGGCTGTCTTCCTGCTTGCGATACTCCTCCAAGCGCTCTACCAGCACCTTCATTTTGCTTTTGAGTACGGCGTTTTCCTTGTAAAGCGCTGCATAGTCCTCTGTCAGAGCGCCCACAAAGTCGTCCACCGCGCTGACACTATAGCCGCCAAATACCGCTTTTTCAAAGGACTCAGACTGCTCCCGAACCTCTTGTGGGGTAAACATGGGCGACCTCCTTTCAGTAAGAGTGAAAGGGCTCGGTTTTCACCCAGCCCTTACCGCATTATTTGTTTAGGCTTCGTCTTCCTCTTCGCTTTCTTCCTTCTTGTCTTCATCCAGGCCCACGCCATTGGGCACCATGATGAACGCATCCTTGGCGGCTCTGCACATCGTGCCGTCCAGGGCGTAAACGCAGCCGCTGAAGAAATCCTTCAGGCGGTTGGTTTCCTCGGGCTTCAGCTTCTCACAGTTCAAAATCACCGCTGCGCCATCGCGGAAGCAATTGACAGCAACCTTTGCTTTATCGAAATCCAGCTTGCTGGGCGCAACCAGCACAACGCGGGACTTAGACAGGCTCGCACTGTATCCCTGGCCCATGGGGTTTACGGAGCTACGCTGAGGCTCGGCGCCCATGCTGCCCAATCCGCCCATGTTCATGCCGCCCATGGTAATGGGGCTTGCCTGAGGCTGTGCCGCCTGGGGCTGGGGCTGAGGCTGAGGTGCAGGCTGGCCCTGAGGAGCTGCACTGCGAGTAAAAGCGTCGTCATCCAGGCCGGTATCCATATCGTCAAGCTCGTCATCCATTGCGCCGTCATCATCGTAAGGCCGGGTCAGTTTCTTCAGTTCGTCCATAATACTCATGGCTGTGTCCTCCAAATTAATTTTTTACGTATTGTCTCGACCCAAAAATTGCGGTACCCACCCGGATCATTGTAGTACCTTCTTTTATTGCGTCGGCAAAGTCGTCACTCATGCCCATAGATAGGCAGTTTATGTTAGTATTATCGTATTTTTTCGCCTTTATGTCAACATAAAGCTCGTACATTTTCGCAAAATATCGCAAATTTCCGCCATTTTCCGTGGAAATCGGTGGAATTGTCATAAAACCGCGGAGCCGAAGGTTGGGATACTCCGCCATTTGGGCCGCCATTTCGTCCGCAGCCTCGGGAGGAATGCCGGATTTGGCCGCTTCTCCGCCCACATTGACCTCAATGAGAATGTCTTGGGTCAGGCCGCGCTGGGCCGCCAAACGGTTGATGGTTTGCATCAGCTCCGGAGAATCCACGGAATGAATCAGCTCCACCGTGCCCACCAGGAACTTGGCCTTATTCTTTTGCAGGTGCCCGATGAAGTGCAGCGGACAGCCCTCATAGGCCCCCTGGGCGTTCTTTTCCTGTAGCTCCTGCACCCGGTTTTCGCCGCAGATATCCACCCCGGCTGCAATTGCCTCACGCACCCGCTGGGCATCGTTCATCTTGGTGGCGGCAAGCAGGAGGACTTCGTTTTCATCTCTGCCAGCCTGAGCGGCCGCCTTTGCCATCTGCTCTCGGATTCGAGCTACACGATCTGCTATTTCACTCAATTCCATTGCCCCTTCTCTGCGTTATACCGCTTTTGTTTTAATAGTATACCGCAGAAGTCGGAAAATTTCCACCCCTGTTTTTTAATCTGACAAGATTTTCACGCATAGCTGCCGGACCATAGCCACCGCCTCCACCCGCTGATTGCAGCTGCACAAAACGAGGTAGCCATCCGGTCGTTTTTCTACTTGCTCCACCGTCAATTGGCATGCTCCAAAGCCGCCGCCCAGAAGCTCTGCCTGGACGGTCTGCCCCACCTCCGGAGCATCGCGCCACACCGCCGCGAAGTACCAGGTATCCGAAGTAATGAGCCTGCCCATTGCCGTTTCCGGCGTACCCTTTTGGGGCAGCAGTGACACAGAAAGCGTTGGATGCTCCGGCGACAGCAGCGATTCCAGCCCGTCTACCCCCAGAGCAAATACGCCGTCCTCCGGCGCAGTGATGGTTTGGAGCGATACCGTTTCCGGCGCAGACTGTCCCGCTGTTTCCGGGTCCGATTCCGCCAGCAACAGAGCTTGCAGCTCCATGGCATTCTCCTGCTGCGTCCCGGTTTGAATGGCACGCCAAAGCTGCTCCCGCCGCCGGTAGAGATTTTGACTGCGGTACTGCACTGCATCGGCGTTCACCTGCTGTTCCCAAGCCCACCGCCGCATGGTGAGATTACTTTCCCGAAACAGAATTTCTCCCGGCGCCACCCGCGCTCCGCTGTCTTTTCGGCACTCCCAGGAAACCGTCGGGTCCCCTTCTATCACCAGCTCCTGCCGGATTACAGTTCCGGTCAGCAAAAGCGCCGACTGCGCTGTCTCAGCAAGCATTGGCGCGGTCGCCTCCTGCCGTTTTGCGCTTCGAATGAGGCTCCAGGCCTGAGAAAAGCCCAGCAGCATCAGCGCCCCGGCAATCCACGCCAGCAGCCGCTTCCGGGACCACTTGTGAAAAAACAATGGGCATCGCCTCCGATGCCCATTGTATCATATTCCGCTGTCGAAAAAGGGAATTTGCTCCACTGCCTGCGAAAAAACATCCAAAGCTGTCGTTTCCCGGTTTTGCAAAATCCAGTGGATCTTCGGATTTCGCCGGAACCAGGTCAGCTGCCGCTTGGCGTATCGCCGGGAGCCCTGCTTTACCTGCTCCACCGCCGTTTCCAAGGGCGTCGTCCCCGCCAGCACCGGAAGGAACTCCTTATAGCCAATGGCCTGCATCGCCGTGCATTCCGTAGGAACGCCCCGGGCCAGCAGCTCCCGAATTTCCTCCAGCAGTCCCCATTCCAGCATCTTATCCACCCGGAGATCAATCCGGTCATAGAGCAGCTGCCGCGGTTCATAGGTCAGGCCGATCCAAACGGGATGATATTTGTCCGGCAGCGCCTGCGTCTCTACATTGTGCCGGGTGATGGTCTTCCCGGTTTCTTCATAGACCTCCAACGCGCGAATGATGCGCTTTCGGTCCGCCAGATGCAGCCGGGCTGCGCTGTCCGGGTCAACCGCTTGGAGCCGGGCGAGCATATGCTCCATGCCCTGTTCCTCCGCCTCCTGCTCCAATGCCTGCCGCCGTCCCGTCTCCGGATAGGGGGCAAAGGTCCGGCCTGCAATCAGCGCATCCACATACAGTCCGGTGCCGCCCGCAATGATCGCCGTTTTCCCCCGACGCAGAACATCCCGGAGAATTGGGTCGGCCATTTCCACATATCGTGCGGCGGAAAAGCTCTCCCATGGGTCCGCTACGTCGATCATATGGTGGATCACGCCGTCCATCTCCTGAGGTGTGACCTTTGCGGTTCCCACATCCATGCCCCGATAGAGCTGCATGGAGTCGGCAGAAATCACCTCGCCGTTCAGTGCCTTTGCCAGGGCCACCGACAGCGCCGTTTTCCCCGAGGCCGTAGGCCCTACCACGCAGACAATGTTATCCATCCTGCAATACCACCGTCCGCAGCGTATGGTGTACAGCCGGCAGGAACTTTTCCACCAGGTCCTTGGTGGTAAGCTTCAGGCTGGTGGTGCTCATGCAGGGATGGCAGCCCACATAGGGCAGCTTCAATACATCCTCATCCACCAGCAGCTCCACCTGATTGTCGTGATCGTTCATCAGTCCCATAACACTGACGGAGCCGGGCAAAATGTCCAGATATTCCGTCATCTTCTCCTCTTCCCCAAAGCTCAGCCGGGTAGAGCCGATCTGATGGGCCACAGCCTTCGCCCGGAATTTCTTCTCTCCGGGCAGCATCAGAAGATAATACTGGCTTCCCTTGGAATTCCGGAGAAACAGGTTTTTGCAAATTGCCGTATCGTCTCCCAGCAGCCGGTCTGCCTGAGCGCAGTCCTCCATGGTGCGGGCCGCATCGTGGTCCACTCGCCAGAAGTCGATGCCCAGCTGATCCAGCAGATCATATACGCGAATTTCTCTTGCCTGACGGTCTGCCTCATCCTTGGGACGACCATGCTCCAGCTGCATTTTCATTGGTATTGCTCCTTCCCGCTCCGGGTTACTTTGTTACAAAATACACCACCAGCACAATGATACCCAGCAGAATGCGATAGATACCAAAGGCCGAGAAGTTATGGCGCTTTACATAATTCATCAGGCTGCGAATGGCCAGCAGCGACACCACAAAGGCCACCACCGACGCCACGATCAGACACGCCCATTCATTGCCGCTCATAGTGGAGCCGCCCAGGATAAACTTGAGCACCTTCAACGCACTGGCTCCCACCATGGTAGGAATGGCCAGGAAGAAGGAGAACTCCGCGCCCACGGTCCGGCTCATGCCCAGCAGAATCGCGCCGAGAATGGTCGCGCCGGAACGGGAAGTGCCGGGGATCATTGCAAGCACCTGGAAGCAGCCCACCAGCAATGCGGTTTTATAGGTAATCTGATTGGTGCTGCAGACAGCCGGGCGACGGGTCCGGTTGCGCTGCTCCACCACAATAAAGGCAACGCCATAGAGGATCAGCATAATCGCCACCACCACATGGTTATAGAGATGGGCATCCAGCCAATCGTCCAGCAGCAGGCCCAGCACCACCGAGGGCAGCACCGCCACAATCACCTTAAACCACAGGTCCCAGGTCTGCTTTTTCTCCCTGGGGCTCTTTCGCCCGGAGAAGGGATTGAGCTTATGGAAAAACAGCACAATGACTGCCAAAATCGCTCCCAGCTGAATCACCACGTCAAACATAGACATGAATGCGTCCGATGCATTCAGCGGCAGCAGCTGCTCCAGCAGAATCAGGTGCCCCGTGGAGCTGATGGGCAGCCATTCGGTAATGCCCTCTACAATGCCATAGATAATTGCCTTTAAAATCTCAAGAAACATCATGTTCTCCTTATGTCCGCTTAAACTGTCGTTCTAATGTAGCCCGGCTCAGGGTAATGCACACCGGGCGGCCATGGGGGCAATGCTTAATATCGTCCCGGGCCATGAGCTCCGCCACCAGGGCAGAAATCTCCTGGGGGTCCGTATACTGCCCGCCTTTGATCGCGCCCTTGCAGGCAATGGTATGGAGCAGGTCGTCATAAACCGTCTCCTTGTCCAGCTTTCTCCCGTCCTGGAGCTGCTGGGCCAATTCAGAAAGGCAGGCCGGTGCATCTTCTTCCGTAACATCACAGGGAATCGCCCGCACCACCAGGTCGCCGCCGAAGTCCTCCAGCGTAAAGCCCAGGCCCTCCATCGTCCCCTTGTTTTCGAGCAGCACCGCCACCTCTTCCTGGCTCATGCTGGGATGCAGCGGGCTGAGCAGCACCTGGCTCATCACCTCATGGCGCTGCGCCTTCAGCCGTTCAAACCGAATGCGCTCATGGGCCGCATGCTTATCAAAGAGCAGCAGGCCGTCCCCCTGCTCCACAATAATATAAGTCTCCAGCGCCTCGCCAATGATGCGATAGGGCTGCTCCGATTCCAGCTCCGGCTGCTGAATGGCCTGGGGCTCCGGCGCTTTGGGCACCGGGATCTCCGGCAAATCCATCACCGTCTGAACCGCAGGAGCTTCCTCCGGTTCCGGTACGGGCGCGGGAATTGGCTCCTCCGGCATCGGTTCCGGGGCTGCAATTGTTACCTGCGGCGCCGAGCATGGCCGCTCTGGCTGCCATGCAGGCCGTTCCACCGGCGGCTTTCTTTCCGGCAGCGGGGCTTCCGGGGCCGGTCTTACCCCCTGCACCGTAGGCACCATGCGCGCGCTGTCATGCACCGATACGGTCGGATTATGTCCCTCTGCTCGCTGCTCCAGCGCCCGGAATTGGCTTACCACTGCACTGGAGGGCTGCACTGCGCTGCCCTTTTCCAGCATACCAGTCATGGTACGGTACTCCTGGGCCGTAACGTTCTGATAGAAATTCTGCTTGGGCTGCACCTGAGGCCGGGGAGATTTCAGCTCCATCTCCGGACGATCCTGGGCACGGCTCAGCGCCCCCAGCACGCTATAGTGGATAGCATCGAACACATCCCCTTCCCGCAGGAACTTCACCTCGGTTTTGGCCGGATGCACATTCACGTCCACCGCAGTGGGCGGCACCGTCACATGCAGCACGCAGATGGGGAACCGCCCCACCATAATCTGATTTTTATACGCCTCTTCCAGCGCCGAGGCCATCATCCGGGACTTGACATAACGTCCGTTTATAAAGAAGTGCTGATAGCTCCGGCTTCCCCGGCTGGCAGTTGGCTTTCCCACATAGCCGGTAACGGTAACGCCGCCGGAGGTAGACTTGACCTCCACCATCTCCTTGGCGCTGGAGCGGCCCATTGCCGCATAGATGGCGGACAGCAGCTTGCCGTCGCCGGGAGTGGTCAGCTCCGGCTTGCCGTCCCGGAGAAAACGGAACGCGATTTCCGGATGGCCCAGGGCCTGCCGCTGAACGGCGCCGCTGATATAGCCGCCCTCTACGCTGTCCCGCTTTAAGAACTTCATTCTCGCCGGGGTATTGTAAAACAAATCCCGGACAATCATTGTGGTTCCCTGGGGGCAGCCGGCAGGCTGAATGTCGATCACATTTCCGGCTTCCACCCGCATGCTGACGCCCAAATCCTCCGATGCCGCCCGGGTCAGCAGGTCAATTTTGCTGACGGAGCTAATGGCTGCCAATGCCTCGCCCCGGAAGCCCATGGTGGAAATGCCGCCCAAGTCCTCCACGCAGGAGATTTTTGAAGTGGCATGGCGCAGGAAGGCCGTGGGTGCGTCCTCCTGAGACATGCCGCAGCCGTCGTCCGTTACCCGCATAAAGGTAACGCCGCCGTTTTTAATCTCCACGGTAATCTTTTTTGCGCCGGCATCCACCGCGTTTTCCACCAGCTCTTTAATCACCGAAGCCGGACGCTCTACCACCTCACCGGCGGCAATCATGTCCGCCAGCGCCGGAGACAGCTTATGAATGATACCCATGTTTGATTCACCCGATTCTTTGATAACAATAAACCATGCAGGGCCGTTTTACGCTATAGTGCGCTCATCCCCACTGCGTTGATAACCATATGTAACAGGACCGGGGCCCAGATGTTCCCGGCGTATTCATAGCAGGCGCACAGGGCAATGCTGGGCAGCCCGTAGACCAGAATATTATAGCCCAGGGTCAGCGCATCCATCTGCCCCAAATAGCTCAGCACATGCATCGCCGCAAACACCGCCGCAGCGGCAGCATAGGCCGCCACCCGGTTCAGCCGCCGCACATTGCCAAATACCAGGCCCCGCACCAGCGTTTCCTCCACCACAGGGGCCAGAAGCACCGCCCCCGCCCACATAATCCGGTAGTCTTCTCCGGCAATGGAGGCAATGGTATCGTCGTTGGGAACTTCCACGCTTCCCGGCATCAGCTGCCCCACCAGCTGGAGCCCCACCTGGAGCAGCCAATAGATGCAGAAGCCCAGCAGCATCGCCTTCAGCGTTCGCAGCAGATTTCCCGGCACCAGCATCAGATTTTTCGTCAGAAAGCGCCAGAACACCAGCGCCGTTATCACGAAATTACAGAGGAAAAATACGGCGTTGAGCTGGGCTGTGGTATAGGGAATGCCCAGAAGGTCCAGCCCAAGCCCCACAATCTCTCCCATAAAGAAGCCGTAAATCACCAGCCAGATTGCGCCGCCAATGATCTCGCTTCGGCGCATATTCACCTGGAACGGACGCTTCATTTAAACTTCCTCCGCCATCTTCTTGAGCTCAAACAAAATGTTCAGCGCTTCGATGGGCGTCAGGGTTTCGATGGTAATATCCCGGAGCTTCTGGGCAATCTGTCCGCCGCCCACATCCAGGAAGCTCATCTGGGGCTGCTCCTCCTGCCGTTCCTTTTTCCGGGGCTGAATGTCGGAATTGCCGCTCTCCAGCTCCTTGAGAATGGTTCTGGCCCGGGACACCACATTGTCCGGAATGCCCGCCAGCCGCGCCACCTCAATGCCAAAGCTGTCGTCCGCAGCGCCGGGCACAATCTTCCGCAGGAAAATCACGTCCTCGCCCCGCTTCTTTACGGCAATGTTGTAGTTCTTGAGGCCCGCAATCTCCTGTTCCATCACGGTCAGCTCATGATAATGGGTGGCAAACAGGACTTTTGCCCCCAGCTTTTTCGGGCTGGCGCAGTATTCCAGCACCGCCCGGGCAATGGCCATGCCGTCAAAAGTCGAGGTGCCCCGGCCAATCTCGTCGAGAATCAGCAGGCTTCGGGCGGTGGCATGCTTCAGGATCTCCGCCACCTCGCTCATCTCCACCATAAAGGTGGACTGTCCGGCGCTCAGGTCATCCGATGCGCCGATGCGGGTAAACACCCGGTCACAGATGCCAATCCGCGCCTCTTTCGCCGGAACGAAGGAACCGATCTGCGCCATCAGCACGATCAGCGCCACCTGCCGCATATAAGTGGATTTACCGGCCATATTGGGTCCGGTAATTACCGCCACCCGATTGGCCGCCGTGCCCAGCTCGGTATCGTTGGGCACAAACAGACTGTCCTCCAGCATTTTTTCCACCACGGGATGACGGCCCTCGACAATGTGGATTTCATCGGTCAGGTCCACCTCCGGGCGAACATAGTTGTTCTCCACTGCCGTTTCCGCCAGGGAGCACAGCACATCCGCCTCTGCAATCACCTGGCAGGACAGCTGCACCCGGGCGGAGTTTTCGGCGATATAGCTTCTCAGTCTGGTAAAAATCTCATATTCCAGGGCGATCACGCGGTCCTTGGCCCCCAAAATGGTTGCCTCCAGCTCCTTTAGCTCCTGGGTAATATAGCGCTCGCAGTTGGCCAGGGTCTGCTTCCGGATATAGTGCTCCGGCACATCCCCCTGATAGGCCTTGGAAATCTCGATGTAGTAGCCAAACACCCGATTATAGCCCACCTTGAGTTTGGGAATGCCGGTTTTCTCCCGTTCCGCCGCCTCAATGCCAGCCAGGGTGCCCTTGCCGCCGGACATAATATCCCGCAGCCGGTCCACCTGCTCGTCATAGCCTTCCCGGATCATGCCGCCCTCCCGCACGGAAAACGGCGGTTCATCCACAATGGCGCGGCTGAGCTCGCTGCAAAGATCCTCCAAGGGGTCCAACTGCTCAGCCAACGCTTTGAGTCGCTCGGACTGAAACACCGACAGCTGAGAAAGCAGCTCCGGCAGCGCCCCCATGGCCGACGCCATGCCAAGCAGGTCCCGGGCATTGGCGGTACCGGCCACAATGCGGCCGATGGAGCGCTCCATATCGGTAATCTCCCGCAGCGTCACCTGCATCTCCTGCCGCTCCACGGAAGCATTCACCAATTCTTCCACTGCGGCGGAACGGCGTTCGATCTCTCTGGGCCGCAGCAAGGGCTTTTCCATCCAGGACCGGAGCATCCGCCCGCCCATAGCCGTTTTGGTATGGTCCAGCACCCCCAGCAGGCTGCCCCGCTTTTCCTTGGTGCGCATGGTTTCGGTGAGTTCCAAATTGTAGCGGGCAGTCAGATCCAGCTCCATAAACTGCCCGGTGATGTAGTATTCCAGATGATTGATGTGCCGCAGGTCAGACTTTTCGATCTTCCGCAGATGAATCACCAGTCCGCCGCAGGCCATCAGCGCCGCAGGGCTCTCCTTGAGTCCCTGGTCGGAAATTTCCTCCTCCGGGAACTGCTCGGTTAGTACCTTTAGGTCCTCAGCGCGGTCAAACAGCTCCTGGGCGCCCACCTGGGTGCAGCACTCCAGTCTGCCGGACAGCACGCCCCGAAGCATGCGATTTTCCGCTGCCTCGCCGCCCAGCAGCACCTCTGCCGGGGCAAAGCGGCCCAGCTCATTGATGATCTTTTCCACCGCGCCGCCGCCCTGCCCATCGGTGGCATAGAACGCGCCGGTGGAAACATCACAGAACGCAACGCCCCAATCGCTGCCCGCGCCAACCACGCAGGCAATATAGTTGTTTTTGCCTTCCACCAGCATGGAGTTTTCCGTTACGGTGCCGGGGGTTATGACTCGAATTACCTCCCGCTTTACCAAGCCCTTGGCCAGGGCCGGGTCCTCCATCTGCTCGCAAATGGCTACCTTATAGCCTCTGCCCACCAGCCGCGCAATATAGCTCTCGCAGCTGTGGAAGGGAATGCCGCACATGGGCACCCGATCCTCGGCAGATTTGCTCCGGTCCCGGGTGGTAAGGGTCAGATCCAGCTCCTTGGACGCCAGCTTTGCGTCCTCGTTAAACATCTCATAGAAATCCCCCAGCCGGAAGAACAGGATGCAGTCCGGGTTCTGTTCCTTGATCTCCAGATACTGCTTCATCATGGGGGTAAGTTCTGCCATTATTCTGCCTCCTCCATCTGTCCCACCAGGCTCCAGGTGGTACTGTCTACAATGCGCACCTGCCGGAAGGAACCCACATTGCTGGGGTCGCCGGGCATCCGCACCAGCCGCCCGCCGTCAGTCCGGGCCGTAAGCTGATCGCCGTCCACTCCGTCCACCAGCACCCGCATGGCCTTTCCCACATAGGCGCCGTGTTTTTCCTGAGAAATCCGGTTCTGGAGCTCCAGCAGCCGGTCAAACCGCTTCTGCTTCTGCTCCCGGGTAAAGGGATCGGGCATTTCCGCCGCAGGTGTGCCGCTGCGGGGGGAGAAAATGAACGTAAACAGTGCGTCATATCTCACCCGCTCTACCAGTCGAAGGGTATCCTCAAACTCCTCGTCCGTCTCCCCGGGGAAGCCCACGATCACGTCGGAGGTGAGCACAATATCCGGCATCACCTTTCGTGCATAGTCCACCAGCTTCAGGTACTGGCCGGAGGTATAGCTGCGGTTCATGGCCTTCAGCACCCGGTCATTGCCCGCCTGGAAGGGCAGATGAATGTGCTTTGCAATCTTTGGAGAGGCCGCCATGGTGTCAAAGAGCTTTTTCGACGCATCCTTGGGATGGCTGGTCATAAACCGGAGAATAAAGTCGCCGGGCAGCTCCGAAAGGGTTTTCAGCAAATCCGCGAAATCCACACCCAGGCCCAGATCCTTACCGTAGGAGTTGACATTCTGGCCCAGCAGGGTGATATCCTTATAGCCTGCGGCAATCATGCCCTCCACTTCTCGAATGATATCCTCGGGCATCCGGCTCCGTTCCCGGCCCCGCACATGGGGCACGATGCAGTAGGTGCAGAAGTTGTTGCAGCCATACATAATGCTGACCCAGCCCTTGAGGCTGTCCTTCCGGCTCACCGGCAGTCCCTCGACAATATTACCGGTTTCCGGGGTGACGAACTGGCGCTTTCCGCCGGTGAGGGCCTTATACAGCACCTCGGGCAGCTGCCACTGGGCATGGGAGGACAGCACCCCCGCCACATGGGGATAGCTCTTCTTCACCCGCTCCACCACCTGACTCTGGCCCGCCATGCAGCCGGTTAAAAAAATCAGCTGGTCCGGATGCCGCCGCCGGGTATGGGTCAGCGCGCCCAGATTACCGAACACCCGCTGCTCGGCATGCTCCCGGACCGCACAGGTGTTGATGATAATCAGGTCCGCCCCCTCGGGCTCCGACTGCGCATGATAGCCCATTTCAATGAGCATTCCCAGCATCCGCTCGCTGTCCGCCTCGTTCTGCTGGCAGCCATAGGTGTCGATCCATGCGGTGGGCTGAATGCCCCGGGAGGTCCAATAGGTCTGCACCTGGTCGGCAAAATCATGCTGCACCATCAGCTGCTGTTTTGTGATAATATTCGTCGAAGACGCCATGGTCTGTCCTCCAAAATTCAAACTTCTGTATGATTGCCATATCAGTTTAGTTTATCAGTTTTCCCCTGAAAAAGCAATGAAAAAATGGCCGCGGATTCCCTCCGCAGCCATAATGCTTCTCATTCATTGCCCCTTTGTCGGCCCGGCCTCCGATTCCTGCTCCAATCGGTCCATTTCCTCCGTCAGTGCCTGAGCAAACCGGCCAATATGCAGCCCATCAATGAGCCGATGGTTGACGTCAATGGAAATGCCCAACTCCACCCGGTCGCCGGTTTTCGTGTACTTTCCCCAGGCAATTCTGGGAATGGAATCGTCCCGGGCATTCGGTGCCAGCAGCTCCCGTTCGTTGGTGATTGCCGTCACGTCCACCCAGGGCAGGCAGGAAAAATAGATCAGCCCGTCCGTCTCCAATGTCTGATCGATGAACTTCTGCTGGCGTTCGCTCCGTTTCCGGGCTGCCTTGCAGAATTCCGTCGCCGTTCCCCGGCAGGGCATGGTGACAATGTGGAACTGTTCGCTGCCCTTTTTGAGGTCCGTAAAGCTGGGCATCCGCTCCTCCAGACGATAGACCGCATCCCCGCGAATGGTATACCGGAACGCCTCCACCCGATTCAGCGCCCGGGTACAGCAGTAGATCAGCGTATAGTAAAACGACAGCTGATGCGCTTTCACATAGTGATATAGCTTTGTCACATCCTGCCGAAACGTCACCATATAATACGGATTGGATACACCGCCGAAAAATGTAAACAGCTCCCACCGGGGCCAAGTCTCCAAATCTACGCGCTCGTCCATGTTTGTCCGCCCTTTCTCCGCAAATTCCGTTTTTCGCCCGATTCCCGCCTATTTTATCATAGCTTTGCCCCAAGAAAAAGGGCAATTCCCGCAATTTCCAAAGACGCTTCTAAAATTCCCCTTTCCATGCTATAATATTGGCAGCAGAAGGCTGGCGGTGCATGCATCCCGCGCCGCCTCAGAAAGGATACATTATGGAACTTCCCATTCTCTATATCATCATCCCCTGCTACAACGAGCAGGAGGTTCTGCCCATCACCGCTCCGCAGTTTCTGCAAAAAATCACGGAGCTTGCAACGGCACAGAAAATTGCGCCGGACAGCCGGGTTCTGTTTGTAGACGACGGCAGCAAGGACGCCACCTGGGACATTATCTCCAGTCTGGCCCGGCAGGACCCCCACTTTCTCGGCATCCGTCAGAGCCGAAACCGCGGGCATCAAAACGCCGTATTGGCCGGACTGATGGAGGCTAAGGATCGCTGTGATATCACCATCTCCATCGACTGCGACGGTCAGGACGATATCGGCGCCATGGACGGCATGGTAGACGCCTATGCCCAGGGCTATCAGGTGGTCTATGGCGTCCGCTCCAACCGGGACTCCGATACGTTTTTCAAGCGCTTCACCGCCCAGAGCTTCTATAAGCTGCTGAACAAAATGGGGGCCGAGGTGGTCTATAACCATGCTGACTACCGGCTTATCAGCAGTCGGGTATTGCAGGAATTCGCAAACTTTCAGGAGGTCAATCTGTTCCTCCGGGGCATGATTCCCCTAGTGGGCTTCCCCAGCACCACGGTGGAGTATGTGCGCCATGAACGTCTGGCCGGAGAGAGCCACTATCCCCTGACCAAAATGCTGGCACTGGCCATGAACGGCATCACCAGCCTGTCCGTCAAGCCCCTGCGGATGATTACAGGCTTCGGCGTGATCGTGGCCTTTATCAGCTTCATCGGCGTGATTTGGGCACTGGTAGACGCAATTCTGGGCAACACCGTCAGCGGCTGGGCCAGCACCACCTGCATCATCTGCTTTGTCAGCGGCGTACAGCTGATCTCCCTGGGCATCATCGGGGAGTATGTGGGGAAAACCTATATGGAAGCCAAAGCCCGACCCCGATATATCATCAGCCAGCGCACTTGGGACGAACCAAACGAAAAAGAATAAACACAGCCCCCTCCGTTGATATGTACCCCCAATACTGGACACCCGGTATTGGGGGTATTGCTATATGAAAT
>CAVJLG010000049.1:0-14902 GCA_963650135.1 Barnesiella intestinihominis | reverse complement strand
ATCAGCTCACCTGACAAATCTGGAAGGACGGAGCATCCAAGGTTCTCCAAATTTTCAGGAAGCGTCCGCAGATCCACCGTTTGTGACGGATCGTAGTATCCTTATACTGGGGTATGGGACACTAGCCGCATGAGCATTTACTCGAGGTATTCAACGGCACTTTCGCCCGCAATCAGTCCGCTGGCAAATGCCCAACTGAGATCATTGATAATCTGCCGCTTAAAGCCCAAATCATTGATGAACCGTCCGGAAGCAAAATCGCCCACCACATAGAAGCCCTCTACCAGTCCGCCGCCGTCCTTATAGGCCTGCATATCGGGATTGACCTTCACGCCGCCGAAGGCACCGTCCGTTCCCAGGTTGCAGCGAAGGGCAAAATAGGGACCGGTCAGGGGCACCAGATTCTTGGCGGGCTTGAAGAACTCCTCGTCAAAGCCCTTTTCACAATAGCCGTTGTAATCCTCAATGGTCTTGGTGAGAGCATCCACGGGAACGCCCATCTTTTCTGCCAACTCAGGGATGGTCTCGGCCCGGAACAGCTTGTTCATGCCCTGCATAGGAGCTGCGCCGTCGGTAACGCCTTCTTCCTTTTTCTCACCCTTGGGCGCTTCTTTGGGCTTTCCGTCTTCCGTGGGAGGGCCAAAGGGCATCTTCGCTTTGCCTGCGATAGTGTCCATGAGATCCGCCATGGGATCCTCCGGGAAGCTGGGATGACCGAAGAAGCCTCCGTAACCGGTGCCGGGATGCTCCTTCGCCTCCTTTGCGGCGGCCTCCATGGTATTCTGGTCGAATACCACATAGGAGATTCCCTCTGGCTGCTCCGCCAGCAGATGGCCGGAACGGAACACGCCCATACGCACCTGAGAAGGCTCGCAGGTCCAGCGCTTGCCATTCAAGTTGATTTCCAAGGCATAGGGGTGGTTGCTCATGGAGGAGATAGTCTGCCCGGGCATCATGGCCAGCGGGCCCATGAGCCGCAGCACAAAGCTGTCATAGTCCAGGAATGCGCCAACCTTCTTTGCCAGCGCAATGCCATCGCCGGTGTAGGCAGAGCTTCGATGGCCGCCCTTCACAATGGGGCCGGGATCGATCTTGGCATACTTGGGATTGGCCTTCTCCAGAATCTCCTGATTGTTGATCCAGCTGCCAGTGGCCAGAATGCAGGCCCGGCAGGAGATGGTAAAGGTCTCGCCGTCATGCTCGGCAACTGCACCGACGATCTTGCCGTCCTCCACCAGAACATCTTTCACGGGCGTTTTGGTCAGCAGTTCCACCCCCAGCTTTTTGCACTGGGCAATCAAGAGCTTTGCCGCATAGGTGCCGCCTCTGGCCCGTCCGGTGGATTTGTAGGCAGGAACAATGGGGCCTTGGTCGGGCATATCGAAAATATACCGGCCCGGCTCATAGTGATCGGCCACGTCCGGGGAGAACGTACACAGCCAGTCGAAAAAGCGTCCGGTGGCAAAGAATGTGTTGGACACCAGCTTTGCATCCAGCATCCAGTTGGTGTCGTCCATGTATTTGAGGAGATCCTCCTCCAGATTGTCGTCCAGGCCGCGCTCCTTCTGCCACTGGCTGTTATAAACCCGGTAGTCGCCCGCCTGAATCGCGCCGCCGCCCAGGAAATCCGCCTTTTCCAGCACTGTTACCTTCAAATCGGAAAGGGTAGCAATTCGGGCCGCCGCAGTAAGACCAGCACCGCCGCCGCCCAATACCAGTACGTCACAGGTTTTATCCATGATAAGTTCCTCCGTTCTATGATTCGTTTTAATTGTTAGCGTGAAAACATTGCGAATTCATTGTATCATAGATAGCCCGGAAAGCGTCATTCCGATTTGGCCTGAAATTCATTACATCTACGGTATGGCATTACCCGAATGATATATTCCCATACCGCTTCGGCATTGGACAGATCATGCACATCATGATAGCATATGGACAGATTCCTCAAGTACGGAGGAATATATGCTGGATGGGTCATTTGTGTATTCTCCGATACGATTCTAAACTCCTGATTTTTATAAGCCATGTTCAGCATAGCATGTCGGTTCGGCTCGCCCATTTGCCGGACTTCGAAAAACCAGAGGCACTGTAGCAGGCAGTCCTCTGGTTTTTGCATATTCAGGCACATATAGAGCGCGGGCTATTACGTTAATGTAATGGAACACGCATGGAAAAGGCATTGGTTTCCACAACAAAAATATGTTAGGATGGTAACAGTTTATCAGCAAGAAGCAAGGAGTTGAACCCGCATGAAATTAGTGGTAAATCAAGACTGCTGCAGCTGTTCCTACTGCTACCGTGCCTGTCCTGTGGGCGCGCCCTATTATGACGGCGAGCAGACCCGGATCGATCAGAGTAAGTGCATCAGCTGCGGCAAGTGTGTGAAAAAATGTCCCATGGGGGCGATTTACGATTCCGAGAATCCCCCGAAGCCCGTGGAGGCCCATGCGCAGAAGCGCTTGGAGGCCGATGCGGTCATCATCGGTGCAGGCGGCTCCGGTATGATCGCGGCTTGCCGGATTGCAGAAACCGGGAAAAAGGTCGTGGTGCTGGAGAAGGCAAAGCGTACCGGCTGCGGTGCAATCCATGTGGCAGGACCGCTCCAGTTCTTTGACACCAAGTGGGCCTTGGATGCCGGTGCGGAGCCTGTGGTGGAGGAAAAGATCGCTCAGACCCTGGAGCAGAATGGCGACCATCTGGATCATGAGCTGGTGAAGAAAACCCTACATGCCATGCCCAGATTCTTTGACTGGCTCTCTACCTTTGCCCCGGTGGAGGAAAAGTTCGAGCTGACGGAAGCACGCGGCGGCCCCGGCGGCCCTCCGCCTATGCCCGATGGAGACGAAGAAATGCCTATGCCCGGAGCGATGCCCGCCCCCGGCGGCGAGGAGCCGGAGTTTATGCAGGCCGGTGCCGGAATGCCCGGCAGCGGTATGGGCGGCAACACCGGGCTGGTGGTGGATACCAAGAGCCTGTGTCCGCCGTCTCCCGCGTTCCACAATGCAGGCGAGTTCATTATGGATCACCTGTTCGAGTACGCCGAAAAGCTGGGGGTTACAGTGCTCACCGAAACGCCCGCAAAGAAGCTGATCCAGAATGAAAATGGCGATATCATCGGCGTTCACGCCCAGGATCCCGGCGGTGATGTGGATATTTCCTGCAAGGTCTGTCTGGTGGCGGCGGGCAGTCTGCTCATGAGTCAGGCATTGAAGAAGGCCCAGCCGGACTATGCGGACGCCTATCTGCCCCGGTTCGCCCATGCCATCAATACCTATACCGGCGACGGCTTTGAGCTGTGCAAGGAAGCAGGGGTTCCGGTGAACTATGACGACATTTGGCTGAACATCACCGGCTCTTTGGTGATGCCCTGCGATGCGCTGACCGTAGAATACGCCGAAGCAACCGGAAAAACGCCCCTGATCAACACTGCACTCCGTCCCCATGGAAACCGCCCGGAGGGCCTGATGGTCAACCTGAACGGAGAGCGCTATGAGAATGAGCAGTATGCCAACGCCACGGTGAAATTCCAGAAAAAGCAGCCCAAATGCGTCTCTTACACCATTATGCCGGAATCGGTTGTCAAGGCCCAGCCCATGAAAGCCAAGCCCCTGTATGACGAAAACGGCAATCGGGTGCGCCAGATGGTACCCATGATGGGAAAGCCACAGTGGAATCAGGCGGACATGGACTGGTGGGCCAGCCGCAAGGGCGCGCATCTGGTGATTGCCGACACCATCGAGGAAATTGCCGAACAGACTGGCATGCCCGTGGAAACCCTCAAGGCCACGGTGGCCCATTATAATGAGCTGTGCGCCAAAAAGCAGGACACGGACTTCGGCAAGGATCCCGATTATCTGATTCCCATTGAAAACGGTCCGTTCTATGCCATCCGCACCTTCCTGATGAGCGACGGTGCCGAGGGCGGCATCCCTATTGACGCAAATTGCCAGGTGAAGGGCAAAACCGGGCCGGTCAAGGGCCTCTATGCCTCCGGGGATAACTCCTCCGGCAATATTGTGAATCTGGGCAATGACCAAAAAACCTGGATTACCAACGAATACAGCTGGGCACTGTGCAGCGGCATGATCGCGGCGGATTCCATGATTCGTGATCTCGGCTGATCTGTAATACGGTCCCTGCGTTGGTATTCCGGCGCAGGGACTTATTTTATAATGAAAGGAAGGTCCCTATGAAAAAGCAATTGTTATCCATGCTCCTGTGTGGCAGTCTGCTGGCAGCATTGACTGGCTGCGGCGGAGGCACAACGTCGGCAGCAGATTCTGCCGGGGATTCCGCTAGTTCGTCTGCTGCGGTATCAGTCGAACCATCGACCCCAATCCAGAGTACAGAAGAACAGGAGCCTGCCGCCCCCGAAGCGTCCATTCAGGAAAGCATCCAGGAGGAGCCGGAGATTTCGGTATCCTATCCTCTGACGGACAGCGGCTACACCTTTACCTGCTGGACCACCTATGGACCCGGCATGGAGGACTACCTGAGTCAAATCGGCACCTTCCCGGTGTTCCAGAAGGCGCAGGAGGTGACTGGCGTTGGCATCGAGTTCATTCCCTGCGATCAGTCTACACAGCCGGAAAAGCTGAACCTCTATGTGGCCTCCGGCTCCATGCCTGATGTGATGCTCTCCATGTCCAGCCTCTATTCCACCGGCGGCGAAGGACTCATCAACGACGAGGTGGCATATGATCTCAATGAATTTATGGATCTCATGCCCAATTACGAAGCCTACATTGCTGAACTGGACGAAAAGACCAGAAGCAACCTCTATACGGACAGCGGCTATCTGCCCGCCATTCTGACGCTGGGCGCACAGGAGAATGTGGGTCTGAACATTCGTCAAGACTGGCTGGACGAACTCGGCATGGAAATTCCCGAAACCTATGAGGAACTGGAGGATGTTCTGCTGGCGTTTAAGGACAAATACGGTTGCCGGAATGCTCTGTATATGCTTCAGGACTATGGCTACACCAATGACGCTTTGGCGAACGGTTATGATACCCAGGTCAGCGCAGCTATGAACGGTCTGCACTTCTACCAGGTAGACGGCAAGGTCATGAGCGGCGACTTCAACGACGGCGCAAAGGAATACCTTCAGATGCTGGCAAAGTGGTATCAGGAGGGAATTTTCAGCGACGACTGCATTACGCTGAAAAACGTCAACGATAATGCGGATCTGATCTACAAGGATGACTGCGGTGTATGGGTCAGTGAGGCGGATTTCCTCACCGATACCTATAAGGCCAATGCACAGGATCCGAACTTTAAGGCGGCACCTATGGCGGATGTAGGCAAAGAACCGGGTCAGACCTTGCATCTCTATGGCATTGGCCGGCGACTGGAAGGTCAGTCCGGCTGGTCTGTTACCACCAGCTGCACCGAGCCGGGACTGGTGTGCCAGTATATGGACTGGTTCTTCTCCAAGGAAGGTCGGCTGGCGGCAAACTGGGGCACCGAGGGCGTAACCTATGAGCTGGACGACCAGGGGAACCCCCACTATACCGACCTGATTCTCCACAGCACCGAATACCCCACAGCAAAAATTGCACTGACCATGTACACCGGAACGCCGGTTCCCTGCGGCACCAGTCTGGAAGCCAGTGACGCACTGCTGGATCCTGTGATCCCGGAGGCCGGAGAAGTCTATCGCTCCAATCAAGACGGCGCCTATGTGTGCGAATATACCATGACCGGTGAAGAAATGACGGAGTTCTTCTCGATTTCCTCCGATATCCTCACAAAAAAGGCAGAGGTCGTGGCACAGATTGTCATGGGAGAAGCGGATGTCAGCGCTTTGGATGATCTCAAGGCTTATGCCGAAGATGTGGGATTTGACCGTGCCATCGAGCTGGTGCAGACGGCTTATGACAGAAGCAATGGCTAAGCCTATAATTCGACTGCTATAATGCTATACCTAGGGAAACTCTGACAATACGGAACACGTCTGAATTTGAGGGAGCGTGCAGCATGAACGAATCACAGGATCTAATCTTTTTCCGGGCCGCAGTAACTGCGGAGAGTCTACAGGAAATGACCACGCTTGCCCATCAGACCCTTGGACGACCCATTTTAATGGCGGACTCCATCCACAATATTCTGGCAGTCAGCGACGATGTGGCGGAGCGGTTCGGAAAAGATGTCAGATGGAAGCGCCTTGTGGAAGAAGGCTGGCTCCCCAGTCCCCCAAAGCCGGAAGAAGGCGCATATAAGATGCCCCTGCCTAGTCAGTTGGAGACGCCGGAACCGGTACGAATCAGCAGCTGTGTCCTGCCCAGCGGAGAAATCACCTATCTCTGTGATCTGCGGGATCAGGGGCACATTATCATGAAGCTGGCAGTCATGGCGGCCCAGCGCGGCGAGGATCAACGAGTCGAGGCGCTGGCAAAGAGCTGCTACCTGTTATACTTCCGGCTGGTTCAGTCCGGGGCGGAATATGTCTCCGGACGGGGCAATTACCTTCGTGGACTGCTCCAGGGAAACGATCAGCTGGAACCGGTCAGCACCCAATGGCTTGGGATCGCCGCCCCGTATCTGCTTCTGGTTTTTCCGGTGGAGGAAAAGGGCGTTGTAGAGCTAAGCATCAGCCGGTTGATGGACGCGCTACGGAAAGAGCTGGGCTATGGAATTCGCAGCGTATCGGAATCGGAGCAGCTGGTGATTCTATTCCACGCGCCGGAGGATGTGGAACAGCTGGGCGAACGATTGAACCGTATTTTGCAAAGTGGGAATTACCCGGTTGGTGTAAGCAGTCCATTTTTTGATTTAATCCAGCTCAGGCAAGTGTTTCGGGAGACCAATCAGCAGCTGCAAGCGGCCATGGCCTTTCGCGGCTTTTCCCGCTGCGCGATGAAACGGGAATTCTGCGTTTTCCAGATGTTCGAGCTGGTGCGGAAACAGGACGCAGCGTGCAGTCTCCTTCATCCGGACGCCGAAGCGCTGTGGGACAGGGACCGAACCCGCGGCTCCCATGATCTCGAAACGCTGTTCTGCTGGCTTTACTACGAAAAAAACGCGGCGGAAGCGGCACGGCATATTTTTGTACACCGAAACACCTTGGACAATCGAATCGCAAAGATCTCCGAACGCATCAGCGCAGATTGGAATTTTGGCAGCTATTGCACGGCCATGCTGTATTCCGCCTGGTTTTATCTTAGAAAAGAAGGCTGGCTACGGGATTCCATGCTGTACCTGCCGGAAACATAAACAATACACTGCGGAGCTTTCCTAGGAATGGGAACGCTCCGCAGTGTTTTTAGTATGACATAGATTTTACTGATGGCACACCAGCAGGCCGCCGGAAGCAAGCTGCTCGGTGGCATCCTGCTTTCCTGTGAGCGTAATCGTAACGCCCGTAGGGGCATCCAGCTGGGTGGTGTCGATATCGCTCAGCAGCGTTATCGTGGAATCCCCGGTGGCAAACCAGCGGCTGCCGGGATCCAGCTCCAGATAGGCGTTTTGAATCGCGCCCTTCAGGGTGGTGGAACGGAGGGTGATCTTCATATCCCGATCTGGGTCTTCATGAATCAGGTCGCCGACTGCATCCATGTCCTCCATCACGACCCGAACACCGTAAACGGTTCTGCCGCCAGTCTTGGTGGCGTTCTTATCGGGATTGACAAAGCTATGTACCAGCCGTCCGCTGCCGGGATGAATTTTCGCTCTGCGGAGGATAATGTCCGCATTGTGGCTGCGAACGGTAAACGCATCGGAGCCGGTGAAAATCTCGCCGTCCTCTACGGTGCAGGAGGCCATCTGTGCAGGAGGGCCGCCCACGCAATGGAGAAACGCAAAATAGGTGCCGCAGTGGCAAGTGCAGTCCCGGAAGGTCATATCCGCCTCGCCTGCGATAATACCAGCCATGGAACCTACGTTAAAATGGCACTGATTGAAATAGTCGTGGCAGAAGGTATCCGCATAGGCGCCATAGCCGCTCTTGGTGGCAATGACGTTGGTGCGGTTTGCCTCCAGATATACGAAGCCCTCGGAGGCATCGGTGGACAGGGCCGCCCAGCCATCGCAGATTACCGTGGAGTCATAGAAGTAGCTGTAGGAATTGGTAACCGTCACATGCGTTCTGGTATTGCCCAGAATTTCAAGGGCAGCAGGAGGCCCCATTTTTTCCCGGCGCTCCTCAGGCGCGTCATCTCCATAGGGCGCACCCTGGGAGCAGAGCAGGGAATTGTATACCCGCAGAACACTGTGTTCCTCTGCTGCGGTAGCGCTGCATCCGTTGCCGCTGGTGATGATCTGAACGTTTTTCAGGGTCAGCGTGCCGTGATCGGACGCGCAGGCACCGGAAATTGCGCCGCCCAGGCCCATGCCGCTGCCGTCGCCGTTGATGGAAATCACCGCATCCTCCAGCGTGAAATCCGAATCTCCGCCGGTGACATAAACGCCGCCAACCTTGCCGTCATAGGTAGAAATGCGCAGCAGCTTTCCTTCCTCTGCGGTCAGCTCGCCCCCATGCAGGGCAGAAGTCCGGCTTTTTTTGCTGATTGCGCCGTTGTCCACCCAAACCGCAGCGGTGAGATCCTTGGGAACCGGCGGGAAACCGGGGCCATCGGGTCCACCGGGGAGATCCGGCAGCTCCATCATTCCGCCACCAGCCATTTCTGGAGGGCCGCCCGCTCCCGGAGGGGTTGCACCCTCCATTTCATGAAGCTCTTTCATGCTGTGAACGTGAATGGGCGTGTGGGTAAGCCACGCCTTATTCTGAATTCCTTCGACCAATGCCATTTTGATTTCCGCCTTTCTTTAGATCAGTCTCATTTCGATATTGCCCGTATAAGTTCCGGGCTGAATGGGTGTTTCCGTGCCGTCAACCAGCATGGTAAGGCTCTTTCCATCCGGGGCAAGAACCCTTGCGCCGGGAGCCAGCGTCAATGCTGTAAGATAGCAGGTCTTTGTGACCGTCCAGCTGGAGCTTTCGTCAAAACGGGCGATGACACCGTTATTGACAGCGGGGCAGAGCGTGTTCTCTACCATGCCAAGCTCATAGTTGTTCTCCGGGGTAATATGGGTGGTGCGGTGATGGGTACGGGTGGCGGACAGCGCACCACTGTATCTGGTGTCCACAAAATCCAGTACCAGATTGATGGGATAGAAGCTGGAGGGCTTCATCTCCGGCATCGGCGGGACGAAATCGCTGCCGTCCTGCGGAATGTCCATGTCCTCCGGTGGAGGCGCGGACATATCCGGCATCTCTCCTTCAAACACCGTTCCAACCGAGGCTGGGCCTGTGATACCGTTATAGAAATCACCGGACAGCTCCATGTGAGAAAAGCTGGCCTGAAGATCGGTGCAGTAGTCCTTCAGCTCGATCTGATTGAACATCACCACATCGTGATGGTTCCGCTGAGATACCTGATGCTCCGGAATCTTTTCTGCCACGCCGGTGTCCACCTCCGCGCTGTCCTTGCCCAGACCGGGATCGTCCATGTCCATGAGCTGGAGGATGATGCCGTTGTCAGAGATCAGCTTGGAATGGGAAACCTCAATTCTCGGATAGCACCCCTTGGCCAGAAACGTTGCCATGCCAGTATGGAAGGTGGAATCCTCAATTTTCAGAACGCCGCCCTGATTCTGGTGCCACATAACGCCGAACCGCCGAGATTCCACCTGGCTGCCCGCCACAAAGTCCGCTGCCGCAAATTCATTGGCAATAATCAGGGCATAATCCGGCACCCGGAAGCGGGTGTTCTGGAAGATGTTATGCCCCGCGCCAATGGCATAGGAGCCGTAGCCGCTGGGGCCGAATACCTCTACATCGCAGTTTTCGGTTTTCAGCTCAATGGAGAACTCCCCAAAGCGCTCCGGCGCGGCGGGACCGTCGGTGGATAGTGCACCCCAGCCCTCGGCACGAATAGTACTGTCGATATAGGTAGCCTTTCCGTGGCCCAGCAGGTTCGTGGCACGGTTGTTTCCGGTAAGGCCCAATACCCAGGGCACATGGGGTAAACCTCGAACTTCACGCTTTGCCTTCTCCAGTTCCTCCGCGGTGCCGCCGTGACAGGTAATGTCCGCGTTCCGGAACACGGCTTCCGCCTGATCTGTTACCACAACGGCGTTGCGGATGACACCGCGGTTCTCCACCCTATAGTTCTCTACCGTGACCTTGGCGTTTCCCGCGCACACAAGACCGGTGCCCTTGCCGCCAAAATCATCGCCGCCGGAGCCATCCAGCCGAACGGTCAGATCCTCTATGCGGTAATCGCCGCCGGTGATCCGAATGCCGCCATAACAAGGCTCCTCGGAGGTGATGGTAATGTCCTTGAGCACAGTTCCGTCCAGGCTGCCGCCGCTAATGCCGATACGCTGGGACTTTTCTTCTACAACGCCGGATTCGTCCAGCCAAAGAGCCGTGCGGAATTCTTCTTGCTTCATATTGGTACCCTTCTTTCTTATTTATCCAGATACCGCTGGTAGGCAGCGGTATAGGCGATTAAAATCTCATCCAGCTGGAAGCCTTGGCAGGTGGTAACGAATTCTTCCCAGCTTTCGTCGGTAAGCTCCGCGCCCAGGCACATCCAGGTAGATACGGTGGTTTCGATATAGGTGCCAAGGTCGCCAAGATGGGTAATCACAGCCTCGCTTTCCTCCGAAGTCAGCGCTACGGTAGAGGGAAGGGACGTGTAAATGGCAGACTCAGTGGAATCACCGGTGGCCCAGAGATCATAGGCTTTCTTTGCAGGCGCATCCGCAACGGCATAGCGGAGGTTGGGATAAACCAGACCAAAGTCGCCGTCGTCGGTGTAGATGTTCTTCATTTGAACATTATTTTCGTTCCGCTCCTCATAGTGGCTGTTGATCTGTTTTTCGCCGTCTACCACGTCGTAAACCTCGCCCTCTACAAAGCCAAAGTTCGCGCAGTCAGCACCCTCTTTGCTGTAGAACCAGTCCATAAAGCGCATGGTCTGCTCCAGATCCCGGCAGTCTGTGGTCACGACCATGCTGCCCATGGTGGTTACCGTGGCCTGAGTGGCTGCGTTGATGGCAGTCTCCTTGTCACCAAAGCCCTCCCGGTGGACGATGGGAGTTGCCTCTACGGAAACGCCATAATAGTCATAATAAGTAGAAATTTCGTTGGCCATGGCATTCCGAGTGGCGGTTTCCTGGGCATTGAAGGCAGAGAAATCCATCATAGGCGCATTGATCCAGTCCGGGTTCATCCAGCCCTTTTTGTTGCAGTCCATGAACATCTCGATGTAGGAGCGGGTTTCGTCGGAGATGACGCCCAGTACCAGTTCACCGGTGGCATTGTCGATGAGAATGGTAGTATCCAGCGTAGCACCGATGGCGCTGGTGAACATTCCCTGCATGATCGCGCCGGTATAGGTGACCTCCATGGGATATTTCACGCCGTTATTCGCCATCTTTTCATAGACCTCCAGCCAGCCGCTAACCGTGTCGGGCATCGCAAGGCCGGTAGCCTCCAGCATGTCGGAGTTGACGATCTCGCCCATGTTGTTCAGGGCCGGTTCGCTGTAAATCTGATAGAAGGCAGGCAGATGGCCTTCGTCGGTCACGGCAGTTTTGTAATTTTCCGGATCGTTCATGATATAGCTGGCGTAGTTGGGCGCATAGTCCAGATAATCCATCAAATCCAGATAGACATCATCGGTGATTGCCTTGTCATAGCCGCCGTTATAGGCGCTGACCGCGCCCATTTCTGCCAGATTGTTCTCACAGATCAGGTCGGTCATATCCCCGCCCGCAATCATCAGATTGTACTGTTCAGAAGCCGCAGCCTCGCTGGGTTCGGTGAAAATCAGATCTACATTCAGATTCTCCTGCAGCCTGGCCCAGAAAACGGACTCCTCAGAATCCTTGCTGGGGGTATAGCCGCCGCCCATGGCACCCCGCAGCACATAGAATAGGCTGATTTCGGTGGTTTCGTCAAACAGCGGCAGCGGATAATCCACCGGCGTATAGGCAGCAGTTTCCGGTGTGCTGACGGATTGTTTGCTGCCGTCCTCCTCCGGTGCAGCGGGAACCGACGCGGGAGCCGGAGCCTTGGAGATGGGCTCCGATGTTTCAGGGGCAGCGGCGGATGCGGTACCGTTATTGGCATTCTGCTCTCCGCATCCGGAGAGCAGGCCCAGCAGCAGAGAAAGTACCAGCAGCAGGGATGACAGTTTTTTCATAAGAAGCTCCTCCTTCCATATGGGCAATTCCGATTCATGGTTCCATAGGCAGTGTATCATGTTCGGTACCTTAGAACAATGTAATGGAATCACAGTAATCGAGTAAAAGCTGTGATACCGTCCTATTGCCGTCACGAGTGGAAGGGTGCTATATTGGAGCAGGAAGCAAGACCACATGTGCTGCAAAACGAAATGAAACGGAGGAGTTTATTATGAAAAAGATCAGCGCACTGTTCCTTGCACTTTGTCTTTTGATGAGCCTGATGTCCGGCTGCGGCAGTCCTAGCAGTAGCGCCGAAGCACCGGCATCCACTCCATCGCAGGAAGAAGCATCCGAGCCTGCGTCCGCCGCACCGGAAGCACCGTCAGTGGAAATCTCTGCGCCGGAAGCGGAAGCGTCCGAAATTTCGTCGGAGGCCTCCGAAGCAGAATCGGCGGTACCGAGGGTGACCATTTCATACCCGCTCCCCGGCGAGGATAACCGGCTTTCCATGGTGCAGTGTCTGCGGAATCATGCGGCTGCGGTTCTGGGAGACGGCGATTTTTCCGATCAGTACGTCTATCCCGAGCTGGCCAAGCGCACCGGTGTGGAGATCGACTTTGAGATGATTGCGGAGACTGCTTATACTGAGCGGCTGAATCTCATCATTGTCTCTCAGGACTACCCGGATATTTTTGGTCAGGGCATCGGCACCTATGACAACAATCCCATGAAGGCCATTGCAGATGATGTGGTCATCGACCTGGCTCCTCTGCTGGAGGAAAATGCGCCGGACTACAATGCACTGATTGTGAACAGTGCAGATTTTGCGGATGCCGTGGTCAACAGCGACGGCACTATCTGTAAAATCACCTCCTGCAACATCGGCGTTCAGTCCCAGGGGATGTTCATTCGAGGTGACTGGCTGGATGCACTGGGCTTGGAGGTCCCTACCACCATTGATGAGATGACAGAGGTCCTCCGGGCCTTCCACAATGCCTACGATACGCCCATGACCCTGCTGGTCAACGCGGATCTGGACGACGGACTTGCAGCCGCCTTTGACCATTCCAATGTTGGCTTTACCCGACAGATGCTGGGCTTCCAGCAGACGGCGCCTGACTCCGGCGAAGTGATCTGCGCCATGGCCTCCGAGGGCTATTTTGACCATATGACTCTGCTGCGGCAGTACTATGCCGAGGGCCTGATTAACGGTGACTTTGCCAGCATTTCCAAGGAAAACGGAAATTTTGAGTCCACCTACTATACCGGTCAGTGCGGCATCTGGCAGGAGGGCTGCGAAATTGCGGACGCCAGCTATGCGGAAAATGCCAACGATCCCAACTGGGTGGCCCTTCCTATGCTGAC
This sequence comes from Barnesiella intestinihominis, assembly GCA_963650135.1. Classification (GTDB taxonomy): domain Bacteria; phylum Bacillota; class Clostridia; order Oscillospirales; family Oscillospiraceae; genus HGM13006. Next base: position 1,396 of record CAVJLG010000049.1, on the reverse strand, counting down.
GCCCACCAATGGCGACAAGGAAACGCACATGAGCAGCTTTACCGAAGTAATGGCAGGCATGGCCTCTGTGTATATTTCCACCGGCTGCGCCAATCCCGAAATGGCGCTCCAATTCCTTAATTACGGCTTTACCCCGGAGGGCAAAGATCTGGTGGCCTTTGGTATCGAGGGGGAAACCTATTACAAGGATGAGAATGGAAACGTCCAGTATTCTGAGCTGCTGACGGACTACCCTGACGGCATCCGTGCGGCGGAGTGGCTGTATCTCATCAACTCCTGGATGCCCACCGAGCAGCAGATGGCCTCGGTCAATATGAAGTACAGCCCCACTGCGGTAGAAGCCTACGAAATGTGGACAGAAGCGGCAAAGAAATCCGACAGCTCCATGACGCTGCCCATGATGCTCTCCCTGACTACCGAGGAAAACGATGTGGTCAGCCAGTACTGCGGCGATCTGTGTACCCACTTCTCCGAGTACACTGCCAAATACATTATGGGCACCATCGACGAGGCCGGCTTCCGGCAGGCCATTGCGGACGCCGACAAGATCGGTCTGCAGGAGGTAACTGCGGCCTATCAGTCCGCCTATACCCGTTATCTTGCGGAACACTGATTGATTTCAGTTTTTCCATAACCAGCCGGGGCTGCTCTGTGCAGCTCCGGCAAATCCCTTAAAAACAGAAAGAAAAGGAGTCCAAACATATGAAATACCAGCATTTACTCGCCCCAATGGTGATGCCCAACGGCGTGGTACTGAAAAACCACCTGCTGTCCTCCAATGCTTTGCCCCATTTTCTTCAGGGGCCTGAAACCTGGCTCAACGATCCAATTCTGGTTTACCAGGCTCAGGTGGCCCGAAATGCCGCCATTGTGACCATGGGCAATTGGACGGATCCCAACCAGCACAGCGGAATGCATCACGGAGATGGTTGCCATTTCCCCAGCTTCAATATGGCAGACCCTTCCGTAGAAAACTCCATTGCCCTTTACTGTGATGTGCTGCATATGCAGGGAACAAAGGCAATGATGTCCCTGATGCTGCAAGCACCGGCGGGCTATGATGTCTGTGAGGATGCAGGCGGCGGGTTCCTGCCGCCCATGAGCACCCCCGCTGACCCCAACGACGATGACACGCCCCCTGCTCCGGCCATGCCCTTTGGCCCGCCTATGGGAGAGGGCGAAGAACCGGACGAGGCTATGAAGGAAATGATGCAGCGGATGATGGGCCCCAAGAAGGCAGCCACCCGTGAGATCATGGATCAGATGATCGAGGACGGCGTGAGGCAGTGCAAGCGGTGGAAGGAGCTTGGCTTTGACGGCATCTCCATTCATATGACCATTCCTTTCCGCTGCGCTGCAAGGCACCAAAGGGAAATGAAACGCAGCACCTTTAACG
>CAVJLG010000048.1:0-7992 GCA_963650135.1 Barnesiella intestinihominis | reverse complement strand
ACGCCGTAAAATGCCCGGTTGATGATGCTGTTGCCGTCCAGGATCATGAGTTTCATATAATCACCTTGTTACATCATAGTTTGCAGTGATGGTTGTTGTAAAATGTAGCGGGATGGGTCATTGCGAACCAGTGACCGATGTCACTGGTGTGGCAATCCGTTCCCCTTGTTATGGTAGGAGTGATGGGTACAAATCTTCCCATTTGGGATTCTTTCTTTCAATCAGCTTGTTTTTCCGCTTTCGATTCCATCCTTTAATTTGCTTTTCCCGGGCAATGGCTACAGTTGGATCGGATGCCTGTTCAAAGTAGACTAGATTGTGAACGTGGTAACGAGCAGTAAAGCTGTTTGGGTCAAGCTGGTTTTTATGTTCGTAAACTCTGCGAAGCAGTTTGTTGGTGACACCGGTATAGAGGACTGTTCGTGTATTATTTGTGAGAATATAAATGTAATAATCCATAAAATACCTCACTTGAGCAAGGGGAAAACGGATTGCCACACCAGTGTGCGCACTGGTTCGCAATGACCGGTGCACAGTTAACTTAGAAATACATAAACAGATTACATTTAATCATACCGTTATAGAGCTTGCGCTTTTTGGTGCAGCGCTTTCCATAATACCGCTCCAGCTCTTCCTCGGAGGAAATGATGTAGACGCCATAGTCCTTCTGGCCGCCCACTGCCCGGCCAAAGCCCCGCAGCAGCTGCTGGGCCTGGCGCTGCTCCATCATCCGCTGACCATAGGGAGGATTGGTGACGATGACGCCTTTTCCCTCCGGCAGCTTCAGCTTGGTGGCGTCGGCCTGGGAGAAGGTGATATACTTGTCCATCCCGGCCTTCTTTGCATTACTCTGGGCGATGGCCAGGGATTTGGGGTCGATATCCGAAGCATAGATGTGGTAATCCCCGTGGAACTCCTTGTCCAGGGCTTCACTGCGGGCTTTCTGCCACAGCTCGGGCTTGCTGATGTCCCATTTCTGGCAGGAGAAGCTGCGGTTCAAACCGGGCGCACGGTTCTTTGCAATCATAGCGGCCTCGATGGCGATGGTGCCGGAGCCACAGAAGGGGTCCACAAAGTTATCCCGGCCACGGTAGCGGGCGAGGTTTACCATTGCGGCGGCAAGAGTTTCCCGCAGGGGCGCATCATTTCCAACCGCGCGGTAACCGCGCTTGTGGAGGCCGGCCCCGGTGGTGTCCAGAAACAGCTCGGCCTGATCCTTCATAATGGAGAATTGCAGCTGATAAAGGCTGCCGGTTTCCGGCATCCAATTCACATGGTATTTCTCCCCCAGCCGTTTGGCAGCGGCCTTTTTCACAATGGCCTGGCAGTCGGGGACGGAGTGGAGCTGAGAGCCCAGGCAGTGCCCCTTTACCGGAAATGCGCCGTTTTTCGGAATAATTGCCTCCAGGGGCGCGTGATAAACCACCTGGAACAGCTCTTCGAAGGTGCGGGCCGGGAAGGAAGCCAGCCGCAGCAGCACCCGCTCGCCGGTCCGAAGCCACAGGTTGGCGCGGATGATATCCTCAAAGGTGCCCTTGAACAGAACCCGTCCGTTTTCGGCGGCAACCTCCTTCATGTCAAGGCGGCGAAGCTCCTGGGCGCAAAGTCCCTCCAGGCCAAACAGGCAGGGGACGGAAAGTGTAAATTCAGTCATTGATTTCTCCTCGTCATTCTATCATTGTGCGGAATTCCGCATGTTCTTATCCGTTTAGTATACCTGAATTTCCCGAAAAGTGCAATACAAAGCGACACAGTGGAACCCAATGGGTGATTGCAGTGGGGCGATTGATATGATATGATAATATTAGGAAAGTATAAAATTAAAATGTCTAATTGAAATAAGGAGGCATACCTATGAGACTCGTCACGATTTTTAACAGTGAAAACATCTATACCGGCTATGATCCTGCCGTCCGCCGGGCAATCTTGGATGTATTGGATGCCAACAAGATTCCCTGTAAGGACAACTGGAAGTCACGATCCAACGGCGGAATCTGGGAACATGACCGGGTAGGCCAGTCCCCCGCCCAGGATGTGCTCTACCGCATTGACGTGCGGAAGGATGATGCGGAGGAGGCAGTCCGTCTACTGAAACAGGCAGGTATTTTGTAAGGAGGCTTACTCATGGCGTCACTCCAGAACCAGGATCTTCTCACCGGCAGCGTTCCAAGGCGGCTGCTGGCCTTTTCAGTGCCGTTTTTGGCGGCGAATGTGCTCCAGTCCGTCTATGCCGTGGTGGATATGATTATTGTGGGGCAGTTTGTGGGCTCGGCGGGGCTGTCCGGTGTTTCCATTGGCAGCCAGATTGCCAGCCTGTTTACCTCCACGGGCATGGGTCTGAGCATGGGCGGGCAGATGATGCTGGCCCAGTATAAGGGCTCCGGCGATGAAACAGCCCAGCGGGAATCCATCGGCACCATGCTGACGTTTATGCTATTGCTGGGGCTATGTCTCACCATTCCCTGCCTGATTTTTGCCCATCCCCTGCTCAGCATCCTCAATACTCCGGCGGAATCCATGAAGGATGCGTTTTGGTATTTTATCATCAGCGCCATTGGCATTGTGTTCATCTTTGGCTACAACTCTGTGTGCGCCATTATGCGGGGCCTGGGGGATTCCAAGCGGCCCATGTATTTCGTGGCGGTGAGCACCGTGACCAATATCATTCTGGACCTGATTTTTGTGGGTCCCCTCCATTGGGGTGCAGGCGGTGCCGCCGCAGCCACGATTATTGCCCAGGGAATTTCGTTTATTTCGGCATCTATCTACCTCTATCGGCACCGGAAGGGCTTTGTGTTTGATTTTCATCCGAAGAGCTTTCGAATTGTAGGGGAGCGGCTGAAAACCATGCTGAAGGTGGGCATTCCCTTTGCGCTCCAGTTCTCCATGCTGATGATCTCTATGCTTTTTGTGGTGTCCATGGTCAATAGCTATGGCGTCAGTGCATCGGCGGGCTATGGCGTCGGCGGCAAGGTGGACAATTTTGCGACCCTGCCGGTCTATGCGTTCTCTTCTGCGGCTTCTACCATGGTGGGACAGAACATGGGCGCACGGCAGCAGGACCGGGCAAAGTCTGTGGTGCATTGGTGCGTACTCATGACGCTGATCTGCGAGCTGGTAATCTTTGTGCTGGTGCAGCTGTTTGCGGCGCAGATTATCTCCATTTTCAATGGCGAGCCTGAGGTCATTGAAGTGGGCGTGCAGTATCTCCGATATATGGCCTTTGCCTATCTGGCACATTGCTTCCTGGACGGCTATCAGTCCATGGCAAACGGCGTGGGCTTTAGCATGCTGAGCTTTATCTGCTGCACGGTGGATGGGCTGATTGTGAGAATCCCCCTGGCTTGGCTGTTTGGTTCGGTGCTGGGCATGGGCATCCGGGGTGTGTTCCTGGGCTGCATGGCCGCGCCCTTCTCGGCGGGCCTCATCAGCGCCGGATATTTCTACTCCGGTGTTTGGAAGCGCCAGGGGCTGGTGAAGCAGGAAACAGAATAAATGCAGATTGCCCGGAGCCGGATTTTGTACCGGCTCCGGGCAAGTTTTCTAAATTTTTATTTCAGGAACATTCGCAGCAGCTTTTTCTTCCAGGGGGTGTATTTCTGGTACCGCATGGGGAGATCCAGCCAATTGCCTTTATCCACAATGCTCTTTTCGTGGGTAAACGTGTCGAAGCCGCACTTGCCGTGGTAGCTGCCCATGCCGCTCATGCCCACCCCGCCGAAGCCCATTTGAGAGGTGGCCAGGTGGATGATGGTATCGTTGACGCAGCCGCCGCCATAGCTGACATTCTCCTGCACATAGCGAATATGGCCCCGGTCTGTGGAAAAAATATAGAGGGCCAGGGGCTTGGGCCGGGCCTGCACAAAGGCCACGGCTTCCTCTGTGGTATGATAGGTCATTACCGGCAGAATTGGCGCAAACAGCTCCTGACCCATGGCGGGACCGTCCGGGCTGACCGGGCCCACAACCGTGGGTGCAATTTGCAGGGTTTCGGGGTTGGTTTCGCCGCCGAACAGGATGGTTTCACCGTTCAGAATTTCGGAGATCCGGTCAAAGTGCCGCTGATTGACAATGCGGCCATAGTCGGGATTTTGCAGGGGATTTTCGCCGTACATCTCCCGAATGGCGTCGTAAAACAGGGGCAGAAACCGATTCTTGACGGAATCCTGAATCAGAAGATAGTCCGGGGCCACGCAGGTCTGCCCGCAGTTGAGGTATTTTCCAAAGGCAATTCGCTTGGCGGCAACCTTGAGGTTTGCGGTTTCGTCTACAATGCAGGGGCTTTTTCCGCCCATCTCCAGGGTCACCGGGGTGAAATGCTCGGCGGCCTTTTGCAGTACCAATTTTCCAACGGTGGTGCCGCCGGTGAAGAAAATATAGTCGAATTTCTGCTCCAGAAGGCTTTGGTTTTCCGCCCGCCCGCCCTCGATCACCGCCACATATTCTTCCGGGAACACCGCAGTAATCAGCTTTTTAATGACCGCTGAGGTAGCGGGGGAATAGGCGCTGGGCTTTAAGATTGCGGTATTTCCGGCAGCAATGGCGTCGGTCAAGGGTTCCAGGGTTAGCATAAAGGGGTAGTTCCAAGGGCTCATAATCAGCACGCAGCCATAGGGCTCCTTGAGCACATAGCTCCGGGAAGGGAACTGGGCAATGGGCGTGCGGACCCGCTTCTTCGCTGCAAAATCCCGAAGGTGGGTTTTCATATAGGAAATCTCACTGAGGGTCAGTCCGGTTTCGCACATATAGCTTTCAAATGCGCTTTTTCCCATGTCTGCCTGGAGGGCTGCATTGATTTCCGGCTCCATTTCTCGAATTTTTCGATATAGACTGTCCAGCATCAGCTCCCGGAAGGCAAGGCTTCGGGTTGCGCCGGTGCGATAATAGGCGCGCTGGGCTTCGATGAGGGCGGAAAGCTCCATTAGAATGCCTCCTGATCTCGGTAGTATGCCACCATTATAATGGAATTGCAGGCGGGAATCAATCGAAGTTGGCAGAAAGGATAAGAATATTGGGGCACTGTTTGGCATCGGAAGTTCAATGTTTATGCTGGCATAAAACTGATACCATAAAATAATCAAAAACTGATACTTCATCAAATGTCAGAAGCCGTGTATACTTTAGGACATCAAAGGTTTGCGCAAATCTCCTGAAATCCGATCTGAAAGCAGGAGAAAACTTATGAATCAAAATGTCCGCCGTATTACGATTGCTGCATTGGGCGCAGCATTGGTGTGCATCTGCACCAGCGTATTTAAATTCCCTATCCCACTGGGCTATGCCCATCTGGGCAACTGCATGATCCTTCTGTTTGGCGTGTTTTTCGATCCCTGGATTGGCGCGTTTGCCGGAGGGGTTGGCTCTGCCATCTCTGATTTGCTGGGCTACCCGGAATGGGTGATCCCCACGCTGATTATCAAGAGCATCATGGGTTTTGTGGTTGCTATCATTGCCAAGAAAAAGGGCGAGCAGGCCAAGGTGCGCTCCGTTCGGACGCTGCTGGCTGTGATTGCCGGTATTGTGGTGATGATTGTGGGCTACTTCATTGGCGGCTCCATCCTCTATGGTTCGGTCATCACCGGCGCAACCCAGATTCCCGGACTGTCTGCCGAGGGTGTGGTTGGCATTATCCTGTTCTATGTGATTGCCGCTGCTCTGGAGGCTGCCGGGCTGACGAAAAAGCTTGCCACGGTATAAAGGCAACACCACACAAATGCGTCTGCTGCCGATTTGCGCGATATTGCCTAAAAACAATAGACACTCTCTTTGGCTGCTTTGTCACTGCTCCCCCGTTTGGGGGAGCCTTTGGCGTTTTCGACGGCAGAATTTTGAAAGGGGGAACCATCCCTTGTCCCATAATCACCAGAAAAAAATAGCGGTTATCAACGATCTTTCCGGCTTTGGCCGATGCTCTATTGCAGTGGCTCTGCCGCTGATTTCCCACCTGGGCATTCAGTGCTGTCCCCTGCCCACGGCGATTTTCTCCGACCATACCGGCTTTGAGAGCTTTTATGTCAAGGACTTTACCGACTCCATGGCCCCATATATGGCGGAATGGAAAAAGCTAGACCTGGAATTTGAGGGCATTCTCACCGGATTCCTGGGCTCCGTGCGGCAGATTGAGCTGGTGGAGCAGTTCTTAAAGGAGTTTACCACCCAGCGCACCACGGTAATTGTGGACCCGGTGATGGGGGACTACGGAAAGCTTTACGCCACCTACACCCAGGAGCTTTGCCAGGGCATCGGGCGGCTGGTACAGTATGCGGATATTCTAACCCCCAATGTCACCGAGGCCTGCATCCTGACAGAAACGCCCTATCAGGAGCATTTCACCGAGGCTGAGCTGCTGGTACTAGCCCAAAAGCTCTGTGACCAGGGCCCGGAAAAGGTGGTTATCACCGGCGTATCCCGGGGCTCGTTCCTGGAAAACTACTGTTATGAGCGGGACAATGGGCCGTCGGTACAGCGGACGCTGCGGATTGCGCCCCAGCGCTCCGGCACTGGCGATGTATTTTCCTCTATTGTTGCGGCGGGGGCGGTGCATGGCGTACCCTTTGCCAAAAGTGTTCGGACCGCTGCGGGATTTATCCGCGCCTGCCTAAAGCGTTCGTCTCAGCTGGACATCCCTACCACCGACGGGGTGTGCTTTGAAGAAGTGATTCACCAGCTGCATTTTTAAGATAGGAGTCTTTGACCATGGAAATTCTGTATCGTGTCCATAATGGAATTTATGTAAACCTCACAAACCGCTGCTCCTCGGCCTGCACCTTCTGTCTGCGGCAGACCATGGACCATGTGGGCGAGAGCCATAGCCTTTGGCTGGAGCGGGAGCCTACGGCCCAGGAGGTGGAGGATGAATTCCGGAAATGGGATATGAGTCAGTTTGAGGAGATTGTATTCTGCGGCTTTGGCGAGCCCACCTGTGCCCTGCCGGTGCTGCTGGAGGTGGCACGGTGGCTGAAAACCTGGTGTGCCCTGCCCATCCGCATCAATACCAACGGCCAGGGCAGCCTGATTGCCGGGCGGGATATCTCCGGCGAACTGAAGGACTGCATTGACGTGGTGTCCATTTCCCTGAACGATCCCGACCCGGCGGAGTATCAGAAGCTGGTGCGCAGTCAGTTTGGGGATAAGGCGTTCCCGGGGATGCTGGACTTTGCGAAAAAATGCGTGGCCCAGGGCATCAAGGTGGTTATGACCACCGTGGATACCACCATCACCCACGAGGAAGAAGCCCAGTGCGCAAAAATCTGTCAGGAAATCGGTGCGACGTATCGCATTCGTCCCTGGGAGGATTGACCGATGAACGAGCGGACCAATCGGGAGAAAATGCTCAGCCAGGAGGAATACTTCCCGGATCAGGAGCTGGCGGAGCTGGCAATTCGGTGCAGCGAGGGACTTTTATACATTAACAGCCACCCGGCCCGGGACCCGGAGCGGGATGCTTTCCTCAAGGGCTTTTTTGGCGCAATTGGGGAGCATGTGACGGTAAAGGGCAACTTCCAATGCGATTACGGCTGTAATATTTATATCGGGAACGGCGTGATTATCAACTGTAATGTGACGATTCTTGACACCAATCGGGTGGAACTGGGGGACGATGTGTTCATTGCCCCGGGCGTGGTCATCAGTGCGGCGACGCATCCACTGGATGCCCAGCGCCGGGTGAGCCGCCATTTCCAGAGCCATCCCATTCATATTGAAAAACGGGCGTGGATCGGCGCTAATGCCACGATTTTGCCGGGTGTTACCATCGGCGAAAACGCGGTGGTGGCAGCGGGCGCCGTGGTCACCAAGGACGTGCCCGCGAATTGTCTGGTGGGCGGTGTTCCGGCGAAGGTCATTCGGGAAATCGTTCAGGAGGATGCCCCGGACGACCCGAAATATATGGGAACGGCAGCACTATAAAAGGATACGAAAATCCCCTGAAGCAGATCTGATATGTACCCCCAATACTGGACACCCGGTATTGGGGGTATTGCTATATGAAAT
>CAVJLG010000047.1:0-4159 GCA_963650135.1 Barnesiella intestinihominis | reverse complement strand
TTGTCGCTTGGTTATTCAATTTTTGAGCTAACCTGTTTGCCCTCTGCCCTTAAAAGCGTTGATTTTACTGGGTTTCTGCTTGTTTTCCTATGTCAACGCTCTTAAAGTAGGTGCTTTTTTCTGGCAACGAAATAAATCCTTCGGATTTGTGAAATATTTCTTCGAAATGTGAAATATGCTGGCGTCCCCCAAGGGGATTTGCTTCGCAGCACATGTGAAATGCCTGCGGGCGTGAGTGGATTTATTTCATTTCACTTGATTCCCTGGAATCAAATTTCACAATGCCGGAACGGCATTATTTCACTGGGCGAAAGCCCAATTTCACTCAACCCTTACGATTTCAAAACTGCTCGTTCCATCCGACATTTCAAAAATCCTGCCCCAAATTCCATGCGAACTCTTTTCAGTAATTTCCTTCCATGCTATAATACGCCCAAAGGGGTGATCCAATGGCAGAATCTAAATTGCGTGAGTTATCCACAGAATTTGCGGTGGAGATTATCCGGCTTTGCGATGCCATCAAGGGGCACTATTCCCTTGTCAATCAGCTGGAGCGCTCCGGAACCAGCATTGGCGCCAATATTCGCGAGGCAAACTATGCGCACGGCAAAGCCGACTTCGTTTCAAAACTGCAAATTGCCCTGAAGGAATGCTATGAAACGGAGTATTGGCTGGAACTATTCGTAAAGGCGGAGCTTGTTGCGCGGGAGACGATCCTTCCACTGTACCAGCAGTGCGGTACCATTCGCCGCATTCTCATTTCGTCGATCAATACGGCAAAAGGCAATTAAATTCCAGTTCATTTTTCCACTTGAACCATCAAATATCAAAGGCGCGCTGCTTTCGTTGCAGCGCGCCTAAATTTCTCTCACTTTTTCGCCTTTTCCGCTTCCTCCGCGGCCTTTTTCTCCGCCTTGGCCCGTTTTGCCGCTTCCTTTTCCCGTTCCTTTTTGGCCTTGGGGTCCTCCTCGGGGTGTCTGTCTCGGATGACCCCCAGCAGCTCCTCGCAGGCGGCCTTGGCGGCGCAGGAGGTCAGGGCCAGCCGCATGGCAGCCACGGTGAGCTCTTTTTCGGTCAGGTCCGCACTCAGGTCCTCATTGGTGCGGGAATAGGCCTCGTCGATGCCCCGGAGCAGCTTTTCATAGAACGCCTGCTCCTGTCCCTCCGAAATCTCCTGGTCCAGCAGCAGCTTCATGTCCTTCACGGTTAAAACGTTTTTCAGCAGCCCGATGGCGGTGAGGTAGATGAGGTGCTCCTTGTGGTACCGCTTGCCGCAGGCCCGGGGCAGCAGCCCGTCCTTCACATAGTTGTTAATCATTGCCGAGGTCATGGACGGGGCCTTGCCGCCCACGCTCTGCCGGGGCAGGTAGGACACCACCTGGTCCATATACAGGTCGATATCCGGCAGCGCGTCCCAGTCTCCCGGGCGATCCTCTGCCAAAAGTGCCTTGATTCGCTGAATTTCCTCCATGTGATGAGCTCCCTTCGAATTCGCTTTTGATTATTATATCACACAATTTTCAAAATGTGAAGTCGGGCAGCGTATTTTCTCCCTCCAGGGAAATATGGGTTAAATGCCGGTTCTCGAGGATCATATACCCGTGGCAGCTCCCCTCCTTGGGGATGGACACGGAGCCTGGGTTGACATAATAATGCTCCCCGTCCTTCCGCACCGCCGGCACATGGGTGTGCCCGCAGAGCAGAATGTCCCCGGGCAGTACGGGAAGGTCCAGATTCTTGTGCCCATGGAGCATGTATATGGTCAGCCCATCGGCAAACACCACCCCAAACTCCGACAAAACCGGGAATTCCAGCACCATCTGGTCCACCTCGGCCTCGCAGTTCCCCCGGACGCAGAGAAGCTGCGATTTCCGGGCGTTGAGCAGCTGAATCACTTTCTTCGGCGCGTATTCCCGAGGAAGGTCGTTTCGCGGCCCGTGATAGAGTAAGTCGCCCAGGAGCAAAAGGCGGTCCGGCTGTTCCCAGTCCATGGCCTCCAGCAAAAGCCGGGTGTAGTACGCTGACCCGTGGAGGTCGGATGCAATCATCAGTTTCATGTGGGTTTCCTCCTGACTTACAGCTGTTCCGCCCGGCTGAGCCAGGCCTTTGCGCTGGCGTCGCTGGGCATGCGCCAATCGCCCCGGGGGCTCAGGCAAACGGAGCCCACCTTCACGCCGTCGGGCAGACAGCTGCGCTTGAACTGCTGGCTTACGAACCGGCGATAGAAGGTTTTCAGCCATTTTTTGATGGTTTCCCGGTCAAAATCCTCGGAAAATGCCAGATTTGCCAGGTGGAAAATCTTCTCGGGGGTGTAGCCGAACCGCAGGACGTAGTACAGGAAGAAGTCGTGGAGGGCATAGGGGCCCACGATGCTCTCGGTCTGCTGGGCGATTTTGCCGTTCTCGTCCGGGGGCAGCAGCTCGGGGCTGATGGGGGTGTCCAGAATGTCCCGGAGGACGGCGGTGCTGTCCGGGAAAATCTCAAACTCCACCAGCGCGTCGATCATCCAGCGGATCAGCGTCTTGGGGATGGAGGCATTCACGCCGTACATGCTCATGTGGTCGGCGTTATAGGTGCACCAGCCCAGGGCCAGCTCAGAAAGGTCGCCGGTGCCCACCACCAGGCCGCCGATTTTGCCCGCGTAATCCATCAGCACCTGGGTCCGCTCCCGGGCCTGGGAATTCTCAAAGGTCAGGTCGGTGACGGACTTGTCGTGGCCCAAATCGCGGAAATGCTGCTCCACCGCCGCGGCGATGGGGATGGTCACGGAGGTCACGCCCAGGGTCTTCATCAGCTCCAGGGAGTTATTGAAGGTACGGTCCGTGGTGCCGAAGCAGGGCATGGTGATGCCGAGCACGTCCGTCTTGGGCCGCCCCAGCTGGGCCATGGCCTCCACGGCAACCAGCAGCGCCAAGGTGGAATCCAGGCCCCCGGACACGCCGATCACCGCCTTGGAATGGGTCACGGTCAGGCGCTTTTTCAGCCCCGCCACCTGCATTTCGAAGATATCCCGGCACCGCTGCTGACGATCCTGACGGCTGGAGGGGACGAAGGGCAGCTTGGAGATGGGATGCAGGCTGCCGTCGGAACCTTCCTCATCCTCGGACAGGTGGAAGCAGGAGAGCGGGAACGACTGGACAGCGGCACGGTTCACCCGGGCGCAGTCGGCAAAGCTGCGGTTCTTCATTCGATCGGCGCGGATTTTTCCCAGGTCAATGTCCATGGTCATCACATAATCCATGTCCAAAAGCTTCTGATTTTCCGCCAAAATGCCGCCGTTTTCGGCAATCATGCTGTGCCCGGAGAACACGAGATCCTGGGTGGATTCGGTGCAGCCCGCAGACACATAGACATACCCGCACAAACACCGGGCCGACTGCTGCGACACCAGCTGCCGCCGATAGTCCCGCTTGGCAATGGTTTCGTTGCTGGCGGAGAGATTGAAGATCAGTTCCGCGCCGCTGAGGCACAGCATGGTGCTGGGGGGCAGGGGAGTCCACAAATCCTCACACAGCTCAATGCCGAACCGGGTGCCGTCGGGGAGGGTGAACACACGGCTGCCCACATCCACGGAATAGGGAAGATCGTCCTCCGGCGAGGAGAAATGCAGCTCGGGAAGGTCGTCGAAGCAGTCGCCATGGGAATTCCAATCCTCCGCCGTGGAGAACCAGCGCTTTTCGTAGAATTCGCCGTAGTTGGGCATGTAGGTCTTGGGGACGATGCCCTGAATCTTGCCCCGGCTCAGCACCACCGCGCAGTTGTAGAGCTGGCCCCAAATGCGCAGGGGGGAGCCGATGATGGCCATGATGCCAAGCTCCCGTGTCACCTGGGCCAGATGATGGATGGCTTTTTGGCAGTCCTCCAGCAGGGTATTCTGGAAGAATAAATCCTGGCAGGTGTAGCCGGTGAGGCAGAGCTCCGGGAAGACGGCGATGGCGCTGCCGGCCTCCGCTGCTTTGCGCAGCTGGAATTCTATTTTTTCGCAGTTGCCCGATACGTCGGCTACCTCGATGGCGGGGACGCAGCAGGAGATGCGGATGAAATCGTACATTATAATCGCCTCGTTTTCCTTGTTTTTCAGCCATGAGCAAAACTGAAGAAACGCAGTAATTACAATGGTTCCCGGTCATGGCTGAAACCGAAAATCACTCAGATGATA
>CAVJLG010000046.1:0-5298 GCA_963650135.1 Barnesiella intestinihominis | reverse complement strand
GCGCTTATGTATTTATGGCGCTGTTTGCGGATGTGCTGGATCATGTGGAGTGGAAGTCTGGTTTCCGCTGCGACGGCATTGCCATGAGCGTATATAACATCATCGCCGTTGCCATGGTGGGCATTTGCACCGGCGTGTTCAACGGTCTGCTTGCCAGCGCCGGTTATATTGCGCCGGAGATTGTAGACGGCGTCACTGTGGCGGCCCAGCAGACTGCGGCGGTAAAAAGCGCGATCACCTTCGGTTTCGTGGGGCTGGAGACTATCACCGGCGTAATTCTCGCGGTGCTGCTGATTTTCCTGAACGTTGAAAAGAACATCGACAAAGAGCAGGCGGAGATTAAGGCTCGTCGGGAGGCAGAAAAATGAGAGCGATTCGACTGAAAACGGAGCATTTGTTTGACCCCATCGGGGTGGACTATTCTGCACCGCGCCTGTTTTGGAACTGTGAAGGCGGCGTAAAGCAGACGGCCTATCAGATTCTTGCCACTGACGATGCTGGAAACTCGCTCTGGGCCAGCGGAAAAGTCGAAAGCAGTTCCATGTGCGCCCACTGGGACGGTGATCCAGTCCCACCGAAAACAAAGGTTCTTTGGCGGGTGCGGCTCTGGGATGAAACGGACTCCGCTGGGGATTGGTCGGAAGCCGCATTTGAAACCGGCATCGACATATGGAACGCCAAGTGGATCACCGGCAACTACAAGGTTCATAAAAAGCTGCGCTATCCGGTGGACTGCTTCCGCAAGAAATTCAATGTGTCCGGCATTCAAAGGGCACGGCTGTATATCACCGCCTGCGGCCTGTATGAGGCAAAGCTCAATGGGGAAAGAATCGGCAATTTCATTCTTGCTCCTGGAATTACGGACTACCGGAAGCGAGTCCAGTACCAAACCTATGACGTAACGGAGCTGCTGCAAGCGGGCGAAAACACTCTGACCGTGCATCTGGCCGACGGCTGGTATCGCGGTTCCTGCGGCGCCTGGGGTCTCAAAAATCAATATGGCACGGAAACAAAGCTGCTGGCGCAGCTGGAGATTACCGACCAATCCGGAAACGTCCAAATCGTTGCCACAGACGAAAGCTGGGATTGGAGCAATGACGGCCCAATTCGCTTTGCGGACAACAAGGACGGTGAGATCGTTGACGCGCAGAAAGAACCGACCTATTCCGGCAAGGCCAAGGTCACAAGCCATTCTGTTATGCCGACGGCCTCTAACAATGTCCCCGTAACGGAACACGAACGGCTAACTGCCAAGCTGATTACCACTCCTTCCGGCAAAACCGTGCTGGATTTTGGTCAAAACATCGCGGGCTATGCGGAGTTCACCGTGAACGCCCATGCCGGTCAGGCCATCACCCTCCGATTTGGCGAGCTGCTGGACGAAAACGGCGAGTTCACCCAGAAGAATATCCAGTGCTCCAACAAAAAGATCACAACTCCGCTACAGCAGGTGATCTACACCTGCAAGGAGGGCCTGAATCACTATAAAACCACCTTTGCTATCTTTGGATTCCAGTACATTCTGGTGGAGACCGAGGTTCCCTTCACGGCAGAGGACTTTACTGCCATTGCGGTCTACTCTGATCTGGAGCGCACAGGCTGGTTTGAAAGCTCCAACCCACTGCTGAACAAATTCGTAGAGAACACCGTTTGGAGCGCCAAGAACAACCACGCCGATCTGCCTACGGACTGCCCCACTCGGGAACGTCACGGCTGGTCCGGAGACGCGCAGATTTTCTGTTCCACCGCCAGCTTTCTGTTCGACTATGAGCCTATGGCGGAAAAGTTCCTGAACGATATGTACGACTGGCAGAAGCCCAACGGGAAGCTGCCCCAGATTGCTCCCGCCGGTGGCGTGGATTTTTACATGGGCGTTATGAATGGCAGTGTGGGCTGGGCTGATGCGGGTGTTATCATGCCCTATGTGCTGTGGAAGCGGTATGGGGACGCATCCATTCTGTCCCGGCGGTACGAGGGCATGAAGCGCTATGCGGAATTCATGATTAGCCGCTGTGGGAAGTGGGGCGGACCCCATGCAAAGCCTGTCCGCATCCCCCAAGCGGATAAGAAGTATCTGGTGAACTGCGGGCAAAGCTATGGAGAATGGGCGGAGCCTCAGGATTTCTATGTGATGCGCTGGATGGACTTTGCTGAGCCGCATCCGGAGGTATCCACGGCTTATACTGCCTACATCATGGAGCTGATGATGGAAATTGCCGAGGCATTGGGGCATACCGAAGATATCCCCCACTATAAGGAATACCGGGACGGCTGCCGAAACACCTATCAGGCCATGATGAAAACGGAGAAATTCTCGCTGGATACCGATCGACAGGCTCGGCTGGTACGGCCCCTTGCCATGAATCTGCTGGACGAAGCGCAGACCGCCTACGCAAAAAAGCGGCTGATCGAAGCCCTGGAACACTATGGCTGGCGGCTGGGCACCGGTTTCCTGTCCACCCCGCTGATTTTGGATGTACTGATGGAGATTGACCCCAAGGCCGCCTATCGTCTGCTGGAGAATGAGGAAATTCCGGGCTGGCTCAGTATGCCGAAGAACGGAGCCACTACCATCTGGGAATCCTGGGAGGGTGACAAGGCCAAGGGCAGCGGCGTGGCGTCGCTGGATCATTACTCCAAGGGCGCGGTGGTTGCATGGCTGTTTCAAATCATGTGCGGAATTCAGGTGGATGGGGAGAACCATTTCAGCATCCATCCCCATCCCGGCGGGCACTTTACCCATGCAAACGCAGTGTACAACAGTGTGTACGGTCAGGTAGAAAATAGCTGGGAAAAGTTGGCAGATGGATGGCGTTATACCGTCACTGTTCCGGCGAACTGCACCGCTACATTGCAGCTTCCCGGAAAAGAGCCGGTGGAATTGGAAACCGGAACGTATACCTTCTGAGGTGAGCTTATGAATATTGAGATGATTCTGAACCAGATGACGCTGGAGGATAAAATTGCCCTCTGCTCCGGCGCAAACTTCTGGGAAACCAAGAAATACGAAACATACGGCATCCCTTCCCTTTTTATGTGCGACGGCCCTCACGGCCTGCGGAAACAGGAAAATGCGGCGGATATGCTGGGAGTCAACAACTCCCGTCCTGCAACCTGCTTCCCTGCGGAAGTAACCACGACGGGAAGCTGGGACCCGGAACTGCTGGGACAAATCGGCGCAGCCATTGGGGAGGAAGCAAAAGAACAGGGCGTGGGGCTTGTGCTGGGGCCCGGAGCCAATCTCAAGCGTAATCCTCTCTGCGGACGGAATTTCGAGTATTTCAGCGAAGATCCCTACTTAGCGGGAAAGCTGGCGGCGGGGTTCATTCGGGGTGTGGAAGCGCAGGGCATCGGTACCAGTCTCAAGCATTTTGCCGCCAACTCCCAGGAGCTCAGCCGCTTTACCTCGGATTCCGTGATGGATGACCGCACCCTGCGGGAGCTGTATCTCACCGCTTTTGAGATCGCCGTGAAGGAGGGCAAACCCTCCACGGTCATGTGCGCCTACCCCAAATTGAACGGAACACATTGCTCTGACCATAAGGAACTGTTGACCGATATTCTCCGGGACGAATGGGGCTTTGACGGCATGGTGGTCACGGACTGGGGCGCCATGAATGACCGCATTGAGGGCTTCCGGGCAGGCTGTGACCTGAATATGCCCGGCGGCAGCGACTATATGGAGAAGGAAGTCCTCGCGGCAGTCAAGGACGGAACGCTTCCTGAAAGCTGTGTGGACAACAGTGCCCGCCGGGTGCTGAAGCTGGCATTCCGTGCGGCGGAAACGCTGAACGAACAAGTAGCCTGCGACTATGAAGCACACCATGCGCTGGCAAAGCGTGCAGCTGTAGAGGGCGCTGTGCTGCTGAAAAATGAAGATGGTATTTTGCCGCTGAAACCGGATGCAAAAATTGCGGTCATTGGCGCTATGGCAAAGAGCATCCGCTATCAGGGTGCTGGCTCCAGCCACATCAATCCCACCAAGCTGTCACAGCCGCTGGATCATCTGCCCAGTGCCATGTATGCCCCCGGCTGTGATGACCGGGGAGACACCACGGATGCGTTGATTGCCGAAGCAGTAGAGACTGCGAAGAATGCGGAAATCGCCGTGGTGTTCGCCGGACTGCCTGACCGGTATGAATCCGAAGGCTTTGACCGGGATGATATGAAAATGCCGGAGGGGCACCTGCGGATGATCGAAGCCGTGACTGCTGTGAACCCGAATACGATTGTCGTCTTGCTCTGCGGCAGTGCCGTGGAGTGCCCATGGGCAGACCATGTTAAGGGGATTCTGTACATGGGCCTGCCCGGTCAGGCGGGCGGAGAAGCGGTTGCCGATTTGCTCTATGGTCGCGCAAATCCCAGCGGAAAGCTGGCAGAGAGCTGGCCGTATCGCTACGAGGATGTGCCGTCCTCTGAGATTTACGGCAAGACCGCAGATGCCTTGTATCAGGAAGGAATTTACGTCGGCTACCGCTATTACGATAAATCCGGCGTGCCCGTCCGCTGGCCCTTTGGCTATGGCCCGAGCTACACGGAGTTTGCCTATTCTGATCTCGCCGTGTCCGGCAATACCGTCTCTGTGACAGTAAAAAACACCGGCATGCTCGCCGGTGCGGAGGTGGTGCAGCTCTATATCGGTGCGCCCCAGGACGGGTTGCATCGCCCGGTTCAGGAGCTGAAAGGGTTCCAGAAGGTATTCTTGCAGCCGGGGGAATGCAAGACGGTCATATTCCAACTGACGAACCGCAGCTTTGCCATTTGGCAGGACGGCTGGAAAGTACCCGCTGGGCAGTACACCGTCAGCATCGGCGGTTTGACTGCTTCCATCGAAAAGCATGGCGAAGCATTGCCCATTCCGGCATGGCAAACCGGCAGCTGGTATCAAAACTGCACCGGCAAACCGAACCAGGCAACTTGGGAGACCATGCTGGGGCGGCACTATGAACCGCCGGTGCTGAAAAAGGGCTCCTTCACCATGGACAATACGGTAATGGAAATGAAGGACTACTCCCTGATGATGAAAATCATGTTCAGGGCCGTGGAGGCCACCATTGCCAAGGGCTTCGGCGGGAAAAAAGATTATGAAAATCCGGAGTTTCGTATGCTGATGAATTCCTCCGCCGGATCGCCCCTGCGCAGTATGATGATCTCCGGCGGTATCAAGGGCGGCGTGATGCCCGGGATTCTGGAGATTGCCAACGGACATTTCTTCCGGGGAATTTGGAAGATGATAAAGGGATAAAAAGCCTGCAAATAAAAAGTCAAGCCCCAAAGCGGACTTGACAGGAGAAAAAT
>CAVJLG010000045.1:0-11041 GCA_963650135.1 Barnesiella intestinihominis | reverse complement strand
TATCATCTGAGTGATTTTCGGTTTCAGCCATGACCGGGAACCATTGTAATTACTGCGTTTCTTCAGTTTTGCTCATGGCTGATATTTGTTTTATGTTGAGGTGTAAGCTATGACGTTCACACAGCACTATCATTCACCGATGGGTGGCATCCTGCTGGTAGCGGATGAAATCGGTTTGACCGGCTTATGGTTTGACGGTGAAAAATACTTTGCGGACGATCTCGACGCAGCGCAGATAGAACAGGAAACGCCCGTTCTCGCAGAGACTCGGCGCTGGCTGGATATTTATTTTGCCGGAACAAAGCCGGATTTTACGCCGCCGCTGCATCCCAGTGGCTCTGCATTTCGGCAGTCTGCGTGGGAGCTTCTCCTGCAAATCCCTTATGGACAGACCACAACCTACGGCGCGATTGCACGGCAGCTTGCCGAAAAGACGGGGCGGCCTCAGATGTCTGCACAGGCGGTTGGCGGTGCGGTGGGGCATAATAAGATCTCTATCATCATTCCCTGCCACCGGGTTGTTGGAACAAACGGCAGCTTAACAGGCTATGCCGGTGGAATTGACAAAAAGCGCAGACTGTTGGAACTGGAGCGTACTGATATGACTGGATTTTTCGTGCCGAAAAAGGGGACTGCGCTGTAATGAAATGGGCCAGTGAACCCTGGCAAATGAAGAAAACCTAGAGATGTCTGATGCGCATCAAGAACCATAAAATCCCACCGTGGCGGAAAACCATGGTGGGATTTTTGCAGATTTTTATGATGTGACAGTTAGTCTACTGTCAGCACGATTTTACCCTGATAGCTGCCGGGGACCAGCTGAATTGCCTGACCATCCAGGGTGGCGGTCAGCGTTTTTCCGGCGGGCGCTGTTATCACGGCACCGGGGGCCAGCTCCAACGCGGTGAGGTAACTGGTGCCGGTGACGGTCCAGCGGCTGGTGCGGTCCAGGGAGACGATCACGCCATTGTTGACGGTGGGGGCGGCGGTCTGGGTGATGTTGGACATCTCACGGCGGTTGGACTCGTCAATTAACGTCAGGCCGTCCCGGTATTTCTGAATAGCCGAGCTGATGATGCCGGTGATGGTTGTATCCTTTAGGGTCAGTCCCAGGTTTTTGGGAGTGTCCAGATCCTTCATGCCGGGGAGGGGGCCAGGGGCGTCGCCTTCCGGTGCAGGACCTGCGGGCTTTCCTTCCTTGGTGGGTTCGTTGTGACCCTGACCGGTGCCAATCAGGGTGTCGTGGAACTTACCGAAGCCACCTTGGGTAGAACGCTTATTGGCCTGAATGTTGGTGGTGGAGTTGTAGAAATCACCGGTCAGACGGCAGGCGGTGAGGGTCATATTGATGTCGTCCGCTCCTGCGGTGAACAGATCGCGGCCCTCGATGGGCTTGTCCGACTCGCCCACGGGAATCTTAAAGTCCTGACCGGTCATGCCGCTTTCGTCGTTGTCCATCAGCTGGAGAATCACGCCGTTGCCGGGACGCATGGCGGTTTCGGTGATGTTGACGGTGGTGGCGGAACCCTTGAATACCATGGAGGACTTGTCCGTTTCAAAGTCAGAACCGGCAATGGTGAGCACGCTGTGGGTGTCGCCCATGGCCAGCATGCCGAACCGGCGGCCGCGAATCTTGGAGTTTACAATCTCGGCACGGCCCTTGTCCATCATACCGCGCAGCATCAGGGGATAGCCGGTTACGTTCACGTCGCAGCCCTCAAAGCGCACATGATTGCCGCCAATGCAGAAGGCACCATAGCCGTGGCTTCTGGGGCCGGAGAGGGTCAGCCGGGAGTTCTTTACAATCATTTCATTGTACTTATCGGTGCCGTCGATGGACAGAACGCCCCAGCCGTTGCTGATGAGGTCGCAGTTATCATAGACCACGGTGCCGTTGTCGCAGAGCTGGCAAAGACGGTTGGTGCCCAGGAAGCCGCAGGCCCAGCTGAAATCGCCCAGCCAGTCGGAATCGGGGGAAGTATTCTGAATCCGGGAGTTCTTCACGGTGACATGGCTGTCGCCGCCCACATGAACGGCACAGCGGGTGACGCCGTTGACGGTGAAATCGCAGCCGTCGATGGTCACGTCTGCGGTATCAATGGCTGCCACCGCAGAGCCGACGCCCATAAAGTCGTTGGCGCCGAATCCGTCCAGCTCCATCCGGCAGTTCTTGACCAAATAGGGCTGATCGCCGGTGACCAGAATGCCGTTAAAGCTTTCTGCATTGGATGCGAGGTAGACGTTTTCCGCCTTCTCACCGGTGACGGTACCGGTCTGAATCAGGGCGGGGACACATTTTTCCTCCACCACCTTGCCGCTGTCAATGACCACAGCATCGGTGAATTCGCGGGAAATGTTGTTCAGCCGCATCAGCGCGTGGGGGGCCATGTGGTAGGTTTCTGCGACTGTGAGCACGATATCGCCGTGATAGCGTCCGGGCTTTGGATCATAGCCAATGCCATCCACGGTCATGGCAATGAATTTTCCCTCCGGCGCCTTTAATTCTGCGCCGGGCGCGATGGTCAGGTCATAGAGACGGGTGGTTTCTTCCACCAGCCAGGTGCCGGTGACGGTTTTGGATTCAAGCATAGAATTACCTCCTTATTTCACAAGCGAAGCACCCCGAATCCCGGAATAGCAGCCGGGACCCGGGGTGCATGGACGATGAAGTTAGTGCGCCAGCTTAGCCTCTGGACATATAGCGGTCATAGGCGGACTGCTTGGCGTCGATGCAATCCTGAACGCCGGTGTCGCGGAGCTTCTGCTGGAACTCGGGAATACCGGACAGCGGCTCGTCGCCGGTGATGAACTTTGCGGTGTACTGCTTGACCAGAGTGACCAGGTCGCCTGCGTGACGGTTGTACTGATCGCCTTCGTCAATGGTCATAGCAGCGCCCACGGGGTAGTCGTTCTGGTTGTCGATGTTGTCGTTCCAGGTATCCTCGCAGGACAGGGCAGCCTCAGAGCGGCCGGGAGTCTCAACATTGGCATCAACCATGGCCAGGAAGGTGTAGTCCATCAGCACGGAGCTAAAGGTACGGCCTTCGGTGGTATAGGTCCACTCCTGGAATTCAGGCTTGCCGTCTACCATGTCGTAGGTTTCGCCTTCCACGCCATAGTTGCTGGGCAGAACCCAATCCTCGGTGTAGCAGTAGTTCATAAACTGCATGGCCAGCTCCAGATTCTCGCAGCCGGTGGTGATGACGGTGCCGGATTCGCCGGAGACGGTATCAACGCCGCCGCCGATGTGGAGGGTGTCGTCTGCATTGACAGTGGGGAAGTAGGTGGGCATAACCTGCTCACCGGAAATGCCGGAGAGCATATCCACCAGGCCGTCGCCGCGATGGAATACGGCTACCTGCTTATTGGCAACCAGACCGATCAGGTCCTCGTCGCGGTACTCGGTGGGATGAGAAGCGGTGTCGGAATCGATCAGGCCCTTTTCATACCAGTCATGGAGCAGGGTAACATACTCGGTGAAGCCATCTTCCAGATAGCCAAACTTCACTTCGCCGTCTTCTACAATCCAGGGCAGGTCGCCGGTAATGGCATCCACCTTCAGGGCTACGCCATAGGTGTTGGCCAGGGTGTCGCCGTCCAGCATAAAGTCGCCGGGAAGATACAGAGGAGCGGCCATGCCATATTTGTTCTTGGCAGCGGTGAGGTAGTCCTCGTACTGGTCTACGGTGCGGAGATCGTCCTTCTTGACGCCCAGCTCATCCAGCATAAACTGGAAGGTCATGGTGCCGTCGGCAACCTTGGGCTTTGCGCCAACGGTAACATAGGCACCGATGTGCCCTTCGTCGGTCTGAACGGACTTCCAAAGCTTGTTGTTGTCAGCAATCAGATACTGATAGTAATCGGGGGAATATTCGGGGATTTTGTCCTTGAGGTCCACGACGATCTCGTCATCCACAGCGGCGTCCATGCCGGTGGTATAGGAGAACATGCCGATCATATCAGCGTAATCGCCGGAAGCGATCATCAGGTTGGTGTTGGTCTGACCGGCAGCCTGAGACTGTGCCAGCAGATTCAGATGTACGCCTGTGGCCTCTTCCAGCTCCTTGAGGGCAATGTGCTCGCTGACGTCGTTATACATGGTGTCGGCGGACAGCTCCCAGGTGATCCAGTAATCCAGGGTAGCGGGGGTATCGGCCAGCGGGTAGGAGATGGGAGTGTAGGTCCAGCCATCCTCGACCTCTTCTGTCTCTTCCATGGAGGCGGGTTCTGCGGCGCTGATATCCGGGGTGGCGTCGTCAGCAGGGGCAGCCGCTTCGGTGGGAGCGGGGGCAGCTGCGGAGGAATCCGTTGTTGCTGCCGGGGTGGAGGACTCTGTTTTGCTGCCGCAGCCGGCAAAAGCGGACAGAATCATGGTCAGTGATAGCAGCATAGTGAGGAGTCGTTTCATCTTTCATCCTTCTTTCATGAAAATGTAAAAATCTCTATGGATTTTTCAAGGTATTTGTATTATAATCACAAAAAAGCATTCTGTAAATATCATTATAGAGCATATTAGTATCAAAAATTGTGTATGCTCCGGAGGACGTATATGGAACTGAATTACCTTGTTTACTTTCGAACGGTAGCAAAAACCGAGCATATTTCCCAGGCTGCGGCGGAACTGCATATCACCCAGCCCGCGCTGAGCCGCGCCATTAGCCGGGTGGAACAGGAGGTTGGCACGCAGCTGTTTGAGCGCGGTGCCAACAGCATTCGCCTAAACCATGCCGGGCGGGCATTTCTGCGCCGGGTAGAGCAGATTTTGGCAGAATATGACGATGCCTTGCGGGAAGCGGAGGACAACAGTAACGTGGAAACCGGCAGCGTGAAGCTGATTGCACCGACGCTGGAGCTGCTTACGGGTTTCCTGCGCAGTTATCTGCCCCAGCATCCGGAGATGCAGATTTTCCATCAGCTGGCGGGCCCCAGGGATACCATGCATGAGCTGGAAACCCACGGCGCGGATTTTGCCCTGTGCCCGGAGCCCAGCGGAAACCCCAGAATCGAGTGGCATCCCATGTTCCGGGAGCAGTATTGCCTGGCGGTGTCGGCGGACCATCCACTGGCCCAGGAGAAACAGGTGCAGCTCAAGAATCTCTCCGGGGAGCGGTTTGTGTTCAATAACGGCAGCTCCGGGTTTACCCAGCTGCTGCGCGGCTTCTGCTGCCGGGCGGGATTTGAGCCGAAAATCTGCTTCATGGGGGACGAAACCGATTTTGCCTATGATTTAGTTGCAAAAAATGTGGGCGTGATGCTGGTGCCTGTGACCCAGCAGGACCCCCGGCAGAACCATGCGTTGGATTTGTTGGGCCACCAGGTGCGCTTCTTGTCACTGGAGGGCCCAGGCTGCGCTCGAACCATTGGCCTTTGCCGCTTGAAAAATGGCTATCTCACCCCAACCGCACTGGCTGCATTGGATGCGGTAAGGGAATATTATGATTCGCTGATGCCGATTCAGGGATTTCATATGCTTCCGGTGCGGAGCATAAATAAATGATTATGCAACACCCGTTTACTTTGCACTTTACAGAATGCTGCTGAGCGGGTACAATAAAGTCAATCAATGTACCAGGAGGTCGTATCATGAAATATCCAAAGCTGTTTACCCCCATGAAGGTAGGGACATTGACCTTCCGCAACCGTCTGCTGTCCGGCCCGAATATGATGTGCGCGCTGAATCCTGACGGCAGCCCCACCGATTACATGGTGGGTTATTATGAGGAAAAGGCCAAGGGCGGCGTGGCCCAGGTCACCGTGGGCGATACCCCGGTGGAAGAGCGCGGCTTTACCACACCCCGGCACCCAATCCTGACCCAGAAGACCGTTCAGAAATGGTCGGAGGTGGCCCGCGCGATTACGCAGCACGGCGCGATTGCGTCCATTGAGCTGAACCACGGTGGACGGATTTCCAACACCTCCGTCACCGGCTTCCAGACCATTGGACCCATTGATGAGGTAAAGCTCAATGGCACCCATGTTAAGGGTGCAACAAAAGAAGATCTGGAGGAAATCGCAAATGCCTATGGCGAGGCCGCGAAGGTCGCCGTTCAGGCGGGCTTCCAGATGGTGATGCTCCACGGCGCACATGGCTGGCTGCTGGATCAGATGCTCTCTCCCAAGTTTAATACCCGCACCGACGAATTCGGCGGCAGCTTTGAAAATCGTGCCAAGTTCCCGCTGATGGTGATTGCGGCGGTTCGCAAGGCGGTTGGCCCTAAGGTGCCCATTGAATATCGCATCGGGCCGGAGCTTACCGAGGGCGGACTTTCCATTGAAGAAGTGGTGCAGTTCTGCCAGCTCATCGAAGATAAGGTAGAGCTGATTCATGTTTCCGCAGGTCTGGATACGGACCCCAACTTTGCAGTGAAAACCCATCCCACCATGTTCCTGCCGCATATGCCCAATGTGAAGTATGCGGCAGAGGTCAAGAAAGTGGTTACCAAGTGTCCCGTGGTTACCGTTGGCTCCGTGGTCACTCCTGCCGAGGCCGAGCAGGTGCTGGAGGACGGCAAGGCCGATGCGGTTGCGATGGTGCGCAGTCTAATTGCCGACCCGTTCCTGCCCCAGAAGGCGAGAGAGGGCCACGACGAGGACATCCGCCCCTGCCTCCGTTGTCTGGACTGCCTGACCGGCATGCAGACCAAGACGAAGTTTGCCTGTGCAGTGAATCCCAGAACCGGGCATGAATCCCGTCTGAACGCCGAGGAAGCTGCACCTCCCAAGGCCAAGAAAACCGTCCTGATTGCAGGCGGTGGCCCGGGCGGATTGGAAGCGGCAGCCACCGCAGCAGCCCGAGGACATAAGGTGATTCTGGCGGAGAAATCCAATAGCTTGGGTGGTCTGCTGAAATTCACCGATTATGACAGCCTGAAAGCTGACCTGAAGCGGCTCAAGGATCACCTGATTTACCGGGTGGAACACTCCGATGTGGAAGTTCGACTGAATACCGAGGTAACGCCTGAGCTGGTAGCAGAGATCAAGCCCGATGCCCTGTTCCTGGCCCTGGGCTCTACCCCCGTGGTATTCCCGTTACCTGGCATTGAGACGGCGCAGCATGCGACCACCGCTTACACCAGCCTGGATGCTCTGGGCAAAACCGTTGCCGTCATGGGCGGCGGCCTGGTGGGCTGCGAAACGGCCCTGTTCTTGGCCGAAACCGGGAGGGATGTTACCATCATCGAGATGCAGAACGACGTGGCCCCCGACGCCAACTGGATGCATCGGGTTGGCATGCTCCAGTCCTTTGCCCAGCAGAAGAATCTCCATGTGCGGGCTGGGCTCCGTTGCATGGCAGTGACGGACGAGGGTGTGGAAACCCAGGACAAGGACGGAAATACCGTAGTCATCCCCGCAGAGAGCAAGGTCTATGCCTTTGGTCAGCGCTCTGTGAATGCGGAGTCGCTCATGACACTGGACGTGCCGGTGATCCGAATCATTGGCGACTGCCTCCAGGTGGGCAAAACCAACGGCGCAATTTTTGACGGCTATCATGCCGCGATGGATCTGTAATTCTAAACGAATATGCAATTACCGCCACAGGAACCATTCCCGTGGCGGTAATCTTTTATCATCTGTTGATTAGCCGCGAAGAATTTGCCGCACAAACAGCTCTATTTCTTCAAACGCGGTCATTGCCTCGGGGTAATCCCAAAGATCCAGGGGATAAGTGTGAATCATATCCTTGCCCACATGAAGGCGAACGTCACAGCCCGCCTTTGCAGCATTCCGGGCAAAGGTCAGGGAATCCTTCAGCAGGATTTCTGTACTGCCAACGCTAAGGAACGTAGGCGGGAAGCCGGTGAGATCGCCCAGCGCCGGGGAAATCAGCGGATCGGCTTTGTCATGACCGGGAGCATAGACCTCCAGCACCTGGTCGGAGTTGTCCAGACCCTCTAATACGGTGCCTTCTTCCACGGAAACGGCGTCCGTGACGGGAGACATGGCAATGACGGCGGCGGGCGTGGGGATTCCGGCGGCCTTTGCCATCAGCGGAATGTCCAAAACCAGGGTTGCACCGGCGGATTCTCCACAGAGAATGATGTTTTCCGGCGCATAGCCCAGAGCCAGAAGCCCCTGATAACCGGCAAAAGCATCGTTGGGGGCCGCAGGGAAGGTGTGCTCCGGGGCAAGCCGATAGTCGGCAGAGAAGCAGGTGATGCCCAGCCGATGGCTCATCTCCAGCAGGAAGGGCAGGGGAATGGCGGAGGAACCCAGGGTAAAGCCGCCGCCGTGAACATAATATAATAGTGCGCCGGAGGGATTTGCGGGGCGAACCCATTTTCCGGAGATGGTGCCGCAGGTGCCGGGCTCCCAGGTCACATCGTCATAGGATTTGAGACCGTCAATGGAAAGCTGCTCCATCTCCTCACGGATCTCTGGAAATGCTTTCCCTTCAAACTTGGTGCGCTCCCATACGCTGCCGGGGCGGTGCAGAAATTCAGTGCTTGGCATATGAAAACTCCTTTCTTCGTTGGCAATGATACAAAGTTCCAATGAAATGTTTGCTTCCCAAATGAAATCATACCACATTGCGGGGGAGATTACAAACAGAAAAGCCGATTGGGGTACCGGCAGCATTTCATTGACAGACAAGCTGTGCATTGGCAGATCAGGAAACGCCGGAACTGCCCGATCATACATAACCTCGCGGCCTACCGCATACAATAGCTCAGACTGATTCGGGAGGTGCCTTTTTGCAAGGGAGCATGGAACAGCGGGCCTATGAGCTTGCTGCGTACATGATCGAGAATGGAGCCACCGTACGGGCAGCTGCCAAAAAGTTCGGGATCTCCAAGTCAACGGTACATAAGGACCTCACAACCCGGCTAAGCGTCTATTCTCCGTCGCTGTACCGTCAGGTGCGGGCGGTGCTGGATCAGAATAAGGCGGAGCGGCATTTACGGGGCGGTATGGCAACGAAAATGAAATACAAGCAGAATCATTCACAGCAATAAAAGATGAAAGGGGCACGCTGCAGCGTTGATTGCAGCGTGCCCAAATGTTCTTTTATTTACAGTATTCCACTGCCTTTTCGCCCGCCAGATAGCCGCTGCTGAATGCAACGGTCAGCGCAGACAGAACGCCCTCGATATAGGCAACGCCGATTTCACCGGGGAGCATAATACCGCGGATATTATCACCGGCGGCATAAAGCCCGTTAATGGGCTGATCCTGCTTGAGAACCCGCAGGTCGCTGTCGGTTGCCATGCCACCCACTGCGTTCTCGTGGAACAGCTTGATAAACAGTGCATAGAACGGGCCGTTGGCAATGGGAGTGGGATCGGGCATTTCCATGGGGCCAAACATGCCGCCTTCGTCCTCGTCCTCTTCGCCGGGCTTGGGCGGAGGACCGCCGGGGCCTTCATCCTCGCCGCCGGGGGGAGGCCCAAAGGGCATGGGATCGTTCAGGTACTCGTTATGAGACTGCACAGAGGCCAGCAGCACTGCGGGATCGACTCCCAGCTCTGCGGCAAGGCCCTCCAGAGTATCGGCCTTTTTGATGCTGCCCCATTCCACTTCCTGGTCGATTTCCGCCTGGAAGTTGTTATAGAGGCGATCCATGTCTACACCCACGGCATCGGGAGTCCGGCCCTTGGCGCGTTCCATGGCGTCTTCCAATGCGGTCTGGTCCAGCACTGCCCAGAGGTAGCGCTCCTTAGTATGGGCCAGGGGGCTGACCTCGGTCATGGCCATGGGGGCGTTGAACAGCTCGCCAGATGGGGTGATATTCATCACGCTCATGCCCCGGGAGGCGGTCAGGCCGCAGGTGCCGAAGGGATGCCGGGCGGGACCAAACAGGTTCACACGGCGGTTGACATAATCGATATCTGCGCCAATATCCCGGCACATGGTGATGCCGTCGCCGGTACAGGTGGGGCAGGTGAAGATATGGACAGGCTCGCTGCCGTCGTCCCGATAGAAAATGGGCTGGAACTGCGCCATAAGCTCCTTGTTGTGGGTAAATGCACCGGCGCAGACGACAACCGCTTTGGCATGGACTTCGATTTCACCGCCGGGGTCATGGGCCAATACGCCGGTCACGGCACCGGATTCGTCGGTGAGCAGCTGGGTGGCAGGAGCACGATAGAAAATCTCACCGCCCTTGTCCAGCAGAATTCCCAGCAGCTTCTTACATAGGAACCAGCCGTTGCCGCCAGGGCCGATGGAGGTGTCGATGCGCTTATGGTTATAGGGCTCGTCATAGGTGCCCACCAGGCCCTTGGAGTTGAAGGGGCCGTCGCCGAACACATAGTCTTTGCCCAGGTCATGCTGGGTAATCAGCCAGTTCACAAAGTCCACATCGGCATCCAGCATATTTTTCACCAGCTGACCATCTACCTGGTTCTTTGTTTTCTTCATAAACTGCCGATACAGCTTCTCACGAGGGTCTGTAATGCCGTCCTGTTCATGCCAAACGGACCACTGGGCCCGGAACATATGGGCGTACCAGGCAGAGCCGCCGATTTCCTTGTTTTTCTCCAGCACCACAACCTTTTTGCCGCTGTCGGCAGCACGGGCGGCGGCGGCCAAACCGGATGCACCGGCGCCAATCACCACCACGTCGCAGTCCCGAATGATCTTGCAGTGAGCGGGCACTTCGGGGGCGGGAAGGTCTGGGTTGGAGATTACATCGTTGTGACAGACTGTGGCGCAGTGGCCGCAGTCGATACATTTCTCCGGGTCAATCCAGTATTTTGCGCCTTTGAATCGAATGGCGCCCACGGGACATTCCACCCGACAACGGTGGCAGCAGGAACAGTGCTGCCGGTCAATGACATATGCCATGGGAAAACTCCTCCTATATATGTAGTTACGATCATAACTATTCTAATACGAAACGTTTCCCACTGCAAATATCAATAATCAATCTTGGGTACGATTTATGGAACTGAAAGGCGATACGTCCTGATTGCTTGTAGTTTTGTGGGGAATGTGGTAGAATGAAGTAAAATGATTATGAACGATTACGATTTAGCTGGTGGGTAATAGAGATGAGCAAAACACACATTGAACATCGAGGTCAAAGCGATTCAATAAAGGA
>CAVJLG010000044.1:0-19102 GCA_963650135.1 Barnesiella intestinihominis | reverse complement strand
TCCTTTATTGAATCGCTTTGACCTCGATGTTCAATGTGTGTTTTGCTCATCTCTATTGAATTTAAGAATTTGAAATGGTATACTGAAATTGGAATATACCGGTGGGGAGATGTTATCATGGCGACTTCAAGCATTGACAAGTTTATAAGATACTGCGAAATAACTTGCACAAAGAATCTAGACACCTTTACATCAAAATCTACTCTCACAGCGGAAGATGTCAAGAAACTCACCGAGCGTATCAGCAAGCAGAAAAAGACCTATTCTCGTAAGCGAATCGTTGCAATTGGCTTCCGCCTGGGGCTGACTGCATCGGACGTAAATTTCATTATGCGAGCCTGTGGTCGACCTATCCTATATGCTCGGAATCTGGTTGAGTTGACGCTTAGCTATTCACTGAATACGCATCACCGCTACAAAGCAATGTACAAGGAAAGCACTAGGACCGCAGTAGAGAGCTGGTGGGAGCTCTACCAGAGTGCTGTCGAAATCTACAATAGTGACTCCCCAACAGCAGACTGCCTCACCAGCGAGGCGATCACACTGAACCGGCTCAAGCAGTTTGATCAAGAGAACCGCTCTGTGGCAGCTGACTCTATCTATCATCCTGTTACTGCGGATGCAAGCAGAATGACTTCCTTTGCCCAAAGGGCCGCAGTCGCAACCAACGATGCTGACTTTTTAGAAATCGTCAGAGAACTTGCTCCTAAGCTCCGCGAACAGAGAAACAATGCACGGCTTATTTTTGTCAGATACCTCTATTATTATATAGAGGACATGATGCAGTATTATTGTGGCTGGCGTAAAAGCAATGCGTCTATTGCGGCCGAACTGTTTGACCATCCCGTCAGCAGTGAGGAGAGCATAAATCAGTTTATAGCCCAGTTTAAGCAGGGGGATTACAAAAATCGGAAGATTAGTATCTTGGGTGTTATCCGGCGAATGTATCTGTACTATAAGCCGGTTGGAGATGGCATTGTCTCCGGTATTTCCGAGGATGATTCCGATGACGAGGAAAAGAACTACCTGGAGAACGAGGCTGACTATTTTACGGATGTACTGCGCGGAACATGTGATCTTACGAGAGAAAGGCTTCTGTTTTTCCTGACCTTTGCCAACAGTATGCTGGTTCGTGACAGTATCCTTCCGGATTTTCGGGATGATATCGTACTGGATGAAAACCGCTTAAACAGCATTTTGGAACGCTGCTATGGCGTTGTCCTGTCAAACGAAAAGGACAAGCTTGCCATGCGCATTCTCCAAATTCAGCATGAAAATCCAAGTCAAAATGATATTGTTCGCCGAAAAATTGATTATTCCCTATACGATCTCACCCAGGATGTGCTGGAGCGTGACGACCTGGCAGACAAAAAGCCAATGGGGCCGACGACAACCAACACCTATGGAGGAAAACTACAGAAAGATATTGCCGGGAAACCTGAAACGTAAATTCACCGTCAAGCATCCATTCATTCTTACAGTTACTACTATATCCGAAAATGGCGATACCGCCGTGGATAAAACGAAGGAAACATCATAATAAAGCAAAAAACGAGACTTGGAACCCGTTTCGGTTCCAAATCTCGTTCTTTTTTCTGCATTAAGTTTCCTTGGGCCCAATCTTATGGGGCATATCCGCATAGCTGTTATACGGGAGCGGAGGCTCGGGCTCGTTGGCGGGATAGACGGTATTCGTGTCGTAGACCCAGTAGTCGGGGTTCTTCTGGCCGGTCATGGGATTGATCGCACCGGGCTTCAGGAACTCCGCACCGGGCTCGCCCCAGGACTTATAGAAGCTGGTCTTGAACAGGGGATAGAGAATCATGTGCCAGATTTTCCACTCACCATTGTGCTTAATGAACTCCACCTCATACTTGCCCCAGCACCAGCTGGCATCGCCGTGGGGCTCTTCGCCCTCCTTCAGGTTCCGGGCAGGCATCGTTTCGTGGCCGGGAGAAATCCAGCAGCCCTTGGCAGTCTGACCATCCTCAGCTACTTCCAGCACCTCGGTGTCCATCTCATGCATCATGAGCGCACCCTTGAGGTTCTGGTCCATGCCGGGATCGTTCCGGTCGCCGTGCTCCACCAGATAGCAGTGGCGGATGGCCTCGATACCCTTGTACTCGCCGAAGGGGAACCGGTAGTAGCAATCCTCCCGGTCTGCCCACAGCTCCACATACTCCTTGTTGCGGAAGGCCGTGTGATAATAGGAATACTTGCCCATGAGATTGCGGCAGGCCTGGGCTGCCTCCAGCCGCTCAATGCGCTTCAGGGCTGCCTGAAGCTGCAATTCCAGTTCTGTGCTCATTGATGTTACCTCCTTTTGATACTGATACCATGATACCATAGCACAGCATGCTTGTAAAATCGCATTTTTTCACAGTTCCATTCCTTTCAGGGAATGATAATCTTGCGGAAGCCCGTTTGGCATGGTATCATATGCACAAAGGGGGCATTCAGAATGGAACTGACGCAGCTACGGTATTTTGTAGAGGTCGCCCGGTGCGAGCATATCACCCATGCGGCCCAGCGGCTTTATACCTCCCAATCCTCCCTCAGCAAGACCATTGCCCGGCTGGAGGATGAGCTGGGAACGCCGCTGTTTGACCGGGTGGGAAACCGAATCAAGCTTAACGACGCGGGCAAGGTCTTTTTACAGGGAGCCAGCATGGCCCTCCGGCAGCTGGATGAAAGCGTCCAGGCGGTAAAGGCCCCGCAAACCACCATCCGCATGGCATCATCACTGCCCGGCCTGCTGCCAGACCTGATGGAGCGGTATCTGGTAGAGCATCCCGACACCCAGTTCCGTCAATGGCTGCTGCCCATGGATGAAATGCAGCAGAAGCTGGAGCAGTGCGAAATCGATCTGGCTGTAACCCAGGAGCCCATTGTGGGAGAATACATCCAGTGGCAGGAGCTTTACCGGGACGAGATCATTGTGGTCGTATCCAAGCAGCACCCCCTGGCCGAACGGGATGAGATATCTCTGTCCCAGCTGCAGGGCGAGAAATTCGTCTGCAACAATGCAGGCTTCGGTACTCGGACCTTAATTGAAAAGCTCTGCGCCAAGGCGGGCTTTACCCCGAATATTATCCTCGAATGCCATGAGCCGGAGCTGCTCTACAAGATCGCCTCCGGCAATCAGGCCGTCTATATTGGCTCGGAGCTTAACTATCTCTGGAAGGCCCTGGCCCTGGTGCCGGATCCGCCGTTCCAGTTTATGAAGCCCCTGCGGATCACAGACCCGGACCCGGTGATCCCCATCGGTGTGGCCCGGCTCCGGGGACGGCAGCTATTTCCGGCAATTCAGGGGTTTTACGACCTGATGCTGGAAACCTATCAGAGCCTCCAGGCAGTGAAGGACCGAGGCGACCCCATTACCGCAAAGGACCTGATGCAGTCCTGGCAGGTATCCCGGGGCTGGTATCCCACAGAGCCGCCTAATAGCGAAATCATTGAATAATAGAAGCGTGCGCCTCCTGAATAACCGGAGACGCACGCTTTTTTGTTAGCTGTTGAGATAATCGTCGTAGGCCATCTGCTTGGCCTCAATGGCGGTGTCTACGCCCATACCGTGAATCGTCTCGATGAAGCTGTCCCACTCGCTCATATCCTGCTGGCCGTAAATAAACTGCAATACATGCTCAGAGATGTAGGTGCAGATGTCTGCGGCTACGGTGTTATACTGCTGGGACTGCTCGGTGTTCATCACAGCACCCAGGGGGTAGTCCATGGTGTGATCGCAGTCGTTTTCATAGATATCCAGGGCATCCCATTGAGATTCGGTGTACTCCGAGAAGCAGCGGCTGTAGTTGGACAGGAAGGGCATCCGGCTCCGGTTGGAGCTGGCAAACAGATAGGCTGCCTGGGAATATTCCAGACCGTCGGGGTTGTGGAGCACCAGGTCGGTGAACTGCGGCTCGCCGTCTACCATGGTATAGGAGACGCCTTCCTCGCCATAGTTCATGAGATAATAGCCCTCGTCGGAGTACATATAGTCCACCAGCTGCATCAGGAGCTCAGGCTGCTGGGCCTTGGCATTGATGCTCCAGGTGTCTGCATCCATCAGGCAAGTAGCGGTATTGCCGCAGACATGCAGCGCCTCGTCCTCGGTCTTCCGGGGCATGGGAATCGCCACAGTCTCGGTGCCGATCACCATATTCGATACGGCAATGATCTCCGGGGGCTTTACGGTAACGGAGTAGGAGCCGTTGAACAGCTCGGACAGGTCGCCCCGGTCCGTGCCCACAAAGTCGGGATAAATCAGGCCTTCGTCATACCATGCCTTGACCAGCTCTATATACTCCTTGAAGCCCGGCTCCAGAACGCCCAGCTTAACCGTGCCGTCGTCCACATACCAGCCCTCCAGATCGTCGTTGTCCAGCGTGGTGTTGATTCCAAATCCGGCGCCCAGCAGACCGTCGCCGCCGCTGCTGATCATCTCCAGGGTTGCGCCGGTATTGGCATAAATCGCAGAGAGCAGGTCATGGAACTGGTCGTAGGTCTTGGGGATGTCCATGCCGGTGGCGTCCAGGAAATCCTTGCGGACCATGTAGCCGCTGACATCGCCCACGTCCTGGTAAATCTCCGGGAAGGCCACCATGGCGCCGGTGTCGGAGCTGGTAATGGTCTTCTTGGCCTCTACATACTGGTCAAGAATGTAGCTGTAATTGGGCATGTCAGAGAGGTAGCCGGAGTAATCCAGCAAGAAAGCATCCTTTTCCACTGCGTCATCAATGCTGCCGCTGTAGTAGGACATCGCATCAGTGATGATATCGGTGAGATCATCGGCGGCAAAGAGCAGCTGGAATTTTTCGCTGGCAGCCTCCATGGTGGTCAGCTTGAAGTCAAACTGGATGCCGGTGCGCTCGGAAAGCAGCCGGAACACCGCCACATCCTGGGCGGGATCGTCCACCAGCTCTCCAAAGGGCTCGCAGTACCAGATGGTGTAGGTCACAGGCTCCTGGGTCAGGGGGAGCTCAACCGGGGTGGGTGCAGACTGGGTGGTTTCCGCCGTACTGTCCTCGGGAGTCGAGGCCGGGGCAGCATCTGCCGGAGCAGGCTCTGCTTCCGAAGCTGCGGGCTCCGGGGCAACAGCGGAGGTTTCCTGGGTGGTTCCGCTGGAAGCGGAAGATGCAGAGGTCGTCTCACTGCCGCATCCGGCCAGCAAGCTTAGAAGCATCGCCAAAACCAGAAGTGCGCTGAGAATGGGCATTCTTTTCATTGTGCTTCTCCTTCCGTATTGCTGATTTGCAGTATCCACTGCGTTCCCATTGCCATGATACCATAGCGGACGGAAATAGAAAAATAGCGAAGTTTCAAGGCATCATTCCTTCAAAGGAATGATGTTCATAGCCGATCCTTCCCAATGAACGGCGTATAGGTGTTGTCGTTGTCCAGCGTGGCGTAGGGCTCCGGCCAAGGGCAGGTGTTCTGAATGGGCATCAGGAACTCATACTCCTTGTGCAGGGGGCCGGGATCGTCCAGCATCATATCTCTGGGGCCGCCGGCATCCGGAGGAGGACCCTCAGGTGCGGCACCGGATGCATTAACGCCATCGGGGTGGCCCGCAGAATCCGCGTCCGGGGGAGGCGCAGCGGAGTTCCGATGGTTGGGATCTGTGGCCACCTGATAGACCTCCAGGCCCCAGTTCACGTTGTCATAGTTGCCCTGGAAATCCGGGCAGACATGCTCATGGAGATACTTCCAGTGTCCGTTTTCGTCGCAAACAAAGTCCGCGCCATAGCGCTCCCACATAAAGATGGCCCGGCGGCGCTGCTGGGGCTTCAGATATTCATAGATGTTGCCGGGGGTCAGGAACGCGCCACGGGCAGAGCGTCCGTCGTCCGCCACCTCAATGACATCGCTGGAGAGATTGTGCACCGGGGAGAAGTTCAGGGGCCGGGGGTCCATGCCCATAACATCCGGGTACAGCTTATAGAGCTTCATATAGTTGGTAAAGGTGGGAATATCCCATTCGGTAACGGAGTTCAGGTAGACTTTATAGCCGCCTCTCCAGCGACCAAAGCCATGGGCCCAGGAGCAGTCGTCGGACAGGTCCCAGATGTTGTCCCACTCCTCCACCGGCCAGTTCCGAGCATGGGTATAGGCGTGGATGGCCTTTAGATTCTCAATCTG
This sequence comes from Barnesiella intestinihominis, assembly GCA_963650135.1. Lineage (GTDB taxonomy): Bacteria > Bacillota > Clostridia > Oscillospirales > Oscillospiraceae > HGM13006. Next base: position 12,964 of record CAVJLG010000044.1, on the reverse strand, counting down.
CTGGCTGCCGTCGGCATTATGAATCCGCTGGTGCAGGCTCAGATGTGTCTTCATCTCTTCACGACCTCCTTCTTATAGTTGGGATGACCCTCCGGAGCCAGACTGCCCGCCACGGTATAGGTGTCATAGGGCAAGGGCATGGGCGGGTAGTTATCCGAGAGATTATAGCGGGGATTGTGGACGGTCATGGGGATATCCGGGGTGCCAAATTCATCCCGGAAGGGGTCCGGTGCAGTCAGCGGCTCCAAAGAACCGGTCTTAAAGTCCGTCCCGGCCTCCACAAAGAAATCACTGCACACCACCAGGTGCCAGATCTTCCAGCTGCCGTTTTCCTTTACAAAGTCCGCGGACATATTGTCCATGGTCCAGTAGGCCTTTGCGGTGCCGTCAGCCTGCATAATGGTTTCCTGACCGGCGGAATACCAAAGTCCCCGGGCGGTCTTGCCGTCTCCGGCAATGTAGAGCATGGGCGTGGTCACGGTGTGGAAGGCGGTGCAGCCCAGGCCCAGATGCAGATTGTCCACTGGAATGGCGGGGTTGTTCTGATGAATGGCCTCCAGATCCGCATACTGCTTCTTCGTATGCTCCAGTACATAGTAGTTTGCGATGGAATCCATGCCCACATAATAGCCCCAGTTGCGGCCATAGGAGGCGCTGTCCCGATACTCCCGGGTGGAAACCCAGAGCTCGTCCAGCTCTCTCCGGCGCTGGTTATTGGCATAATAGAAGGCGCGCCGGGCCATGAGCTTCTTGATGGCCTCTTTGTCCATAATACGGACGATCAGCTCGTCATCGGTATACTGCTTTTCCTCATAGTAATTCATACGGCAGCCTCCTTTCGATAGCCATAGGAGAAGGTTTCGCTGAGGGTTTCATAGGGCACCGGAGGCTCCGGTAGGGGTGCAAAGGGACGGCCGGGATAATAAGCCTCTCGCAGCACCTGCGGAACCGTAGGCTCCGGCGCGGTAAAGGGGGCGGCACCGGCGAATTCCGGCAAATCCGGGAAGGGCTCCGGCTTGGGATCGCCCCAGCTTCTGCCGCCGGGAATGTGGATATCCGTAAGGTTCAGGAGATTTAGCACCTTCCACTGGCCGTTTTCACGGACGAAATCACAGGCATAAACGCCCAGCTCCCAAAAGGCCAGCGGGCCCTGGGGCGTAAGATCGTTGTAGGTACCCCGGGAATACCAAATGCCCCGGGCACTCTCGCCGTCTCCGGCAATCTCAATGACCGCCGTATCCATGGGCTTAACATCCATGGAGCCCGCGCCGAACTGCTCCTGCTCGGTGAGCTTGTTCATCCGGTCCGGGAAGGCCTTTTTCAAAAATTCCGTAGCCTCGGCAGTGTGCCGGTATGCAGCAGCATAGTAGCCGCCCACGGCCTCCCGGCCCAGGTACCAGCCCTGATTGGTGCCCAGGCAGATATCCTCCCGGGCGGACCAGAACCGGGAGAGCATCTGATCCTCCTGCTTCAGCAGAATGGTATAGCAGAGCTTGCCCATGAGGTTCTTCAGGTCCCGCTGGTCCTCAAAAATGCCGACCAGCTGCTCGCTTGTGTATGCGTTCATGACTCAGCCTCGCTTTCTTTGCTCGTATGGATTGGATAACCCCAGTGTAAAAGTTTGAACTCAAAAAGTAAATGGGTTTCGGGCAGATGATCAGTCTGGACAGAAAATGAGATGAGCCGCCCACGAAGAAGTTCCTTCGCAGACGGCTCAGTATTCACGGTATCGAATCGTTACGGCTCCCGCAGCGCCCGGTATTTACTCCGGTACTGCCCCGGATACACGCCCTCCAGCCGGTAAAAGGCCCGGTTCATGGTGGCAAGGCTGACATAACCGGCCTCTATGGCAAGCTCCCGGACGGGCGTTTTCGTCTCCAGCAGCTGTTTTTTGATGTAGTCCACCCGGCGGCGATGGATGAAATTCGGAACCGTCTCCTGATAATAGCTCCGAAAGGCGGCGGAGAGCTTTTCGTCGGACATGCCAAAGCTTTCGGCAATGGCAGGCAGAGACAGCTGGGCGTCGGTGAGATTGGCGTCAATATAGGAAGCCACTCGGCGCATCAGCGCTCCATGCCGAAGCTGCTTCCGGGACTGGGCATAGAGGTCAATGGCCTCCAGCTTGTGGTGGAATGTCTTGCGGAGCAGCTCCTCGTTGTCCGCCTCAATCACGTCCTGGAGCAGGTGATTTTCCTGGACAAACAGCCGGTCAATCAGGTCCGCCCCCACCAGGGTCATCTCCAGGGCATGGCAAAACCGCAGCGCCCGCATGTGGACCCCGGACACTCTTGGAAACCGATCCACCATAAAATCCAGCGCTTCGTCCAGCAGCCGATGGGCGCGGTCCGGGTCCTGGGCCGCCAGCGCATTACAGATTCCCTGGGAGAGCTTCCCGAATACATCCTCGTCCTCATATTGGGGCTCGGTGACGCCGTGAATCCAGAAATCTCCGGACTGAAGCAGTACGTCGATGGGCTTTCGAAGGAACCGTTCGAACCGGTGGGCCTCCTGATTCTCATCGCAGGCTCGGCTGATGCCGGAGATAGCGTCATAGGGGTTACTGACAGCCGCATGGGGTCGGGTTGCCTCGGGCTCCCGACGAATCATCTGATCCAGCGCCGTATAAAGGTTTCGCATTTCCTCCGGCCCCTTTACAGAGACAGCCCCCTGAATTCGCCCGCTGACGTAGTAAAAGATGCCCTGGGCTGAAATGGCGCTTTGGAGTTTTTCCCGCATATCCTCCGCAAACCGCTCTGCCGCAGCAAGGGTAAAGGGCTCTGTACTTCTTCCAGGCACCAGGCTCACCACCCGCAGAGGCGGTGCGGGCAGCCGGATGCCCAAGTCCTCCAGTTCTGCAAAGAACGGCTCCGATACGCCGTCGGAGTGGGTGAACAGCTCGTCCAAGGCGCTTTTCGCCCGAATGGGGTTGGGAAAGGAATCCGTCCTTGGTCCGGTTGTAAAAATACATTGTGAAAGTTCCATTATCTTACCTCAACCTCCGCAGCAGTAGCTCGTGCATCGCTGCCATCAACCCCAAAATCACCAGCAGATATACCGGCAATAGGGCCACGGTGATATGCCCCGCAATCAGCCCGAAAACAGGCGGCATCACACAGGTACCCACATAGGCGCAGGCCATCTGAATCCCAATGATGGCCTGAGAACGATCCGCCCCAAAGTGGCCCGGAGTAGAATGGATGATGCAGGGATAGATGGGGGCGCAGCCCAGTCCGATCAGTACAAAGCCCACCAGCGCCGTCTCTGCGCCCATAGGCAGCAGTAATACGACGATGCCGCAGCCAATGAGAATTTGGCCCAGCCGGATCATCTGGGTATCGCTGAGCCGCAGCGTTAAAAACCCGCTGATGGCCCGGCCAACGGTGATGCCGATGAAAAACATGCTGGCAAAGCTGGCGGCAGTCTCCGGCGCCATGCCCTTGTGGAGAGTCAGATAGCTGCTGGCCCAAAGTCCGGTGGTCTGCTCCAGGGCGCAGTAACAGAAGAAGCAGAGCAGTACCTCCTTGACGCCCGGGAGCCGAATGGCCTCCTTCAAAGAAAGAGCCTTCGACTCCGTTTCATTATCCGAGGTATCCGATGCTTGGGGACGGCCCTTCCAGAGGGGCAGACTGAAAAATAGGATCACGGTCAGAAAAATCTGAATGATAGAAATCGCCCGATACCCGGCGCCCCAGCTGCCGCCGCCAGTCATCACATAGCCCATAATGTATGGCCCGGCGGAAGCACCCACACCCCACATGCAGTGAAGCCAGCTCATATGCTTGCTCTCATAGTGGAGGGCCACATAGTTATTGAGGGAAGCGTCCACACTTCCGGCCCCCAGCCCATAGGGAATGGCCCAGAGGCACAGCTGCCAAAAGGAATGGCTTACAGAGAACCCAAACAATGCCGCTGCAGTCATGGCAACGCTGATGGCTGTGACTTTTCCGGTGCCTAAGGCACGGGTAAGCCGGTCACTCTGTAGACTGGAGATAATGGTCCCCAGGGCAATAATCATAGAGATCATGCCCGCATAGGATACCGGCACTCCAAGTTGGGGATACATCGTGGGCCAGGCGGAACCCAACAGAGAATCCGGCAGTCCCAGGCTGATAAAGGACAGATAGATGATAACGAGCAGCAGATGAAACATGAATTTGCCTCCATCCGATTGTTTTCTATATCATACCAGCACAAAAGCCTGGGTGCAATCAGAATCCGTGAAAATCTACGGAAGCAAAGCAGCTTTTTATAATGTGCAAACGCCTGGCAGCCGTCAAATTTCCGCATAAAACGATTACAGCCCCGCCGGGTCCGGAAGGCTCGGCAGGGCTGCATTTTACTTAAATCTGAGAAGCGGCAGTGAAGGCCGTGAAGGTGGCATGGCGCACATTGGGCTGATAAACCTTCAGTTTTCCGCCGTTCAGCCCATCCGGGCCGATGAAGTGGAGATTGAACAGCTCGCAGACCTTAACGTCGCTGTCACCGATGACAAAGAACTGCGGAGCAATCTGTGCAAACTTCATGCACTCATCCACATTAGGGGAAACGCCGGAGGCCATGACGACAGAATCTGTGGAGATGGTCTTAATTGCTCCCTCGGCATCCCGGTAGCGGACCTGCGTTCTGGCAATCTCCGTAATCTGCGCCTGGGGCAGCACGGGAATTCCATCCAAAAGCTCCCGGAACACCCGCTCGGCGTGGCTCTCATAGTCGTCGCAGATGCGCTTCTGCCGGGTCATCACCGTGACGGACTTTCCAATGTCCCGAAGGTAGGCTGCGGTTTCGGCGCCTGTTTCGCCGCCGCCTACCACCAGCACAGTCCCCCCCAAGGCATCCTCATGACCGAATACATCAATGGGCGCAAAGACGTTTTCCTGGTCCGCGCCAGGAATATTTAGGCGCTTCGGCGCAGCACCGCAGGCAGCAATCACCGCATCATAGCCGCCGCTCTGGAGCAGCTCCGGGGTGGCCCGGGTGGAAAGCATGACTTGGATTCCTGCCTTGCCCACCTGACGAATCAGGTATTCCTTATAGCGCCGCAGAGGTACCTTAAAGGCCATGTAGTCTGCGTGAATCAGCTGGCCGCCCAAATGATCTTGGACCTCGAACAGCGTGACCTGATGGCCCCGCTGGGCGGCAGTCAGGGCAGCCTTCATGCCTGCGGGGCCGCCGCCAATCACCGCCACCCGCTTGACCCGCTCCGGGCTCTCATAGAGGTCGTCCATAATGTGACTCAGGCCAATCCGGGGATTGACCGAGCAGACAGCGCCATGGCACCGGTCACAGCGGATACAGGGAACAATATCCTCTCCCCTGCCCTGCTGGAGCTTCTTTGCAAACTCCGGGTCACAGATAAAGCCACGAGCCATGCAGATCAGGTCCGTTTTCCCTTCTGCGATAAACCGTTCCATGTCGTCAGGGTCCTGGAATCCGCCCACCGGAGCGCAGAGGGCCGGAATCCCCCGCTGCTTAAAGGCTGCGGCAAACTGGAGGCAATAGGGATCATGCTCTGAGAAGTTATAGGTGCTGGTATGGCTGGTAGAGCCGTCCCAGCCCCGAATCTGGAAGATATCCACATATTCCGCAGCCTTTTCGCAGAAATACAGGAAGTCTTCCTGGGTATAGCCGTAGGGAGGCTCCTCAATGCCGGAAATCTGGCACTGAATCAGCTTGTGATCTCCCAAGGCCTGACGCAGAGAGGCAAAGAGCTCCAGAGGCAGACGACAGCGATTTTCCAAACAGCCGCCGTATTCATCCTGCCGCTGGTTCAGTGCCGGAGACAGCGCGTTGGCAAGAATGCCGCTGCGATAGGACATGTAGATGTTGATACAGTCTACCCCCATGGAAGCAATCTCCGCAGCGTGGCGCGTGGCCTCTGCGATGGCGGATCGCATCTGCTCCTGAGTTACCTCCGGCAGCTGACCGTATACAAAGCCCGGGCCGCCGCCATAGTCGCCTCGGAAGGTGAGCAAGGAGGGATCGTGGATTTCGGAGATCTGGGTCCTGCCGAAATTCACCATAACATTGCCGCTGACCAAGGAGGAGTAGGCGTGAATCCGATCAATTTGCTTGGCATAGGCGTTGAGTACCTTTCGGTCCTCCATATAAAACTGGTCCATGGGGCCGTGACAGCCCTGGCTGTCGGGCCAGGAACCGATGGTGATGTTGACCATAGCCGCGCCATTCTTGGCGTAGTCAGTGGTATAGCGCTGATAGGGCTCATCCGGGTAGATCTGAGGGCCCTGGAGCTCCTGAGAAATACTCTGTGAGTTAATCATTCGGTTTTTCAGAACAAAATCCCGAACTCGAATAGGGGAAAGCAGATGGGCGTAACGTGAATTCATAACAGAATCCTCCTTCGGTCAAATACGAATCGCGGCCATATAGCCGGTGAAAGTAGCGTGGCGAATGTCCCCGGAGGGGGTAGCAGCAGGGCCGGGGACCATTTCGTGGGTCTTATAGAATTCGTTGTTCTCCACATTGCAATCGCCAATGTGGAAGAACTGGGGGCTCAGTCCGGCAAACCGGAAGGCTGCATCGGTATTGGGCCGCTTGCCGCCGGAGAACACAATGCTGTCGCAGGAGCATGTATGCACGCTGCCGTCGGAGCAGCGGTATTGAACGCACCCTGGCTGAAGGGCTTCCAGTGTGGCCCGGGTGATTACCGTCAGTCCCGGCTGCTGCTCCACCAGTTCCCGGACGATTCGCTCACTGTGGCCTACCAGGTCGTAGCCAGCGCGTTCCTTTCGCGTGAGCAGCGTAACTTCCTTGCCCAGTCGGGCCAGATGGACAGCAGTCTCCATGCCTGTTGAACTGCCGCCGATCACCACGACCCGGGGCCCAATGTGTTCCTCCTGTCCGAACACTGCCACGGGCGGGATTACACCGGCCTCCTGCACCCCGGGAATTTCCGGATAGCTGGGCGTGGCACCGCAGCCTGCGATAACCGCGTCGTAATGCCCCTGGGCAATAAGCTCCGGTGTGGCGGCGGTGGACAAATGCACCGTGACCTGGAGCGCCTCCAACTGGGAAACCAAATAATCCTTATACTGCTTCAGCGCTGGCTTAAAATCCAGGAAATCGACATGGTGGAGTTGGCCGCCCAGATAGCTTTCCCGCTCGAACAGCGTGACCTGGTGGCCTCGCCGGGCAGCGGTAATGGCAGCCACCATGCCGCCGGGTCCGCCGCCGATCACTGCCACCCGCTTGCTTGCCGCAGGCGCCTCAATGGTCTTAGAAAGCAGATGGGCAATTCCATTGGCGGGATTCACAGAACAGACTGCGCCATGACATTTATCGCAGCGAATACAGGGCACCACATCGCCCTGACCGCTGTAGAGCTTCTTTCCATAGTCCGGGTCTGCAATAAAGGCCCGGCCCATGGCCACCAAATCGGTCTGACCGTCTGCAATGTACCGCTCGATGTTGTCGAGATTCTGATATCCGCCATGAACGGCACACAGGGCGTGAATCCCCGCCTGACGGAACGCCTCACCGAACTGGAGAGAGTAGGGGCGCTCCGGCTCAAAGTTATAGGGCGAGATGTGGTTAGAGGAACCGTCCCAGCCCCGGAGCATATAGATATCCACCAGCCCCTCCCACTCTTTGGCATAGGCCAGCATATCCTCTACGGTATAGCCATAGGGTGGCTCTTCTATGCCGGAGATGCTGCAAGTAATAATCAGGTCGTCCCCACAATATTCCCGAATTTTCGTAAACAGCTCCTTGGCCAGCCGGGCACGATTCTGGAGACTGCCGCCATATTGATCCGTCCGCTGGTTGAGCACCGGAGACAGAGCGCTGGCCAGAAGACCGCTGCGGCCCCACATGCCCACCTCTACCGCATCCAGACCGCATTCCTTGAGCCAGGCGCACTCTTGGGCCGTCTTTTCACAGAGCGCAGCGATTTCCTCCGGGGTAATGACGTGCTGATTGCGCCCCATCTCCGGGTGGGCCTCCATCCCGGCGTACTCGCCGCTTTTGGTGAGGTGGCTTGTGTCCTTGGGCTCGGAGATCTTATAGGGCCCCATGATGTGAACGCCGCTGGATACCAGGCTCCCGTAGGAGTGAATCATGTCAAAAAGCTTGTTATAATAGTTGAGAACCCGCTTGTTTCCCATGTGCATCTGGGACATGGGCGGATAGTTTCCGTCCTCATCGGGCCAGGAACCACAGGCCACGGCCACCATAGCCGCGCCGTTTCGGGCCAGGTCTGTGCAGAACTGTACGGTGGCCTCGGCGGGAAAATTCTCGGGACCCTGAAGCTCCTGAGAGATAACCCGGGTGGCGATCAGCCGATTTCGCAGAATCTTATTCCGGATTTTTACCGGCGTAAGAATATGACTGTATCGATGGTCCATATTCAGCTTCCTTCTTTCTATAAGGAGCGCTGCAAGCTGTTTTGCAGCGCTCCTTGGATTGGATGTAAGCGTTTATTGCGGCAAATTATGCGGCGTAACGATCATAGGCAGTCTGATAGATGTCAATGACCTCCTGGAGTCCCATGCCCTCGCAGTTGGAGACAAAGGTATCCCAATCGGTTTCCGTGTCCATCTCGCCCAGAATAAACTTTGGAATACACTCGGCTACATAGGTGTAGATATCGGATTGCAGCGCGCTGGCCCGGCCGGATTCGTCGGAGGAAAGCGCCACGCCTGCGGGCATGGTATAGGCGTTATCCTGGGTCGCATTCCAGACCTCCAGAGCAGCCACGGCAGCCTCAGAGCTAAAGGGATCGGGGCGATGCGGATCGGTCACCGAGGCAATGTAGCCCACCAGCACATGAGCTTCGGTCATGGTAAAGGGAGTATAGCCCTCCACAGGGTTCATAATAAGGTCGGTATAGGTGATCTGACCATCCTCCAGGTTGTAGGCCTGGCCCTCAACGCCGTAGTTATAGAGGCGGATGCCCTCATCGGTGAAATAGTAGTTGAGGTATTGCAGCGCAGCGGGAATGTTCTCGCAGCTGGTGGAAACGGAGACGTTGCACTGCTTGTTGATGATGGTGGCGCTGGAGAAGTGGTTGATCTCGCCCTCCTTCTGGACGGGATCGCTGATACCGGCAATCTTCGCATTGGAGTCCCCAATGGACTGCTGCTGAGATTCAATCGAGGTGGCGCCCACATACCAGATACCGGAGTTGTTGGACGCAATCAGCTGGGTGCGGCTGTCATGGTTGGGCATAGAGGGCAGCGTCACAAAGTCCGCCGAGAACAGTCCGGCCTCATACCAGCGGTTCATTTCCGCCAGATAGTCCCGATAGCCCGCTTGATTGAAGGAGGAGCGGACCTCGCCGTCCACCTGATAGAGGTCGGAACCGGCACCGAACATGCCGTCAGCCTTGTAGCCGGGGACCTCAAAGCCGCCGGAGGTGTGGTATTCATCCTGGCAGGTTTGATCCATCATAAAGGCGTCGGAACAGCCATAAGCGTCCTTAAAGGCAGAAAGTACATTAAAATAGTCCTCATAGGTCACAGGGGTGTCAAGGCCCAAATCATCCAGCCAATCCTGACGGATCACATAGCCCTGGTTGTTGGCCAGCTCGCCGTAAGCGCCATAGACGCAGGCATAGCGCCCGTCGTCGGTGAGAATGTCCTTTTCTGCGCCGCGGCTCTCATAGGCGCTTAAATACTCCGGGGCGTTTTCGTGAATATAATCGGTGAGGTCCACAATAATGCCATCGTCCAAAGCGCCCACCGCGCCGCCGCTATAACATTCCACGGCGGCAGTCACCAGGTCGCAGTAGTCGCCAGCGGCGGCCATGAGATTAAAGGAAGAAAACATATCGCCGCCGGATACAGTTGTCCACTCGATCTCAATGCCGGTGGCCTGGGAGATGGCAGCCACAGCGGGAATGTCGGTAATCGTGTCATAGACGCCGGGCATGGTGGAGTTAAAGGGCGTCCAGAAGGTCAGCGTAACACTGTCCGCCACGGGATAAGAAACGCTGCTTTCGGCGGCTGGAATTGCACCGGTGTAGGTAGCGGTTTCCTGGGGCGCGTCTTCGGGAACGCTGGCTTCCTCTTGGGTGCTCTGGTCGGTTGCTGCGGGCGCGTCCTGTTCGGAAGGAGCCGCCGGAGCAGGTTCTTCGGCACTTGAGGCAACCGAGGTTCTTTCACTGGTTTGCGGGGCTGTTCCACCGCAGGCGGTCAAGCTGCATATCACAGTTACTGCGAGGATCAGCGCAAATAGACGGTTCATCTTTTTCATAGTGTCCTCCTTGTAGTGTGGATTTCTACTTCATTATAACAAGGGTGGACTGGGTACAACTGCATATTCTCGACCAGATTCTATACATTTTTCGAACAGAAGTGGGTAGAATGGCCGAAATACCGTTGCAAAGCGCATTAGAAGTTGGTATGATTGACCAAAGAGAGGAGGCGCGCCCATGAAATTACTGGTGCTGGGACAGCTGCGGTCAGAGAGGCTTTCAATTCCCGCGGAGATCACAGATGTCCTTTGGGGCTGGGAGAATGTGAATCAGAAGCCAGAGCTTTGTCTGGTGGAAGAAAATCTGTTGGAACGCTGGTTTGCATGTCCCGCGGCCCGGGACGCGGTGACGGCGATTTATGGCCCGGGACAAAATTCCGCCGCATTGGTACGCGCCCTGCAAAGCGGGGCCACGGGATATTTGCTGCCGCCTTATGACCCAGCAGAAATCCAGTCACTGCTGAAACGGATGATCGGACGGCGGCAGGAGCAGAATCGGATGGCCCTGTATCATGCTTTGGCGGAGGAGTCCTTTTGGATGCGGCTCATCACGCAGAAGTTTCCCAACCATCCGGAGGGAATCGCAGCTCAGGCCAGGCAGTTTGGAGTGGATACAGCGGGCATGGTTCAGCCGCTGTTTGTCCGATATCGGGCCAAGGTGGACCCGGCGTCGGAACCGGAGCCTCAGCGGATGGATATGGAGGATCGAATCTGCGGGCAGATGCAGGAGATATTCGGCCTCTCGTTTCCACATGTTCAGCTGCTGACTGTAGCGCCCCATAAGCTGATCGTGCTGCTGTTTGCGCGGCAGGTGGAGCAGCCATTCCGCAGAGCCAGACAGGCAGCCAAGGAATTTTTGAAAACCTCCCCTGCCCTGGGCGTGGACGCTCTTTGTCTTATGGGAGATCCAGCCAACGCCGAGAATCTGGCCGGCCAAGTGGAGCAGCTGATTCGCGTGGGGAACGACCAAGTATATCTGGACAATCAGTTTCTTCCCAGCCGTCAGGAAAAACGGCAGCTGGAGCACCCGCCTCAGCCCAATGTCAACAAGTATTTGGCGCTGCTGGACAGTGGCATGTATCAGGCAGCGTATACGGAGCTCCGCAGCTATTTCTACACGCCGTCCGTTATGCCAAAGGTCAATAACAGCTTTCTGACCAACTTCCATTACCAGCTGATGGACGGCCTGCGGGAACTTCGAATTGCCAGGAAGTGCGGCGTAAATGTGATGCAAAATATCCCCGACGGCATCTCTAACGCCGCCGGGGATACGGTCCAGGACTTTCTGGACTACTTTTCACTGATTCTCCGGGAGCTGGAAGCCCTGGAACGCACGAATATGGTGCGGCGCAACGTGGTGGAAGAGGTCAAAATCCATGTGCTGGACCATCTCGATGGGGATCTGTCCCGGGAACAGATTGCCCAACGGTTTTACCTGTCGGCGGATTATCTGGATCGACTGTTTCGCAAATCCTGCGGCGTGACGCTGACAGAATATGTGCTGCAAGCACGGCTCCAAATGGCAAAGCAGCTGCTGGCAAAACAAGAGCTGCTGATTTCTGACGTAGCCTATAAGACCGGCTTTCTCAGCGCCTCCCAGCTCAGCCGGGTGTTCAAGAAATTCGAGGGGCTCACCCCAAATGAGTACCGGAAGCAGCAGAGAAATGACGAGCGGTAAGGATCAGTGCATATTTGGCATTCTTGCACGTTTCATCTCTGCGTGCAAAAATGCAGGCCCGATTTTGTGTACTTATACGGGCCAAAACAACTGAACCAGATCCATCTCCTTTACGCTAGCTGCTTCTGCCGTATAGAGCCCAAGCAGCACTTCGCAGCCGTTGCCGCCTTTCATCTTATGTACCGCCCAAGCGTTTTTTTCGATTTTCTTTAGTGCTTGAGCGGCAATATCATAACCAGTCTCAGGGATTAAAAAAGTGACAGAAAAAGTAACGCCGCGCAAGCCGCCCACTAGCGGGCAGAGGATAGACTCAATTTCGCCTCGGTTAATGTCGTGGAAATAATAAATTGTATTTCCGATGTTTTCAGAGAAGGCGCGATAACCTGCATCCGGCTCATTTTTCGATTCTTTATCATCTTTCTTCATCGCCATGGTCCGCAACGTCGGATTAGACCGCTGTATAATATTCATTGCCTCATTTTTCGAAATAAACTTGATTTTCATGTTTTTAACCTCCAAAGCTTGTGCTGGAAGAACGCAAAAAGCCAAGGTTCCCCCGCTGATTCTATTGTCTCATATAATTTGTCGGGGCCGGGGGAAGAACGGTGAGAATTTGAGTGGATTAATCTACAAATTCAAATGAGTCGCTGTGTTTGTTTTTGAAAATATGAAATACTGCATTTAGAATGTCTTCGGACTCAACAGAAACATACGATTCCACATTAGAATCACTATGGCAGTTCTCAATCTCCAGAATTACAACTTCTCCAACGCTTTCTTCGGGCTCGTCAGCCGGAAGCAGCACTACATACTCATGTCCTGCATAAGGGATCAGATCTAAAAATTCGAAGCGAACCTCCCGTCCGTATTCATCTGTCATCGTAACCATATGATCCATGCTTGCGGTTCACACCTCTTTTCTGTTCTGTAACTGACACGTTTTTCACCGCAGTTCCCCCAGTAAGTATATTGTTGCACACATTTTCGCGTGCAGCGTGGAGAAAAGGTGGGAATACGAAAACATCCCAGCCGCATTGTGTGCGGCCGGGATGTTTTGCGTGATTATAGTGGTTTGAA
>CAVJLG010000043.1:0-137948 GCA_963650135.1 Barnesiella intestinihominis | reverse complement strand
GCAAGAACTCCGGTTTTCTTGAGTTGAAAACCGGAGTTCTTTGACAAACTGAAATACCCCGCAGGTTCCATACCTGCGGGGTATTTGTCGCCATTATACGATGTATTGCAGCTTGTCCACCACTTCGCCGTTTTTGAGATACAGCCGGGGCACGCGCTTATTGATATCGCACACAAGCTCATAGGAGATGGTGCCCAGCTGCGCGGCCCAATCGTCCCAGGTGATGGCCTCTTCTCCGTCGGTTCCAACCACAGTGACGGTATCCCCCACCTGTGCATCCGGTACATCCGTGATATCCACCATGCACATATCCATGCAGATTCGGCCTACCACCGGAATTTGCTTGCCATGAAGCAGGAAATGGAGGTTTCCGCTGAGCCGCCGCTGGAGTCCGTCGGCATAGCCAATGGGGCAAACGGCAATGGTGCGGGGCCCGGGGGTTTGATAGGTTCTGCCATAGCTCACCGTAATTCCCGCTTCAAAGGGCCGAATGGCCGCAATGGTGGTTTTCAGGGACATCAGGGGCTGCAAATCCGCCATGCCCTGCATCTCATCAGACGGGGCCAGACCATAGGTGGCAATGCCGGGACGCACCATATCATGGGCATACTCCGGGAACGCAATGGTAGCGGCACTGTTGGCGCAGTGAATGATCTCCGGCGCAATCCCCTGCTCTTTCAGTGCGTCCAGAACATCCAGAAAGCGCTGATGCTGCATTCTGGTATATTCCAGCTCCGACGCGGTATCCGCCACCGCAAAGTGCATAAACGCGCCCTCAACATTGAGGTTCGGCAGATTCCAAAGCTCCACCAGTTCCGGCACCGTCTCCGGGCGGTCATAGGCAAAGAAGCCCAGGCGGCTCATGCCAGTATCGATCTTCATATGCACCGTTAGGGTCTGTCCGCTGCCCGCCAAAGCCTGAGAAAGCGCCTTGCCATATTCCAGAGAATGCACCTCCTGGGTGATATGCAGCGCCGCCTCATCCCTGGCAAACTCCACCGGGGTATAGCCCAGAATCAAAATCGGCAGCGTCACATCCGCCCGGCGCAGCTGTAGCGCTTCTTCATAGTTGGAGACTGCCAGATATCCGGCCCCCAGCCCTTGCAGCTCCTTCGCCACCGGCACCGCGCCGTGGCCATAGGCGTCCGCCTTTACCACCCCCAGGAACCGGCACCCATCGGGCAGATTCCGGGTCAGAGTTTCATAGTTATGCCGCAGTGCATCCAGGTCAACTTCCGCCCAGGTCCGTTTTAACATCTTCATGGTCATTGACTTCTTTCTTTTGCAGAGTAAGATTGCTGATCTCGCAGGTAATCAGGTTGTTGCTGCCGTCGGAAATTTCCGCCCGAACCGGAACGCCCTGAGAAAACGCCGTTGTAATCTCCAGGGTTTCGTTTCCATAGCCCAAGGTATAGGTCACCGTTTCCTGTTCCCCATCCATTCCGGTGGCAGAGATATAACCCCCGCCCCAGGCCTGTCCCAGGAGATACGGCGCTGCCATGGGGGATATTTTCCGGCTTTCAAAGGACTCCACCGCCAAAACCGTACTGTCATAGGACACCTTTGCCCCATCCGGCGACACGCTGGCGGTAATGCCCGCTGCCGTTTCCGGCTGCAATACCGTAAACGATGCGCCGGTTCCGTCATAGATGCAGGCCAGCGTGAAATCACGAATATGATCTCCATAATCCGCTCGAAGCTGCATTTCATAGGTGCATCCGCCGTTTTCCGTTAAAGCGGTACGAAAGCGCACCGGAGTTTGCGCCGAGGTTTGATCTGTCCCGCAGGCGCACAGCAGGAGCAGAAGCAGCATTGGTACGGCACGAATCAGCCGCACAGCCTGTCCCCCTTATTTTAATATGGCAGACAGGGCGTCGATCACATCACCAGGCAGCATACTGCGAACCCCAAGCCGCTCCATTGCCGCATCGCCTGCCGCACCATGGAGCCACACCGCTGCCGCAGCCGCCTCTGCCGGTTCCATGCCCTGGCCCAACAGGCAGGTGAGAATGCCCGAAAGCACATCGCCGCTGCCGCCGGTAGCCAGGCCCGGATTTCCGGTGGAATTCACATAGATTCTGCCGTCCGGTGCCGCAGTAATCGTTCGATAGCCCTTCAGAACAATCACTGCGCCGGTCTTTTCTGCCATGGCTTTTGCCCCGGCGATGCGTCCATGGGATAAGTCCCCGCCCATCCGGCGGAACTCTCCCTCATGGGGCGTTAAGACCAGTGGGACCTTTGCCCTGTCCAGTCTATCTATATGCCCCTCCAGCACATTTATGCCGTCTGCATCCAGCACCACGGGACAATCCGCATACTCCAGCACCGCATCCACCAGCGCCTCCGTATCCCGGCACCGTCCAATGCCCGGGCCAATGAGGCAGGCGTCTTTATCCCTCAGCCGCTCCGGCATTTCCTGGGCCGCATAGCTGCCAAAGCGTCCGTTTCCGTTGCTGGGCAGTGGGAATACCACCGGCTCATCCAGCTTGGCCGCCAAAATGGGATACACCGCCTCGGGAACGCCCAGATAGGTAAGGCCCGCACCAGTCCGAAGTGCCGCCCGAGATGCCAAGGCCGCGGCTCCGGTGAAGCCCGTAGAACCGCAGAGCAATAGTAGCTTTCCCATGTCGCCCTTATGGCTCTCCAGCTTTGCCTTTGGCAGCCAGGACATCACCAGTTCCCGGGTCACATAGGTACCGTCAAGGGAAACCTGCTCCTTCGCCGCCTGGGGAATGCCGATATCATGGACCACCAAGCGCCCGGTATACTCCGTACCCGGCGGCAATAGCTGGCCGGTTTTCGGTAGATTGAAGGTCACAGTAACGTCTGCTTTCACGGCGCAGCCCAGAATTTCGCCGGTATCCGCATAAATTCCGCTGGCAATATCGCAGGCGATTACCGGCTTGCCGCTGGCGTTGATCTCGTCAATCAGCGTCTGATACTTCCCGGTAATCGCACGGGACAGTCCCGTGCCAAACAGCGCATCCACAATCACATCGGCATGCTCCAGTGTTGTAAGCTCGCTGCCATCACGGAGTACACCGCCCTGCTCTTTTAAAAGCGCTTCCATCTTCTTGGCGTCCTCGGTCATTTTCTCCCGGGTGCCGATCATAAAGCACTGGGCCTGATAGCCGTCCTCCAGCAGGAATTTCGCCGCCGCAATCCCGTCGCCGCCGTTATTTCCGCTGCCGCAGAGAATGACCGCAACGCCGTCAGGACGCAGCCACGTTTCCATTTCATCCGCCAGGCCCCGGGCCGCACGGAGCATCAGCGTATCCGACGGTACCCCTACAACATCAATGGTGTACCGGTCCATCTCCCGCATGGCCTGACTTCCGGCAAACTTCATGCCTCCATCCCCTTCATTCTGGAGCGAATGTACTTCTGCATAGCCTCGCGGAACCGCTTCGAGGGCTGAATCACCAAGAACACATTTTTCCCCTCAGCATCCTCATAAATAATGAACCAGCGCCCTGCCGCATTTTTAGAGGAGGACGCATCGATCACCTGAGACACGGAATAGTCCTTGGTAACGCTCTCATACTCGGCGGTATAGGGTGCCATCACCTGAATCTGCTTCTGGTTGATCTCCACCAGCCGGACGCGCTTACGCTTTGCCATGATCTTATCCACGTCCAAATCGCCATTGGTAAAGGAATATTCAAACTCCACCCCCTGGAACTTAATGCCCAGGTAGGCAGCTACCACCAGGATGACCAGCATTGCCGGGAAAATCGGGCTTAAAAACAGCCATACCGCAACGGCGAGCGCCGCCGCCGCCAGGACAATCAGTACCTCCAGCAGTAGATTTTTAATGGAATTCCGCCGGACCACCAGCTCTTCTACAAATGTATCATCGTAATTCGTCATAAGAACCCCCAGATTCAATGGATTTTCCGGCAGCTGTTTCGAACGCAGCCGCCTGGTTGGTAGACATTATTATAATGCGGATTCACAAAAGCCGCAAGTGCAAACCGTAAATTATTGTGAAGTTTTGACGGGAATTCCGGCGGATTTGCCCTTGCAACTTGGCGAATTCTATGCTATGATTGGGAGGATATTGAATCTGCGATGATCGGGTTGTCTATATTCCGTACTATGCCAAAGAGAGGGCGGGGCGCTGGAAGCCGCCTGCATAGGAATCCGGGCGTTCCCCCGTGAGCTGCCATCTGAACGGACGAGTCTCAGTAGGATGCGCCGGGTTGTGCCGTTATCCATGTAAAGTGCGCCTTGCTTGAGGCGAATTGCGGGTGGTACCGCGGAAGATGCGTCTTTCGTCCCCTTTCGGGCGGAGGGCGATTTTTTTGGCAATATCCCAATGTGATACTATATTTTGATAAGGAGTATGCAACATGAAACAGCAGCTGGAAAACATTGAAAAAATGGCACTGGCGGCTCTGGATGAAGCAAAAGAGTCTGCTGAGCTGGAAAACCTGCGGGTTCGTTTTCTGGGCAAAAAGGGCGAGCTCACAGGCCTTCTCAAGAAAATGGGCTCCCTTTCCCCGGAAGAGCGCCCGGTAATGGGCCAAAAGGCCAACCAGGTTCGTGCCGCCATTGAGGCATCCCTGGAGAAGAAGAAAGCCGCACTGGCCGCCGCCGCACTGGACCGTAAGCTCCAGATGGAGGCGGTAGACGTAACCATGCCCGCCAAGGACGTTCCCATGGGCCATAAGCACCCCATGAGCATTGTCCTCGACGAGATGAAGGAAATCTTCATCGGCATGGGCTTCGATGTGGTCGAGGGCCCCGAGGTGGAGCTGGAAAGCTACAACTTCACCAAGCTCAACACCCCCGCCGGTCACCCCGCCCGGGATCGTCAGGATACCTTCTACACCACCGAGGATGATTCCGTCCTGCTCCGTACCCAGACCTCTCCCATGCAGATCCGCGTCATGGAGAGCCGCAAGCCCCCCATCCGCATCATCTCCCCCGGCCGCGTTTACCGGAAAGACGAGGTAGACGCCACCCACAGCCCCATGTTCCATCAGATGGAGGGCCTGGTCATCGACAAGGGCATCACCATGGCCGACCTGAAGGGCAGCCTCATTCAGATGGGCAAGCTGCTCTATGGTGAGGACTGCGTCACCCGGTTCCGTCCCCACCACTTCCCCTTCACCGAACCCTCCTGCGAGATGGACGTGCAGTGCTTTAAGTGCCACGGCACCGGCGAGGTAGACGGTCATACCTGTCCCACCTGCCACGGCGAGGGCTGGATCGAGCTGCTGGGCGCCGGTATGGTGCATCCCAAGGTGCTCGCAGGCTGCGGCATTGACCCCGAGGAGTATTCCGGCTTTGCATTCGGCTGCGGCGTCGAGCGTATGACCATGAACCGGTTTGCCATCAACGACCTGCGCCTGATTTTCGAGAACGACGTACGGTTCCTGGGTCAGTTCTAAGGAAAGGAGTGGAGATTTGTTATGAATATTTCGAGAAAATGGCTCAATGATTATGTAAAGGTCGACGTCAGCGATCACGAGTTCGACGCTGCCATGACCATGTCCGGCACCAAGGTGGAAACCACCGAGGTTCTGTCCGCTGAGATTAAAAACGTTGTAGTCGGCAAGGTGCTGGAGATTGTCCGCCATGAGAATTCCGATCACATGTGGATTTGCCAGGTGGATGTGGGCGAAGACGAGCCCATTCAGATTGTTACCGGTGCGCAGAACGTCAAGCAGGGGGATCTGGTTCCCGTTGCCAAGCACAACTCCTACCTCCCCGGCGGTGTGCACATCACCAAGGGCAAGCTCCGGGGCGAGAAGTCCAACGGCATGCTCTGCTCCCTGAAAGAGCTGGGCCTCACCGTCAACGATTTTCCCTATGCCATTGAAGACGGCATTTTCATCATCGAAGAGCCCGACGCCTATGTGGGCCAGGATATCAACACCCTGATCGGCACCGATGATTCCGTGGTGGAGTTTGAAATCACCAATAACCGCACCGACTGCTATTCCATCATCGGCATTGCCCGGGAAGCAGCCGCCACCTTTAACAAGCCCTTCACCCTGCATGAGCCCGAAGTCAAGGGTTCCGACGCAGGCAGCATCTTCGACAAGCTGGAGGTTGAGGTGGAAGCCCCCGACCTGTGCAACCGCTATACCTCCCGGATGGTCACCAATGTCAAGATTGGCCCCTCCCCCCGTTGGCTCCGTCAGCGGCTCCATGCCCTGGGTGTTCGCCCCATCAATAATATTGTGGATATCACCAACTATGTGATGCTGGAATACGGCCAGCCCATGCACGCCTTTGATTATCGCTATGTGGGCAGCGGCAAGATTGTGGTCCGCCGGGCAAAAGACGGCGAGCAGCTCACCACCCTAGACGAGCAGGAGCACACCCTCACCAATAAAATGCTGGTCATCGCCGACAACGACAAAGCCATCGGTCTGGCCGGTATTATGGGCGGCCTCAACTCCGAGATTCTTGACGACACCACCACCGTGGTCTTCGAGAGTGCCAACTTCGACGGCACCTGCATCCGTCAGACCGCCAATGCCCTGGGCAAGCGCACCGACGCTTCCACCAAGTACGAAAAGGGCCTGAATCCCCTGGACACCTATCCCGCCATTCAGCGTGCCTGCGAGCTGGTGGAGCAGCTGGGCGCCGGTGATGTAATGGACGGCGTGATCGATGTGCTGAACTATGTGCCCGATCCCGTTACCGTTACCTTCGAGCCCGAAAAGATCAACCGCCATCTGGGCACCGACCTCTCCCGGGAGGATATGGTGATGTATCTGGAGCGGCTGGGCTTCACGGTGGAAGGCGATCAGCTCCATGTTCCCTCCTGGCGCACCGACATCCACTTCATGGCCGACGTTGCCGAGGAAGTGGCCCGGATGTACGGCTATGACAACATCCCCGTTACCACATTCAAGGGCGCTGCTGCCAAGGGCGGCTACACCGATGAGCAGAAGTGCAAGAACAAGGCCGGTCAGATTTGCCGCAGCATGGGCTACAGCGAGATTCTCACCTATTCCTTCGGCAGCCCCTCTATGTTTGACCTGATCCGTCTGCCCGAAGACAGCCCCCTGCGGAAGCCCATTAAGATTCTCAACCCCCTGGGCGAGGATACCTCCGTGATGCGTACCACCTCCCTGCCCTGCATGCTGGAAACCCTGGCCCGGAATAACGCGCACCGGAACAAGGCCGCAAAGCTCTATGAACTGGCTAAGATTTACCTGCCTGTTGCTGACGAGGATCTTCCCAAAGAGGATATCATCCTGACCCTGGGCTCCTATGGCGAGAACGAGGACTTCTTCTCTCTCAAGGGCGAGGTCGAGGCGCTGCTCCGTACGCTGAACGTGAAGCCCCATACCGTGGTGGCCCAGCGTGAGAATCCCTCCTACCATCCCGGTCGCTGCGCTGACCTGTATGTAGACGGCCAGTATGTGGGCGTATTCGGTCAGGTGCATCCCCTGGTAGCCGCCAACTATGGCATCTCCAGCGAGATCTATTGCGCCGAGCTGAACTTCACCACGCTGATGACGCTGCTTGCCCCCGAGGCGCTGTATCGTCCTCTGCCCAAGTTCCCCAGTGTCGAGCGTGACCTGGCCCTGGTGTGCGACGATAACCTCACTGCCGCGCAGGTAGAGGCCGTGATCGTCGGTGCAGGCGGCGAGCTGCTCCGGAGCGTTCAGCTCTTCGATCTCTATCGCGGTAAGGGCATCCCCGAGGGCAAAAAGTCCCTGGCCTTTGCTCTCGAGCTTCGTGCCGATGACCGCACCCTGACCGACAGTGATTCCGATGGCGTTGTGAAGAACATTCTCTCCGCTCTGGAAGAAAAATTGGGCGTAATCCTGCGCTAAACTGCAATATCTGTACCGCCGCGGATTGCACGGCGGTACTTTTTTCTGTTTTGTCTGGTTTTATGATAGGATTCCGTCATCTTATGAAACACGTCGCAATGATTGCTGCAAATTATCATTGTTTTCTTGCATTATTGTTCTTTTTTTAAGATTTTTCGCACTAGCTCTTGCATTTCACTTTCGTTTGTAGTAGTATAGGGAAAACGAAAACGGGCGTATGAAGTGAGCCTTTCACATTGATGCGATTCCGGATTCATATAGGAAAGGGTGTTAGTTTTATGGCAATCAAAAACGCTTATTTAAACGGCATTTATGAAGACCTCTGCGCACGCTATGCCGAGCAGACCGAATATCTGGAGGCAGTCAACGAGGTACTCGAAACGTTGGTTCCCGTGGTCGAAGCCGATCCCCGTCTGGAGCAGCAGAATATCATTGGCCGTCTGGTAGAGCCCGAGCGCATCATCATCTTCCGTGTGCCGTGGGTAGACGACCAGGGCAAGGTTCAGGTCAACCGCGGCTATCGCGTGCAGTATAACTCCGCCATTGGCCCATACAAGGGTGGCCTGCGGTTCCGCGACAACGTAAACCTCTCCATCATCAAGTTCCTGGGCTTTGAGCAGACCTTTAAAAATGCCCTCACCACCCTGCCCATGGGCGGCGGCAAGGGCGGCTCCGACTTTGACCCCAAGGGCAAGTCCGACATGGAAATCATGCGCTTCTGCCAGAGCTTCATGGATGAGCTGTACCGTCATGTGGGTGCCGATACCGACGTTCCCGCCGGTGACATCGGCGTCGGTGCGCGTGAGATCGGCTATCTGTTCGGTCAGTATAAGCGCCTGCGCAACGAGTGGACCGGCGTGCTCACCGGCAAGGGCCTGAGCTATGGCGGTTCTCTGGCTCGTACCCAGGCAACCGGCTATGGCCTGTGCTACTTTGCCGACGCTTATCTCCG
Source organism: Barnesiella intestinihominis (assembly GCA_963650135.1). Lineage (GTDB taxonomy): Bacteria > Bacillota > Clostridia > Oscillospirales > Oscillospiraceae > HGM13006. Next base: position 129,194 of record CAVJLG010000043.1, on the reverse strand, counting down.
TGCCAACGGCACCAGCTTTGAGGGCAAGCGCGTAATCGTCTCCGGCTCCGGCAACGTTGCTACTTATGCCAACCAGAAGGCCACTGAGCTGGGCGGCAAGGTCATCGCCATGTATGACTCCAACGGCTACATTGTGGATGAAAACGGCATCGACTATAAGATCATCCAGGAGATCAAGGAAGTCAAGCGCGCCCGGATCAAGACCTACCTGGACTATGTGCCCACCGCAAAGTATGTGGAAGGCTGCAGCGGTATCTGGACCGTTCCCGCCGACATTGCAATGCCCTGCGCAACCCAGAACGAGATCGACGCCGAGGCTGCAAAGGCACTGGTTGCAAACGGCGTGATTGGTGTATTCGAGGGCGCAAATATGCCCTGCACCCCCGAAGCAATTGCCATCATTAAGGGCGCAGGCCTCCTGTACAGCCCCGGTAAGGCTTCCAATGCCGGCGGTGTTGCAACCTCCGGTCTGGAAATGAGCCAGAACTCCGAGCGTCTGAGCTGGACCTTTGAAGAGGTTGACGCAAAGCTCAAGGGCATTATGGAATCCATCTATACTGCCTGCGCAGAAGCCGCCGAGAAGTACGGCATGGCTGGAGATATTCAGGCCGGTGCAAATATTGTAGGCTTCCTGAAGGTTGCCGACGCAATGCTGGCTCAGGGCGTTTGCTAAAGTTTCCTAAAAAATGCATAAAAATTGGACTGCCGAAAATTCGGCAGTCCTTTTTTGTATTGTTACGACCAAACAAACCAGCAGAACAGATAGCCCACAATCACCGCGCACAGGGTGAACGGAACACCGATCCGCAGAAAATCCTTTGTCTTGACCTCGTATCCGGCCTTCTTCAAAATACCGATGCCCGCAATGTTGGCAGAAGCGCCGATGGGAGTCAGGTTGCCGCCCAAGGTCGCGCCGGTGAGCAGTCCGAAATACAGCAGGTACGGTGCGCAGCCCAGTGTCTGGCACAGCGCCCGAATCACCGGCAGCATGGTTGCCACATAGGGAATGTTATCTACAAACGCAGAGAACGCCACAGAGCCCCACACGATCACCGTATACAGCAGGAACAGATTGCTGCCGCCCAGGGATGCAAAGATATTACTGATATCATCGATGATACCCACTTCATTGATCCCCGCAATCACCACAAACAGGCCGGTGAGCAGACAAATCGTCTCATAGTCGATCTCCTGAAAGGCCTGCTTGACCACCACGGTATCCTTGCGGCTCACCCAGGAATGAATGAGTCCCACAAGAAACAGCCCCACGCAGATCAGGCCATTGGTGATAGAAGGGCGGCTCTTCCAGAAGGAGGCCAGAATCAGCAGCAGCACGTTGGCGCACAGCAGCCATGTGGGGAAATAGTCGCTGACCTCCGTATGTCCCTCTGCGGTAAAGGGCTTCCGCTGATCCCGGAACAGGAACATGATGACAGGTACAGTTGCCAGCGCCCCCAGCTCCACCGCAAAGAAGACGCTGGGCTTGCCGTCCATAAAGAAGAAGTCGTTAAAGTCCATGTTGGCATAGCCGCCCAGCATAATGGAAGTGGTGTCGCCCACCAGCGTGGCCGCCCCCTGAAGATTGGAGGACACCGCAATGGAAACAATCATAGCAACCGGAGAAATGTTCAGCTTCTTCGCAATGGCCAGTCCCACCGGCGCAATCATCAGTACTGTCGCCACATTATCCACAAATGCAGAAACAACGCCTGCAAACAGCGACATAATCACTACAACCCACATCACATTGGGGGACTTTTGCAGCAGGACCTCTGCCATACGATTGGGCATTCGGGACTCGATAAACAGCGAAACCGTTCCCATGGTGCCCGCCAGCATCATAAGCACGTTAAAGTCAATGGCGCTCCCCAGGCTCTGCACCGGAACTATGCCGGAAACCAGGTAAATCACACCGCTGGCCACCGCCACCCAGGGCCGGTATTTCGGCAGTGCAATCATCAGCACATAGGTCACAATAAATAAAATCAGCGCAAATATCTTCATAGGCATCCTCTCTGTAGGCGTGAAAAAACCTTGCCGAAGGATTCGGAAAGGCAATGTAACTTTTGAATTATACAGGATATGCCGTGCCTTGTCAATGAGAAAACGGCACATCCCGATTATTCAGGATGCGCCATGGTGTTTACTTCAGAAGATACCGCTCATAAGCCTGCTGATACAGTTCTTCCATCCGCTCGCCGCCCATCGAAAGAATGGTATCCCGGAAGGTTTCGAAGCTGTCCGGCGTCAATTCCGACTGGCCCAGGATGAACTTCATAATCTCGGTAGAGGCGTAGGTGGTAATATCAGAAGAAAGGGTTGCATACTCCTGATTTTCCTCTTCGTTCAGCGCCACGCCGGTGGGCAGGTTATAGCTGCCGTCCGCGTCACAGGTCCGGAAGGTATCAAATACATTCCACTCCTCGTCGCCGAAATAGTAGTAACCGGCACGCACGTCCATAATGCTGGGCAGATGGCCGCTTGCCACGGCAGAGGCATAGATGTAGCAGGCATCCTTATAGCTAATGCCGTCGGGATTATTGGTAATCAGTTCGGTGTACTGGGGCTTACCCTCTGCATCATATTCGAAGGAATGGCCCTCGTCGCCATAGTTGTACATTAGCTGACCGGCCTCAGAGAACAGATAGTTGACCATCATCATGATCCCCTCGGGGTCCTGGCAGGCTGTGGAGATAGCCCAGGAATCCTGCTGCTTAATCCGGGAGAAATTATCCGTCCAGCTGAAGTGCAGCTGATCGTCTGCGTTCACCTTGGGTGCGTTGATGGGCATCAGCTCATAGGAATAGCTGGGGTCTGCATAGCTCTCAATGGTGGCAATATTGGCCGCAGTACCGGTGCACTGGCCGGATGCAAACCACTTATCCGTAGAGCCCATCTGTACATTGAAGAAGTCGGAATACAGGGTGCCATCCTGATACCAGTCCGCCAGCATCCGGAGGTAGTCATAATAATTATCATTGAGGTAAGAATAGACCACCTGACCGTCGATTACATTATAGCCGCCTGCATACAGGTCATAGCCGTAGCTGTACAGGGAATCATCGCCCCGGCAATCCGCCATGGAGTTGCCAATGGTAATGCCCTGTGCACCGTACTTCTCCATGCAGGCCTGCACATAATCGTGCAGCTGGTCATAGGTTTCCGGCTGCTCCATGTCCAGCTCCTCCAGCCAATCGCCGCGAATCAGAATGCCGCCGTTTTCGCAGCCGGATTCTTTATAGATGGTGGCAACCGTGGGCAGGCAGCCATTGTCGGTAATCAGCGCCGCACGCAGGGACGGGTCAGTGTCCAGGTAATAGAGATAGTTGGGCGCGTACTCCTTAGCAAGGTCATAAAGATCGATAATGATATCGTCGGTAATGGCAGCATCATAGCCCTTGGAATAATGGGAAACGCCGTCAGAAATGATGTCCGTATAATCGCCAGAGGACACCATCAAATTAAACTGCTCGGATACCACGCTGTCCCCCACCGCGGTAACCTCCAGCTTTACATTGCAGTTCTCCTGAAGCAGCTTCATATTGTTGATATCCGTTGCCATATCGGACACCAGGCCGTTCATAAAGAAGGGCAGCATGGTCCACATGGTATAGGTCCGGGTTTCCTCAAACAGCGGAAGCTCCACCTCTTCCAGCTGAGGTTCCACTGCTTCCGGTGCTGCCGATTCCATCTCGCTGCCAGGCTCCGCAGTAGATGCTTCTGCTACCGGCTGCTTGGGCGCTTCGGGTGTTGCAGGGGTGCTCGCCTCCGTCTCCGCTGCCGCAGGGACCGAGGATGCCGCCGATGTTGTCCCACCGCCGCAAGCCGTAAGTACCGCCGTCAGCATGGTCAGTACCAACAGCAGAGATAATCCGCGTTTCCAATTCATATTGCATTCTCCTTCCTGAGAAGCGCCGATTTGTCGCTTCCATATCCAGGTTTTGATGCTTCCATTATATTTTCATTTCAGAATGATTGCAATTCTATTTCTATTGTGATTCATTCCATAGGAGAATAGGAAAAGGGACTGCTGCCATTGCAACAGTCCCTTGTTCTGCTTTTATGCATAGGAAACGATTTGATATTGTATCTCCTGCCCGCGCTTTTTCTGCCGCCGACTTTCCAGCACCGCAAGAATCAGCCCCAGAAAGAAACCCAAAATGCCAATCAAATTTCCGTGGCCCCAGCGCTGCCCCAGGAAATATCCCCCCAGAAACAGGATGACCGGGATCACATACACCAGTAAAATCGCCCAGGCGACCTTTTTCGTCTCCCCTTCGATATACACCGAATCGCCAACCTTGGCCCCAATGAGATTCTCCGCCGAAACGATGAGCTCCTCCTGGGCCGCCATAGCACCGCAGCCGCCTGCGCATTTGCTGCAATCTCCATGACAAGCTGTAGGACGATGATAGGAAACCTTTGCCGTGTTACCGCTGGTAGACAGCACCATTACCTTCTGTTTCATGCCTTACTCCTGCGGGGCCGGGCTGGCTTCTCCGCCGTCGCTGGGGCTGACATCCACGGCAACAGCGGTATCATCCGACTCCGTTGGCTCCGAAATCGAAACCAGAACGCTGTAGTTGCCCATAGCGCCCACACCGCTGAAGCCATCTACATACACATCGACCGGCACGCTAAACTGCCCGGTGGAGGTGCCGATGGAGCTCAGATCCGCCACCGCACGAATGCTGCTGGCCGTCACCGCGTCCATCACGTCCGACGGGCCGCGCACCTTAATTTGCAGCGACACGGTGCCCAATGCCGCCTTGAGGTTCGAGGGTGTATTGGCCAGCTCCAGATTGGTTACCCGCAGGGTCTTTTCCTTGAGGTTTTTCAGCTCTACCGTAACGTCTGCCGTTTCTGCGCCAGTCATATTGGTGAGATTATCCGGCAGGACGATGTTAAAGGTCCCGGTATACGCCGTATTGGTGGGCACGGTACTCAAGTCGATATTGCCGATATTCAGGGAGTTCATTCCCTCCAGCTCCTCCGCCGAGCCTTTTACAGTAATAGTAGCCGGGTCAATGGAGGATACCACATGTTCTTCCGTTGCGCCGCCGCCGTCAATAAACTGTACCGTCAGCGGCAGCTCCTTCACCAGGCTTACCGTCATCATAACACCGATTTTATCTACGCTGCAATGAATCTCATCCGATTCAATCTCGTTTCCGTCTTCATCCAATAGCGTGTAGGACAGCGAATCGGACACGGTTTTACTGAGATTCGTCCGCTCCAGCACCACCTGGGCATGGTCCACCTGGGACACCTGGTCCTGGGGGCCGCTGATTTCCAGGGTATCGTATTCCAGCTCAATGGGATCCTGCACATAGCCGTCCGCCACGCTGCCCTGGAACACCGCCTGCACGGGAATTTCCTTGACGCTGAGCAAATCCACCTGCACATCCACCTCATAGGCGCTGCGGGCTTCAATGGAGATATCGTTATCGCTGACGGTTTCCGGCATTTCCACCGTATACCGCAGCTGCCACTCTCCGGGCCCCAGCACATCGGACAGATCCGCTGTAATGGTGATATTGCTGTTGCTGAGCTTTAAAAGATCCTGGCGCTTTCCATAGACCTTGAGGTCCACCGTGGCATTCCGCCCCTGGGTCAGGGTCAGATTCCGGTCAGAGAACAGGCCGTCTTCATTGGCAAAGGTCACGGGAATATTCCGAATCCACTGGCTGTCCTCCGGCGTAACCGTGGTCACCACATAGACCCACAGGCTCAGCGCAATGACAGCGGACAGCAGCAGAGATATGATTTTATTTCGTTTCATGGCTGTCGTCTTCCTGATTCTTTTTGGATTTTTTGAAGAAATCACGTACTCTGTGATGGATGGGCTGCACGTCCTCAGCCATCAGCTCAGTCCGAAGCAGCTTGGTCAGGGTTTCCGGTGTGAGATACCGCCGGAGATTGCCCCCTACCACGCAGGAGATCACGCCCGTTTCCTCCGATACCACCACAACCACCGCATCGGAATGCTCGGTAATGCCAATGGAGGCCCGATGCCGGGTGCCCAGGTCACGGCTCAGATCCGGATTCTGGGTCAGCGGCAGCACACAGCCGGCCGCCGCAATCCGCCCGCTGCGAATGACCACTGCCCCGTCATGGAGCGCCGCCTTGGGAAAGAAAATATTTTTCAGCAGCTCTGAGGATACCGTGGCGTCCACCACGGTGCCGGTTTTGAAATATTCCTCCAGATTGGTCTGCCGCTCAAATACGATCAGCGCGCCGATCTTCTGCCGTGACATGCTGCGACATGCGGCAACCGTCTCGTTAATGGTATGGGTCAAATCGCTGACCTGGGTCTTTGGGACAAACAGGCCCTTAATGCTGCTGCCGCCCAGCCGCTCCAGCAGCCGCCGAAGCTCCGGCTGGAACACAACCACCAGGGCGATGAGTCCAACCTCAATGGTTTTGCTGATGATATAGTTCAGCGTATTGAGCCCAAGGGCGTCGGATACATAGCTGACCACCAGCAGAACCACCACGGCCTTCACAATCTGGTTCACCGTGCGGGATTTGGACAGACGCAGCAGCTTATAGATTAAGAAGGTGACGATGGCAATATCCAATAAATCCGTGGGAAAATTGATAATGGTAACAAACCGCAGAATTTTACTCCACAGTAGGCTTAGTGCATTCAATGGCGTACATCTCCGTTCCGTGCGGATTACGTTTACTTATCATTATAACGGAACAGGAAAAAAATCGCAAGGCTGATGGACGTGTTTTTTACGTCTTCACAGAATTTTAACAGGAGACGGATTGCCCCTAGGGTAACTTCTGCTCCTGACATAGCCGCTCTACCGCTTCCGCCAGGATTTCCACGTCTTTCCGCCGATTTTTCGGCCCAAAGCTCACCCGTATGGTGCCGGTGTCCAGCGTACCCGCCGTTTGGTGGGCCAGCGGAGCGCAGTGCAGTCCGCTGCGCAGGGCAATGTCCCACCGGCGGGACAATTCTTCCCCAAACAGCACGCAGTCCGTATGCTTCGCCACAAAGGACAGCACTCCCGTTTGATTCTCCCCCTGATAAAGCCGAATTCCGGGAATACGCCCCAGCCTTTTCGCCGCCAGGGCACAGAGCTCCCGTTCCCGCCGGAGAATTTCCGCCGTGCCCAGCTGCCGCACCCCGCGAAGTCCCGCCAGCAATCCCGCCGCTCCGGGCATATTATGGGTGCCGGGCTCCAGCCGATCCGGCAGAAATTCCGGCATCTCCATCTGGCGGGAAATACTGCCGGTGCCGCCCTCCAGCAGCGTTTTCGTCTCTCCGCCGCACAGCAGCAATCCGGTGCCCTGAGGCCCCATCAGGCCCTTATGCCCAGGCATGGCAATAAACGCCGCACCCAGCTTTCCCATATCAATGTCCAGGCACCCCGCCGATTGGGCCGCATCCAGCACAAACGGGATGCCCCTTTCCCGGCAGAGCGCCGCCGTCTCTTCCACCGGCAGCGTCCAACCGAACACATTAGATACATGGGTCATAATACAGAGCTTTGTATCCGGAGTCAGCAGCTCATTCAGTTCCTCCAGTATATTTTCCCGGTCAAACAGCCGATGCCCTGCCACATGAATCTCCGCCCCAATGGCATAGAGCGGGCGCATCACGGCATTATGCTCCATGCAGGACACCACCACCCGGTCCCCCCGGCCCACCAGCGACTTAATGGCGATATTCAGTCCGTGGGTGCAGGAGGAGGTCAGCACCACCTGCTCCGGCTGACAGTGAAACTGCGCCGCAGCCTCCATCCGCAGGGAAAACATCACCTCAGCCGCCGCATCTGCCCCAGAGCTGCTGCCCCGCCCCGGCGACGGCAGATGGTTCAGTGCCCATGCCATCGCACGCTCCACGCTTTTGGGCTTTGGCATAGAGGTAGCGGCATTGTCCAGATAAATCACAGCTGCACCTCCCTGCCCCGATTGCCCTCGAGATAATAGCTCCGTTCATAGGGATGCCCCCCGGCCCGCAGGATCGCTGCCGCCCGTTTTCCGTCCCTTGCCGCCACCCGAATTCCATAGCCGCAGCCGCCGGTGGATAAAAACCCCGGCGTTCGCCCAACCATACCGGAAATCCCAGCATTGCTCAGTATCATCGCGCCTGTTCGAGCGCCGGTTTGCGCCCGAAAGGTGAAAAAAATCATGCTCATAGAATCCCCTCCATGAGCATGATATGATTTTTCCGCAAATTCTGTCACATTTCTTCCAGCAGGCAAACGCAGTGGGCAGAAATTCCCTCCTGCCGTCCGGTAAAGCCCATATGCTCTTCCGTGGTTGCTTTGAGATTCAGCTGGTCTTCCCGGATTTTCATCACCTCTGCCAGTTTCTTCCGCATCATGGGAAGATAGGGCATCAGCTTGGGCTTCTGAGCAATGATGGTAGCATCCAGGTTGCCAATGCGATAGCCCTTTTCCCGAATCAGCACCATCACATGCCGCAGCAGCTCTGTGCTGTCCGCACCCAAATACCGATCGTCGTTGTCCGGAAAGTGCTGACCAATATCGCCCAATGCCGCAGCCCCCAGAATGGAATCCATGATGGCATGGGTCAGCACATCCGCGTCGGAATGGCCCAACAGGCCCAAGGTATGAGGCACCTCAATGCCGCCAAGAATCAGTTTGCGTCCTTCGGTGAGCTTGTGGACGTCGTAGCCGTGTCCGATTCGCATGCCGCTTTTCTCCCTTCCAAAATCAGCTCTGCAACTTTTAAATCCAGAGGCGTGGTGATTTTCAAATTCTCTTCGCTGCCCTCGGTGAGGTAGACATGAACCCCCATTCCCTCCATGGCGCTGCAATCGTCGGTATACTGGAGCTTTTCCTTTTTCGCCCGCTGCCATGCCGCCACCAGCAAATCCCGGTCAAACACCTGGGGGGTCTGGACGGCGCGAAGGGTGGAACGGTCCGGCGTACTCTCCACCCTTCCGTCCTCGCCTACCACCTTAATGGTATCCTTCACAGGAACCGCAGGGGCCGCCGCGTGATAGGACAGAGCCATATCCACCGTCCGGCAGATGATGTCCTCTGTCACCAGCGGTCTTGCGCCGTCCTGCACTGCCGCCAAAACCGTCTCCCGGCTGGCTGCATTCAGTCCCGCCTGCACCGACTCCATCCGGTCCTTTCCGCCCGCGACAATGGCGCTGACCTTTTGGAAGTTCTTCTCCTCCACCAGCGCGCGCATTTGCTCCAGCCGGTCCTCTCTGGCCACCACCACAATCTCGTCAATACACCGGGCCTGCTCAAAGCTGCGGATGGTATGGGCAATCACCGGTTCGCCGTCCAGGTCCGCCATGATCTTGTCCACGCCCCGCATCCGTGTGGCGCTGCCCGCCGCAACGATCACCGCCGTGCAGTGGGTCCAGCGCTTTTCCCGGTGCCAGTCAAAAATTTTCATACCGTTCCCTCAAGCCGCCCCAGCTGCTCCAGCGCCAGGAGAATGCCCAGCTTTCCGGACTCATAAGTAATGCCGCCCTGGAGATAAGCCATATAGGGGTCACGCATAGGGCCGTCGGCGCTGAGCTCAATGGATGCGCCCTGCACAAATGCACCCGCCGCCATAATCACCTGGTCCTCATAGCCGGGCATATCCCAGGGCTCCGGGGTCACATAGGAATCCACCGGCGCGCCCATCTGAACGCCCCGGCAAAACGCCCGCATCAGGTCCGGTCTGCCGAATTTTACGGTCTGCACAATATCGCCCCGGACCGCATCCATCGCAGGAGACGTCTCAAAGCCCTTTTCCTCCATTGCTCCGGCGCAAAATACCGCGGTTTTCAGCGCCTGCGCCGTCACATGGGGCGCCATAAAGAAGCCCTGATACAAAAGGCGGTTTACGTCCTGCGTGCAGCCGCATTCCCGTCCGATGCCCGGGCAGGTCAGCCGCATGGCCGCCGCCTCTACCAGGTCCTCCCGTCCGACAATATATCCGCCGGTGGGGGCAATTCCGCCGCCGGGATTCTTGATAAGCGAGCCTGCCATGATGTCCGCGCCCACCTCCGTGGGCTCGATGTCCTCCACGAACTCACCATAGCAGTTGTCCACGAACACCAGAATATCCGGATTTGCCTCCTTGGCTGCTGCAATGATCTCGCCGATCTCCCGCACCGTCAGCGCCGCACGCAGGGAATAGCCCCGGGACCGCTGAATCATCAAAAGCTTTGCATGGGGCTCCTGCACCGCCCGGCAGATCTCGGGGATATCCGGACGGAGATCCTCGGTCATATCCACCTGACGGTAGGCAATGCCCATCTCCCGGAAGTTGCCGGGTGCGTTTCCGGTGATGCCCAAAACGCTCTGTAGGGTGTCATAAGGGGGGCCAAACGCCGAAATCACCGTGTCACCCGGGCGCAGAATGCCCATCAGCGCGCAGGTAATGGTATGGGTGCCGTTTACAAACTGACTGCGCACCAGGCCGGATTCCGCCCGAAACACCTTGGCAAAAATCTTATCCAACGTATCTCTGCCCAGGTCGTCATAGCCGTAGCCGGTGGTGCCCACCAAATGCGCCGCGCTGACCCGGTACTCCTGAAACGCTTCCAGCATTTTTTCGGCATTTTTCTCGGCAACGGCGTCGATCCGGTCAAAAATCGGCTTTGCCTTCTCCGTTACCTTCTGTGCAAGGATTCTTGTTTCCTCTGAAACCATGTTATAACTCCGTTTCTGCCAGCGCCGCCACCAGACGAACGCAGGCTTCCATATCATTTTTATCGCACACCTCAATGGGCGCATGGGTATATCGGCAGGGCAGCGAGATTCCGCCCACCGCCATACCGGCGCCGGACTGGGCCATAGGGCCTGCATCGGTACCGCCGCCGGTCATAATGTCCTTTTGTACAGGGATATCGTGTTCTTTTGCAAGCTTGTCCATTGCGGCAATCAGCTCCGGACGGCACAGGGCGCTGTGATCCAGAATTTTTACTCCGGCTCCCTTTCCCAGAACTGCCGTTCCATCGTGGATGGAGCCCGGCACATCGTCCACCGCAGTCACATCTACCGCAATGCCAATGCTGCCCTGAATTCCAAAAGCAGCGGGGCCTGCGCCACGGGTACCGACCTCCTCCTGCACGGAAAAGACGTAATAAACTTCATTCTTGAGGTCCTTCATCTGATCCAGCGCCTGGAGCAAAATCGCACAACCGGCGCGGTTATCGAGAAATGTGGACAGGATTCGACCATTCGTCTCCAGAAAACGGGGCACAAATGCCGCCGTATCCCCAACCGTCACCAGCTGCTCCGTTTCTTCCTTGGAGCCGGTACCGAAATCCAGGTACAAATCCTTGGCCTTGAGCTCCTTGCCTACCTTATCGTCCTGAATGCAGATGGCAGCAACCGTTCCGTTTTCAAAACGCACCGGCGTATGGGCGATGGTGGCCGGGTCCAGCCAGCCGACGGCGCTGAACTTGCCGTAACCGTCCTTGTCGATGTCTGTCAGCATCACGCCAACGGTATCCATATGGGCAGAAAACACCAGCTTTTTGCCGCTTCCGCCCACTTTCGCAATGATATTTCCCAGTGCATCGGTATGGGCGTCAATTTTTCTCTCCTGAAGATAGCGCAGAATCCACGCCTGAACCGGCTGCTCACTGCCGGAAGGCCCATAGAGCGCCGTCAGCGTTTTTAATGTTTCAATCATTGTGCTGCCTCCTCTAAAAAGCCCGTCAAAACTGCCAGCATCCGCTCAGCATCCTTGGGGGCCACCATCTGGCAGGGCGCTCTGTCATAGGCTGCGGGGCAATACAGCGCCGCAACCCGGTTTCCATGGCCGGACTGCTGAATCGCGCCGCCGTCACCGGCTGCTTCTGTCCGCGCAGCGGACTGCACCGGAATGGCCTTAGCGGCAGCCAGCAGTTTTTTCGTCAGCTCCCGATCAAACATCGCATTTTTATCCATTCTGGGAATCACCGGGCCCTTGCCCAGCTCTGGAAGCTCCCCGTCGCCGGATGTGCCCGGGCAGGTATCCAGCACTACATAATTCCCCTCATATCCGGCGCCTACGCCATAAGCGCCGCGACAGCCCACATGATGCTGCACCGTAAATACCAACGTCACATCCACCGGAAGCGCCTGCTCCATCAGCTTCAGCAGCACCGCGCATCCAACGCTGCGGCTCATCGCTTTTCCCAGCACTTTATTGCCCAGAGCCCGGAACGGCTCTGCAAATACGCCGGATTCTCCCAGCTGAATGTGCGCTTCCGTTTCCTTTTTATCCGCAAAGCCCAGGTCAATATACAAATCCTCCACCTTGGGGAGCTTTTTCCGCTCTTCCGCAGTGGTCAGATGGATGGGCCGCAGTCCAACTACGCCGCGATAGCCATCGTCTCCGGCCATCACCTGTCGGCCCAGAATATTCCGCCGGGCAATGCTGCCCATTAGGCCAAATTTCAGCAGGCCCTCCTTGGTGATCTCCTCCACCATAAAGCCGGGTTCGTCCATATGCGCCGCCAGCAAAATCGGCACTTTGGGCGCATGCGCTCCCGGCACATGCACCAGGAGATTGCCTAGGCGGTCCGTCTCATAGGAAAATCCCCGCTGATCGGCATACGTTTTGATGACATCCCGAACGCTGTTTTCCCAGCCGGAGGGAGCCGTCAAATGGGAAAGCTGTTCCATGGTTGTCAGCATGTCCACTCCTCCTCTCCAAAGCTACGAAGGAAGGCCGCAATCAGCTGCGCCACCGCCTCCACGTCCCGAAGGTCAATTTCCTCCACGGGGGTGTGCATATACCGAAGCGGCAGGGACAGCAGCACCGACGGAACGCCGTCTCCTGCAATCTGCGTATGCATGGAATTGGTGCCGGTACTGCCGGACATCACTTCCCGCACATAGAGAATCTTCTCCCGCTCCGCCAGCTGCTGGAGTCTGCGGGTATAGTCCCGATCCAGCACCGGACTATAGCCTATGGCAGCGCCGCTGCCCAACGGGAACCCCTTGGGAGAATCCGGGCTGTCGCCAAAGGTCACATCTGCCACCAGCGCCACATCCGGGTGAATGGCATAAGCGCCGGTCAGCGCACCCAGTCCCCCCTGCTCTTCCTGTACGCTGCCCAACACGGCAACATTCACCGGAAGCGCCTCGTCCTTGGTCAGCTCCATGGCACGCAGCAGTGAGAGATAGCAGCTGCGGTTATCCAATGATTTTCCAAAGAAGTGGCTGCCCACGGTCCAGGGCTCTGTGGCATAGGCAATGCGGGTGCCCACGGGAATGGCCTTTGCCTCTTCCTCCGAAATGCCGCAGTCAATGCGCAGATCCTTCCGTGCAATGGGCTTATCCTCGTCTGCATCCGGCCCGCCGCAGGAAATCACACCATGGCGCATGGGGTCAGTCAGCACCATTACCTGGAGCCCCGGGAGCATCCGATCATCCACGCCCCCAACGCCGCCGGTAAAGGTCAAAAGGCCGTTCTTCTGCCCGGTCACCACCAATCCCACCTGGTCCAGATGAGCGTCCAGCAGTACGGTTTTCGCGTTCGGCTTTTTGGACGCACGATAGCCGATGAGATTGCCCAGGGGCGTAATCTCTGTCCGGTCAACCAGCGGCTCCAGAAATGCCTTTGCCGCCGCAACTGCCCCATCCTCCTGCCCGGAAACGCCATTCGCCCGGGACAGGGCCATTAGTACCTCAGATAGCTCCATCAAAGCTCCATCACAACCTTCTTAAAACGATCGCCCCGCTCCTCAAAATTCCGGAACCGGTCAAAGGAGGTGCTGGCAGGAGAGAGAATCACCACATCCCCGTCCTTTGCACGGGCCGCAGCAGCCCGGATGGCGTCATCAAATTCTTCTACATCCAGAATCTCCGGATTGGCTCCGTCATAGCCGGGGACCTTTTCCGCCGCAGCACGGATTTTCCCGGCGGTCATACCGGTAAGCACCAGCAGCTTCACATGCTCCCGCAGCTCCGGGCCCAGGTCGTCATAGCCAATGCCCTTATCCTTGCCGCCGGCCACCATAATCACCTTCTGGTGGAAGCTGCGCAGAGCGGCCTTGGTGCGGTTGGGGGAGGAATCAATGGAGCTGTCGTAATACTTTACGCCGTCCTTCACCCGCACCAGTTCAATCCGATGGGCCACGCCGCCAAAGGTCTTCGCCAGGTGTTCCATCACCGCTACCGGAACCAGCCCATCCACGGCGCAGAATGCAGCCATATAGTTTTCGATGTTGTGCACCCCGGGAATCAGAATTTCGTCGGCAGGGAAAATCTCCGTCTCCGCTTCGCCGTCTACCCGGCAGATCATACCGTCATTCCGGAGATAATAGCCCTTTTCCGGACGGCCAAGGCGGGAGAACTGCATCACATGACCCTTGGCCTTGGGCAAAAAGCTGTTGGTGATCTCATTATCCAAATTCAGCACCACCGTATCCTCGGCAGTCTGATGGAGGTAGATGTTCTCCTTGGCGGTGACATACTCCTCCATGTCCTTATGAATATCCAGATGGTTGGGAGACAGGTTGGTCACCACCGACACATGGGGGCTCTGGGTCATGCCCATGAGCTGGAAGGACGAAAGCTCTACCACGGCCACATCGTCCTTCTGCATTTTTTCCGCCAGAGGCAGCAGGGGCGTTCCGATGTTGCCGCCGCAGTATACCGTTTTCCCTGCGCCCTCTAAGAGCTTTGCAATCAGGGTAGTGGTGGTGGTTTTACCGTCGGAGCCAGTGATGCCGATAATCGTGCAGGTGCAAACCGCAAAGAATGCCTCCATCTCCGAGGTAACGGTACAGCCCTTCTCCCGCAGCGCCATCAACTGGGGGCAGAAAGCGTTCAGGCCGGGGGTACGGAATACCACGTCTGCCTCAATATGCTCCAGATAGTCGTCGCCCAGGGTCAGCTTTGCGCCCTGACGCTCCAGCTCCAATACCTCGGGCAGCAGCTTCTCTCTGGGGGTGCGGTCCCGGCACTCCACCGGAATGCCCCGCTCCAGAAGCATTTTAACCAGCGGGCGGTTGCTGATGCCAAGTCCGATGACGCAGACCCGCTTTCCCTTGAGCGCTTCAAAATATTCATTTACTGTCATAACCGATCAGTCCTTTTGTTCATTTATATAGCCAATGTGATATTGTACACGATTCCGCGGTATTTTGCAATGGATTTGGGCCAACCCCTTTCGTCCCATTGCAAAGTATGCCGAATCTTGATAAATAGAGCAAAAGAAGGAGGTTTTTCCATGTACTGTCTCCAAGGTGCCATTTTCTGCACGGTAATTGCAACGGCCTCCTCCCTTGCCCTGTGCGCCTATGTCCTTGTGGTCCGGAGCTTCTTAGCCAACTATCGCCGGCGCGGGCCCATGCTATACTATATTTATCTGGTGGCTGACGCCCTGATTCCGCTGCTGATTCTGCTGCTCAATGCACTGCTCTGCCCCGCGCTCAATCAAGACGCCACGCTGCAAATTCCGCTGCTTAACCTGATTACGCTTGCGCTGAATTATACCTACTTTGATAAGCGAAGGGCATATTTTATCTACTAAAGCATTTGACAATACCCAAGAATTACAGTATGATAATGGGCGTGACCTGACCGGACAGCCGCGGAGGGTGCGCCGAAAGGCCCCCTGTGAGGAAAGTCCGGGCTCCATAGGGCAAGGATAACGGGTAACGCCCGCCGTAGGCGACTACAGGAAAAGTGCAACAGAGATATACCGCCTTTGGTGTTCGCCATCACTATGTCAACCTTTATGAGCGTTTACGCTCGCATGATAGTGCACTGGCGCGCCAGGGGTAAGGGTGGAAAGGCGAGGTAAGAGCTCACCGGCTGCCGTGTGAAAGCGCGCAGCCCTGTAAACTCTATCCGGAGCAACACCGCAATGGAAGCAAGGCTTGCCCGGCTGCTTCCGCTTAGGTGGCTGGAGCGTATCGGCAACGATACGCCTAGATAGATGGCTGTCGATTACAGAACCCGGCTTATAGGTCAGATCACGCAAAAGGAGCGGTGCAGTTTTTGCATCGCTCTTTTGGCGCTTTTTTCCGTTCTTTCGGCATGGTGCGCCCGTGTGAAAACCGGGAATTTGACCGCACATTGCAAAAAACGTCACACTCCGCAGAAATCGGCCCTTTCCCCCTCTATGCAGCTCGCTATAATGAAACCCATGGATTTCATCCAAATACCTGCATGAAGGAGAACATCATGAAGAAAAAACTATTAACATGGACCTTTGCGGTCACAATGGGTCTTTCCCTGCTGTCCGGCTGCGGCTCCACCGGAACCTCTGCCTCCAGCGCAGCCCCCGAAGCCTCCGCCAAGGACGGCTCTGCTGCCTCCGCTCCGGTTCAGGCAACCACCGCGGTAGAAGCCTCATCCGAAGCGGCATCCGCCACGGATGAGGCACCTGTTTCCGTTCACAACCTTACCTTCCCGGGCAGCGACAAGGCCGAGCTGGATTATACCAATGAGGTAAGCCTCCCCATTTCTGAGGACGGTACCGAGCTGACCATGCTTACCTCCGCCGTAAACCTCATGGGCGATCTTGCCAACCTGGGTATCAACAATTATAATGACTTCGAATACATGCAGGAGCTGGAAGCGCGTACCGGCGTACATGTAGAAACCACCGAGGTCAACTTCTTTACCGCTTCCGAGCAGTACAACGTGATTCTGGCTGCCGGTGATTACCCGGACCTCATCAAGAATCTGGGCACTTATTACTCCACTGGTCTGTCCGGCGCACTCAGCGACGATATTATTCTGGATCTCACCGATGATCTTGCACAGTATGCCCCCAACTACAATCATCTCATTCACTCCAACGCCGATGAGACGCGCTATTATCTCACCGATGGCATGGTGCTCCAGTTCATGGGCACCTATGACAGCTTCATCAACAACCAGGGCCTGGTCCTGCGGAAGGATTGGCTGGAGGAATGCGGTCTGGACGTTCCCGAAACCTATGACGAGCTGCACGACGTGCTGAAGGCCTTCAAGGATAAGTACAACTGTTCCACCGCCATTTACATGAACAAAAACTGCACCATTACCAACCTCACCGAGGGCTATAATGTTGCCACCTATAACGTCAGCGGCTCCGGCGGAAACGGCGGCAGCGGCGCAAGCCTTCCCTACTTTGTGGAAGACGGCGTGGTAAAATGCTCCTTCCTGGAGGACGGCTATCGGGATTACCTCACCATGCTGCACGATTGGTATGAAGAGGGCCTGATGGACTCCGACTTCGTTTCCATTGAGTACGACCCCTTCTCCAGCTATCTCAGCGGTCAGATCACCTCCGATCAGATGGGCGTATGGTGCACCTCCGGCGAGGGCATCGATAACTATACCGTTCCCGTGGTCTGCATGGCTTCCCCCGTTCAGAACAAGGGCGATATGCAGCACCTCACCGAAATGACCCTGGCTCCTGCCGACGACATCACCGCCATCTCCATCAGTTCCGCCTGCGAGGAGCCCGAGGTTGCCATGGCTTGGCTGGACTACTGGTTCTCCGAGGACGGCATTGCATTCTATAACTTCGGCCTGGAGGATGTGGATTACACCCAGGACGAAAACAACACTCCTCTGTTTACCGATGCTGTTGTAAACAACGAATTCGGCCTCTCCGCCTCCAACTATATGCGCTGCCGCTGCGCATTCGGCACCATGCCCTCTCTGATGCTTCGGTACCGCAGCGCTTATCTGAACTCCGACCTGGTCAACGAGGCTTGGGACGTATGGACCTCTAATCTCGACGGCACCATGGCAATCTCCAGCAACGTCACCATGACCACCGAGCAGAAGGAAGCCGAGAGCTATAAGGCCAGCGACATTATGACCTATGCCAACCAGATGATTTCTCAGTTTGCCAACGGCGACAGCGACATCGATTCCCAGTGGGATACCTTCATTTCCAACCTGAAGGACATGGGCATCGACGAGTGCATCGAGCTGGAGCAGGCTGCTTACGACGCTGCCAACGGCTAATACTGATTTTCGGGGGAGAACCTTCTTCTCCCCCGATGATTCTACATGACCCCAGAAAGGATGAAGAATATGTCAACCTATGAGCATTTGCTTTCTCCGCTGAAAATCGGAAACGTCACGCTCAAAAACCGTATGCTCAACTCCAAATGCGTCTCCTCCGACGAAATGGAACCGGAGCTCTCCGGCCCCTTCTATGAGCACCTTGCCCGGAATGGCGCAGCCCTGGTCTGCGTGGGCGTCGGCGCGCTGCCCGATTGTGACGGCAACTACAGCCGCATGGCCCCCTGCCACATGGACGATCCCGAAAGCCGCAAAGCTTATATGGAGATCATCGATAAAATCCATGCCCAGGGCAGCCTGGCCACCGCTTCGATGATGGCCATCGAGCCCCAGAATGTGATGATTTCCGACGTTCCCGACTGGAACGCCATTCCCATGTCCGGCGACTATTCCGCAAACCTCTTTGAAAAGCCCGCCATTTCCGCCGAGCGGCTGGAGGGTATGATTCAGGATTTTGTCAACGCCAGCGTCTACTTTAAGGGCATGGGCTTTGACGGCGTGACCATTTACGCCTGCTATCGCGGCAGCATTCTCGCCTGTAGCCTTAGCCCCTGGTTCAATCACCGCACCGACAAATACGGCGGCAAGACCATGACCGAGCGCGCCACCCTGACGCTGGAGGTATTCCGCCGGATCAAGGAGGCCTGCGGTCAGGACTTCCTGATCGAGTGTCAGACCTCCGCCACCGAAGAGGTCGGTTATACCCTGGAGGACTGGCTGATCTATTGTAAGCTCTGTGAGGGCCTGGTAGACATCTTCCAGATTCGCGGCTGGGACGGCTCCTACACCCATGTAAACAGCCACAACCTCCAGAAGGACGCGCCCTATAATCTCCAGTTCGCCGCTGCGGCCAAGGAGCGCGGCATCCAATGCGCATTCTCTCCTGTGGGCGGCTTCCACGATCCCGATCTCATTGACCGGTTCATTGCCGAGGGCAAATGCGACTGCGTATCCATGGCCCGGGCATTTATCTGCGACGAGCATTATTACGACAAAATCAAGGCCGGTCACGGTGAGGATATTACCCCCTGCCTGCTGTGCAACGGCTGCCATGGCAGCTTCTGCGCTGTAAACCCCCTGGCTGGGTACCATCATATGCTGGATCGGATGTTCCACCCCTCCGGTGAGAAGAAGAACATTGCCGTCATCGGCGGCGGTCCTGCGGGTATGCGTGCGGCGCTGTTCGGCGTGGAGCAGGGCCATACCGTGACCCTGTATGAGAAGTCCGGTTCCCTGGGCGGCCAGCTGAAATTTGCGGATTTTGTAAATTTCAAGTGGAATCTCAAGGATTATAAGAACTGGCTGATTCGGGAAATCGGAAAGTCCAATGTCACGGTACATCTGAACACTGAAGCCACCCCCGAGCTGCTGAAGGATCAGGGCTATGATGTAATCATCGCTGCCCTGGGCTCCACGGCCAAGCGGATTCCCGTAGCGGGCGCCGATAACGCCAAGGTTTATCTGGCTGAGGACGTATTCGGCAAAGAGCAGGAGCTGGGCCATAATGTAGTGGTCATCGGCGGCGGCGATACCGGACGGGAGGCTGCCCTGTATCTGGCCAAAGCCGGCCATCAGACCACCTTGGTCACCCGAGGCGATGTAAAGCTCTTTGACGACCCCCATTCCAAGCGCGCCACAGAGCTGGACTATGAGAACGAGCCCAACTTCTCTTACATCGACAACGCCAAAACCATCGAAGTGACCCCCAACAGTGTCACGCTGGACGTAACCCTAAATGTGCCCAAGTTCGAGGGAGATTTCGGCATGATGTTCATGATGATGGGCCAGAAGGAGGGCGCACCTTCCGTGATGCCCGATTCCCGTCCCGAGGGCTTCCCACCCCGTCAGGAGCCGTTTGATCCTCACGCAGCCTTTGAAGAGGAGAACGGCGAAGGACATGAGGGTCCCGGCGGTCCTCCCCCCATGCCTGAGGTGGATAAGAGCAAGCTGCCCCATGAGACGCAGACCATTTCCTGCGACGCCGTTGTGATTTCCGGCGGCAGACAGGCCCTTTCCGCCGATGCATTCCAGGGTATTGCGCCCCAGGTTGTGTCCATTGGCGACTGCTTCTATCCCGAGGGCATCCGGAACTGCAACAATACCGCTTACGCTGCCATTATGCAGCTTTAAGCACAAAAAACGCCACAGTGTACGAACTCCCCGTACGCTGTGGCGTTTTGTCTTTCCATATTTATTCCGAATCACACATCAGGTGCCGCACCAGCTGCGCCATGGTTTCCATCTCCTGCACGGTGGTGTATTCCCGGACGGAGTGAATCTCATGCATCCCCGTGGCTAGCACCAGGCAGGAAATCCCGTGGGCCGACAAGAAGCTGGCGTCGCTTCCGCCGCAGGCCCGCTGGAATACCGGCTGCAACCCCGCCTGATTCGCCGCCCGACAAAACCGCTGACAAATGGGCGCGGTTTCTTCTACCGCCCACGCAGTGTATACCGTGGAAATGTCCAGGCTGACCGTACCGCCCGCCTTCTCCGCCGCATCCTGAAAGCACTGAGCCATATGGTCCCGCTGCTTGAGCGCCGATTCATGGACCAGGGAGCGCGTCTCCCCTTCTACAAAGCACCGATCCGGCACGATATTGCCGCTGATCCCGCCTTTGATGATACCGATATTGGCTGTGGTGTCGGCATCCACACGCCCCAGGCGCATATGTGAAATGGCGTCCGCTGCCATAACAACCGCGTTGATCCCGTCTTCGGGCTTCAGCGCCGCATGGGAAGCCTTCCCCTCCAGGGTTGCCATCACGCGGATTCCGGTGGGAGCCGCCAGCACCGCCGTACCGATTTCTCCGTCGGTATCCAGCACATAGGCCTCATGGGAGTGAATGCGGCTGTAGTCCAGCTTCTGCGCCCCCTCCACAAAATACTCCTCGCAGGCGGTGAAAATCACTTCAATATCCCGGTGCGGCAGCTTCTGCTGCTGAATCTGCCGCACTGCCTCGAGAATTTCTACCACACCGGTGAGATCATCGCCGCCTAAAATGGTGGTGCCGTCGGTGTGAATCGTTCCGTCCGGCTCTACTGTAATCTTTTTATTCTCAAAGGGCGTGACCGTGTCCATATGGGCCGTAAATAAAACCGGCTCTCCGGGCAGCTTCCCGTGCAAATAGCCGTATAGGCTGCCGCTGTGCGTCTCAGGGAATGCATCATCCACAGAAACCGAGAATCCCAGCTCCAATAGCTTTTCCATCAGGCATTGGCGAATCTCCGCCTCATGCTTAGAAGGCACAGAATAGGCCGCCAGCTCCAAAAACTCCGAAATCATCCGATCCATATGCTTTCTCCTCTGTTAGAATTGGAAAATAACCAGGTGATCCTGCACAATTCGGCAAGAACATTCAGCCTGAGATTTTACGTCAGAAAAAGGCAGTTTTTCGCAGGAATACTTTGTGTATTTCAAGAAAAAAACGCATTTCCGGCGCAAAAGATAGGCTGAAGGTCGCAGACGCAATTGCGCAGTGTTGTCCGAAAAAAAAGCACCGACAGGATTCTGTCGGTGCTTGGAGCGGGTGACGAGGCTCGAACTCGCTACCTCCACCTTGGCAAGGTGGCGCTCTACCAGATGAGCTACACCCGCAACTCGCATGGCTTATTATACAGGATTTTTTCAGAATGTCAAGAACTTTTTCGAAAAAAATTATTTTTTCTCAAAATGCCGCCCCGATATCCCATCGAGGCGGCATTTTTAATCAGCAAGATCAGCCGCGAACCGCAATTCTGGCCCAAACTTCTACCACCAAATAGAGCAGAATATTTAAAACTGCCAGACGCTGCGCCGCAATAATCGCGCCGCCAGAGGAAATGGCAATCACGGTCTGCACCGCCAGGACCAGTCCCAGCAGCACCGTTGCAATGGTCAGCCACAGTCCCATCCGATACACCCGCCGAGCGCCAGCCACGGTACGGCTATAGGCGTCGATTCCCTCTTGCAGCACAAAGCCGCAGGTTGCGCCGGGGGTCAGCAGCGAAGGCTCAGACAGCACCCGTCGGCTTTCAGCCTTGGGGCAGCCCATCTGCGTCACCGGCGCTTTGAACCAATGCTCCACAAAGCCGGGATTGATGCAGAAATTCCGCGTGACCAGCAGTGGCAGCAGCCGAGGCTCCCGCACTATCCGGCGGAATCCGCCCACAGCACCGGGAGAAACCTGGTATTTTACGCCGAACAGCCCTGCCAGCTCATGGTTAATGGCAATATAAACGCCATATTTCGGCGCACGCTTCGGCAAGGTCACGCCCATCAGCTGCATATACTGATAAGAGCCCAGGTGTACCAGCTGGCGGTCAATATAGCCCTCCAGTCCTGTCTCCTGCACCTGGAAGCCCGATACATCATAGATTTCGCCGTTCATATCCCGCAGCAGCTTGGTAAACACCGACTGGAAGCCCACATTGGCCCGAAGCGCCATACTTGCGCCGATGGAAACCAGCTCTCTGGGATCCATGGGCAGATAGGCCCGAACGCCCGTTTGCTGCATGGTTCCGCTGGGGAACAAATCGGTATCGTAAATCAGCATGGACTTCTTTCCGGAAAGGCCCTGCATGCCAAACCAGCCAGCCACAGCCCCCTTCCCGCGCAGTGCCCGGGAAAGCAGGTGATAGGGCCGCGCACAGCAAACCACCAGTGAAACCGGCATGGCAACATCAAGAATCGTGACCAGTACCGTCAGGAAATTCGCTCCGGTTTTTCCGCAAAGATAAGCGCTGACAACCAGCGAAACAAACGTCAGCACCGGCAGGAAAATTCCCATTCCGCTGTGCCAAATATCCGGCTGTGCCTGGTGGCGTACAAATCCGGCAGTGGTCACAGGCGCTTTGCCGATGACATCGGTATGCTCCCACTTATCCGCCGCTGTCCGCACCCCCACGCGCCCTCTGCCGGTAATCACCGCACGCAGGGAGTGAAGGGACGCCTGGTCGTGCAGATATTCCGCCGTTCCGGCCATGGCCCAGGAAATCGCCATCAGCGGCAGGAACGTCTCCTGATTTTTCAGTACCAGCGCTTCCACCGCAGTTAAAATCGTCGCCAGCAGCAGGAAGGTTTCATAGGACGCGCGGCAGTACCATAGATCCCGCACCGCACGCACAACGCTCTGCCAACTGGCGATCATTGCAAGAATCGTAGCAATGAGTGAAATGGTAATCGCCGTGTTACCCCGCATAAAGCCCAGGGTCATCCAGCCGATGGATCTTCCTCCGATGCACAGCAGCATCAAAAGAATCACCACATAGCGCACCGGCGACAACAGCCGCTCCAGTCCAACAAACGTCCCCAGCCGTTTTTCCGTCCCCCGCAGGGAGGTCCCGGGCTTGGGCAGCGCCATGGACTGACGGCGGCGCAGCTCTTTAATCAAGCTGCCTATGTATTCCGCGGCGCTCACGCTTGTTTTTACATGGCTCTTGGGAATTTTCTGATGTTCTGTGCCGGGATTGTTCACAGCTTCCTTTTTCACTTTCTTGGGCTTGGCTGCTTTCTTCTCCGGCTGGACAGGTGGTACGTCTTCCGGCTTCGTCTGTGCTGCCGGTGCTTCCCGGGGTGCCTTACGGGGTACATCCTGGTGCACAGTTTGCGCCGCCTTTGGCTGTTCCGGCTCCGGCTCTGCTGGCGGTATTACCTCAGGCTGCTCCGGCTTTTCCGGTGCCTGGGGCTCTATAGGAACCTGCACCCGGGTGTTGCTGTTGCCCAATGAACGGGCCACTGCCTGAGCAATGGCGTCGGCCATTTGGGATTCGCTGAGATTTTCATATGCCGGTGGCGGCTGATCCTCGTCGATGGGCAGTCCCTCTTCCCCATGCTCCTGGGGCGAAGATTCTGCCACCGGCTGCGCCGCGGGCTCTACTGCCGCCTGAACTTCCGCTTTCTGCGCCGCAGCCATCGTTTCCTCTGCGGCATTTTCGGCCTCTGCGGGCTTTGGCGCGTCCTGATCTGCAAACTCCTGCACAATGCGAGCCAGGGAATACAGTTCGGAATTCTCTGCCCCCTGAATCAGGCGCATTGTATCAAATTTGGATTCGTCTTGGGACATCTTCTATCCACCTTTCCCATCAGTGAATTCTCTGCCGCACAGCCTCGTACAGCAGGATTGCGCAGGCATTGGACGCATTCAGGGAATTGATATGCCCCTTCATGGGAATACTGACCATGAAGTCGCAGGACTCAGACACCAGTCGGCCCATTCCCTCACCCTCGGAACCAATGACAATCGCCGCAGGCCCGGTGAGATCCGTCCGATACAGGGGCGCTGCACCGTCTGCCGCCGTGCCGTAAACCCAAACGCCGTTTTCCTTCAGGTTTTTGATGGCAGCGGTCAGATTGCTGACCCGGGCGATTTTCATATATTCCATCGCACCGGCCGAAGCCTTGGCCACCACCGCCGTCAGGCCGGAGTTGCGGCGCTTGGGAATAATCACGCCGTGGGCACCGGCGCACTCTGCGGTACGGATGATCGCGCCCAGATTGTGGGGGTCAGTAATCTCATCGCAGATGATAATCAGGGGCGCTTCGCCCTTTTCCTTGGCGCTGTCCAGAATATCCTGAACGGTTGCATAGTCATGGGCCGCTGCCATGGCAATAACTCCCTGATGCGCGCCGGTTTGGGTCATGGTATCCAGCTTTCGGCGGTCACAATAGGTTACCACTGCGCCGTTTTTCTTGGCCAGAGAAGCGATATACCGAAGGGTGCTGTCGGTATCGCCCGATGCAAGGAACACCTTGTCGATGGTCCGGCCCGCCTTCAATGCCTCGGTCACGGCATTGCGCCCCTCCAGCATATTTTCGTTGACTTCGATTTCTTTTTTCATATTGCCTCCATATTATAAGGGAATCCGATTCCGCTCTATTCAAACTATGATTGCATTGCGTCTGCAAAATGCGCTGAAAATTGGAGCCAAATGCTCCAAAATTCTTTGCGCTCCAGCATAGGATGATGCTGGGTCTGCTGATTTGCCCAGTCTCTGTTATTATAGCATAGATTTTATGCATCCCGCAACCGCCAATCATAAAATTTCTTATTTCTTATGCCCATCCCAAATTTCAATTGCCGCAATGCCTGTCGCCCTTTCCTCCCCGCCGCGTTAACAGAAAGTTTACTTCTCCCCTGGAAGAGTTTTGTTGTTTTCGGCACCATTGTATGGTATATTGTAGAATGAATTATTATGAACTTGGGATAATTCACTTTGAAACAAAGGAGGCGTGTCTGTGAGTACGCCAAATCATCGCGATAACAAAAACGGCAGCCGCAAGGACGATCAGAACCAGCCAAAGTTCAATTCCATCCTGCCCATTGCCGTTCTCGCCATTGTCATGGTGCTTCTTTTTAACTATCTTCTGACCAGTTATGAAAAGGCCAAGACCAAGGAAATCAACTATAACGAATTCAAGCAGATGCTGGAGGATGGTGAAATTGCAGAGGCCGAAATTCAGTCGGACCGCATTCTCATCACCACCAAGGAGGAGGAGGACGTTCCCCAGGATCAGCGGACCATCTACTATACGGGTCTGCTCAGCGACGATGAGCTTCTGCCCCTGCTTGACGCCAACAACGTAGAGTATTATCGGGAAATCGTCGATGAGGTATCCCCCATCATTCAGATTCTCCTGTCCTATGTGCTTCCCTTCGTCATCATCTATTTCCTGTTTACGTTCCTGATGCGGAACCTGGGCAGCAAAATGGGCGGCGGCATGAATATCGGCCAAAGCAAGGCCAAGGTGTATATGGAGAAGGAAACCGGCGTCACCTTTGCCGATGTTGCCGGTCAGGACGAGGCCAAGGAATCCCTCCAGGAGATCATTGATTTCCTCCACAAGCCCCAGAAATACGCCGCCATCGGTGCAAAGATTCCCAAGGGTGCGCTGCTGGTGGGCTCCCCCGGTACCGGTAAAACGCTGCTGGCCAAGGCCGTTGCCGGTGAAGCGGGCGTTCCGTTCTTCTTTATCTCCGGCTCTGATTTTGTGGAGATGTTTGTGGGCGTTGGCGCAAGCCGCGTCCGTGACCTGTTCCAGCAGGCGTCCAAGCAGGCCCCTGCCATCATCTTCATTGATGAGATCGACGCCATCGGTAAAAGCCGCGACAACCGGCTGGGCAGCAACGACGAGCGGGAGCAGACTCTAAACCAGCTGCTCTCCGAAATCGACGGCTTTGATTCCTCCAAGGGCGTTGTGATCCTCGCCGCCACCAACCGTCCGGAAATTCTGGATAAGGCGCTGCTCCGTGCAGGGCGCTTTGACCGCCGGATCATTGTGGATAAGCCCAACCTGGCCGGTCGTCTCCAGACCCTGAAAGTGCACACCAAAAACATTAAGCTCACCGAGGATGTAGACCTCAACCGCATTGCGCAGGTCACTGCCGGTGCCGTGGGTGCTGACCTTGCCAACCTGGTCAATGAGGCTGCCCTCCGTGCGGTCCGTATGGGCCGTCAGGCCGTCAATCAGGAGGACCTGCTGGTTTCCTTTGAGACGGTTATTGCCGGTACCGAAAAGAAGGGCACCGTCCTGACGGATATTGAAAAGCGCATCGTCTCCTACCACGAGGTCGGCCACGCTCTGGTGGCGGCCCTGCAAAAGCATACTGCCCCGGTGCAGAAGATCACCATCGTTCCCCATACCTCCGGCGCACTGGGCTATACCCTCCAGATGGAAGAGGAAGAGAAATTCCTCAACTCCAAGGAAGAGCTCATCGGCGAGCTCCGTACCCTCTTGGGCGGACGCGCTGCCGAAGATGTGGTATTCGGAACCCAGACCACCGGCGCTGCCAACGATATTGAGCGCGCAACGGATTTGGCCCGGAAGATGATTACCCAGTTCGGCATGAGTAAGAAATTTGGTCTTATGGCCCTTGCTACCACCGAAAGCCAGTATCTCGGCGGACAGAGCGCTATGAACTGCGCAGAATCCACCGCCGCAGAGGCTGATGCGGAAATCCGGGAGCTGCTGAGTAAGTGCTATGAAGAAGCCTGCCAAATGCTGCGGGACAATCGGGAGCACTTGGACGAAATCGCCCTTTTCCTGCTCACCAAGGAAACCATCACCGGCGACGAGTTCATGTCCTTCCTGAAGGAGCCGGAAGAGCTCCCTGCCACCGAACCCACGGACGAACCCAAGGCAGAAGCACAGCCGTCCGCGGAGGAAACGCCTTCGGAAACAACCCCTGAGAACGCAACAGAAGAACCCATCGAATCCAACGAATAAGCAAACAGAATCGTGGAAGGACCCCCTGCGCGGCTATGGTCACGCAGGGGGTCCTAGTTCTATTTGGTGTGTCAAGGCGCAATATGGCGCTTACTTCTCCTGTGCTGCAATCTGATCCAGCAGAATCTTCTCCGCATACCCGCAGGCACGTTCAACGGAACCGGCCTCAAAAGGATTTGCCAGATTTGCATAGCGCAGCGTTTCCAGATAGCTGCGGCTGCCGCCAACCTTACAGAGATTCAGATAATCCTGCCATGCCGCCTCTTTGTTCTCCGCATACTTCTTCTTAAACTCCATCGCGCCCATGGTGGTGAGCGTATAGTTGATGTAGTAGAAGGGATAGAGGTAGATGTGCAGCTTGTGGTACCAGTAGCCGCCGCGCTCCATGAAAGCGTCGTTATCGTACTTGCGCCAGGGCATATACTTTTCCTCCAGCAGGTGCCACTGATAGGTCCGCTCCTTAGGCGTCAGCTCAGGATGGGCATAGCAGATATGCTGGAACTCGTCCACCGCCACACCAAAGGGTACGAAGGTAATGGCCTCCTGCAAATGGGCAAAGCGGAACTTATTCGCCTGATCGCCAAAGAACCACTCGGCATAGGGATAGGAGAACTGCTCCATGGACATGGAGTGAATCTCTGCGATATCGGTGGACTCGCTGTAATAGTCCGAAATAGGCTGGCTGCGCATGGCCATATAGCCTGCAAAGGCGTGGCCCAACTCATGGGTCAGCACCTGCATATCAAAAATCGTGTGGTTGAAGCAGGAGAATACGAAGGGCGCTTTCAGGCTGGGCAGGCTGGTCATATAGCCCGTGGAGGCCTTGCCCGGCTTGTTCTGCAAATCCATCAGCTCATGGTCGATCATGAAGTCGATGAATTCCCCAGTCTCCGGGCTGATCTCGCGGTACATCTTCTGCGCGGTCTTGACCATGAATTCATCATCGCCCGCAGGCTCGGCATTGCCGTCCGGGAACACCATCTTTTCGTCGTGCCACATCACATGGTCGATCCCCAAGCGCTTCGCCTGGGCGTCATAGAGCTTCTGGCACAGAGGCACCAGAACCGTACGCACCTGCTCCCGGAAGGATGCGACTTCCTTCTCGCCATAATCCATGCGGCCCTGCTCCAGATAGCCCACGGGAATGTAATTTTCATAGCCGAGGTTTTTTCCAATTTGGTTACGAATACGAATCAGCTCGTCCCAAATCTCCTCCAGGCGCGGCTCGTTGTCCGCATAGAACTTGGAGTAGGCCTTGACGGCGGCAGCACGCATGGCCCGGTCAGGATGCTCAAAGTATTTCTGTACGCCGTAGAGATTCAGCTTTTTGCCGTCATAGGGGATTTCAGCAGTCGCCATGATCTTCTGGTATTCATTGGTCAGACGGCTCTCCTGCTGGCGCAGGGGAATATTCTCCTCGCAGTACAGCTTCTTCTGCAAATCCATGGAGACAAAATACTGCTTGCCGAACTCCTGCTCAATGTCCGAACGGAAGGGGCTTGCCGCAATGGCCTCGCTGAGCGCTACCTCTGCGCCGCTGAGGGTGGGCAGCGTGTCCTGAAGATACTGAATCTCTGCCTCATAAAATTCGTCACGGGTGTCCAGGGTGTGGCGGATGTGCGCAATGGTATACTGCGTGGCCAGCTCGCAGCTTGCCTGGTCGATTTCAAGCATCAGCTTGCGCAGTGCGTCATAGCTTTCCGCATGCTCCACCGCATTTTTCCATTGCGCAAGCGCTTCGCGGCGCGCCTCCAGGTCAGGGCGCTTATACTCCAGGGTTGAAAACTTGTAATTTTCCATGGGTGTTGAGTCCTCCTTATTATGGATTTGGTATTCATTTCGGCTTCTGCCGGGACAGAAATCAAGGCGATCTGTCGTGTTTTGCCCTATTCCCACACTTCGGCATTCCTATACTTCATGATATAGCTTTATTATATTCTTATATTTGATAATATCAAACACGCTTTTCCGGAATGGCGCAAAAACACTGTGCAAGTCGTTTTCCCAGTCACACAGTGTTTTTCTCCCCATCTCCCAAACCAACGCTTTTCTTGACAAAAACGGTATAATAAAAGTACGAATTCAAGAACGGAGGAGCTTCTATGATTCAATTGGATATGACCCGCTGCATTGGCTGCGGACGCTGTGCCTGGGACTGTTTTCCCAGTGCCATTACAATGGAGGACCATCACCCTGTCTTAACCGCCCCGGGAAACTGCATCGGCTGCGGGCACTGTATCGCCATCTGTCCCGTGGGCGCTGTATCGGACCCCGCGCTTCCGGGCGACGATATTGCGCCGGTTACCAATCACCATGATCCGGAATCGCTGCTGGAGGCCATGCACTCCCGCCGTTCCTGCCGCCATTATACGGATCAGCCGGTAACGCATCAGGAGCTTTCGATGCTTCTGAGCGCCGCCAGAGCCTGTCCCACCGCAAAAAATCTTCAGGGCACTCGGTATATCTCAGTCACCAAAGGCATTCCTGCGCTTCTTGACGCCGCCCTGGAAGCGCTTGGTCAGGTGGGCGCTATGCAGCTGAAAACCGCCACCGATCCCAACGAACTGCGGCGTGCGAACAACTTTATCGCCTGGAATCAGCAGCGCAAAGACGACAAAACCTTTGACCCGCTGTTTTTCCATGCGCCCCAGCTTTTGATGTTCGTTTCCGACAAGACAGACGTGCGGGATGCTGCTGCTGCTGCCGCTTATACGGAGCTGATGGCCGCTTCCCTGGGCCTCGGCTGCCTCTACAGCGGCTATTTCACCGCCTGCTGCGCCGGAAGCAAGGACATTCAAAATATGCTGGGATTGAAGGACAATGAGCAGGTGGTCCGCTGCCTGGTTCTGGGGCACCCGGACATCAAATTCCGCCGCACCGCTCCCAGAAAACCCATTGCTCTGACCGAGCTGTAAGCTCATTCCGACGGCAACAGCTCCCGGTCCAAATCTACATAGGCATAAGCCCGGCGGTAGTAGCCCGTTTCCTCGTCCCGCACCACCGTCACCGGATGCCGCCGAAGCAGCTCCACAATAGGATATGCGTCAATCCAGATCTCATGGTCCGACTCCTTCTGGCTCTCATCAAACACCAGCTCAATGCCAAAATGCAGATGCACCACTTCGATGTTATTGGTATTTTCCTTGTCGGAATAGCCGGTGCGGCCCATAAAGCCGATGATGTCCCCTGCATTGACCGTATCCCCTACCCGCAGTCCCGGCGCAAAGGGCGCATCCTTCCGAAGGTGGGCATAATAGTAATAGCGCTTCCGGTCAAAGGAGCGGATGCCTACCCGCCAGCCGCCATAGCGGTTCCAGCCCAAAGCCTCCACCGTACCGCCCTCCACCGCCGCAATGGGCGCGCCCAGGGACCCCATCAGATCATTGCCCAGGTGCTTCCGCCGATAGCCAAAACTGCGGCTGTTTCCGAAATCCTGACAGTGGGAAAATCCCCAGCCTGCCGCCACCGGGCAAAAGGCTTTCAGCCCATATTCCGCCGCCCAGGTGCCATCGGCCTTTCTGATAGCATAGCTTCCCACCAATCCGCCGAGCACCGCTTCATAGGCTTCCCGGTAATAGCGATAATACTTCGCTTGTGCGCCCAGCAGCTGCTCCGGAGCGGCATCCCCCTCCAGCTCTTTTGCTGCCTGCCGGACCTGTGCCGGGCTGAGCTTTCCGCTGCCGTTTCTGGTGGCGCCCAGAGCCAGGATTTCCACCCAATCCAGCGGCTTCTCCTTCCCCTGGGACTCGATATCCAGCTGCATAGCCGTCTCCAGCGCCTCCACCGGCACATCAAAATCCACCCAATGGATATAATCCTCCGCTGCCGCTGCATTGGTCAGCAGCAGCCCGGTTAATATCGTCAAAATCAACCATTTCCGGTACACGCATACCACCTCACGGTTAGCCTGTGCCGTTTTGACGGTTTTATGGCTGAGAATTTTTGTCTGAAAACGCAAGGAAAACCCGCTGCCCAGTAACGAGCAGCGGGTTTTTGTATGAAATTAGATGCGGGTTGCAGCGTCGAATGCCATTCTGGTGGCAGTACGAACGTTCTTTGCAATCACGCAGTCGCCGATGGGCATAAAGTCGGGTGCGGTCATGCGGAAGCTCTCAGCCAGATCCTGGCGAGGACGCATACCGGAGGACATAACAACCACATCGCAGGGAACGAACTGCTCGTTGCCGTCCTTATCCACGAAGCTGACACCCTCGGTGGTGATGCCGGAGCAGCGAGCGCCGGTATAGATGTCAACGCACTTCTCCATCTTGCCCAGCATAACGCCGCGGGTCAGGTGGAAGGTCTCGGGGCACAGCTCAGGCAGCATCTCGATGATAGAAACCTTCTTGCCCTTTTCGGCCAGAGCCAGAGCAGTCTCGCAGCCAACCTCGCCGCCGCCGATGAGCACAACGCGCTCGCCGATTTCGTCGATGTGCTTGTAGCACTCCTCTGCGATCATAACGTTGGGGCCGTCGGTGCCGGGGATCGGAGGAACAAAGGCATTGGCGCCCACAGCAGCCAGAACCCAGTCTGCCTTCTGTGCTTCAATCAGCTCAGGGGTAGCCTCAGTGTTCAGCAGGACCTTGATGCCCAGCTTCTTCACCAGGTTGATCTGGTAATTCATGAACTTCGCCAGGTCATACTTGAAGGAAACCTGCTCGGAGAACACCAGCTTGCCGCCCAGACGGTCAGCCTTCTCATAAATGGTAACATCATGACCGCGCTTTGCAGCAATGATAGCAGCCTCCATGCCGGAAGGGCCGCCGCCGATGATGATAACCTTCTTGGGAGTGGTGGACTCGGGAATCAGATCCTTCAGCTGGTTCTCGCGGCCAACAGTGGGGTTGACGGAACATGCAAATGCCTTGGTGGTGGGCTTGGTATACTCCAGGCAGTGGAAGCACTTGATGCAGGGGATGATTTCGTCTTCCTGGCCGTGGCGTGCCTTCTCGGGCATCTCGGGATCTGCAATGGTACCGCGGGCCATGGCAACAAAGTCAGCGCCGCCGGTAGCCAGCGTTTCTTCAATGAACTTGGGATCCTGGAATGCGCCCAGGGTCAGCACAGGCTGCGGAACACCCAGCTCCTTGATCTTACGGGCAAACCGAGCATTCTGGCCGGGCTTGTGGAAGATGGTGGGATGCATGATTGCCTCGGTGCCGGGGATGGACATGTTACCAGCAGAGATATGTGCAATATCAATGCGGTCGCCAGCCATACGCAGGAACTCGGCAATATCCTCGGGCTTCAGCTGCTTGTCGGCATTGGGATAGCCAACCTCGTCAGCCAGCTCGCAGCCGGAAATACGGTACTCGATGAGGATCTTGTGGCCAACTCTCTTGCGGATGGCATCCAGGATCATCATGGGGAACCGGCAGCGGTTCTCGAAGGAGCCGCCGAACTCATCGGTACGATGGTTGAACAGGGGGCTCATGAAACGGTTGATCACCAGGCCATGGCCGCCGTGAATCAGAATGGAGTCAAAGCCCACTGCAACAGCCTGCTCAGCAACATTGGCATAATCCTCAGCAATTGCCTCCATTGCCTCACGGGTCAGCATGGGACGCTCGGAGCCGTCGGGGCCGGGAGTGCCGTCTACGGAATAGAAGAAGTGCTCGCCCTCGCCCTTCTTGCCGCCGGTCCAGCCGGAGTAGAAGAATGCCAGCAGCTCGATGGAAGCCTTCGCGCCATAGTAGTGGATCTGATCCACACACTTCTGCCAATAACGATGATAGGTGGTCTGACGCAGGTCCAGGTTGTGCCAGCCGGGACGGAAGGGCGCCATGGAGTTCATGTCATGACCGGCGATGGTCACGGAAGCGGTGCCGCCACGGGCCTTCTCCACATAGTATGCACGATACGCATCGGTGGGATAGGGCTCATCGGTCTGCAGCAGGTGAGGGGTTGCAGGAGCCTGGAAAATGCGGTTTTTATACACCACGTTGCCGACCTTCATAGGTGAGAACAGCGTGGGGTACTCAGGATGTGTCATGGTAGTATCCTCCTTGTGTCGTTCATGTAAACGTACCTATTTTACTCGATTATGCTTTCAAATGCAACTATTTTAGCGGGTCATTTTCGCATATCCTGTAACAATTTCTGCCGTAACGGACAAAATGCCCGGTTTGGGTGGCACAGCTGCTACGATTTGTGCTCTGAAACGGTATATCCCGCCTCTGCCAGTGCCCGGGTTGCCGTCTCCAGTTGCTGCTGTTTGACAAAAATATAGTCTGTATCAAAGGTAGACACCACAAAAATCCCCAGCTTCGCCTGCGCCAGCACCCGGGAAATATCCGCCAAAATCCCAATGAGGCTAAAATCCAGAATCCCCTCATCCACATAAAATCCGCGCCAGCCGTCCTCTCGGGCCAGGGTATTGGCTGGAACCATTCTCGTTGGGCATACCAAAGAACGCTCCCGGTGGGTGATGCCCGTAAAGCACCATTTCTCTTGGGGCATCCGCTCCCCTTCCGGCAGCTTGCACACCGAGAACGCATCCGGTAAAATTGACAGCTTCATAAAACCTCCGAATTCCGCAAAAAGCCCCAATGCCGGAGCATTGAGGCTTTGATTGCAAGAGGAAAAATTAGAATGCGTTGTACCAGTCGGGCTCGTTGGAGTGCTCGAACACATAGGGGTTCTCGATCTCGCCGGACTCAACCTTCTTGAACCACTCGCCAGCGTTCTTAGCCATGTTAGCCCAGGACTCGAGAGTCTGAGGAGCCTCCATGTCCTTGGTAGCGTAACGGTAGTCGTTCACACGAGAGATGTACTTCTCGTCCTGCTGAGCGGAGTTCTCGTCGCCCAGGGTGCCCTCTGCGATACGCAGCAGGGAGCCGTACTGCTCGGAAACAGTGTGCAGCTTCAGATCCTCAACGAAGAGCTTCTTCAGAGGACGCTTAGCCAGGTTAGCCATGATGCAGCGGTTCTCATAAGGCATACGCTTCCACATGCGAGCAATCTCCCATGCACGCTCAACAGCCTTACCCTTCTCAACTACCTCGGAAACCATGCCCCAATCCAGCATCTGCTGAGCAGTGAACTGACGGGTGGTCATCATGTAGTAGTTGCCGCGCTTGGTGCCCAGGAAGTGCTGAGCCATCAGGCCCATGCCGTCGCCGGGAACCAGGCCGCCCTGAGCATGGGGAACCTCGATCTTGGTGTCCTCAGTTACGATGGTAACGTCGCACAGGAAAGCGGAATCCCAGTGGAAGCCGGGGCCAGGCATAGCGCCGATGGTGGGAACATCAATATCGAACACCATGTTCTTGATCAGGTTGGTGTCGTCGAAATACTGATGCTGGAAACGCTGAGTGGGCAGCTCGGAGTAAGTCTCCCAGCCGTTTGCGTCGGACTCGATCATCCAGTTGTCGCCGATGTGGGTGAAGATGATGATCTCGTTCTTCCAGTCCATGGACAGGATACGGGTCAGCTGGCTGATTGCACGATGGGACATGCCGGAATGATGCATGGGACCGTCGTTGGTCTTCCAGGTGATCTGGAGAATACCGTCCTCACGCTTCATCTCAGCGAAATCCTTAAACCACTCTTTGTACTCGTCAAACTCGGGGAGCTTGACGTAAGGAGCCAAAGGCTGTGCCATAGTTAATTCCTCCTAAAAATATGAATAATAAATTTAATAAACCTCTTTTGAGGATTTATCCGAATCATGGGCCGGAATCCGACAAATTTCGCCCGGTTTTCGCGGCAGCGCCCCACTTTGGGACACCTTCATTATAACGGAATTCCAGGCAAATTGCTTGTTTGATCCTGCAAAATTGTAGATTGAAATTGTTCGATTTGACAAGTGTCCATTTCGTTTGTCCACTTGCTCAACGCTTTAATAATAGCAACATTCCTGTAAAATGTCAAGAGCTTCGTACGGTTCAAAGGTTCGCTTTCCGCAGTTCAAAACAAAACAGGAGCCGCCTGAATCGCGGCGACTCCTGCTTGAAGATTACTTTTTCTTCGTATAAGTATTATCGTTGTCCAGGGTAGCATAGGGCTCGGGCCAGGGCACGGTATTCTGCACGGTCTGGGTAACGCTCCAGTTGCTATGCAGCGGGCCGGGGTCTTCGCAATCGGGCATAGTTCTCAGGCCGCCGCCAGGTCCGCCGCCGGGGCCGCCAGGACCACCGGGACCGCCAGGGCCTCCAGGACCGCCGGGTGCACCGCCAGGACCACCAGGACCACCGGGACCGCCAGGACCACCGGGACCGCCAGGACCGCCGCCGGGGCCGCCCTTGGTTTTGAGATAGTTCTCCATACCGGGGTTACCGGCATCGCAGCCAATGCCCATATCCGGGCAAACCTGCTCATGGAGGAACAGCCAGCAGCCGTCTTCAAAGATAAAGTCGGCGCCGTACCGCTCCCACAGGCCGCTGCAGCGACGCTTACCGTTGCTGCCCACTGCGCTGGAAATCAGGCCGGGGGTCAGGAAGAAGGCGCGGGCCGTCTTACCGTCGTCTGCGACTTCAACAATATCCGTTGCCAGGGTGTGGAGAGACAGCTCCATCAGCGGGCGAATATCAAAGCCGCCAATCTCGGGCATTGCCTCATAAGCGCCCTGGAAGCGCTCAGTTGCCTTGACGTCATACAGGGTAACGGAACCGTTCCATACGGACTTAAAGCCCCGCATCCGGCCAAAAGCATGGGCCCAGCTGACATCCTCATCCTGGGACCAAATCTGGCTCCACTCCTCGGTGGCATTGGCACGGGCATGGAGATAGGTATGGGTTGCATGAACAAACTCCGCTTCCTGGGTTGCAGCGCAGTTCCAGATTCTCTGGCTCAGACTCAGATCTCTGTTCATACGCCTTTGCCTCCTTTCAGCATGGGATGACCCTCGGGACCATAGCTGTCCTCCAGAGTCAGGGTATCATAGGGTTCGGGCATGGGCGGATAGTTATCGGCCCAGTTATAGGTATTGTCGTGGACGTTCATGGGAATGGTGGGCGTACCAAACTCCACTGCCAGCGCATCGTCCTTAGGATCGATATAGGTATCGGCATTGTAGTTGGTGCCAGCCTGATAGTTCTGGTCATTGGCCTCTACAATATGATAGAGCTTAAACTTGCCGTCTTCCTTCACGAAGTCTGCGCAAATCTTCAGATACATCCACAGGCCGGTTGCGGTGCCGTCTTCCTTCAGGTTGGACTGCTGGCCGATGGAATACCAGATGCCCTTTGCGCTCTGACCGTCCTTTGCAATCCGGACGATGGAGGTGGACATGGGGCACATATACATGCAGCCTGCGCCCAGAAGCTTTTCATCCTCGGGAATGCCCTGCTTCTCGCAATAGGTCTTGAGCTGTGCCTTGCGCTTTGCCTGGAACTCGTCCACATACCAGCGCTGCACTTCGCTCTTGCCATAGTAGTAGCCGTAGTTGGAGCCAAAAGAGGCCTTCGCCGCATGGAGGGGCTCGGATACCCACAGCTCGTCCAGCTCCTTCTGACGGAGATCCGCCGCCTGATAGTAGGAGCGCAGGCTCATGAGGTCACGCACCTCTTCAATGTCGGTGACCATCTGAATCATATCCGCATCGGAAAGCCGAGGCAGCGGATAGTGCTTGGGAACGTTATGTACAAACCAGGCAGGGGCTTTTTTTGTTGTCCAATCAATCATATCACAAAGCCTCCTTCTTAAACGCCATAGCTGAATGTCTCAGCAAAGGTCTTATAGGGCTCGGGAACTCTGGGGGGCTTGGCAGGGCCGCGGGATGCGGAATACGTCTCATAGACGGTTTCCTTGACCGTAGGCTCCGGCAGCTTCAGATCCTTGAGCTCGCTGAATTCGGGCAGCTCGGGGAAATTATTCTCGGGCATACCCCAGTCCACGCCATTGGGGCAATGGACATCCTCTACCCGCAGCACATGCCACAGCTTCATATGTCCGTCTTCCCGCACAAAGTCGGCGCAGTAGTAGCCCCAGGACCAGTTGGTCACAGGGCCCTTTTCGGTGATGTCGGTGATGGAGCCCTCCACCATCCAGATTGCCTTGGCAGTCTCGCCATCCTCAGCCTCCTGCATATAGAAGCTGGTCAGAGGCTCTGCCTTGAAGGGACCAACGCCATAGAGCTCCTCATCGGAGAGTTTTCCCAGCTGCTCGGGGAAAATCTTTTGCAGGCACTCGGACTTCTTCGCGGTGGCAGCGCAAACCGCCTCATAGTATTCCTTGACAGCTTGGCGGCCTACATAGTAGCCGTTGTTGAAGCCCAGGGAAATGTCATCCCGGCTGCAAAACAGGCTGTCCACAATGGTATCCTCCCTGCACAGCAGGCAGGACGTTACATACTTACCCATGATGTTCTTGATCTCACGGCGATCCTCAAACCGCTCGGTGAGCTGAAGCGTAGAAAGCATATCATTACTCCTTTCGGCTATGTTGATTTTATTATATCGAACCATTTCACTTTCTTCCAATACCCATTTTATATGCAGGATAACCGGCGGTTATAAAGACGAAAACCGGCGGGGACAAAAGCTGTCCTCGCCGGTTGTATTGGATTTTTTAAATTTAGTTGCCGTTGCCGAAGAAGTCAAAGGGATTTACGGTCTGTCCCTGCTGCTGACCCTGATCCTGCTGATCCTCCTGCGTCTCGGTCTGCTGGCTTTCGTCGGTGGTGGTTGCCTGCATCTCGTCGAAGGTGATGGTCACATCCAGCTTGTCGCCCGTGCTGGTGCGATAGATGCTGACGGTTGCGGTGTCGCCGGGCTTATAGTCCTTGAGCTTCTGCTTCAGGGCTGCAACGCTGGCGGTTTCGTCGCCGTCGATGGCACAAATCATGTCGCCCTCCTGAATGCCCGCATTCTCAGCTGCGGAGCCGGAGGTCACGCCAGCCACATACACACCGGTAGGCAGGTTATAATACTGCGCCACTGTGGTGTCCATTGCCCGGACGGAAACGCCCATGGAAACTCTGCCCTTCACATAGCCGTACTGCATCAGATCGTTGACAATGCTCATGGCATCGTTAATGGGGATGCAGAAGCCGATGCCCTCAACGGATGCGGAATTGCTGTAGCCGGAGCTAGAATACTTTGCGGTGGTAATACCAACCACATTGCCGTTCATATCAAAGATGGGGCCGCCGGAGTTACCGGAGTTGATAGCGCAGTCGGTCTGGAACATGTTGATGGTGGTGCCGGTGCTGCTCTCGGAGATTTCACGGTCCAGTGCGGAAACATAACCAACGGTCAAGGTGTTGGTCAGCTCGCCCAGGGGGTTACCGATGGCGCAAACCTGCTGGCCCACCTGAATATTGTCGCTGTCGCCAATGGATACCGTGGGGAAGTCCTCGTCGCCGTCAATTTTCAGCAGCGCCACATCGTTGACCTCATCGGCGCCGATGACGGTTGCATCATATTCTTCGCCGGAGGTGGTCATAACGGTAAGCTTCTCAGCGCCCTCTACCACATGGTTATTGGTGAGCACATAGCCGTCCTTGGAAATAATCATACCGCTGCCGGAGGACTGGGATTCCGTCTGGCCCCAATAGGTGGAGGTGGTGCCCTGGTTATAGACCAGAACCACGGCGTTGACGTAATTCTCATAAACGTCCTGGGGCGTCATCTTGGTAGACGTGGAATTGGTGGTTACATCAATGGTGGTGGAACGAATGATGGGATTGTCCGAGCTGGAGGATTCTTCTTCGCTTTCCGATGCCTCCAAAACCGCCTTGTCTTCCGTATCACCGTCGCGGTGAGCAAGCAATGCTGCACCGCCGCCGATGGCGCCGCCAACCAATACACAAACCAGCGCCACGGCAACCACGGCCTTACCGCTCACGCCGCCCTTCTTTTTCTTGGGAGACTCCGAGCCGCCGACGTTATAGCCGGACATGGGATTGGTAGGCGGAACGGAACCGCCGCCGTAGTTCGGATACCGGGTCTGGTCGTTGCCGGCCTGGTATCCGGTGCCGTTCTGGTTAGGCTGATAGGGAATTCCGTTGCCATAGGGCTGATTCTGCTGATATGGAACGGAGTTCTGGGCATTGGGCGCTGCCTGCTCTGCATTCTGCGTAGTACCGGCCGCCTGGGCATCGGGCACCGAATCGCCGGTGTAATGATAATATCCGGATGTATTGACGCCCTGCTCCCCGGAAGTAGGCTCCTGAGGATCGGGATGAAGAACCTGATCGTTGTCGTATTCATTGCTCATAATGGTACGCTCCTTTTTGCTTCTTTTTGTTTACGTCCATATGATAATTTGAAATTATGTCCAAACTATAGACAGACTCAAAACGATATTTGAACTTTCCATAAAGTATTTTTGACCGGTTAGCCCAACTGGTACATCCCCGCCTCCAGCAGCGCTTGCAGGCAGAGATTAACCTCTTCATCGGTAAACAGCTCGGCATATTTGCCTTTCGTCACCAGGGCTTCGGGACTGAGATCCAGCCGTTTTTTCTCCTTTAGCGGCTGAAACTGCCGGGTCATCTGCCCCCGGGCAACCAGTTCCTTTACCGCCTTGGGTCCGCCCAGCTTTTCCGCCTGCTGCCGAAGTCTTGCTTCCTCTACCCCGGTTACCTCCTGGGCGGCGGCAAGATTCCGCAGCAGATCCGCCGTAAATGCCGTTTCCAGCTTTGTCATGGTGCATCCCTCTTTCTGATAGCTTATCCAATATTGCCATAATTGATACGGCATAGCCAAAGGAAAAGCAAGGCGCAGCCGCAAGCATACGCCTTGCCGTTATCTTAGGTTCCCTTACAGCCGTTCCAGAGCGTCCGCCGCGGGCGCAATGGCGTCCACCTTTGCATGCTCCAACAGACCCTCGTCCATGGCCTGTGCCACCAGCGGGTCAATGGGCAGCTTAGCAAGCACGGGCAGGCCCAGTTCCTTGGCAACGGAATCGATCTTGCTCTTGCCGAAGACCTCAATCTGTTTGCCGCAATCCGGGCAGGTCAGATAGCTGTAGTTCTCCACCAGGCCCAGCACGGGAATGTGCATCATTTCCGCCATCTTCACGGCCTTGGTGACGATCATGCTCACCAAATCCTGGGGCGAGGTCACCACAATGATGCCGTCGATGGGCAGGCTCTGGAATACCGTCAGCGGTACGTCGCCGGTTCCGGGCGGCATATCGACGAACAGGAAGTCAACATCCTTCCAGACTACATCGGTCCAGAACTGCTTCACCACCCCTGCCAGCACCGGGCCGCGCCAGATGACGGGGTCAGTCTCATGCTCCAGCAGCAGATTGACGCTCATCACATCAATGCCCGTCTCGCTGCGCATGGGAATCAGGCCCTCTTCGCAGCCGTTGGGCCGTCCGTGGATGTTAAACGCCGTGGGAATCGAGGGGCCGGTGATATCCGCATCCATCACTGCCGTATGCTTTCCCCGGCGGCTGAGCTCTACTGCCAGCATAGACGTAACGGTGGATTTACCAACGCCGCCCTTACCGCTGACGATACCAATGACCTTTTTTACGCTGGACAGAGGATTTGCCTGGGCCAGCAGGCTCTCGGCCTGACGGCTGGAGCAGCTCTCGCCGCAGGAGGAACACTGTCCGCTGCACTTCTCGCTCATATCATTCATCCTTCCTCTTTTATGACAGCACCGCATAATACATTCGCTGACCTTTTCCGTCAGAAAGTGGTGTTACCATATTTCACGATTTGATAGTTGCTCCAAAATGGAGCGTTTCCATATCGGTATTGTACCCCATTTTTCAGGGATTTGAAAGCCCCAGTTCAAAGAAAATCAGTTCCTCAGGAATCACGCCCTGATGAAGCACCTGGCGCACCCCGCGAATGGCAAATCCGCAGCCGGTATAGAGCTTTGTGGCCGGGATATTGCCCTTGGCCGTGTCCAGCCGCATGGCTGTCATCCCCTGCCGCCGGGATTCTTCGATTCCAAATTGAACCATTTTCCGTCCATAGCCCCTCCCCGCCTGACTGGGCGGCACACAGAGGGTATGGATTACCGTCACCTGCTCCGGCGCGGCGGGAATCTCCCAGGGAATGCTCTTGTAGTCTTCCGCTTGGGTGTGATTGAGGATCATACTTGCCCCCAGTGTATCCCCTTCCATCAGTACCCACAAATCCTCCAGGTTCTCCTCCGCCCATTTCCGGTTGGGATAAACATCCAGAATCCATCCGGAATAGTTTTCTTCGGGCTTTATATTTTGCAGCAGCTCCCGATAGCTGTTCTCCACTGCGTCCAAATCCGCTTTTGTCGCCTTCCGAATTACCATGATTTCACCCCTCAGTTTCCGCTTTGGAAGGCTGCCTTCACAAAGGCAAACACTTCCCGCAGTGTATAGTTTACCCGATAGAACCAGCGGTCTGTATGGGCAGAAACCGCGCAGGTGTCAATATCCAAGCTATCGGCAATATAGGCTGCCCGGCGCTGGTGGAACTCGCTGGTAATCAGTAAGATTTTATGTTTGGTTCCCCCCTGCCCCGTAATAATCGCCATACTGTTGATGAGATTTTCCCGAGTAGTGTGACTCTGATCCTCCTGAATCAATCGGCTGGGGTCTGCGCCCATGGAGATCAGGGTGTCATACATGCACTTGGCTTCCGTCTCCGGTTCGTCGCTGCCCTGGCCCCCGGAGAGGATCACCTTAGCGTTGGGATTCCGCTCCATAAACTCCATGGCAGCCGCCAGACGGTTCCGCATAATGCGCGAGGGTGCGCCGGTTTCCTGCACAGCCGCCCCCAGTACAATGGCATAGTCGGATTTTTCGGCATTTTTCCAATCGGATTCGCCGCTGGATGTAAGGATTCCCATTGCCGCCATCAATATCACAACTCCCGCAGAGGCCGCCACGGCAATGACTTGAATGGCGGTCTGTTTTTTCTTCGTGGGCCTCCGCCACAGCAGCGCCGAAATTCCCATGGCCAGCCCCAATAGCAGCAGCACCAGGCCGGTGGGCTGCATATGAATGGGCAGCAAAAGCATCACGATGCCCGCCACCAAAAACAGCGCGGCAAATATCCATAGCTTTTTCATATTATGCCTCCAAATCTCCGGAAAGGGCTTCCCACTGGGCATACATCTCGTCCAGGGTATTCTGCGCCTCGGTCTGCTGCGCCATCAGCTCCTGCAAGCGGGTATAGTCCATGGCCGCCTCCTGCACCTGGGTTTCCAGCTGCTCCAGCAGGGCTTCCTGCTTTTCGATTTCCCGTTCCAGCTTGGCAATTTTCTTTTCCAGCTGCTTGGTGTTCTTTTTCTGGACGGCTTCCTCGGTACGAACCCGTTCCTTCTTTTCCTTGGGTACCGCCTGCTTCTGAGGCTGCGCGGCTGCCTGCCGCTGCTTCATGGCCTTGAACTGGCGGTAATTGCCCTTAAAATCAGAGATTTTTCCATCCTCCAGCTCCCAAATTCGGGTTGCAAACTGGTCAATGAAATACCGGTCATGGGATACAAACAGCAGTGTTCCCTGGAATTCCGCCACTGCATTTTCAATCCATTCCCGGGATGCAATGTCTAGGTGGTTGGTGGGCTCGTCGAGGATCAGCAGATTGATTTCCTCGTCCATGAGCATACACAGTCTCAGGCGGCTCTGTTCGCCGCCAGACAGGGTAGCAACAGGCTTGAACACATCCTCACCGGAAAACAGAAATGCGCCCAGGCGGTTTCTGGCGGTCTGTGTGGAATAGTTTTTCTCATAGATCATCGTATCCAGCACAGACCGTTCCGGGTGGGCAAAGTGGATGATCTGGGGCAGGTAGGCCATTTTTACGGAGGGGCCGAATTTAATTTTGCCGCCGGTGGGCTTTTCTTCCTTCATCAGCAACTTCAAGAAGGTGGATTTTCCGGTGCCGTTATCCCCCAGCAGCGCGATCCGTTCGCCGCCCTGCACCAGCAGATTGACGTCCGAAAACAGCGTGCGGTCCTCAAAGCCCATGGACAAATCCCGCAGCACCATCACCTCGTCGCCGTGGAATTCCCGCTGGCCAAAGGAGGCCTGCATGTTCTTCTCTCGAGTGGGTCGTTCGGTTTTCTCAATGCGGTCGATGCGGCTCTGGATGCTCATGGCCCGGCGGTACAGGGTGCGGTTGTTGATGCCCCAGCCCTTCATCCGTTCCATGGTGTACGAAAGCTGGGCAATCTTCGCCTGCTCCTGCTCATATTGCTTCAGCTGAAGCTCGAACCGCGCCTCCTTTTCCTCCACATAGAAGGAATAGTTGCCGCTGTAGTTCTCCGCCTTACCGCCGCGAAGCTCCACAATCCGCTCCACCACCTGGTCCAGAAAATACCGGTCATGGGAAATGGTCAGTACCGTGCCCTTGAATTTCAGCAGGTATTCCTCCAGCCATTCCACGCTTTTCATATCCAAATGGTTGGTGGGCTCGTCCAGCAGCAGAATGTCCGTCTCCTCCAGCAATAGTCTCGCCAGATTGACTCTGGTTTTTTCGCCGCCGGAGAGCATGGAGAACTCCTGGGTCCGCATTTCCTTCGGGATGCCCAGGCCGTTGCAGATTTTATCCACGTTGACGTCCATATCATATCCGCCGCCGGTCTGATAGCGGTTGGTAAGGCGGTCATACTCCTTGAGCATGGAATCGGTGACCTCCTCGGTCATCTGCTGCTCCAGCTGCTGCATTTTCTTCTGAATGTTCCGGAGCTCGAGGAAGGCACAGCGCAGCACGTCCTCCACGGTATAGCCCTGGGGATACTTCGGAATCTGAGAGATCAGCCCCAGCTTTTTCCCCGGTGCAATCTCCACGGTACCCTCGTCATAGCCGATTTCGCCGGTGAGAATCCGGAACACCGTGGTCTTACCGGCGCCGTTTTTTCCCAGCAGGCCCACGCGCTCGCCCTGCTGCACCTCAAAGCTCAGTCCATCCAGCAGATTATTGCCCACCTCAAAGGACTTTACCAAATCTTTTACAAAAATGTCTACCATAAATTCTTCCCTTGTCCGCAGAAAAGACCGCCACTGCCGCCGGGAAATCCGCGCACCCGCCCCATATGGGACGGAATGCCGGGATCTCCCCTTCCCCGCAATGACGGTCTTCGTGTTAAATTAGCCTCTAGAATAGTTGGGTGCTTCCTTGGTGATGGTGATATCATGGGGATGGCTCTCGATGAGGCCTGCGCTGGTGATGCGCACGAACTGTCCCCGTGCCTGAAGCTCGCCAATGGTGGGGCAGCCGCAGTAGCCCATACCGGAGCGGATGCCGCCCAGCAGCTGGTATACGGTGTCGGACAGGCTTCCCTTATAAGGAACGCGGCCCTCAACGCCCTCGGGCACCAGCTTGGAGTTGCCC
Source organism: Barnesiella intestinihominis (assembly GCA_963650135.1). GTDB lineage: Bacteria > Bacillota > Clostridia > Oscillospirales > Oscillospiraceae > HGM13006. Next base: position 84,808 of record CAVJLG010000043.1, on the reverse strand, counting down.
TCCTGGAAATAACGGTCCTTGGAGCCCTGGGCCATAGCAGCCAGGGAGCCCATGCCGCGATAAACCTTGAACTGACGGCCCTGATAGATCTCAGTCTCTCCGGGGCTCTCCTCGCAGCCTGCCAGCATGGAGCCCATCATAACGGTGGATGCGCCTGCTGCCAGCGCCTTGACGATATCGCCGGAATACTTAATGCCGCCGTCGGCAATGATCGGCACGCCATACTGCTTTGCAGCGCAGGCAGCGTCATAAATGGCGGTAATCTGAGGCACGCCAATACCGGCAACCACACGGGTGGTGCAGATGGAGCCGGGGCCGATACCAACCTTAACACAGTCAGCGCCAGCCTCGATGAGCGCCTTGGTGCCGTCATAGGTTGCCACGTTGCCGGCAATTAGCTGGGCATTGGGGAACTGCTTCTTGATGTTGCGCACGCACTCGAGAATGTTCTTGGAGTGACCATGGGCGCTGTCCAGCGCCAGCACGTCGGCGCCAGCCTCCAGGAGGCCCCCTGCACGCTCTACCACGTCGGCGGTTACGCCAATGGCAGCGCCGCAGAGCAGACGGCCGGACTCGTCACGGGCAGAATTGGGATACTTATCTGCCTTCTCAATGTCCTTAATGGTAATCAGACCCTTGAGGCGGAATTCCGCATCGACAATGGGGAGCTTCTCGATCTTGTTTCTCCGCAGGATCTCCTTTGCCTCCTCCAGGGTAATGCCCTCTTTGGCAGTGACCAGATTCTCGTGGGTCATCACCTTGGAAATGGGACGGCTCAGGTCGGTTTCAAACTTCATATCGCGGTTGGTGATGATGCCAACCAGCTTCCGGTCTTCCACGCAGATGGGCACACCGGAAATCTTATATTTGCCCATCAGGTTATCAGCGTCCTGAAGGGTGTTGTCGGGGGCCAGATAGAAGGGGTTGGTGATGACGCCGTTTTCAGAGCGCTTTACCATGTCAACCTGCTCGATCTGCTGCTCGATGCTCATGTTCTTGTGGATGATACCGATGCCGCCTTCGCGGGCCATGGCAATCGCCATTTTATACTCGGTAACGGTGTCCATTGCAGAAGAAAGCAGGGGGATATTCAGGTGAATTTTGCGGGTCAGCTGAGTTCCCAGAGAAATCTGGCGGGGTACGACCTCACTGGCTGCGGGAATCAGCAGCACGTCGTCAAAGGTCAGCCCCTCTTTGTAGAACTTCTGTGCCGGATTGTCATTTACCATCATGCAAACCTCTCCTTTGTGTCCGTAGATTTTATTATGATATTCTACTCATTTTGCGCCTTTTCGTCAAGGATAATTCAATGGTACGGCTGAAATTGTACAGTTGCTTCAAACCGGCGTTTCCCATCGTCGCTGCATCCGTCAATATAACAACTATCGTTTCCCATTAACCGGGAAATTTCCATGGTTTCCCCGGCCTTGCACTCCTGGGAGTAGTTGAGTTGAAGCTCGGAAATGAACCGCCCCTCCAGCTCCTGGGCCGTCAGAGCATCCACCAATACGTCGGCATAGCGGGTGTTGTTCATATGTCCGTTCACGTCCAGATCAGAATAGCGAACCGTCCGGTCATACACATGCTTTTTTTCCTTGGGGCAGCGGATCAGCCGAAGCTGTCGGTCCTTGACCTGCGTCGGCGGCGTGGAAATGGCAATATTCTCGATGGAGCTGGGCCGCAGCATCTTCCGGTTGTCGATGTCCGCAACCACCCAGGCCGCCACCGCCTCGCCCACCTGCTCATTTCCCACAAACAGGTCATAGTCCCGGTAGACGATCAGGCTGGACGCGCCCCGGTGCCAGGTAGAAATGGTCAGCTGCTCTCCGGCATGGAGGGGCCGATTCACCCGATACCACACCCGTGCCAAGATCCAGCAGGCGTGATATTCCTCCACCAGATAGTCCCGGTCCATATGGAGCAGCGCCGCATGGTCTGTCCCCAGCTCCTGGAGCATCTGGAGCATGGCCGCAGGCCGGATGTTGTCATAGAGATCCACCGACGAGGTGCCAATCTCCATGGTTCTTGTATAGATTTCGTTCATAGTAAACGCCTCATAAAAACAGACTGGAAATCTTCATTGGAATCCTGTATACTGAAAACAGAGGAACCACTCCATCTCAGTATTCCTCAATAACGTCATTATACACAATTTTCATAGAATAATCAAGGCGGCGCTGAAGCGTCACAGAAAGGCGGAGCGATATGGCAGAGCAGCTATACACCATTCCCATTAACGAGGCGTTTGACGAAAAGGAGGGCTGTCCTCTGTGCCGTCTCCGTCAGAAGCTGGAGGACCAAAGCTTAAAATACATCATGGGTGCTGCCATGATGGAGCCGGACATCCGGATTGTCACCAATCAGCTGGGCTTTTGCCGGACGCATTTTCATAAAATGCTGGGCATGGGCAACCGCCTGAGCCTGGCCCTGATGTTGGAGAGTCACCTAGACAGCGTTGCAGCCCTGGTACCGGACGAAAGCAATCAAAAGCCCGGCCGTCTGGGCAAGCTCAAAAAATACGACGGCGACTCCCCTGCCCCGCAGCTACGCGCCCAGGCAGAGAGCTGCTATGTCTGCCGCCGGGCCGCAGAGTTTGAGAAAAAGTACGTCTCCAATGTGATCTACATCTGGAAAAAGGATGCGGCCTTCCAGGAAAAGCTCCGGGCGCAGCCCTATTTCTGCCTGGAGCATACCGCCGCGCTTTTGGAGCAGGGTCAAAAAGATTTAAGTGAAGCAGCCTATTTGAATTTTTCCAAAGACGTATTGGCGCTGGCTCGGAAGCAGCTCAAAGAGCTTCGGGCCCATGTCACGGAATTCTGCCGGAGCTTTGACCACGAAAATGCCGGAAAGCCCCTCTCCCAGGAAGCAAAGCAGGCCGTGGAGGATACCGTTGCATTTCTCTCCGGCGATTTTCCCCGGTGATAATCCATAAAATCAAAAAACATCGCTGCCCCCTTCCAGTTTGGAATCGGAGGCAGCGATCTTGTTTTATCACAGTATTACATGCTGATGAGGCCGCTATTCTTCATCTGAAGCTGTAGCTTATCTGCAATCAGCGCGATGAACTCAGAATTGGTGGGCTTCCCCTTGGCCGTGGATACGGTATATCCGAAGTACTTTTGCAGGATTTCCAGGTCGCCCCGGTCCCACGCCACCTCAATGGCATGGCGGATGGCACGCTCTACCCGAGAAGGCGTTGTGCCGAACACTTTGGCAACCTGCGGATACAGCACCTTGGTAATGGCGTTGATGACGTCCATATCCTCCACCGCGAAGATAATCGCCTGACGGAGGTACTGATAGCCCTTGATGTGCGCCGGTACGCCAATCTCGTGGATCACATTGGTTACCATGGTTTCAATGGCGTTCTGCCGCTGAACCGTGGTGATGCTGCGAGCAGCCGGTGCGGTATTCCGAAGCATTTCCAGATTCCGCATCACTGCATCCATGGCGCAGGGCTTCATCATGAAATAGCTGACCCCAAGCTCTGCCATCTGACCCATTAGGTAATCGCTTGCGAAGGTGCTGATGACCATGACCAATGGCTTCAGCTCTGAACGCTTCAGCTGATTGAGCACCCCAAGCCCATCCATACCGGTCAGCATCGGGTCCAGGAGCAGGATATCCGCTCTTGTACGGAGCATCATATCCAGGACTGCCTCACCGTCGCCGGAGACTCCGACCACAGAAAAGCCGCCGTTTTGTTCCAGTGTGCTTTTCAGGGACTCTGCAAAGGCTTCGTTGCCGTCTGCAATGACTACGTTTAATACGGTTTCCATAAATATATCCTCCCCAACTGCCATATCACGGCAGTAATTTTTGTTTCGTAAGCTTACGCCAATAATTTACCATAAAAAGCCACTTTGTTCAATCTTTTTCCTGCATTTTTCTTCCAAATACTTTTTTATCATATTCGACGTGATTCGTCAATAGGGTCCTTGTAAAAAACACAAAAAATCCTCTTTTCCCAAATCAGGAAAAGAGGATTTCGTTTGTTCAGATGAAATTAGGCAATGCGTCTTGCGCCATAGTACCGGCTGGAGTAGTAGCTCTCGCTCAGGCTGGAGATCTTAACGCCGCCGTTGGCTGCATGGATGAACTGGCCGCCGCCGATGTAGATACCTACATGGGTAATACCGGATGCAGAGTATGTATTGGCGAAGAACACCAGGTCACCGGCCTGCAGATTGTCATAGGAGACATAGGAGCCGTTGGAATACTGAGCGTCTGCGGTACGGTTGATGGAATAGCCGCACTGACGGAACACATACTGGGTAAAGCCGGAGCAGTCAAAGCCGGAAGGAGAAGTGCCGCCCCAAACATAGGGAACACCCATATAGTTCTGTGCAACGCTTACAATGGAACCGCTGGAGCTGGAGTCGTAGGAGGGCTCGTCATAAGTGGGCTCCTCGTATGCAGGCTCGTCGTCCTCGGGCTCATCATAGGTGTTAGAGCTGCTGTTGTCCTCCACATAGGTGCTGGAGGAAGACGAAGAAGAGCTGGAAGAAGAACCGCTCTGTGCAGGTGCTGCCGTGGTAGTGGATGCAGGCGCCTGTGCTGCGCTTTCCTGCTCTTTCTTAGCCTGGGCAGCAGCGGCTTCAGCCTCTGCCTTCTCACGGGCTACGATGGCATTGTAGGACTCAACATTGGTGCTGCCGTCGGCCTCGTCGTTGGTGGTGCTCATCAGAGAAGAAAGCACATAGCCAACGTTGTCGCCGTACTGAACCTTGTACCAATCGCCGTCCTGCTCCAGCAGTGTGCAAAGGCTGCCGTTATACAGCACATCGGACTTGGTTGCGGTGGAATCAGGCTCGCTTCTGAGGTTGGCAGCGGCACACTGGATCACAGCGTAATCGTAAATCTTCTCAGCGGGGATCTCTGCGGTGGGATCCACCAGGTCGCTGCGGACATAACCGGTAGAACCGTTTACATCCACCTGATACCAGCCATCGGTCACGCCGGTGATGGTAACAACCTCTTCCTCCTCCAGGGAGGCAATGGGATCGCTATCGGTGCTGGCCTCGGAGCGGATATTGGCTGCGGCACACTGGATCAGTCCATAGCCCAGCTGAGCCTGTCCTTCCTGCTCCAGGGTCATATACTCGGTGCTGACAAAGCCGGTCACGCCATCACAGCTGACGCGGTACCAATCACCGTCCTGAGACAGGACCACGGTCTGCTGTCCCTGATCCAGAACTGCTACAACTGCAGCGTCCAGATTGGGATTCTCACGGACATTTACGCCCAGTGCAGTTACGGTGCCAACGCCCAGCGCAGTGCCGGTCACAATGTCGGCCACCTCAACAGGAACATCCTGCTCAGTAATACCGGATGCAGTGGAATCCGTCTCATGGATGGAACCGGTGTCTGCCGCCATTGCAGCAGATCCTAATGCAAGAGATGCTGCCAATACAAACGACAGCATCTTTGCAGATCGATAAATCCTGACATTCATGATATGTAACCTCCGTTTGTTGCTCTGTGTAAGGGAAAAATTATTTCGAGTTTGCATTCAGCGCCCGCTCCAGCCATACGCTGCCCACATCCAGAGCAGAATAAATGCCGTCTTTCTCGGAACGCTTTGTCACTCTGTCGCGGGATCTCACACTGGGGTCTGTCAGCTGGAGCTGAACGGAAACCTTGGATGCGATCTCCTCGCCGCCAACGGTCTTGGTTTCCAAAACCTGCATCATCACAATGTAGGGATCTGCCATAGATCCGTAGTAGATGATGTTGTCCTTTCGCATCAGGGGGCGACCCTTATACAGGAGAGTTTTCTTAGATTCTGTAGCCATCTTGTTTCTCCTTTCAGCGAATGTAACCGAATTGTAACACATTGTATCGGATATGTCAACCATTTCAGTGCATTCTTTCGTGAAGTTTTTATAAAGATTTCATTTGGGATACAGAGTCAACAAACGGAAGAAGCCATATTCAATTGTCAAAACACCTTGAAAAACAGGGAAAAGCGCCGGAAAAAAGCGCCCCGAGCTCCAGGGCGCTTCTCGGAATTTCATCACTTAAACAGATAGTTGCGAACCAGTTCCTCCATAAGCTCGTCCCGGTCAATCTTGGTGATTTCGGTGCGAGCGCCGTTATAGTTGGTGATGTAAGTGGGGTCTTCGCTCAAAAGATAGCCCACAATCTGATTGATTGGGTTATACCCCTTTTCACTCAAGGAACAATACACCGATGTGAGAATCCGCTTCATCTCCCGGTTGGTGTCATCCGTTACATGAAATTTTATGGTCTGGTCTTCCATCGGCTCAACCTCTTTTCCTGGTGTTTGCGGCAATACCGCGATATTCGGTGTTGCTTTGGTACTATCTTACCGCAAAACCGGCGAAATGTAAAGGGATTCCTGTCGTCTTTACAGAAAGTTAAGATTTCGCAGTTTAAGTGTTATGGTCGGAGACATGCATTTCCTTGAGATTTCCGATTTTTCGGCTGCGCTGCTCCATTTCCTCCAGCACGGCCTCCAGCGGGATGTTCAGCTCCGCCATCATCACCAGCACATGGTAGAACAGGTCGTTGATCTCCCCTACCGTATCCGACTGCACATCGTTCTTGGCGGCAATGATTGTTTCGGCGCTCTCCTCCCCCACTTTTTTTAGGATTTTATCCAGGCCCTTTTCAAAGAGATAGCAGGTATAGCTCCCCTCCATGGGGTTCTGCTTGCGGTCCAGAATCACCTCATACATATCCTTGAGAATCGTATCGCTCATTTGATCTCCTCCAGTTTGTTGTAGAAGCAGGATACTGCGCCGGTATGACAGGCAGGGCCCGCCGGTTCCACGAATAGCAGCAGCGTATCGGTATCGCAGTCCGTATAGATTTCCTTAACATACATGAAATTGCCGGAGGTTTCGCCCTTGTTCCAAAGCTGCTTCCGGCTTCTGCTCCAAAACCAGGCGGTTTTTGTCTCAAAGGTCTTCCGCACCGCCTCTTCGTCGGCAAAGCCCAACATCAGCACCTGGCGGGTGTGGATATCCTGTACAATCACCGGAATCAGCTCCGATTTTTGAAATAGCTGTTTTACATCAAACATGTTCTTCCTCCTACCGCACCGGGATATTCCGCTGCCTGAGATACGCCTTCACCTGGGGCACCGTCAGCGTGCCATAGTGGAACAAACTGGCCGCCAGTGCCGCATCACAGCCGGTCTTGTCAAAGACCTCGTAGAAGTCCTCCAGCCGTCCTGCACCGCCGCTGGCAATCACGGGGATGGATACCGCATCCACCACGGCCTTGGTCATCTCCAGGTCAAAGCCCGCCTGGGTACCGTCTGCATCCATGGAGGTCAGCAGGATCTCCCCTGCCCCCAGTTCCTGGCCCCGCTTTGCCCATTCCACCACATCCAGGCCAGTAGGCGTGCGTCCGCCTGCAATCACAACCTCCCAGGTGCCGTCGCCCCGGCTTTTTCCGTCGATGGCCAATACCACGCACTGGCTGCCGAACTGCTCCGCCGCCCGGGCAATCAGCTCCGGATCTTTCACCGCCGCAGAGTTCACAGAAATCTTATCCGCGCCCGCCCGAAGTATCTCCTGAAAATCCGCAACCGTGCGAATGCCGCCGCCAACCGTCAGCGGGACAAACACCTTTTTCCCGGTGTTCTCAATGACATCTACCACGGACTTCCGGGCATCGCTGGTGGCGGTGATGTCCAAAAACACCACCTCGTCCGCGCCCTGGTCGGAATAGTATTTCGCCAGCTCCACGGGATCTCCGGCATCTCGGATATCCACAAAGTTGACGCCCTTTACCACTCTGCCGTCCTTGACGTCCAGGCATGGAATGATTCTCTTTGCCAGCATTATTTCGCCTCCTGAATCGCCTTGGGCAGGTCAATGGTTCCGGCATAATAGGCTTTTCCGATAATTGCCCCGTCCATCCCGGCAGCTTTCAGGGCCGTGATATCCTCATTGCAGGATACCCCGCCGCTGGCCGTAATTTGGCAGGCCACCGCCTTCCGGAGTTCCCCAAGTCTTATGAGATTCGGCCCGGACAGCGCGCCGTCGGTGGCAATGTCGGTATAGATGATGGTCTGAACCCCCAGGGCTTCCATGCTTTTCGCAAAGTCCAAATCTTTGAGGCCGCTGTCTTCCATCCAGCCGGCGGTTTTTACAATGCCGTCCATGGCGTCAATGCCCACGGCAATTTGATCTCCATAAGCTTCAACCGCCTGCTTCACAAACTCCGGATTCGACACCGCCGCAGACCCAATGACGCACCGGCTGACGCCCAGACGGAGCACCGCCTCCAGGTCCGCCATGGACCGAATGCCGCCGCCCAGCTCGACCTTGAGGCCCGACTGCCGGCATACCGCCCGCACAATCTCGCTATTTTTCCGCACGCCGTCCTTGGCTCCATCCAGGTCCACCATGTGAATCCACTCCGCACCGGCAGTCCGAAACGCCAGCGCCGTGGCCACGGGGTCCTCCGCCACCTGATGTACCGTGGCAAAATCACCTTTCAGCAGCCGGACGCATTTGCTGTCTTTTAAATCAATGGCAGGATAAATAATCATTTTGTCAGCTCCCCAAAGTTTCTAAGAATGGTCATGCCCACCGGCCCGCTTTTCTCCGGATGGAACTGGCAGCCAAACACGTTGCCCCGGGCAATCATAGCGGTCACTGTGGCGCCGTAATCCGTAGTCATTGCCAAGTCCGCAGGTTCCTTCACCTTGGCGCAGAAGCTATGGACGAAATACACATAGTCCCCATCCGAAAGTCCGGCAGTCAGAGGATTGGGATTTACAATATTCAGACTGTTCCAGCCGATATGAGGCAGCTTCAGGTCCGTTTCGATCTTTTCCACGGTGCCCGGAATCAGCCCCAGGCCCCGATCTCCGCCCATTTCGGTGCTGGAGTCCAGCAGCATCTGCATGCCCAGGCAAATGCCCAGCAGCGGCTTTTTTCCCGCCTGCCGCAAAATCGCCTGATCCATGCCGGATTTCCGCAGCGCCGCCATGCACATGGGAAATGCCCCCACACCGGGCAAAATCATGCCGTCGGCCAGCTCTAGCTCTTCAGGCCGGGACACAATGGTATTGGCATAGCCCAGGTGATCCAGGGCCTTTGTGACGCTTTTCAGGTTGCCCGCGCCGTAATCAATGACTGCTATCATGCCAGCGCTCCTTTTGTGGACGTGACCTGATCGGACACCACCCGCACCGCTTCTTTCAGGCAAAGGCCCAAGGCCTTATACAGCCCTTCGGTGATATGGTGGGCATTTTCGCCGTATTCGCAGCGCAGATGCAGGGTGATGCCGCTGTTCATGGCAAACGCACGCATAAACTCCTTGGTCAGGCAGCTGTCGTAATCCCCGATCATGGGCTGGGGCATGGGTGCGTTCATCACAAGATAGGGCCGCCCGGACACATCCACCGCGCAGAACTCCAAGCTCTCGTCCATGGGCACATAGCTGGAAGCAAAGCGAACAATGCCGAGCTTATCCCCCATTGCCTCTTTCAGCGCCATGCCCAGAACGATGCCCACATCCTCTACAGAGTGGTGCCCGTCTACATATAGGTCGCCCTTGCAGGTGATGGTAGCCCCAAAGCCCGCGTAGAACAGCAGCGCATGGAGCATATGGTCAAAAAAGCCGATGCCGGTGTCAATGGACAGCTCGCCGCCCGACAAATCCAGAGCCACGGAAACCTGCGTCTCCTTGGTGTTCCGGCTGATCTCTGCCTTTCTCATATTAGAACCTCACTTTGATGGAATTGGCATGGGCTGTCAGATGCTCACTTTCCGCCATGGCAATAATCTCGTCCTTGACCTCCGCCAGAGCATCCCGGCTAAAATCAATGATGCTCATTTTTTTCAAAAAGCTCTCCACGCTCAGAGGTGAGAAGAACCGCGCTGTGCCGGAGGTAGGCAGTACATGGCAGGGGCCCGCCATATAGTCGCCCAGCGGCTCCGGGGTATTCTGCCCCAGAAATACAGCGCCCGCATTGAGAATCTTCGGCAGCAGTGCTCTTGGATCCTCGGTCATGATTTCCAGGTGCTCCGGCGCAATCTCATTGGCCAGGTCGCAGCAATCCTCCAGACTGTCGCAGACAATAATCGCGCCATAATCCCGGAGGGACTGCAAAATCACGTCACTGCGGCTGAGATAGCCCGTCTGCCGCTCCATCTCCTGGGCCACCTGATCGGCTAATGTCTGAGAGGTGGTCAGCAGCACCGCACTGGCCATCACGTCGTGCTCTGCCTGGGACAGCAGATCCGCCGCAGTATAAACGGGGTTGGCTGTCTCATCCGCAATCACCAGCACCTCAGAGGGGCCCGCCACCATGTCGATGTCCAGCGTACCATAGGCCATCCGCTTTGCCGCCGCCACGAAGGCATTGCCCGGGCCCACCAGCTTATCCACTCTGGGGATAAATCCGGCTCCAAAGGTCAGCGCTGCCACTGCCTGCACGCCGCCAACTGCAATTACCCGGTCCACCTGGGCCACCCATGCCGCCGCCAGAACCGCGTCATTCAGGTTTTCCGTGGGCGGTGTCACCATAATGACCTCGCCGCAGCCCGCCACCTTTGCCGGCACTGCATTCATCAATACCGAGCTGGGGTAGGCCGCCCGACCTCCGGGGACATAGATGCCCACACGGCTCAGTCCGCGGACAATCTGCCCCACGGTTCCGCCCTTCATAGGGCTTTCCCACTGGCGGGATTCCGTAAGCAATTCCGTCTGATAGGCGCGGATATTCTCCGCGCTGCGCTTGAGCGCCGATAAAAGTGCCGGGTCAATCCGCTCGGCTGCTGCCTGTAGCTCAGACTGCGGAATTTCATAGGGCTCTGCGCCGTCAAACTTCAAAGAATACTCCTTCACCGCTTCATAGCCCCGCTGGCGAACGGCCTCCATAATCTCCCGGGCAGCCTGCTCAATACCCGCCCCGGTTTGCGCCGCACGCTCCCGCATGGCCGCAATCTGCTGCTGTTCTGCGGTTCCGTCTGCTTTTACAATGGTAATCATCCTAGCTGCGCCTCGATTCTGTCGATGAAATCAAAAATCTCCTTGTGGCAGAGCTTCATGCTCGCCGTATTGACAATCAGCCGTGCACTGACCGGTGCAACGGTTTCAATGGGAACCAGTCCGTTTTCCTTGAGGGTCGTGCCGGTCTGGACAATGTCCACAATGCCGTTGGAGAGCCCCACCAGCGGTGCCAGCTCCACGCTGCCCTCAATCTTAATCACCGAAACATCCATGCCCTTTTCCGCAAAATACGCCTTGGTGACGTTGGGATATTTCGATGCAATCACACGGTTTTGATAGGTGCCGTAAAAGTCGCTGCCCTGAGGGACCGCCAGAGCAAACCGGCATTTGCCAAAGCCCAGGTCCAGCATTTCGTAATAGCTGCCCCCGTGCTCCATCATGGTATCCTTGCCCACAATGCCCAGGTCGCACACGCCGTGGGTCACATAGGTCAAAACATCCGCCGCCTTACTAAGCACCACATCCATGGGATAATTGGCAATGGGCAGAATCAGCTTTCGTGTGTCTGCCCGAACCTGGGTGCAATCCAGCCCCATTTTTTCAAACAGCTCCAGCGAGTCCTCCAATAAGCGGCCCTTGGTCACTGCAATTCTCAGTCGTTTCACAGCTTCACCTCCCGCGTTTCGTCCTGCTCGATGATTATCAGCCGAGATGCGCCCAAGCGTTTGGCTTCCGATACCGCCTCTTCCGGTCGTGCGCTTACGGAAAGCATTGCCGTCCCGGCAGGCTGTTGATTCAAATACTCGAGTGCCGATTTCAGCTGCTCCCGCTGATACCAAATCAGCAGCTCCGGGCGCTTATGTTCGGCAGGAGTTCGGCAGCCTGCCACCGCCTCCACATCCAGTCCAAAGCCGGTGGCGGGAATTTCCTTGCCAAACTGACCAATCAGCCGGTCATAACGTCCGCCGGAAATCACGTTGCTGCCAGCCCCCTGGACAAAGCCTCGGAAAATCATTCCCGTATAGTATTCGATGTTCTGAATCAGTCCCAGATCAAACTGCACATGGTCGCTGAGCCCGGCTGCGGAAAGCACCCCATAGATCTCTTCCAAATAAGCAACCGCTTCCCGTGCAGCCGGATTATCGGTCTGAAGCTTTGCCTGCTCCAGCACCTCGGCGCCGCCAAACATTCTGGGAAGATTCCACAGTGCCTTTCCCGCTTCCGTCTGAAGATAGGGCGTTAGTGTTGCCCGATAGGAAACGAAGTCCTTTTTCTCCACCAGCTGACGAAGTACACCTTGCGTTTCCGTATCCGCGCCTAGGCTTTCCAGCAGTGCCGAAAAATAGCCCACATGGCCGATTTCAATGTGATAATCCGTTACCCCGCAGGCGTCCAGCGCTTCAATGGCCATGGAGAGAACCTCCAAATCCGCCCGAAAGCCCGGCGCACCAATCAATTCCACGCCGCACTGATCGATTTCCGTCCGCGCGCCGGTGTTGATATCGTCGGAGCGGAACACCGTCTGATTATAGTAAAGCCGCAGGGGCAGCGGCAAGGAGCTAAGCTTGGTTGCCGCCACTCGGCCAATCGCCACCGTATTGTCCGGGCGCATTACCAGCAGCTTTCCGGTGCGCTCCACGCATTTCATCATGGATTCCTGGCTCAGCGGATGGCCTGCGGCAGGGATTATGTCGTAATACTCCACATTGGGGGTGGTCAGCTCCGAATAGCCCCGGCGCTGAAACAATGCCGTGGCCGCCTGCTGTACCGTTCGGCAGGCAGCGCATTCTGCAAACAGCCGATCTCGGGTGCCCTCCGGCGTGCCGATAGTTCGATTCATGGAACTCAGCTCCTTTTCTTTCGTTCGCTAATATACTATCACAAGAAAGTAAATCCTGCAAGATGGATTTTACCGAAATCTTCTGCTTCTCCCCTGCTCTTTTTGCCAAATGCTACGAAAAAATCTGCCGCCAGGAACTCTCATTCTTGTCGGCAGATTGGAATATTGAGTTAGGGCAATACCGCACAAATCGGCAAGAGAGTCTGGCGAGAGATTTTCCGTCAGAAAAAGGTGGAAAACCGCAGGAATACTTTGTGTATTTCAAGGTTTTACTAACGCATTTCTGGCGGAAAAGATCCGTCAGAATCCGCAGACGCATTTGCGCGGTGTTGCCCTAAAATAGCGTAACCTGCGAAGTTTCCGGCAGATCGCCAAAAGCGCCCAATGCCCGAAGCAGGTCCAAATGGGTCTTGGATACCTTGGGGCATGCCTCGCTGAACTCTTCGATGGAGATGAATTGCTTGCCCTCGCGCCCCTCCATGATGTCCCAGGCTGCACTTTCGCCCAAACCGGATACCGCTACAAAGGGCGGAAGGAGCTTTCCATCCTCCAGATTGAACTTGGTGGCGTGGGATTTGTAGATGTCAATGGGTGCAAACTCCAGGCCCCGGAGATAGAACTCGTAGCAGGCCTCCAGGGTGGTCAGCAAGTCCTCGTCCTTATCGGTGGATTCCGGGTCGTTTTTAATGCGCTCAATATTCTTGCGAACATTGTCGATGCCCTGGGTCATCATTTCCGCATCAAAGCCGCCCTTCTGGCTCTTCCGGTAGAAATAGGCGCTGTAGAATGCCAGGGGTTCATGAACCTTAAACCATGCAATTCGGAACGCCATCATTACATAGGCCACCGCATGGGCCTTGGGGAACAGATAGGCGATTTTCGCCAAGGACTCGATGTACCACTTGGGTACGCCCAGCTCCTGCATCTTTTCCACCCAGCCGTCCTGGAATCCGCCCTTTTTGACTTTGCCTTTTCGGACCGCCTCCATGATTTTAAAGGCCATTTTCGGCTCCATGCCCTTGGAAATCAGGAACAGCATAATATCGTCTCGGCAGCCTACGGTTTCTTTTACCGTTGCGGTACCGGACAGGATCAAATCCTTTGCGTTGCCCAGCCACACGTCGGTGCCGTGGGAGAAGCCGGACAGCCGCACCAGCATATCAAATCCGTCCGGCTGGGTGTCCACCAGCATCTGTCGGGTAAAGGCTGTGCCGAACTCCGGAATGCCGATGGAGCCGGTTTTTCCGATGATGGGATCGTCATCCGGCAATCCCAAGGGCGCGGGACTGCGGAAAATCTCTTTGGTAGCAGGGTCGTCCAGGGGGATCTTTTTCGCGTCCACCCCGGTCATATCCTCCAGCATACGGATCATGGTAGGGTCATCATGGCCTAGCATGTCCAGCTTCAGGAGGTTTTCTTCCATGCAGTGATATTCGAAATGGGTGGTGATGATATCGGTGTCCGGATCGTCGGCGGGATGCTGTACCGGGCAGAAATCATAGATTTCCTTATCGCCCGGGATAACCACCAGGCCGCCGGGATGCTGACCGGTGGTTCGCTTGACGCCGGTACAGCCCTGGGCCAGCCGGTTTTCCTCCGCCTTGGAGGCGCTGAGTCCCCGCTCCTGCAAGTATTTCATGACATAGCCATATGCGGTTTTTTCCGCAACCGTACCGATGGTACCGGCACGGAACACATGGCTGGAGCCAAACATTTCGATACAATAGGCATGCGCCTTGGCCTGATATTCACCGGAAAAGTTCAGGTCAATATCCGGCACCTTGTCGCCGCCGAAGCCCAGGAACGTTTCAAAGGGGATATCGAAGCCGTCCTTGGCATAGTTGGCGCCGCAGACCGGGCATACCGCATCGGGCATATCCGCGCCGCAGCCATAGCCCTCGCCCGCTTCAAAGTCCGTATGCTTGCAATTGGGGCAGCGATAATGGGCCGGCAGGGAGTTTACCTCCGTAATGCCGGACATAAACGCCACCAGCGAGGAACCAACGGAGCCTCGGGAGCCGACCAAATAGCCATGCTCCAACGAGTTTGCCACCAGCTTCTGGGCGGACATGTAAATAACGTCGTAATGCCGCCCCAGAATGGCCGACAGCTCCGTTTCGATTCGCTCAGTCACAATCGCGGGAGGATTGTCGCCGTACAGGGCATGCATTTTGCCGTAAACCAGGTCCTTCAGCTGCCCGGCGGAATTCTCAATGGACGGCGGGAACAGGTTGTGGGGCACCGGACGAATCTCGTCGCACATATCCGCAATGAGGTTCGTATTGGTGATGACTACCTCCCGGCATTTTTCCTCGCCCAGGTAGGAAAACTCCTCCAGCATTTCGTCGGTGGATTTAAAGTAAATGGGCAGAGATTTATCCGCATCGTCAAACTTTTTGGTTGCCAGCAGAATATGCCGGAAAATCTCATCCTCGGGATTTAAGAAATGTACGTCGCCGGTGGCTACCACAGGCTTACCCAGCTCTTCGCCCAGCTTTACAATGGTGCGGTTATAATTTCTCAGGTCTTCGTCATTTTCTGCAATGCCCTTGGTAATCATAAACCGGTTGTTGCAAATGGGCTGAATCTCCAGGAAATCATAGAAGCTGGCAATGCGCAGCAGCTCGTCCCAGCTGCGGTTTGAAACAACCGCCTGGAACAGTTCGCCCGCCTCGCAGGCAGAACCGATAATGATGCCCTCCCGCCATTTCACCAGCTCACTCTTGGGAATACGAGGCACGCGCTTATAATACCGGAGATGGGAATAGGAAATCAGTCGGTATAGGTTCCGCAGGCCCGTATTGTTCTTCGCATACAGGATAATATGCCGGGCCTGGAGGGATGCAATCTTGTTGCCTGCCTTCATGCTGGACATGGCCTTGTTGATCTGGGAGACGCGACGAATGCCCTTTTCCTCCAGCATTTGAAAGAACCGCTCCAGCATATAGCCCACGGTCATGGCATCGTCCACTGCCCGGTGATGGTTAAAGTCCGGAAGGCTCAGTGCATCCGCCACCACGTTGAGCTTATATTTGTTCAGGCCGGGCAGCAAGCCCTGGGCCATCACCAGCGTATCGAGATAGGTTGGATTGAAGGTAATCCCCAACTTCTGGCACGCCGCCTTCACAAAGCTCACGTCAAAGTCCGCATTATGAGCCGCCAAGGGTCTTCCGCCGCAGAACTCCAGGAATGCGGGAATCGCCTCTTCCAGCTGCGGGGCACCCACCAGCATGGCATCGGTGATGCCGGTGAGCTCAATGATCTTTTGGGGCAGCTTGCGCTTGGGATCAACAAAGGTCTGGAATTGCCGATCCATCTTGCCATCTTTATAGATTGCCGCGCCAATTTCGGTAATGGCGTCCTGCTCAAAGCTCAGGCCCGTCGTCTCCAGGTCGAACACCACATATTCCTGGTGGAAATCAAAGTCTTCCTGGCCCTTAACGGCAATTTTATCGTCGATATCATTGACAAAATAGCCCTCGCAGCCATAGAGGATCTTGATTTTCCCCTTGCCCGCCTTCATGGCATCGGGATAGGCCTGGGCAACGCCGTGGTCGGTGATGCCAATGGCCTTATGCCCCCACTTTGCGGCAAGATTCACCACATCGGCAGTGGGTGTCAGCGCATCCATGGTGGACATGACCGTATGGAGGTGCAGCTCTACCCGCTTTTCCTCGGCGGTGTCCTGGCGCTGGGGCTTCTTCCCCACTTCGATGGAATAGGGCTCCAGCACAATGTCATTTTCGAACCGGTTAAAGCTGACCTTGCCGAAGATCTTCACCCACATGCCCTTGGCCAGCCCGTCCAAAAGCGCCTGGGGCTTATCCCGCTTGATATCCATATAGCGGTTGACCCGCACGGAGCCCTTATAGTCCGTCAGGTCAAAGTTAATGACCCACGCCTTGGTTTTCGTCAGCTCCCGATGCTCCATGGCAAAGATCTCGCCCTCTACCACTACGCGCCCGGAATCCATGGAAATGGTATTCAGCGGAACCGGATCACCCTTAATGGGCTTGCCATAGAGCAGATTGTCATTGGTCGCAGCAGCTACCTTCGCCTTGGGTGCCGCTTCCTTGATCTGCGGCATATGGCTTACGGCGTTTTGGCGGATTTTCTCCGTTGCTTCAAACAGCGCCTGGGCATCCAGCTCTTTGCCCACCTGAACGTCGATTTTTACGTTCGTCTCGAACATATCCTTGAGCCAGCGCTCCGCCCGGGCCACATGGGGCCGCAGCATATCCTTGCCGTTGCCCTTCAGCTGGAGCACCACCGTGTCTCCCTCCAGGCGATACTGACAGCCCGCCAAAATCGACATGCTGGGGGCAAACAGTTCCTTTAAGAACGCGCCCACGTCCTCCGGCTGTAGCAGTGAAAGGTTGTCCTTCCCATAGCAGGTGCGCAGGGTAAACTTGTGGATGCCATAGGCCCTGGAAATCCCTCGCTCAATGCTTCGAACCTGCCGCAATGTGACATACTTCTCCGGACAGATGGTGACCAGCGCGCTGCGGGTCTTCATATCCACTTCTGCCGAAAAGATTTTAACGTCATCCAGCAGCTCTTTTAGCTTCGCGTCCGGCTCATAGGCCCGGAACAGATCCAGCAGTCTTACGGTATTTTCGTCCATCCGTCCATGTCCTTTCCTTTCATTTTCATCAATTCAAAGTGTCGCAATATAATCCATCAGCGCGTCTGCCAGCTGGTCATAGGGCAGGGTTCTCAGCTTCTTCCCCTTGGCAAACAATACGCCGCAGTCCTTGCCCCCGGCAATGCCCACGTCCGCTTCCCGGGCTTCTCCGGGGCCGTTGACAATGCACCCCATCACAGCCACGGTAATGGGCTTATCCATGCCCTGAAGCCGCCGCTCCACCTCAGAGGCCAAGCCGATCAGGTCAATCTGAGTTCTGCCGCAGGTGGGACAGGAGATAAACTCCGGGCCCTCCTGCCGAATGCCCGCCGCCTGCAAAATTTCTTTTGCTGCGATCACTTCCCGCACCGGATCAGCAGTCAGGCTTACCCGCAGCGTATTGCCGATGCCCAGGCACAAAAGCCCGCCGATGCCAATGGCAGATTTAATTACGCCCATATGCTCGGTACCGGTTTCCGTGACCCCCAAATGCAGGGGATAATCGGTTTTCTGATCCATCAGCCGATAGGCCGCCATGGTCACTGGAACCGAGGAACTTTTCATGGAGATACAGATATCATAGAACCCCTGCTCCTCCAGCAGCGCCACATGGCCCATGGCGCTTTCCACCAGTGCCTCTGGGGTGGGATGGCCGTACTTCTCCAGAATCGGCTTCTCCAACGAGCCGCCGTTGACGCCAATGCGGATGGGGATATGCTTTTCCTTGCAGACATCCACCACGGCCTTCACCCGCTCTTTTCCGCCGATATTGCCGGGATTGATGCGAATTTTCGAAGCACCGCCCTCTGCCGCCGCAATGGCCAGGCAATAGTCAAAATGAATATCCGCCACAAGTGGCAGCGGAGATGCAGACGCGATCTCCCGGAATCCCTTGGCTGCATCCATATCCGGCACTGCCAGCCGGGCAATCTGGCACCCGGCGGCTTTCAAAGCGCGGATCTGCGCAAGGCTCCCCTCTACATCCGTGGTTTTTGTATTGAGCATAGACTGGATGCTGACCGGAGCGTCGCCGCCCACCAGCACCGAGCCAACCTGAATCTGTCGTTTCATACTATCCTCCGGTTACCAGTTTCACAATATCATTAAACGTTACAAACACCATCAGGCCCATGAGCAGAACCAATCCCGCAGCATGAATATACGCCTCATACTTGGGGTCGATCTTTTTCTTGGTGATACTCTCAATCGCCCAGGTCACCAGCAGGAAGAAGATATGCCCGCCGTCCAGCGCAGGAATGGGCAGCATATTCATCACCGCCAGGTTTACCGCGATAAATGCCCCAAAATACAGCACATTGAGGATACCGTCCACGGTAGAGGCCGAGTTTTTCCCCGTCTCCTGCACCGTATCCACAATCCCAACCGGGCCGGAGAGGTCTTTTACCCCCACTGCGCCGGTGAGCAGGTCCACCAGGCCCATTTTTACCATGCGTGCAAAGTCGATGGCGGTATACCAGGAATTTTTCAGCAGCGTCAGGGGCGTTTTTTCCTCAATGGCTCCGCAGGTAATGCCATAGATTTTCTGGGTTTCACCGTTCACCTGATACTCCCGCTTGACCATGTCCACCTGCTGGAGTTCTATGGTTTTTCCGTCCCGGCGGATGGTGAGGTCCATGGGCCCATCCCCGGCCCGCTCTGTGAGCATGGAAAAATCAGAGAAAATATAAATGTTGTCGCCGTTGATTTTCTCAATCACATCGCCAACCTGTAGCGTTCCTTCCAATGGGCAGCCGTCCACAAATGCCGTAATCTCCGTGGTCCGGAAGCCCCCCGCTGTGGAATAAATCACAATCAGAAGCACCAGGCCCGTAAGAAAGTTCATAAATGCACCGGCTGCCAGGATAATGGCGCGCTTCCACGGGGCTTTGGAGGTAAACGAACGGGGATCCTCGCTGCTGCCGTCCTCCCCTTCCATGGCGCAAAAGCCGCCGATGGGCAAAAGCCGCAGGGAATACTCCGTCTCCCCTTTTCCCCAGTGGAGAATCCGTGGGCCCATGAAAATGGAGAACTCATTGACCTTTACGTCAAAGAGCTTTGCAGTGATAAAATGCCCGAACTCGTGGATAAAGATAAGAAAGCTGAAAATCAGGATTGCGATAACTAGATACATAAAACGCTCCAATCATAAGAAAATCAAAGAACTGCCGCCCGGGCCAGTCGGTCCGCCTCCAGAATATCCTCCAGGGTTGGGTTCTGCCGCACCGGAACCGTATCCAGGGCATGGCGCACCTTCCTGGTGATGTCGTTAAAGCCGATCTCATCCTTTAGGAACATTCCCACCGCCACCTCGTTGGCGCCGTTTAGAATGGCGCAGGCCGTTCCGCCGGTGGTCACTGCCTCCTTAGCATACTTGAGGCAGGGGAAATTCTCCTGGTCCGGCGGCAAGAACCGCAGCGGTCCGCAGCTAAGCAGGTCCAGCGGCTTTGCAGGGCTGGGCAAACGATTGGGATAAGTGAGCGCCAGTTGAATGGGAATCCGCATATCCGGCACCCCCAGCTGCGCCATAATCGCACCGTCGCAGAACTCTACCAGAGAGTGGACAATGCTGCCCGGATGAATCACCACATCCACCTGAGAAAGAGGCAAATGGTACAGCCGCATGGCCTCAATGACCTCCAGGCCCTTATTCATCATGGTAGCAGAATCGATGGTGATTTTTTGCCCCATGGTCCAGGTGGGATGCTTAAAGGCATCCTCTTTTTTGATGGATTCCAGCTGGTCAAAGGTCTTTCCATAAAACGGTCCGCCGGAAGCCGTCAGAATCAGGCGCTTGATTTCGCCCCGATCCCGGCAGCCCATCAGGCACTGGAAAATTGCGCTGTGCTCAGAATCTACGGGCACAATTTCCGCGCCGTATTGCTCCGCCGCCGCCATCACCAGTTCACCGGCACACACCAGGGTTTCTTTGTTGGCAAGTCCAATGCGCTTTTTCGCCTGGATGGCCGCCAGCGTAGGCCGAAGCCCCACCATGCCCATAACGGCGGTAATCACCGTTTCCGCCTCGTCCATAGAGGCTGCTTCAATCAATCCCTCCATGCCGCTGTGAACCGCAATTCCGGTGCCGGACAGACGCTTTTTCAGTTCCTCCGCCGCCTCCGGGTCCATCATCACGCACAGCTTGGGCCGGAACTTCCGAGCCTGCTCTTCGATCCGGTCCACGTTGCCGTTGGCAGTCAGGGCGCAGACGTTTACTCCCAAATGCTCCGCTACGGAAAGGGTCTGCCGGCCAATGGAACCGGTGCTTCCCAAAATAGATATAGTACCAATTTTCATACTTATGCCTTTCTTTTGCAAATCCACAAACAGGCCGGAGCGCTGCCCCAGCCTGTTATTCCTTGTTACTGACCAAGCAGCGGCAGCAGCAGAATCAAAAGCTCCACCACAGGAGCCGCAAAAATCACGCTGTCGAACCGATCCAATACGCCGCCATGGGCACGGAAAATGGTGCCGTAGTCCTTAATGCCCGTTTCCCGCTTAACCATGGAAAAGGACAAGTCGCCAATAATGGACACAATGGACCCCAGCAGGCCATAGAGCACCGCATAGCCATAGTGGAAGGTCAGGTGCAGGCCAAACTGCATCACCAACCCATAAATCACCATCGACAGCACACCGGCAGCCAGACCGCCAATGGCGCCCTCAATGGTTTTATGGGGGCTGAGCACCGGAGCCATCTTATGCTTGCCCAAAAACTTTCCGGCAAAATATGCGCCTGCATCGGCAATAAACGGGATCATAATGGGCACCAGCACATAATGCCGCCCATACTCCCCCACCAAAATCCGAACAATGGAGCTTAAACACATGGGAATCGCCAGGGCCGCAAACAGGCAGCCTGCCACCCCCTCAAACTTCACCTTGGGATAGGCCAGCAACGCCTGGGTAAACAGCACCAGGCCCAGAATCACAACACCTACCGCACCAACACGAATGGGGCTGCCAAAATAGCTCCAGATGGGCAACAAAAACGCCGCCGCCATGGTCACAAGGATCATGCCCTCGTTTTGATTGATTCCGGTGGTTTTTGTGAACTCTCTTGCGCCGATGGCAGACAGCAGCGCCACCGCCACCGCCGTCACAATGGCCGGGCAGGCAAACAGGATCACCAGCAGCAGCGGAATGCCCACCGCCGCCACAAGCAGTCTTGACTTCATTACTTGATTCCTCCATACCGGCGGTTCCGGCTGCGATAGGCGTCGATTGCCTTGTCCAGCTCCCGCTCATCAAAATCCGGCCACATCACGTCGGTGAAATAAAACTCGGAATAGGCCGCCTGCCACAGCAGGAAGTTGGAAATCCGCATTTCTCCGCCGGGGCGAATGATAAGGTCCGGGTCCGGCACATCTGCCGAGTACATCAGCCGGGACAGATCCTCCGGCTGAATGCTTTCCGGGTTCTTTCCGGTTTCGGCGCACTCCTTGGCCCACAGTCCGGCAGCCCGGGTAATTTCGTCCCGGCTGCCATAGTTGATGCACATATTCACCTGGGAATCGTGGAACTCCATAGATTCCTGGCTGGCCTCTTCCGCCAGCTGCCGAAGCTCCGGGCTCAGTGCCCCCAAATCTCCGAAAAAGCAGATACGAACATGGTTCTTCTGCATATCCCGGATGGACTCCAGCAGGTAGTCCTTCATCAGAGACATGATCTTCCCCACTTCTTCCTGGGGGCGCTTCCAGTTCTCTGTGGAAAACGCATAGACCGTCAGATATTTTACGCCAATTTCACGGCAATAGAGGGCAATCTTCCGAAATGTCTCTGCCCCTGCCGCATGACCGGCGGTTCTGGGCAGATGACGCCGGGTAGCCCATCTGCCGTTTCCGTCCATAATAATGGCAATATGCCGGGGCATGGGCAAAAGCTCCGGCTCCTGATCTTTTTTGAAAAGTGCCATGGGTCGTCCTTTCCTGTGACAATAGGGAAAGGGTTGCCCCTTCCCCTACTGCGCCGCAATCATTAAAGCTCCATGAGCTCCTTTTCTTTCTTGGCAGCCATTTCGTCTACCTTTTTCACATAATCATCGGTGACCTTCTGAAGGTCCTTCTCGGCAACCTTCTGCTCGTCCTCGGTGATTTCGCTCTTTTTCTTCATGGCCTTGATGGCATCCATGGCATCCCGGCGGATGTTGCGGATGGCAACCTTGCTCTCCTCGCCGTACTTTTTCACCTGCTTGGTGAGCTCTTTCCGGCGCTCTTCGGTGAGCTGGGGGAATACCAGACGGATGATACGGCCGTCGTTCTGAGGATTGATGCCCAGATCGCTGACCTGAATGGCCTTTTCAATGAGCTTCAGCAGGCTCTTATCCCAGGGCTCGATGACCAGGGTACGGGGATCGGGAGAGGTAATGGAGCCAACCTGGTTAATGGGCGTCTCCTGACCATAATACTCCACGGAAATCCGATCCAGCAGAGAGGCGCTGGCACGACCGGCGCGCACGGCTGCAAAATCCCCTGCGAGAACCTCCAGGGTCTTATCCATTTTCTGGCTATAGGGCTTCATATCAACTTTCATCTATGCTTCCTCCTTCTATGAATTAGCCGTGGACATAGGTGCCGATGTTCTCACCCATGGCGGCCTTGAGAATGTTTTCGGGCTCTTTCAGCGCGAATACGAATACAGGGATGTTATTGTCCATGCACAGGCTGGTGGCGGTGGAATCCATCACCTGAAGCTGCCGTGCCAGGACCTCGGTATAGCAGATATCATCATACTTCTTGGCATTGGGATTTACGGCGGGATCACTGTCGTAAACGCCGTCGATGTTCTTTGCCAGCAGGATCACGTCTGCATCGATCTCGGCTGCCCGCAGTGCCGCACCGGTGTCGGTGGAGAAATAGGGGTTGCCGGTACCGCAGCCGAAAATTACGACTCTGCCCTTTTCCAAATGGCGGCAGGCCTTTTGACGGATATAGGGCTCGGCAATGGCGCGCATCTCAATGGCAGTCTGCACCCGAACCTCAACGTCACGCTGCTCGAGACAGTCTGCCACAGCCAGCGCATTGATGGTGGTGGCCAGCATGCCCATATGGTCCGCCCGGACGCGCTGCATCCGATCGCCGCCGTCTTTCATGCCGCGCCAGAAATTGCCGCCGCCAACCACGATGGCAACCTCAATGCCCTTTTCGACACACTGCTTTACCACATCGCATACTTTCCCGATGACGTCAAAATCCAGACCACGCCGGGCATCGCCGGCCAGTGCTTCGCCGCTGATCTTGAGCAGCACACGTTTATACTGCGGTTCGCTCATATTCATTCTCCTTTATGTTTCTGTGGGCGCAATGCACCCTCTGATCCAATATCCGCCCCCTATTCTACCCTAATTTCCACCAGAAAGAAAGAGGAAATTTGTAAATTTACTTTGTCCGGAGAAAAAAACAGGCTTTCGAGGGGCTGAAACTGCAATATTCCCCCAGAACCCCGTGAAAAGCGATTGCAAAAGCCACAAAAACCGGGTATAATACACCAATATTAGAGTTGCGGTTTTTCCGCAGAAACGAAACGGAAAGGAAGATAGACATGGCGGAAGAAATTCTGGAAGAATCCTCAAATTTCATTCTGAACTACATTAAGGAAGATATTGCCCCAGGAGGACAGTTTGAGGGTCAGACCGTCCACACTCGTTTTCCTCCCGAGCCCAACGGCTATCTGCACATCGGTCACTGCAAGGCGCTGTGCATTGATTTCGGCAGTGCGCTGAAGTTTGGCGGCATCTGCAATCTTCGTATGGACGACACCAACCCCGCCAAGGAAGACACCGAGTATGTAGACGCCATCAAGGAAGATATCCACTGGCTGGGCTTTGACTGGGACGACCGGTTCTTCTATGGCTCGGACTATTTTGAGCAGACCTATCAGTTTGCCGAGGACCTGATTCGTCAGGGGCTTGCCTATGTGTGCGAGCTGACCCCCGAGCAGTTTAAGGAATATCGCGGTGACCAGCATCATCCCGCTGTCTCCCCCTATCGGGACCGTCCGGTGGAAGAAAACCTGGACCTGTTCCGCCGGATGCGTGCCGGTGAGTTCCCCGAGGGCAAATATACCCTTCGCGCAAAGATTGACCTGGCCTCCGGCAACTTCAATATGCGCGACCCCGTGCTCTACCGGATTCGCTATGTGGAGCATCACCGCCAGGGCAACAAATGGTGCATCTACCCCATGTATGACTTCGCCCACCCCATACAGGACGCGCTGGAGGGCATTACACACTCCCTTTGCTCCCTGGAATATGAGGATCATCGGCCCCTGTATAACTGGGTGGTAGAGCATGTGAACGTCCCCAATCATCCCCGCCAGATTGAGTTTGCCCGTCTGAACATCAACTATACGGTGATGTCCAAGCGGAAGCTCCGTCAGCTGGTGGAAGAGCATCGGGTTTCCGGCTGGGACGATCCCCGGATGCCCACCTTGTGCGGTCTGCGCCGCCGGGGCTACACCCCCAAGTCCATCCGGAACTTTACGGATCGCATCGGCGTTTCCAAGGTGCCCTCCGTGGTGGAATACGGCTTCCTGGAGCACTGTCTGCGGGAGGATCTGAACGAAACTGCAAAGCGCGTGATGGCTGTCACCCGTCCCATTCCCCTGACCATCACCAACTACCCCGAGGGCAAAACCGAAGTCTTTGAGATTGAGAACAATCCCGGTCATCCCGAGGACGGCACCCGGATGGTTTCCTTCTCCGGCAAGCTCTATGTAGAGGCCGACGATTTTCTGGAGACGCCTGTGCCCAAATATAAGCGGCTGTACCCCGAGGGCCCCGAGTGCCGCTTGAAGGGCGCTTATCTGATCCGCTGCACCGGCTGTAACAAGGACGAAAACGGCAATATCACCGAGATTCTCTGCACCTATGACCCCGACAGCCGTGGCGGCGACCCCGCAGACGGACGGAAGGTCAAGGGCGCAACCATCCATTGGGTGGACGCGAACACTGCCGTGGACGCCGAGGTTCGGCTCTATGACAATCTGTTCTCCGATCCCGATCCCGATGCACCGGGCAAGAACTTTCTGGATTGCCTGAACCCCAACTCCCTGACCATCGTGGAAGGTGCCAAGGCAGAAACCTCCCTGGCAGCCGCACAGCCCGGCGACCATTTCCAGTTCATGCGTTTGGGCTACTTCTGTGCCGATAAAGACTCCACACCCGAGCACCTGGTGTTCAACCGCTCCGTCAGCCTGAAGGATGGATTTAAGGCGAAAAAGTAAATGACTCACCATTGATAAAAGCTCCCCGGAACACACCGTTCCGAGGAGCCTTTGTTATGTTATTCTTCCGGGTCAGTTTCAGTCTCTGCGGGCGTTTCCTCTGTATCCACAGTCTCTCCCGCCGCCTCTCTGGCCGCCTCCGCTTCCTTGGCAGCTTTCTGCTCCTTCTCGCGGATTTCCTTGAGCTCTTGCGCCGTATAAGCGCCGTCTTCAAGGGCATTCTGGACCGTTCGGCTGATTGCCGCGCCGGGTCCGGCATCCAGCTCCTCCCCGGCATAGTTATGGAGGGTGTCCAGCACATCCAGCAGGGAATTATAGAGCTTTGCCTGAGCCGTGGTCACCGACTCCTGCTGCTTGATCTCTGCAATGCTCTGGTAAACATCCAATAGCTCAAAGGATTTCTTCCCGTTTTCGTCGGTGGTGATATTCTGATAGATGGGCACATAGTTGGCGCTCATGGTCACATTGCCGTTGTCCGCCTTTTCAAAGGTGATGTTGAGAATCACCGAGCTCTGTGCCGCCTCATCGGTGGGATCGGTGTAGAAATCGCCCAAGCTGTAGGCAATGAAACAGTTTTTCGTAGTACCGTCGGTCTGCGATACCTTCTGGAATCCCATTTCGCCCACCAGATGGGAATGGGTGCCGATAATTACATCCACGCCATTTTCCATCAGCAGGTCCGCCGCCTTTTGCTGGGGCTCACTGATAGAGCGCCCATATTCGCTGCCCCAATGAACCAGCGCCACAATCACATCCGCGCCGGCATCCTTTGCCGCCTGAACATCCGCCCGGATTTGGGTGCTGTTGAGGTTCGTCCAGTAGTCGGAATAGTCGCTGTAAAGGGTATTGAGCGCATATTCACAGCCCTCGGGCATCATGACCGAATCGGTGCCCTTGGTATAGGCCAAGAACGCAAACTTGATTTTATGAATGGTGCGGATATAAGCGCCGCCGTTCTTGTCCCGATCCTCCTGGCTGAGATAGGTGCCCACGGACTTGAGCTTGGCCTCTTCCAAATAGTTTTTCGTGGAGGTTAGGCCGTCGATGCCGTTATTGAGCATATAAGTGTTGGCCGTGGACATCAGGCGGAAGCCGATCTCCCGCAGGCTGCCTGCCAGCTGAATGGGCGAGTTATAATAGGGCTCGCCGCCATAGGCCAGGCCGTCTACCATGGTCGTTTCAAAATCGCCCACCGCATAATCGGCATCCGAAATATACGACTCGATGTTCTGGAACGGCTGGGTAAAATCATAGGTCCCATCACTGCGGGTTACCGCCTGGACCTGATCCGATGATGTAGAAATATCGCCCACAAAGGCAATGGTGGCAATAGCCGGACCGGTGTAGTTCTTCTCTTCCTCGTCCTCATCGTCCACAGCTGCGTCCACTTCGTCCAGTCCTGCATCGGTAGGCGCGGAAGATGAGCCGTTGAGGAGCCGAATCACAAAAAATGCAATGCCCACAATCAGCAGGAATGCCACTGCCAGCAGCAATCTCCGGTGCCGTCTGCGCCGCCGAATCATCTCCTGCTTCCGGCGAAGGCGTGCCTTCTTCTGTGCCGGAGTAAGGCCGGATGGGTTGATTTGATTTTGTGTATAGTAAGCGCCGCTCTGAACGTTCTGCATATTGGGCTGGTTCTGCGTCGGCGCGTGATAGGCTTGGTTGGATGCACGCCGGGAATTCCCGGACCTGCGGGGTGTCTGTGCCATTGAGCAATTCTCCTTTCATGGCATAGTAGGTCTTATTTTACATCATTTTTTCCCGGTAAACAATTAAAATTTTATAAATAATCCATTTTTTCATTGGAGAAATCGGGAATCTATGCTATACTTTGTTCTCAGAACATGAATTTTGTCGGCACTTCAACCATTCCGTTGAAAGGAGGCTCCCATGGCACAGGCAGCACCATCCAAGAAAAAGCGAAAAAAGAAGAAGCGGAAACGCAAAACATCCCGCAGCGTCCTGCTGATTGCGATTTTGGCAGCAGCGCTGATTTTGATTCTATTCGTGCTGTTCCGTTTTCTCCGCGCAAAACCTGTGGAAGAAACCGTGGAGCCACAAGTGTCCGTTTCCGTTGCACCGACGCTGACCCCCAGCAGCTTGTCCGCCCAGTGCTTTGGGGAATCCGACGGCTATAAGACCTATGTGTCTGACACCGTAACCGCAAAGCTGGGTGTGGATATTTCCAGCCACCAGGAATGGGTAGATTGGGACGCTTTGGCCGCAAGCCCGGTGGATTTTGTGATTCTTCGGGCGGGCTATCGCGGCTATGGTGACGGCTCGGTGAACATTGACGCCTACTTTGCCGAGAATATTGCGGCGGCCCGAAATGCCGGACTGGGAGTCGGGGTCTATTTCTTCTCCCAGGCGCTCACACCGGAAGAGGCGGAGGAGGAGGCGCGCACGGTCCTTGCCCAGCTGGCGGATTATCAAATCGACTACCCCATCTACTACGATTGGGAGCCTATTTCCGACGAAAATGCCCGGACTGCCACCATTAGCGCCACCGAAATTACATCCTGTGCCCAGCGCTTTTGCCAGACCATCGAACAAGCGGGCTATCGCGCCGGGGTATACTTCAATTTGGACATCGCCCTGAGCTATTATCATCTCACCGACCTGATGGATTATGAATTCTGGCTGGCAGAGTACCAAGACACCCCCAGCTATCCCTTTGCCTTTGGGATGTGGCAGTACACCGACCAGGGCTCCGTCCCCGGGGTCGAGGGCGGCGTAGACATGAATCTTTGCTTCAAATCCTATGGAGAATAATTGCTTCCTGCTCATGACTGCACACGGTCATGAGCAGATTTTTTTCTTCCATCACCTGAAAAGACAGTTCCTCCCCTGTCAAATGCCACTGCCCTCCGTCAAAACAGAACTCCGTACCGTTTGGAAATCCCCGCAGGCCGGTGCCCAGGTATTTATAATAGCTCTCCTTCAAGGTCCAGAGGGAGAAAAAGTCGTGCTTCAGTTCTCCGCGGCGACAAAACCAGGCATATTCCGACCGGGACATAATCCGCTCCGGCACCCGTTGATGGAAGCTGCGTACCGCCTCAATGTCCAGCCCCATGTTGTTTTCCCCAATGGCCAACGCCACTGCGCCGCGGGTGTGAGAGATATTAAAATGGGGCCCGTTTTCCAAATACGGCTTCCCATGGGGGCCGATAATAATCTTTGGATTCTCAGTATGATATTGTTCCCGCAGAACCTGGGCCAGCAATTCATGTGCAGCCTGGGACTGGGGCGCATCATTTTTCAATAAATATAGATGCATCGGTTCCTCCAGAGAAAAATATCAGCCGACCTCGAAAGGCCGGCTGATGATTGGCTTAGATTAGCCCTCTCTCATCTTTGCAAAGCAATCAGAGCAGTAAACAGGGCGATCAGACTTGGGCTCAAAAGGAACTCTAGCCTCTCTGCCGCATGCAGCGCACACTGCGGTGTAATACTGACGGGGGCCACGCTGAGCGTTCTTGCGGGCATCGCGGCAAGCCTTGCAGCGCTGGGGCTCGTTCTGGAAGCCTCTCTCAGCATAGAACTCCTGCTCGCCAGCGGTAAAGGTGAACTCTGCGCCGCACTCTTTGCAGACCAAAATCTTGTCTTCGTACATAGTATTTTCCCTCTCTTTGAACAGATAGATTTGCCCTTTGCGACCCAGAAAAATGCCTTGAGCTGCAAGGGATTGTATATGCAAGCGGCGTTTGAGCCGTACTCGCCTTCTCGGCATCAGAATACCGACACAGTCCAGCCGAAGCCGGAATCCAAACGCAAGCTAATCTAAAGTTCGCAAAGCAAATCAAAAGAGTGGGGCTTGACTACGGAATAACTGGGATTGGTTCTGAAGCATACAGATAGAATCTGTACCACACTAGGATGTATTATACCACAAACCGAAGGAATGTCAATAGTTTCTAAAATTTATTTTAAATCCTCGGTTATTTTTGTGCGTTTTCTATGACAGTGGCAAGACGCTGGGCCACTTCCTGGGCAACCGTCTCTTCTTTGGCCTCCACCATCACCCGGAGCAGCGCTTCGGTGCCGGAGGGACGGACCAGAATTCTGCCGTTCTCTCCCAGCTTTTCTTCCTCCTGGCGAACCGCAGCCTGAACCGTATCGGATGCAATGAGCGCCGCCTTATCCTGGGCTGCATAGGGGCCGGGCACATTGATGAGCACCTGGGGATAGCGCTTAATCTCCCCCACCAGCGAGCTTACCGGCGTGCCGTACTTGCTGATAATGCTCAGGAAATGCAGCGCTGTCAGCTGGCCGTCGCCTGTGGGCATATGGTCCCGGAAGATAATATGACCGGACTGCTCGCCGCCCAGCGACATATCCTCCTTCACCATCAGCTCCTTCACGTTCTTATCGCCCACATCGGCGCAGAGAACCTTATAGCCGTGCTCCTTGGCATAATTGTGGAGGCCGATGTTGCTCATGACCGTTGCCACAAAGCCGTTGCCCCGGAGATCACCGGACTCATGCATGGCCCGGGCAATCAGCGCCATAATCTTGTCACCGTCTACCTCGTTGCCCTTTTCATCCACCGCCAGGCAGCGATCCGCATCGCCGTCGAAGGCAATGCCCACGTCATAGCAGCCCTCGCGCACCCGTCTACCCAGCTCGGCAAGATGGGTAGAACCGCAGTCCACGTTGATATTGACGCCGTTGGGGCGGTCATTGATATAGTTCACATCCATATCAAACCGGTTAAACAGCCGCTGAGCCGTCACCGATGCAGCGCCGTTGGCGCAGTCCACCAGCACCCGCAGGTCATGGGGCTCCCCCTTTACTGTAGCAACCAGATAGCGAATATACAGGTCCATGGAGTGCCGGTCATCATAGGTCACACCAATCTCTCCGCCCTTTTTCAGGGGCAGCGGCTCGTCAGACAGAATATATTCCTCAATGGCATTCTCCAGCTCGTCCGGCAGCTTTGCGCCGTCGGGGCCAAAGAACTTAATGCCGTTATACTCATAGGGATTGTGGGATGCAGAAATCACCACACCGGCTGCCGCCTTGCTCATAATGGTGGTCAGAGCCACTGCAGGGGTGGAAATCACGCCCAGGGTATGGACGTTTGCACCGCAGGCAGTCAGTCCGGCAATAATTGCGCCCTCCAGCATGTCAGAGGAAATCCGGGTATCCTTGCCGATTACCACCATAGGCTTATCCGTCCGGTCCTTGCCCAGCACCAAAGCCGCCGCCTGACCCACGCGGTAGGCCAGCGTTGCGTCCAGCTGCTCATTGGCAATGCCACGAATGCCGTCTGTTCCAAATAGTTTTCCCATAATGTACACTCCTTCTTATTCTATACTTAACTGACCGTCCTCAGATGTCGAATGGGCAATTCCAAGATGGTCATATGCCAGTTGTGTGACGCAGCGTCCCCGGGGCGTCCGGGTCAGAAAGCCAATCTGCATGAGATAGGGCTCATACACATCCTCCAGGGTCACCGCTTCCTCGCCGATGGTGGCCGCCAATGTCTCAAGCCCCACCGGACCGCCGCCGTAATTGACAATAATGGACCGAAGCATCCGGCGATCTGTTTCATCCAGTCCCAGATGGTCCACTTCCAGCCGGTTCAGTGCATCGTTTGCCGCCTCCCGGTCAATCACGCCGTCGTGGTAAACCAGTGCGAAGTCACGAACCCGGCGCAGCATCCGGTTGGCAAGCCGCGGGGTGCCACGGCTGCGGGAGGCAATCTCCAGCGCACCCTGGGGATCGATCTCGGTGCCCAGCAGCGCCGCGCTCCGGAGTACGATTTTCTGGAGCTCCTGGGGCTGATAGAGCTCCAACCGCAGGCTGACGCCAAATCGATCACGCAAGGGGGACGATAGCTGCCCCGCCCGGGTGGTCGCGCCGATCAGCGTAAATTTCGGTAAATCCAGCCGAATGGAGTTTGCCGACGGTCCCTTGCCAATGATGATATCAATGGCATAGTCCTCCATGGCCGGGTATAGCAGCTCTTCCACCACGCGGTTGAGCCGGTGAATCTCGTCGATAAACAGAATGTCCCCTTCGGAAAGATTGGTCAGCAGTGCTGCCAAGTCGCCGGTTTTTTCAATGGCAGGTCCGGAGGTCACGCGGAGGTTAACGCCCATTTCGTTGGCGATCACCCCGGCCAGGGTGGTTTTGCCCAGTCCAGGCGGACCATAGAGCAGTACATGATCCAGCGGCTCTCCACGGCGCTGTGCCGCTTCGATATAGACCTTTAGGTTGCCCTTTGCCTTTTCCTGACCGGTGTAATCCCGCAGGGTTTGGGGGCGAAGATTGTTTTCGCCGGTGTCCAGGGGCGTGCGCCCGGTGGTAATAAGAGGGGCCTCCTTCTCTTCAGAAAAATCGATGCTCATATGCTCCCCTCCTTACTGCATTGTGGCACGCAATGCCTGCTTGATAATATCCTGAACCTCCAAATGCTCCGTATCAATGCCCTTCATCACACTGTTGATGGTGGTCTGGTCATAGCCCAGGGCCTGGAGCGCCTGCACCGCCTCTGCGGCCTTGCTGCCGGGTCCAATGGGGGCAATGGTAACGGGATCGCCGTCCCGCAAATCCAACTCGGTAATGGCCCCCATCTTATCCTTCAGCTCCAGTAGAATTCGCTGGGCAATCTTCTTTCCGACACCAGGCGCCGCAGTCAGCAGCTTTTCATTCTGGGTCACCACAGCCATCTGTAGGCCGTCCGGGCTCACCGAAGACAGGATTGCCAACGCCGCCTTGGGCCCAACGCCGTTGATGCCAATGAGCAGCTTAAAGGTGTCCAGCTCCTGCCGGGTATAGAACCCATAGATATCAAAGGCGTCTTCCCGAATGGCGCAGTGGGTAAAGAGTCTTGCCTCTTCCCCCAGCTTCAGCCGAGAAATGGTATTGGTGGTGGTATTCACGGAAAACCCCACGCCGCCGCAATCCAGAACCACCAGTCCCAGATCGATCAGCGCTACCTCGCCGCGCAGATAATAAAACATTCCATTCCTCCTAGGAGTTGCGTTCCAGTCCGGAAAGCAGCGATGTGCTGGATCTGGCATGGCACAGAGCCAAAGCCAGTCCATCCGCCGCATCGTCCGGCCTCGGGGTCTTTTCCAGGTGCAGGAGCCGCTTGGTCATGTCCATCACCTGGCGCTTTTCCGCCCGTCCATAGCCTGCAACCGCCTGCTTCACCTGGAGGGGGGTATATTCAAAGATCGGAACGCCATATTTCGTACAGGCAAGCAGGATCACCCCGCGTCCGTGGGCCACCTGAATGCCGGTTGTAATGTTCGTATTAAAAAACAGTTCTTCAATCGAGACGGCATCGGGCTTCAGCAGGTTTAATAGCTCCGTCATGTCGTCATATATGAGCTGGAGCCGCTGGGGAAACTCCATTCCCGCCGGAGTGGTGATTGCCCCATAGCGAAGCATTTGCACACTCCCCCGGTCCGCCGCAATCAGTCCAAACCCGATGGTGGCAAAGCCGGGATCAATGCCCAGAATCTTTCTCATAGGCCCAATGCCAGTCCGGCCACCGCGCCCAGCGCAATGAAGATAATGGGGTGCCATTTCTGCTTGAAACGGTACAATACCCCAATCACCACCATGACAATCAGAGCCTTCCAGCTGATGCACGCTGCAATCCCAACATTGCCGCTGAAATTCAGTGCAATTTTCAGGATACCAAAGCCAGCCGCCGCAATCAGTCCCACAGAGGCAGGCCGCAGACCAGAAAGCACCCGCTGTACTGCCTTGCTGGTTTGGAACCGATGGAGGAACCGCGCCACAATCAGAATCACAATAATGCTGGGCAGCACCAAAAACAGCGTTGCCGACAGCGCACCAAGAACGCCATGGGTGGTAAAGCCCGCATAGGTGGCCATATTCACGCCCATGGGGCCGGGGGTGGACTCGGAAACGGCAATCATATCGGAAAGCTGCGCCCGGTCAAACCAGGGATAGCGATCCGCCATGGAGTAAAGAAACGGCAGGGTCGCCAATCCGCCGCCAACGCTGAGCAGTCCCGTTTTAAAGAACTCCCAGCACATCAGAAGCAAATCCATTATGCCTTCTCCCCCTTACGATCCGCAGCATAGCCTGCAATCAGTCCTGCCACTGCCGCGACCACTACAATGACCACCGGAGACAGCCCAAAAATTGCAGACACCAGGAAGGTCAGCACAAATACGGTCCAACCAAATGCCCCTTTCACCCCGGACTTCATCAGCTTCCAAACAGAGAAGCCCACCAGCACCACCACAGCCACGCGAATGCCTGCCAATGCATGCTGTACTGCCTCGATTTCGGCAAAACTATTCAGCAGCGCCGCAATCACCGAAATGATAATCATGCTGGGCATTACCACGCCCAAGGTGGCCAAGAAGCCGCCCAAAATTCCCTTTCGGCTGTCGCCAATAAAGGTTGCGGTGTTCACTGCAATGACGCCGGGGGTACACTGCCCGATGGCGTAATAGTTGAGGATTTCCTCCTCAGTGGCCCAGCCGCGCTTTTCCACCACTTCCCGCTGAATCATCGGGAGCATGGCATAGCCGCCGCCAAAGGTCATGATGCCAATCTTAAAGAACGTCACCACTAGATCTAAATATTCGTTCAATGTTCTCCCATCTTTCTTTGCTTATTTTTTACTCCAGCCTTGGGCATAAAGCCGTGCATGAAGCTGCCGAAGGACATTTTTCTGCACCGGATAATCCGGCTTATACTGCGCCACCAATCGCCAAAAGGCCGGGCTGTGATTAAATTCCACCCGATGGCACAGCTCATGGATCAATACATAATCAATGGCGTCTGCTGGCGCGAATAAAAGCAGCCAGCTGACATGAATATTCCCATTGGCCGAGCAGCTGGCCCAACGCCGAACCGCCGAGGACAGGTTCACCTTTCCAAAGGTCACGTTCATTTGATCCGCCCAGTAAGTCAGACGCTCTGTCACCCATTCCAGTCCGCCCCGGCGATAGAGCCGCTCCACCATGGGGGCAATTTCCGTCACCGGCGCATCGGGCAAGGTTATCGTCCCTTGCTCCAGGTCCAGGCTGCCGCGGCGCTCTTCCGTCAGCTGAACGCGGAATTCTCTGCCGCAAAACAGCAGAATATCGCCGTTTTTCAGTCGAAAATCCTGCCGCATAGCCAACGCGCTTTGTACCTGCCCCAGCCGGGACTGAATCCAGTTTTCCTTTGACTGAACAAACTGATCGATATAGCTTCTGGGGCAGCGCTTCGGTGCGCGAACCAATACGGTTCCCTCATCGGTAATCTGGAGGGAAATGGTCTTTCGGCTGGAACGGACCAACTGATAGGGAATCAAACAATTTTCCCCCACA
Source organism: Barnesiella intestinihominis (assembly GCA_963650135.1). Classification (GTDB taxonomy): domain Bacteria; phylum Bacillota; class Clostridia; order Oscillospirales; family Oscillospiraceae; genus HGM13006. Next base: position 49,878 of record CAVJLG010000043.1, on the reverse strand, counting down.
GGGCAAAGATTCCCGTTGCCAGAACGATCATAACAATCAAAATCCACGCCCCCACCCGCTGCCACATGGGCCGGGGATGGTATTCTTCGCTGGGCTTGATTTCCAAAGTAGGAAGATCGTTTTCCTTCTTTTTCTCATCTTTCATGGACTGTCCTCCAATTTGCGCACATATTAGTATGAGTATAGCATAAATCGGGCCGGATTCCTAGCCCCAGGTTCCATATCCCGGAAATACTACTTGAGCCGCCCCTCCAGGGTCAGGTACTGGTCAAAAATCAGACGGCTGACCCGGGAACCGAACGCCGTAGCCGGGTGATCCGGATAATACTGCTTATCGGAAAAATCCTTATTGAGCATTACAATCACATAGCTGCCATAGGGGGTGGTGATAATACCGCCGTCGTTGCGGCAAGCGTTCATACTGCCGGATTTGGAGGCAAACCAAAACAGCTGCTCGTCATAGTTATCCGGGTCCACATAGAACTGAGGCAGCGACTTTACAATCATGGAATTGTAGTGCTGCTGAGAGAGAATCTGCCACATCTGCTCCGACGCCTCCGGGCTTACCAGGGTGCGGTTCTGAATCCGAACAAACATTGAGGCATAATCCCGGGGCGTGGTGGTGCCCAGCTGATGATACTTTGCAAAGTCCAGCACATTATGAAGCACCGTGTCCTTGCAGCCCAGCTTTTGAATGCAGGCATTGATATTGTCGATACCAAGGTAATCAATCAGCATATTGGTGGCAATATTATCGCTAACGATAATCATCAGAGTCGCCACGTTTTTGACAGAAAGCGTCGTGCCCACCTCCAAGGAGCCGAGAATGCCGCTGCCGTCAATCCAAAACCGTTCTTCGCAGGTGAGCATATCCTTGAGGCTGGCCTTTCCCTGCTCGATGGCGTCAAACAGCGCCGCCAGGATATAGACCTTAATGGTGCTGGCCGTCTCAAACTTCTCGTCCGGAAAACGGGTAATCACATTGCCCTTCAAATCATCGATATACAGCCCCATGGTGCCGTCATAGCTCTTGAGCTCCGCTTCAATGCGCTGCTCCAAAGTCAGTCTGGGATCGGTCATTTCAGCACCTCCCGATACAGCCGCAGCACATTGCCGTGGAAAATCTTTTCAATCTGCTCCGTGCTGAAGCCCTGACGCTCCATCTCCTGGGCCAGCAGCGGCATTTTGTCGCAGTGATCCAGCTCCAGATCGCCGTCGATGCCGTCATAGTCGGTACCAAGGCCCAGAATGTCGCTGCCACCAACATTGATGATGTGCTTGGCGTGGCGCACCATATCCTCCACCCGGCTCTTGCCGTTTGGATTCAGGAAATCGCCGCAAAAGTTCAGGCCCATTACGCCGCCCTTATCCGCCAGGGCACGGATCATATCGTCGGTCATGTTCCGGGTGTGGTTGCAGACGGCCCGGGTGTTGGAATGGGATGCCACAAAGGGACCGTCGCAGTATTTCACCACATCCCAGAAGCCGTCGTCGCCCAGATGGCTCACGTCAACAATCATGCCCACCCGGTTCATCTCCCGGACAATTTCAATGCCCTCGGGCTTTAGACCATAGCGTCGGGAAGGGTCATAGTCCTTCGCCTTGACAATGGTATTGGGATAACCGATTTCATTTTCAAAGTTCCAGGTAAGGGTCAGCATCCGGACGCCCAGCTGATACAGGCTCCGCACCACATAGGGGTTGCCCTTGAGCACAGCCCCCTCCTCAATGGTCAGCATACCGGACAGCTTTCCGGCAGCACGGTTCTTCTCGATGTCCTCATATTTCAGTACCGGCGCAATGAGATCGGCATTTTCTGCCATGGCACGGTTGTAAACATCAATCATTTCCAGCACATTCACCAGCGGGTCCTTTTCTCTGCCCAGGAACACGAACATGGCAAAGTTCTGGAGCAGATAATCCCCCTTCTGCATTTTTTCAAGATCTATATGCAGAGAATTGCTGCGGAGGGAAATGGGCTTCCCGGCCTTTTCCGCCTTCCATAGCTCTCCGATGGTATCGCAGTGCATATCTACAACTTTCATAGAAGCAGCCTCTTTTCTATTTAGAATTCACCTTTTAGTTTACGAGATTTTCAGTTGGAAATCAAGTCTCTTCCCATAAACCTTACACCCTTCGCCCAAGTATTTTTCATTCGCCGGTCTGACACCTTGCAACAGGGCGTATTTTTCGATATAATACCTGTAATCTCAGGCGAAATTCAAAGTAATCCTTGCCCATTTAAGGCAGAAAGCAGGTCCTATTATGATTCATGTTGCCATAGCCGGAACCCCCGAGGGTGCCGCTAACTTTATTGCCGCTCTCCACGCGCTGGACGCCGAGGGCAAAGACGTTCTTCAGGAAACGGATTTCTCCGGTTACGATGCGCTGATTCTCCCCGGCGGCGCAGATATTGACCCCGCCCTGTTTGGCGAGGAGGTAAACGGCAGCCGAAAAATCGAGCCAGAACGGGATCGCCGTCAAATTGAAATTCTCCAGTATTTTCTCGATGCAGGAAAGCCCATCTTGGGCGTTTGCAAAGGCCACCAGCTCCTCAACGTCGCTCTGGGCGGCAAGATCTGTCAGAACATTCCCGAGTTTGAGGTACACCAGTGGATCGAGCATGACCAGGCCCACGGCAGCCATTGCCTGCCCGATTGCTTCTTAGCAGAGCTCTATGGCACAGACTTCCCCATCAACAGTGCCCATCACCAGGCCATTCTCGAGCCGGTACCGGGCTTCCGTGCTATTCAGTGGGCGCCGGACGGTGTTCTGGAGGCCATGGTGCATGAGGAAAAGCCCATCATCGGTCTTCAGTGGCACCCGGAGCGGATGTGCCTAAGCCATCGCCGGGAGGATACCGTAGACGGACTGCCCATTTTCGAATATTTTCTCAAGGTCATCCGCGGCGAGGCGAAGGTGTACTGATGCGCATTCGGGATTATGGATTCACTCCGGGCACCATGCCCACGGGACCGCGAAACAGCATCACCGATGTTGCCGGGGTCACAGTCGGACATACCACACTGCATCAGGACGATATTCACACCGGCGTTACGGTCATTCTCTCTGCCCAGGATAACCCATTTGCCAACAAGCTCACCGCCGCCTGCTATGTGCATAACGGCTTTGGAAAAACCGCAGGCTTGATGCAAATTCAGGAACTGGGCACGTTGGAAACGCCCATTGCGCTGACAAATACATTAAATGTTGGTCTGGTTTCCGATGCCCTGGTGGAATATACGCTGAATCGCTGCCATCAGGACGGCATTTTGCTTCGTTCTCTGAACCCGGTGGTGGGCGAATGCAACGACGGGCGGCTGAGCCATATTGCCCTTCGCCCGGTTACAAAGGATCATGTGTTTTCCGCCATTGCATCTGCAAGTCGTGATGTGGAAGAAGGCGCCGTGGGTGCCGGCAGCGGAAACGTTTGCTTTGGACTAAAGGGCGGCATCGGCACTGCTTCCCGGACGTTTTCCATTGGCAGCAGCACTTACACCTTGGGCGTTTTGGTGCAGTCCAATTTCGGTTCCACCGAAGACCTTACTATCTGCGGGCAGCCAGTTGGCCATCAGCTTCTTCCGCTGCTGGAGCGCAAAAAATATGCGCCCACAAAAGTGGACGCAGGTTCCATTATGATGGTCGTGGCAACGGATTTGCCCCTTTCCGACCGGCAGCTCTACCGGGTCATTCGCCGGTGCGGGGTGGGACTTGCCCGAACCGGCTCGTATCTGGGACACGGCAGCGGCGAGGTGATGATCGGTTTTACCACCGCCAACCGGATGCCGATAGAGGGCGCTCACCTGCGCGAAATTCAAATCGTCCAGGAGGATTTGCTGGATATCCCCTTCCGCGCTGCCGCCGAGGCCACGGAAGAAGCGGTGCTCAATTCCCTGGCAGCTGCGCATACCGTCACCGGCTACGGCGGACTTACGATTTATGCGTTGGAAGATCTCCTTTGCCCATCAGCAAGCGGACCTGTCCTCCAGGCTTTGTAATGGTCTTCCGCACCGTAAAGCCGTTTTTCTCAAAGTTACGGATACTAGGCAGATTTCCCGGGGCAACGGTACCCACCAAATAAGGATACTGCTGCATTCCCAACTCCACCGCCCGGGCAAACATCATGCCCATGATGCCCTTTCCCTGGGCCTGGGGCAATACTGCGGCGGAGTCCATCATCAGCGTCTTTTCCAGTGCATCGTCAGAAAAACCAAGGTAGCGCCCAAGGTTATTCTCCCGGAGTCCCGGTGCCGCCGCCATAAAGAAGCCCACGGGAACCTCATTTTCCAGTGCCAGCAGCACAAATCCCTCCTGGCCAACATAGTGGGATACATAATCTGCATCATCTAAAATGTATGCGCTGGGATCTGCCATGACCGCGTGGGCCTGGTGCATAATCTCCATAATCGCCGGAACATCCTCGATCCCAGCCGCCCGAATTACAATCTCACTCATACAATTCTCCTTTTTCGCTGAAAAGCCCACCGCAACCGCGGCGGGCTTTTTGATTAGCAATTGATATTCAAGGGATAATGGCAGGCCACCTGACGATCGCCATAGGTTTTCAGCTCCGGGACCTCCTGTGCGCACCGATCCGTGGCATAGGGGCAGCGGGTGCGGAACCGGCAGCCGGAGGGCGGATTTACCGGGCTGGGAATCTCGCCGGTGAGCAGTTCCTTATCGTCATCTCGCTGGGTGGGGTCCGGCTGAGGAACGGAGTCCAGCAGGAACTTGGTGTAGGGATGCATGGGTGTATTGTAGATTTCCTCGGTAGAACCGATCTCGCAAATGCAGCCCAGGAACATCACTGCCACACGATCGGAAATGTGCCGTACCACGCTGAGGTCATGAGAAATAAACAGATAGGTCAGCTGATACTGCTCCTGGAGGTCATCCAGCAGATTCAGCACCTGAGACTGGATGGACACGTCCAGCGCCGAAACGGGCTCGTCGCAGACAATCAGCCGCGGCCGCAGGGCCAGAGCCCGGGCAATTCCGATTCTCTGACGCTGACCGCCAGAGAACTGATGGGGATACCGCCGCAGGAACTCCACAGGAATGCCAACCTCCTGCATCAGCTCCACCACGCGATGGCGTGTTTCCATCTTATTGGCACATACCTTATGGGTAATCAGCGGCTCGGAAATGATCCGCTCCACATTCATTCTGGGGTTCAGGGACGCATAGGGGTCCTGGAAGATAATCTGCATCTCCTTCCGGAAATCCCGCATTGCCTTGCCCTTGAGCTTTCCGACGTTGGTACCGTCAAAAATCACCTCGCCGGAGGTGGGCTCCAGCAGCCGGAGCAGCAGGCGGCCCAGGGTACTTTTGCCGCATCCGCTCTCGCCTACCAGTGCCAGGGTTTCGCCCTCATAAATCTGGAAGCTTACGTCCGACACCGCATGGACAACGCCCTTACCGGAGCCGGATACCGGAAACTCCTTCACCAAGTTATGTACGTCAACCAGTACCTTATTCTTCTCCATGGTCGTCTCCTCCCTTCTCATAGCGGAAGCAGCGAACCATATGTCCGTCTCCTACCGGATAAAGCTCCGGGCGCTCCTGACGGCAGCGTTCGGTTGCATAGTCGCAGCGGGTACAGAAGCTGCATCCCTTGGGCAGGTGCAGCAGGTTTGGCACCACGCCGCGAATGCTGTAGAGCCGCTCCACCTGATTGTCCATTCTGGGAATGGATTTCAGCAGGCCCTCGGTATAGGGATGGCAGGTGTTGCGGAACAGCTCAAAGGTTTCCGCCTGCTCCATCACCTTACCGGCATACATAACATAGACCATGTCGCACATCTGTGCTACAACGCCCATGTTGTGGGTAATCATCAGAATCGACGTGCCATTGTCGTCACGGAGTTTTTTCATGAGCTTCAGGATCTGCGCCTCGATGGTAACATCGAGTGCAGTGGTAGGCTCGTCGGCAATCAGAAGCTCCGGCTCACATACCATTGCCATGCCAATCATCACTCGCTGGCGAAGGCCGCCGGACAGCTGATGCGGATAGGAGTTATAGCGCTTTTCCGGCTCAGGAATGCCGATCTTCCGGAAGATATCGATGACCTTGTTCTTTGCTTCTTCCTTGCTCATATTCTGGTGCAGCAAAATGGCTTCCCGCACCTGCTTGCCCACGGTATAAACGGGGTTCAAAGACGTCATGGGCTCCTGGAAAATCATCGAGATTTCATTGCCCCGAACATTCCGCATTTCCTTTTCCGATGCGTCCAGCAGGTTTCTGCCCATGAGCATCACCTTGCCATCCACCACTTTACCGGGCTTCTTCACCAGCTGCATCACGCTCATGGCGGTCATGCTCTTGCCGCATCCGCTCTCGCCCACCAGGCCCACAATCTTGCCCTTGGGGATGTCGATGGATACGTCGTCTACCACCGGCGAGATGCCCTTAGAGGTCTGAAACTGGGTTTTTAGATGCTGAATTTGCAGTGTATATTCCATGTTTCTACCTCCTTACTGCTGCTTCCCATAGGGGTCCAGCACATCACGAACGCCGTCGCCCAGGAAGTTAAACGCCAATGCCAGCACCAGAATCGCAACACCGGGGGCAATGGCAACCACAGGGTTGGTAAACAGATAGTCCTTGCCCTCCGACACCATCAGGCCCCAGCTGGTAGCGGGCGACTGTGCGCCGATGCCCAGATAGCTCAGGCTGGACTCGGAAAGAATGGAGCCGGGAATGTTCAGGGTAAACAGTACAATCAGAGAAGGCAGGCAGTTAGGCAGAATGTGCCGGAACATCGTCTTAAAGCTGCCCACGCCCATGCTCCGTGCCGCCTGAACATACTCCATCTCCCGCAGGGACAGGGTCTGCGAACGGACCACACGGGCAGTACCGGCCCAGGACACAATGGTCAAGGCCAGGAAGATATTCACAATACCGCTGCCCAGAGTATACATGACCACCATGGCCAGCAGCAGTGACGGGAACGCCATAACGATATCCGCCAGACGCATAATAATGAAATCCACGGTCTTTCCCAGATAGCCGGACATCAGGCCCAGAATCGTACCCAAAATCATGGAGATCATGGTGGGGAAAATACCGATGCACAGGGAAATCCGTGCGCCGTAAATCATTCGGCTGAGCACATCTCGGCCCAGCTGATCGGTGCCAAAGATGTGCTGGAGGCTCATGCCCTCCAGACGGTGGGCCAGGTCCTGCTTGGTGGGATCATAGGGTGCCACAAACGGGGCAAAAATTGCCGCCAGTACAATCAGCAGAATCACCAGCGCAGAGAACGCCGCCAATTTATTTTCTTTACATAGCCGCTTTACCTTATCCCAGGCGGTATCCTCTTCGCCCAGCTGTGCGGCAATGTCTTCTTCCGTTTCGTTTTGCTTCGCAGCCTGGTCGGCAACCTTGGCTGCATATCGATCTGATTTCCGCAAGCGTTACGTCCTCCTCTCAGTGATCGGTCCGAATTCTCGGGTCAATGACAGAATAGAGAACATCTGCCACCAGATTGCCCAGAATAATCAGTATGGTGGTGAATACCACGGTGCCCTGAAGCAGCGGCATATCTCGGCTGGAGATTGCGTCCACCGCCAAACGGCCTACACCGGGGATTGCAAATACAGACTCGGTAATCACCGCGCCGGACAGCAGCGATGCTACCTGAATGGCCATCATGGTGATAACCGGCAGCAGCGCGTTTTTGAAGGCATGCTTCACGATCACGCCAGCCTGACCCAGGCCCTTGGCCCATGCGGTACGGATATAGTCATCCTCCAAAGTCTCCAGCAGGTTTGAACGGGTCAAGCGCGCAATGGTACCTGCCGAGCTCCAGCCCAGCACGATGGAAGGCAGCACATAGCTGGTCCATCCATTGGTGCCGGACACCGGGAACCAGCCCAGCTTGTAGGCAAATATGTACTGGAACATCAGCGCTGCCCAGAACACCGGCATAGAAACGCCCATCAGCGAAATACCCATGAACAGGTGGTCCACCAGAGAGTTCTTCTTTACCGCAGAGATAATGCCTGCGGGGATGCCAATGAGCCACGCAACCAGCGCCGCCACCAGCGAGAGCTTCAGCGTATAGGGAAACGCCTGGAGAATCAGCGTTGTAACCGAGCGATTGAGCTTATAGGAAACGCCAAAATCGCCATGGAGCACATTCACCAGATATCTTCCGAACTGCACCAGCACGGGATCGTTGAGGCCATAGTACTCCGTCATTCGTTCAATAACCTCTGTTTTGGCATGTTCCTTCATCATCACCGCGATGGGGTTGCCGGGCACCACATTGAGCATCAGGAAAATCAAGAATATGACGCCAATGAGAACCGGGATAGAAACCAATACGCGGTTGACTATCTTCTTTACCACAGGGAATTCATCCTTTCTGTTGCCGGGATTATCACACCGCTCCCCGATTGCAGAGCAGTCTGATGATCTCGCCAAGGAATTACCATACTATTACAACTCCCCCATATAGCCGCTATGGAAGGGCATCCGAAGATGCCCTTCCGCAGATAACGGGATATGAAATTCCGATTTGTCCGTTAGGAAACGCTGACGTTGCGGTAGTAGTTGCCGCTCCAGCCGTTCCAGGATACCTTGAAACCGGAAACTCTGGGGTTCACCACAAATAGATGCTGCTTGCTGAACAGCGGAATCCATGCCGCATCATCCTGAATAATCAGCTTTTCAAGATCCTGATACTCAGCGATACGCTCGTCCTCATCCACGATGGCACGAGCAGCTGCCACGCGGGCGATTGCCTCCTTGTTGGAGTAGCCAATGCCACGGCGCGTGATGTTGTCCTCGTTGCCGAAGAAGGAGTAGATGAAGTTGTCGGGATCGTTGAAGTCAGCGGACCAGCTGGAGGTGTAGGTTTCCAGCTCACCGGCAGCACGCATATCATAGAAGCTGCCCTCGTCTACCTCGGTGACCTTTGCGGTAACGCCGATCTCAGCCCAGTAGGCAGCGACGATTTCCAGCAGATCCTTGGTGGTCTGGCTGGCGTCAGAGTTGTAGCACAGCTCCATCTCAAAGCCGTCGGGATAGCCGGCCTCTGCCAGCAGCTCCTTGGCCTGCTCCACATCATAGGGGATCTCAGGCAGGTCTGCGTTGTAGCCGATCAGGCCATGGGGGAAGATGCCGTTTTCCAGCTGACCCTGACCGGCGTACAGGGTGTCGAGAATGGCCTGACGGTCAATGGAATACTGAAGGGCCTTGCGAACCCGAGCGTCGCTGAGTTCAGTGAAGTTCTCGTTGAGCATGATATAGTACACGCCAACGCGGGCACCGGACACGATCTGGTCCTTATAGGTTTCGTTGTTCAGGAAGTACTCCAGCTGAGAAGCGTTGTTGTCCATATCCAGAATGTCCAGCTCGCCGTTCTCAAACATCATACGGGCGGTTGCCTCGTCGGGGATGACCTTGAGGATCAGGCCGTCGCAAGCGGGAGCGCCGTCCCAGTAGTCCTTGTTGGCAGCCAGCACCAGCTCAGAGTTGAACTCCCAGCCATAGAAGGTGAAGGGGCCGGTACCGATGGTAACAGCAGGATCAATGCCGAACTGATCGCCAGCCTGCTCGGTGGTTTCCTCATCAAAGATGGAAGCGCCGGGGGTGGTCAGGCAAGCCAGGAATGCGCCGTAGGGCTCTTCCAGGGTGATGGAGAAATTGTAATCATCGACGATCTCAACGCCGGTCAGCTCGGTGGCCTTGCCGTCTGCTACATCCTGCGCGCCCTTGATCATATCGTAGATATCATCGTTGACGGCCTTCTCATAGGTCAGCATACGCTTGATGGTATAGAGCACATCGGAAGAGGTGAGGTCTGCGCCGTTGGTGAACTTAACGCCCTCATTCAGGGTAAAGGAATAAGTCAGGCCATCGTCGGATACGGTCCAGCTCTTTGCCAGAGAAGGAACAATCTCAGAGGTGCCGTCGTCGTTTGCCTTTACCTCGACCAGGCGGTCAAAAATGTTCATGGCAACGGTGTAGTATTCTGTGGTGCACTGAGGGTCCACGGTATCCGGGTTGTCGTCCTGAATCTTCAGAAAATTAGAAGTGTCAAGATCACCCTCTGCCGCATTGGTGGTTTCGGTTTCCGCAGCAGAGCCAGTTTCAGTACCAGCAGCGGTGCTGGTAGCAGATGCTGTGGAGGCGTCGTTGTTTCCGCAGCCGGCAAGCATGCTCATGCACAGTGCCAGTGCCAGCGACAGGCTTACTAGTTTTTTCATAGACAGTTCTCTCCTATTCGCCGAATTGTGAAGTGAATCCTTCAAGGTTTGTAAAAAATGAAGAGGATTTTTGTTTTTTGCCACCACAATTCTTTGTAATATGGTTTCTATTCTAGCACAGACTCAGAAAATTGCAAGTACAAAATTTCAAATATTCATTTGCGTCCTTTGTAGAATCTGTTCATTCGCCCTCGGTTACCACGCACTCCAGTGTCTCGGTGGTACCGTCCCACAAATGCCGCTCCACCGGACCGTCGGCCTTTTCCACCTCTCCCCGCTGGTTGTCATAGGGATCGGAGCGCAGATAAGCCATCGGCGGCTCAAAATCCGCCTGGAATGCATCCGTCAGGCAGACGCGGTAGGGGTCCAGATTGCAGAAGTAAAAATCCCAGCGATCATAAGCCTTTTGCCGCCATGCGGAGCCGCCAAAGGAGCAATCGCAATACATCCAGCCATAGGGAGCCACATAGAACATGGCCCAGTCGTGGCAGTCTGCACTGCGCCAATCGGCATATAATCCGGACTGCCAGCGGGCGGGAATCCCCGCAATTCGGCACATGGTGATGAAAGTCAGCGCCTGAACGCCGCAGTCTCCCCGCAGCCGGGAAGCACAATATTCCGGGATTACCGGCAGGCTCACATAGGAGCGCATATAGGAATAGACTACCTTTGTGGTCACAAAATCATAGATTTTCCGGGCTTTTTTCAGCGGATTGGTTTCCTCCCCCACAATTTCTCGGGTCAACGCCCGGAGATATGGGGTAAACGCAATGTGCGGCAGCTGCTCATCGGTATCGAAATTCGGCTGCTCCGGGCTTACCAAGTCCGGATTTGGGTTCACATAATGCATGGTATTGACCAGGCTATACTCGATCTGGCACTGCCGAACCTCATCTGCTGTCCCTGCAAAATACACCGTTCTCTGGTGTGCATCCGGCGGTGCAACGGATAAATATGCAGGATTGTAAGAAGTCAAATTCACGTTGCTCATTTGGAATTTTTCCAAAGGTAACGGAACATGAATGTGAAATTCACCATCCAGTGCCGCCAGTTCCTCCCCCAGAGTGACCGTTGCACGAAGCTTCATCCGGCATTTTACCGTACCGGAGCGCTTCATTTTTGCAATCATCTCGTCACGAATCTGCCCGTCGTCCTGTTCTCCCGGCGCCAGCATCTTGGGATGCTTCTGCCGTGCGGCAATATCGGCGCGGATTTTAATGAGATTGCTGTAGAAGCTGTCGATATAACGAATCTCCCCTTCTACAAACATCCAATCCACTACGTTTTCCTTCCGCAGCCGATCCAGTTCCCCGGGCTGATAATCCCGAAGCCGCTCTTTCAGAATTTGTTCCGCTTCCTGCTGTGAAATCACATAGTCCCGCAGAATTTTTCCCATTTGTTTTTCTTCCAAACGGAGCTTTTGCTTCAGCGTTTCCGGGATGTCCTCCTGAAGACGGGCGTGGATCAGCCGGGTAGCCTCGCCATAGTCCCCGTGCCACTTCAGCTTTTCAATATCCTCCGGCAGCGGGTAACCCAGCGCCTCAATCTGATAATCCATTGTGTATCCTCCAGTCGCCGCTTAGTTGCAGCCCTTTATTTCACCGAATTCCTGTAGGAATCCATTTTCCCCGAATAAAATGCAGATAGTTGGCAATGCCTCGAAGATTCAGGTCCACTGCCATGGCAATCCACACGGCGCTGAGCCCCAGATGGAACCCAAACAGCAAGACTGCGCCCAGGCTTACCCGAATGCAGAGCATGCAGATAATCCCCACATAGAAGGGATACTTCGCCTCTCCCGCCCCGCGCAGCGCCCCGGACATCACCGTGGATATGGAAAACATCGGCTCTGCCACCGACACAATCCGCAGCATCTCGCCGGACAGCAGTGCCACCTCCAAATCACTGGAGAACGCCTTGCCCAGGGTATCGGACCACAGGAACATTGCCAGTGCCAATACCGCCGTCAGTCCCACGCCAATCCAACCGGTGACTTTTCCAAAGAACTTCGCGCGTTTCCACTGTCCTGCGCCCACATTCTGTCCCACCAGCGCGGTGGAGGCCGATGCAATGCCGTATGCGGGCATATAGCAAATCTGTTCCGCCGTCACTGCCACATAGTTTGCCGCCAGCGAAACGGTGCCCAAGGTACTGACCATCCGGGTCATGATAATCTGCCCAAAGGAAATGGTGATGCGCTCCAGTGCCACCGGAATGGCCACACCAAGGCAGTCCTTTTGCAGCTTTCCATCCAAATGAAATTGTCCCCGGAATTTGGGGCAATATTCTCCAGAGCAAAACAGCACCTTTGCCGTAAGCCAAACGCCGCCCACTAATAGGCTCAGTCCCGTTGCCACCGCTGCGCCCAAAACGCCCATTCCCGCACCGGGCAGCGTAATGGTATGCCCCAGTACACGATAGGACGCCGTGGAATAGATCAGGAAGAAATTCAGTACCACATTCAGCAGGTTAATCAACGTATTGACAATCATCGGCGTGCGAGTATTGCCCATACACCGGAGGATCGCAGAAAATACCGCATGAAACGTCCGCCCGGGCAGTGCAATCATCAGCACCAGCATATAGAGAAATGCATCCCGGCGAATGTCCGGCGCTGCGCCCATCCATTTGGGCAATACCAGAGACAGCGGGCTACCAATGAGCATCGCGCCAATCCCCAGGATCAGCGAGCCAATCACCGACTGAATCAGGGTCTTCCGCACCATTTCCGGCTCCCCTGCCCCGATAAAATAAGCCGCACGGACACTATAGCCCACGCCCAGCGCCATAATCACGCCGTTAATCAGCCAGTTACAGGATGCCGTAACCGAAATCGCTGCCGTCGCACCGGCTCCCAGTGAGCCCACCATGGCCGTATCCACATAAGAAGTCGCCGTCACCAACAGCTGCTCTAGTATGGCCGGAATGGACAGCGCTGCCGCCAGTAAAATGGGATTCTTCCCGGACCTTGCTAAATCTGCGCTCATTTCGTCTTCCGCTCCACCGTGACCACCTGCATGCCCATCTCACGATAGCGCTGCTCCACCAGCTTCCGGTCATAGCCTCGGCAGCCTGCATTCATCCACGGGTCATTGAAGTAATATTGCTTCTCGTCATAGCCCACCAGCAGAACACAGTGCTGATGATTGATCCACTGAAATTCTCCGTTTCGTCCCAGCAGCCGCCAGGTCACGCCCAGAGAGGATGGCTCCATGTTCAGCGTCGCCCAGAATACCACAGGCATATCCTTGTCGATATCATTCTCCAGCAGCTTCTCCAGCGGAACCCCCTGGCGCGCGGTGAACCGGTAGTCCTCCCCCGCAGCCCGTTCCATAGCCAATGCAATCACCGGGGCGTAGCAGCCATAAGAGCCCTTTTCGTCGTTATAGGGACTGCCAATGAACGCATCTGCCGGATGGGGGCCATAGAGATAGCCATCGTGGAACTCAAAGTCCCGCTTATATAAGTATCGATCAATAAACTGTTCCGGCGTAATGTCATAGCCCAGATATTGCAGCAGCATCACCGCCGAAATACTCTCGCAGCCGGTGGGATATTTCTCTGTCTGGTCAATATAGGGTACCGAAATGAGTTTCTGCATGTTCCAGCCTCCGTGTTCCGCTTCTCTTTCTTTCGTCCTATTTGAGTATTATAGCGTATTTCGGCACAGACCGCAACCGCAAAGGCGGCAAAATGCGGCAGAGGACGTTCCCCTGCCGCACCTGAATTAAATTCCTGCCTGCTGCATCTTCTCAGCCATGGACGTCTTCAGCAGCTCCAATGTATGAGCCGCTGCCGTTCTGGTATCGTCCGAGGCAAAATAATAGATTTTCAGCTTCGGTTCCGTGCCCGAGGGGCGCAGAATTACCCGGCTCTTCTCCCCCACGCCAAAGGAAAGCACATTGGAGGACGGGAAATGCAGGGTTGTCTCCTGGCCGGTGGCCTTGTTAACCGCAACGCCGCTGCGATAATCCGCCACGGACTGAACGGGCAAACCGCCAATTTCCGCAGGGCAGTTCTCCCGCAGGCTGTCAATCAATGCAGCACAGCGCTGTTTGCCCGCTTCCCCATCCAGCGCGACAGACACCACTTCCGTCTCATAGAAGCCATAGGTGCGGTAGAGCCGTTCCATATTCTCGGTCAGGGTCACGCCCTCCAGCTTGCAGCTTGCGGCCAGTGCAGCCACCAGCACGCAGGCAATCTGCGCATCCTTATCCCGGGCGTAGGTACCCTTTAGGAAGCCGCAGCTCTCTTCAAAGGCAAAGACCACTTCATTCTCTCTGCACTGCTGCTCCAGTCCCAAAATGGTGGAGCCGATATACTTAAAGCCGGTGAGCACATCAATGTTCTCGCAGCCATAGCGCTTTGCAATCTCCAGCACCATGGGCGTGGTGACAATGGATTTGATGCATTTGCTGTGCTCCGGCAGCGTCCCCTGGCGCAGCCGATTGTTCAGGATGAACTCCAGCAGCATACAGCCCAGCTCATTGCCGGAAAACCGCTGAATTCCGTTCTCTGTAGGCACCGCAATGGCAACCCGGTCCGCATCGGGGTCCGTGGCAACAATCACGTCATACTTTGGCGCACCCGGCGCGGCAATGCACTTCTTTGCCTCGTCAAAGGCCGCTTCCGTCTCAGGGTTGGGATACGGGCAGGTGGGGAAATTGCCGTCCGGAGTTGCCTGGGCGGTAACCACATCATAGTCTACCCCCAACCGGTCAAACAGCGTCGTAACCGGCGTCAAGCCAGTGCCGTGGAGGGGCGTATAGAGGACCTTCAAGCCGGACACGGGAATCAACTCCCGGCAAAGCATTTCACCCAAGACCGCCTCATAATAAGCGTCGTAGACCTCATTCCAGATAAGCTTTACCTTTCCCTGGGCAACCAATGTGTCAAAATCCGTCTCAGCCTCAGAGATCATGGGCAGCTTCTGCATCCGGGCATATACCTCAGCAGCGGGCTCATCGGTCTGCTGGCAACCGTCGGGACCATAGCATTTCATGCCGTTATAGGGCGCGGGATTGTGGCTGGCGGTCATGACCACACCGCCGCCGGTGCCCAAATGCCGCACTGCAAAGCTCAGTACCGGCGTGGGCGTGGGCTTCGAGAATAGATATACCTGAATGCCGCACTCTGCCAGCGCCGCGGCACAGGTCTGTGAAAACAATACGCCGTTGTTCCGGGTATCATAAGCAATGACGCAGGTATCCGGCAGCGTGGACACCTTGATATACTGCCCATAGGCCAGTGCAGCCCGGCGAACCGTATAGACGTTCATCCGGTCCGTTCCGGCACCCATAATGCCCCGCAGACCCGCTGTGCCAAAGGTCAAATCCTCGGAAAACCGCTCCCGCAGCTCCTTGTCCTGGTCGGCTAACTCACAAAGCTCCTGATGTACTGGGGAGTTCTCCGGTACTTGGTCCAGCCAGAGCTGATATTTTTCCATATATGTCATGTGCCAATCGCTCCTTTATCCAATGATTACAGCTGTATTATACGTTGTTTTCTCCCCCGACGCAAGGAGAATCCCGCCGAACCGATAAAAATGACCGCTGAAAGATCAGCGGTCATTTTAACATCGTTTACTTGATGGTAATCAGCAGCTCGCCAGCCTTGACGTTGCCGCCTTCCTTTACCAGAACCTCGTCGATGGTACCGGCCATACGGGCAACCACGGATGTCTCCATCTTCATTGCCTCGATGACAGCCAGGACCTGGTTCTCTTCGACCTTGTCGCCAGGCTTTACATTCACCTTGGTGACCATGCCAGGAATGGATGCGCCAACATGGCTCTTATCCTGCGGGTCGGCCATCTTGACGGTCTTGCCGGTGACCTTGGCGTTCTTATCCACAACGGCCACCTCACGGCGGGTACCGTTGAGCTCAAAGATCACGTTCCGGGTACCGTCATCATTATGATCGCCCAGGCCCAGATACTTGATGACCAGGGTCTTACCGTCTTCAATGTTGATCTTGTTGGTTTCACCCAGCGCAAGACCGTTGAAGAATACATGGGAGCCCATCCGCATCAGATAGCCATACTCCTTGGAGTGCTTCCAATACTCCTCCACCACCTTGGGATAGATGCAGTAGGAAATGACGTCGCGCATGGTGGGATTGGGGCAGAACTTCTCCACTTCCTTCTTGGCCTGCTCGAAATCAACAGGTGCAAGCAGCTCGCCGGGACGGCAGGTGATGGGCTCTTCGCCCTTGAGCACGATCTTCTGGAGATCCACAGGGAATCCACAGGGGGGCTGGCCCATCATGCCCTTGAAGTAGCTGACCACGGAATCCGGGAAGGTCAAATGCTCGCCCTTTTCCACAATGTTTTCGGGGGTCAGATCGTTCTGTACCATAAAGATTGCCAGGTCGCCCACCATCTTGGAGGACGGGGTAACCTTGACCAGGTCGCCCAGCATATCGTTGACCTTCTTGTACATCTCCTTGACTTCCAGGAAACGGCTGCCCAGGCCCAGGGAGATAACCTGAGGCTCCAGGTTGGTATACTGGCCGCCGGGAATCTCGTAACGATAGATATCGGTAACAGGAGTCTTGAGGCCGTGGTCGAAGTTCGCATAACGCAGACGCACGTCGGCCCAGTAATCGGTGAGCTCCTGGATGCCCTCCATGGGGATACCGGTATCTCTGGGGTTGCCCTGGAGTGCTGCCACAACGGCGTTCATCGAGGGCTGAGAGGTCAGGCTGGACATGGATGCAACTGCGGTATCCACAATGTCCACGCCGGCTTCTGCGGCCATCAGCAGGGTTGCGACCTGGTTGCCAGTGGTATCGTGGGTGTGGAGATGAATCGGAATGCCGATCTCCTGCTTCAGGGCGTGTACCAGTTCCTTGGCCGCATAGGGCTTGAGCAAGCCGGACATATCCTTGATGCAGATGGAGTGGGCGCCGATGTGCTCCAGCTCCTTGGCCAGCTTTACATAGTAGTCCAGGGTATAGCGGGTACGGGTCTTGTCCATAATGTCGCCGGTGTAGCAGATGGTTGCCTCGCAGAACTTATTCTGCTTCAGGACCTCATCCATGGCGATGGACATGCCGGGCACCCAGTTCAGGGAATCGAATACGCGGAAGATATCAATGCCGCCCAGTGCAGACTGCTTGACAAATTCGCGCACAACATTATCGGGATAGTTCTGATAGCCCACGGTGTTGGAGCCGCGGAGCAGCATCTGGAACGGAATATTGGGGATCTTTTCCCGGAGCAGATCCAGCCGCTCCCAGGGATCTTCATGCAGGAACCGGTAAGCAACATCGAAGGTTGCGCCGCCCCACATTTCCAGCGAGAAGCAATCCGCCAGAATATCTGCGGTACCGTCTGCGCCCTTGACCATATCGCGGGTACGCATTCTGGTGGACAGCAGGGACTGATGGGCATCGCGCATGGTGGTATCGGTAATCAGCAGCTTCTTCTGATCCATCACCCACTGGGACAGCGCCTTGGGTCCCTGTGCATCCAGCAGCTGCTTGAGGCCGTCCTTGGGATGACCGGAGCCCTTGGGGAATCTGGGGGTATCGTACTGCTTCCGCTCAGCGTCGGGATTTGCCACCTGAATGTTGGCGATGTACTTGAGCACGCGGGTTGCACGATCCTTGGAATCGGTAATATCGAACAGCTCGGGCGTCTCGTCAATAAACTTGGTATGGCACTTGCCCGCCACAAAGGTAGGATGGCTCAGAATATTGGAAACAAAGGGAATATTGGTCTTTACGCCGCGCACCCGAACCTCGCTGATGGCGCGAAGAGCCTTCCGGCAGGTGCCCTGGAAGGAGTTATCCCAGCAGGTGACCTTAACCAGCAGCGAATCATAGTAAGGGGAAATCACGGTGCCGGTGGTGGCATTACCGCCATCGAGACGCACGCCGTTGCCGCCGCCGGTGCGATAGGAGGTAATCTTACCGTTATCGGGAGCGAAGTTATTGGTGGGATCTTCGGTGGTAACACGGCACTGAATGGCATAGCCGCGCACCTTAACATCGTCCTGAGAGTTCAGACCAATGGCAGGGTGGCTCAGCGGATAGCCCTCGGCGATCAGGATCTGAGCGCGCACCAGGTCGATGCCGGTGACCATCTCGGTAACGGTGTGCTCAACCTGAATACGGGGGTTCATCTCGATGAAGTAGTAGCTGCCGGACTTGTCCACCAGGAACTCCAGCGTACCGGCATTGATGTAGCCCACAGACTTTGCAATCTTGACTGCATCGTTGCGGATCTTCTCGGTAACGGCAGGGTCAACCGACCATGCCGGTGCAAACTCTACTACCTTCTGGTAGCGGCGCTGGAGGGAGCAGTCGCGCTCGCCGATATGATAGCAGTTGCCATACTTATCGGCCAGCACCTGCACCTCAATGTGCTTGGGCTCTACCAGGAATTTTTCAATGAAGATATCGTCGTTGCCAAAGGCCTTCTGTGCCTCACTGCGCACCAGCTCAAAGGCAGGCTTAACCTCTTCGGGGGTATCGCAGCGGCGCATACCACGTCCGCCGCCGCCGGCTGCTGCCTTGAGGATAATGGGGAAGCCAAAGGAAATTGCCTTCTCCAGGGCGTCGTCGCCATCCTTCAGGGGCTCAGTGGAGCCGGGGATAATGGGAACGCCAGCCTTAATTGCAATCTGCTTTGCAGAGAGCTTATCGCCCATCATGGCAAGGATATCGCTGGGAGGCCCGATGAAGGAAATGCCCGCATCCTCACAAGCCTTGGCAAAGTCTGCGTTCTCAGACAGGAAGCCATAGCCGGGATGGATCGCGTCTACGCCGCGGCGCTTTGCCAGGTCGATAATCGCAGGAATGTCCAGATAAGCGCCAACCGGGCTCTTATTTTCGCCAATGAGATAGGCTTCGTCTGCATGGGTACGGAACTGACCGCCGGTATCCTCGTTGGAGTACATTGCCACGGTATGGAGTCCCAGGTCATAGCATGCCCGGAAAATTCGAATGGCAATTTCACCACGGTTTGCAGCCAGAACCTTATTAAAGGTTTTCTGTGTCACATGATCACCTCATTACAGTATTATGGAAGGCACCTCTCCTTCCGTATGAGTACAATCGTACATAGCGCTTTTATTATACTCCATCGCCTTTCGTATGTAAAGGCCGGAAATCACAAATTTGAAGGCTTTTATGCAAGGTGCTTCCTTTCACATTGCATAACATCCCCCGAAAAATGCGCAAAAAGCGCAAAAAACACAACCTGCCCCCAATTTTCGGAGCAGGTTGTATGGAACATTTGAAATATTATTTTTGTTTCTGTTCAGACTTGCTGGCATTTTTCAGCGCTTTCCGCGCCTCACGGACCTTCGCCAGCGCTTCGGTTTTGTCCTCTTTCCCCTTTGCCTGGAGCGCTGCGATGCCTGCATGCAAAGTGTCATAGGTTTCGGTCACAGACTGCTCTGCCTCGGCCATAATCCGGTCTGCATAGTCCACAGCACCGGCAATGAGATCCTTCCGCTGCTGCTCTGCCTCGTCCAGAATCTCCTGGGCGCGTGCCTTTGCAAACACCACAATCTGGCTCTCTTCAATCAGCTTTGCAGCGCGCTCCTGCGCGTCCTGAAGTACCTTGTCTGCCTGCTTGCGAGTCTGCGCCGCATCCCGCTTGGCATTGGTGCGGAGCTCATTGCAGCTCTCCACTACTGCCTTAGACTGGCTGATCTCCTGGGGAATCTGCGCCTGGAGAGCATCCACCAGATACAAAAGCTGTTCCTTATCCACCATACATTTGTCCTGACCAAACAGGGACCCACGCGCGTCGCCCACCAGAGCGACAAGGCTGTTGAGCAGCGAATCAATGGTTGTTTTCTCCATGCGACTATCTCCTTGCATTTAATCTGGCTCTGAATTCATCAATCACAGGCGCCGGCAGGAACTCGGAAAGGTCCACATCATACTGTGCCAGCTCCTTCACGGCGCTGGAGCTGAGATACATATACTTTTCCTCAGCTGTGAGGAACATGGTATCCAGCTCGGGGTTGAGCTTTTTATTGATCAGGCTCATGGTAAACTCGGATTCAAAATCCGATACCGCCCGCAGCCCCTTTACGATGACGCACGCGCCCTTTCTATGGGCATAGTGCGCCAGAAGCTCGTCGGACGCCTCCACCTCAACGTTAGGCAGATGGCTGGTTGCTCTTCGAATCATCTCCACCCGCTCTTGGGCCGTAAACATAGGGCTTTTCTTCTGGTTGTAGCCCACGCATACAATCAGCCTGTCAAAAATCGAAGCCGCACGGGTGATAATGTTGAGATGCCCCAGGGTAATGGGGTCAAAGCTGCCGGGATATATGGCTGTTTTCATTGGTATCACCTTGTATACAGATTCACAGCAGTTTTGCCATAGCAATAGTCCTTCGAGCACAGAAGGCTCCCCACCTGCGGGGGCAGTACCTTCTCCTTAGGCCGCTCACAGATTATTATACCACCTTCCGACAAAATGTCAATTTCCGATATCTTTTGCAGCGCATTTTCCAAAGATTTTTCTGCATACGGCGGGTCCAGAAAAATAATGTCAAATTTCTCTCTGACCGTAGAGAGGTAACGGAGATAGTCCATCTGGAATACCGACGCCTTCTGGTCAAACTTCACCTTTTTGAGATTATCCTTGATTACCTTAACCGACTCGGCACTCTGGTCCACTAAGACGGCATATTCCGCCCCACGGGACAGCGCCTCAATGGCAAGCTGGCCGCTGCCGCCGAATAGATCCAAAACTCGACGGCCCTCAATGTCAAACTGAATGATATTAAAAATGGCTTCCTTCACCCGGTCTGAGGTAGGCCGGGTTGCCAGTCCTTCCAGTGTTTTCAGCTTTGCGCCCCGGGCGCTGCCTGTAATCACTCGCATGTTGATTCTCCTTTGTCCTGCCGCTCCTGCCGGGAACGATAGTATTTGTAAACTTCCGCAGCGGTATTCTTCGGCACCACCTGGCATAGTTCCTCCAGCGAAGCCGCAGAAATCGCGCCAATGGTCTTAAAATGCCGCATCAAATCCTGTTTTCGTTTATCTCCCACCCCGGGAATATGGTCCAGGGACGAGCGCTTCATTCGCTTTGACCGCAGCTCCCGCTGATAGGTAATGGCAAACCGGTGGGTTTCCTCCTGAATTCGTCCGATCAATGCAAACACCGCCTGGTTGCCCTGAATGCCAATTTCATCTCCCTGGGGAGTGACCAGCGCTCTGGTTCTATGGCGGTCATCCTTCACCATACCGAACACCGGAATGCTGATTCCCATGGAAGAAATCTGCCGGAGCACCGTATCGGCATGGACCTGGCCACCGTCAATGAGCAGTGCGTCCGGGCGATCTGCAAAGCCCTTGTCCCCCGCGAGGAAATGGGTAAATCGCCGCTGTATCACCTGCTGCATGGAGCCATAGTCGTTGGGGCCGTCCATATCCCGGAGCTTAAAGCGCTTATAGTCCTTTTTGGAGGGCTGTCCATCCACAAACACCACCATGGACGCTACAATATCGTCGCTGCCCATGTTGGAAATATCATAGGACTCCAGCCGCCGGGGCAAATGCTCCAGTTTGAGCATAGAACCCAGCAGCTCCAGGGTCTTATTGGTGCGCTCATAGTCCGTGGAAACCCGCTCGGCTTCCTCCCGGGCATTGGTGCAGGCCAGCTCCACCAGCCGCACATGATCGCCCCGCTGCGGCACAGAAATGCGGACCTTTTTGCCGTATTCCTGCTGGAGCAGTTGGGCAAACAGCTCGCTGTCCTCCACCGGGCAAGGGAGATAAATATCCTTAGGCGCCAAGCCCCGGCGGAGATAATACTGCTTGACCAGGGTAGAAACTGTTTCCTCCTTGGTTTCGCCAATCTGCGTCTCCAGCACCTCAACATCCTTGTCGATGAGATTGCCCAGCACATAGTGGAGCACCGCAAAGCCGGTTTTCGCCGTTCCGGTAAAAATACCGATGACATCCGTGTCCGCCATAGCGCCGGAACAGACCATTTGCTTCCGCGACAATGCTTCGATGGCCCGGAAGCGATCCCGATAGGCTGCCGCAGACTCAAAATCCAGCCGCTCTGCCGCATCCTCCATCTGGGCCTTGAGCTGAGCGGCAAGCTCTTTGTCCCGTCCCTCCAGCATCAGTACACCCTGATGAATGCGCGCCATATATTCTTCCTGGGTCATTTTCTTCTGGCACCAGCCGTCGCAGTTGCCGATCTGATAGTTGAGGCACGGGCGCTCTTTTCCCACATCCCGGGGGAATTTTTTCGAACAGCCAGGAAGTTTCAGGGTCAGGCGAATGGTATCCAGTGCCTGCTGGGTGACAAATCTGCCGCCATAGGGTCCAAAATACCGCGCGCCGTCGTTCTCCCGCCGCCCCACCATAGAAAATGTGGGATAGGCCTCGTGAAGGTCCACCCGGATATAGGGATAGCCCTTGTCATCCTTCAGCAGAATATTATATTTGGGCTGGTGGCGTTTAATGAGGCTGCACTCCAGCACCAGCGCCTCAAATTCCGAGCCCGCCACAATATAATCAAAGTTTGCAATATGGCTGACCATCAGCCGGGTCTTTGCATTATGGGCAGAGGAGTCTTGAAAATACTGACTTACGCGGTTTTTGAGCTTTTTCGCCTTGCCCACATAAATAATTGTCCCGGTTTTGTCCTTCATCAGATAAACCCCGGGACGAAAGGGCAGAGACAGGACCTTATCTTTGATTTCCTTTGGGGTTAGAACCTCCATGGCACTGCCCTCCTTTCAAACGAAAATGCCGAAATGCCCCATGACCACATATGTATGCGGCCATGGGGCATTGGATTCAGAATTACTTGCCGAAATCAGATGCCAGCAGAGCGGCGAGAGCTTCGACAGCCTCTTCCTCATCGGGGCCGTTGGCGATCAGCGTGATCTCAGTACCCTTGACGATCCCCAGAGACAGGACGCCCAGCAGGCTCTTGGCGTTCACCCGGCGTTCTTCTACCTCAACCCAGATGGAACTTTTAAACTCATTCGCCTTCTGGATAAAGAATGTGGCAGGACGGGCATGGAGCCCAACCTGATTATTGACAACAGCAGTCTTGGTATACATAAACATTCACTCCCTAAATGCGCTGGCATTCCTGCCGGTTTCCTTTATCATAGCAGACATTCCGGAAATCGTCAATGATTTGTATCGCAATTTTTACAATTTGATGATTCTGTCCCAATCTCATCCGCCCAATCAGACGTCCAGCTCGGCAATGGTCACGCCATCTTCGCCCTCGCCGTAGACGCCCAGACGTACAGATTTGATTCTGGGATTCCGCTTGAGATGCTGCTGTACCGCTTTCCGCAGCACGCCGGTGCCCTTTCCGTGAATGACACGAATGGAGGGCAGCTTTGCCAGCAGCGCATCATCCAGGAACCGATCCAGTACCGAAATGGCTTCGTCGGCGGTCATGCCCCGGAGATCCACCTCCGAGGATGTGGCCAGGTTGCGAAGCTGCCGATTGGCCTTTTCCACAAATTTCTTCACTGTGTTTTGGCTATCCTGCTGAGGCAGTACATAGACCTCCTGGGGTTTGACATTGAGCTTCATAATGCCCGCCTGGATTTGGAGCGAACCGTCCTTGTTCACCGAAAGCACCGTGGCCCGGGTGCCCAGTTTCAGCAGTTCCACCGTATCCCCCTGCTTGGGCGGGCGGGCGGATACCTTTTTCTCCGTCTCCTGGGGTGCCTTTTGACTGAGCTTGTCCTCGGCGGTATTGAGGCCCCGGCGCAGCTCGGCCTGGCGCTGGTTGAAGTCCTCCACCGCGCCCGCATCCTTGAGCTGCTTTTTCATCTGCTTGATCTCGTCCATGGCGATATTCACAGAGCGACGGGCATCGTCAATGATAGCCTGGGCCTCTTTTCTGGCCTTGGCCACTGCTTTATCCCGCTCTTTCTTGATTTCGAGATTATACGCCTCGGACTGCTGTTTGGTCTTTTCCACCTCCAGCTTCAGCTGCTCCGCCTGAATCCGCGCCTGCTCCATGGCCTGGCGCTGGGCCTCCAGCTGAGACAGGACGTCCTCAAAGTTCACATCGTTTTCGCTGACCAGGCTTCTGGCATCGTCAATGATGACCTCGCTGAGCCCCAGCCGCTTGGAAATGGCAAAGGCATTGGACTTGCCGGGAATACCAATCAGCAGCCGATAGGTGGGCCGCAGGGTTTCCACGTCAAACTCGCAGGACGCATTGATAACCCCTTCCGTCCGCATGGCATAGAGCTTCATTTCGCCGTAATGGGTGGTGCCCGCCACCTTGGCCCCCAGCTTTCGGCAGAATTCAATGACTGCAACCGCCAGTGCCGCACCCTCGGCAGGATCGGTACCGGCACCAAGTTCGTCAAAGAGCACCAGGCTCCGGTCATCGCACTGCTCGGTAATCTCCACGATATTCTTCATATGAGAGGAGAACGTGGAAAGGGACTGCTCAATGCTCTGCTCGTCGCCGATGTCCGCAAATACCGTCTCAAAGGTGGAAATGCAGCTGTCATCCGACACCGGAATATGCAGGCCGCATTCCGCCATCAGGGTCAGCAGGCCCAGGGTTTTCAGGGTCACGGTTTTACCGCCGGTATTTGGGCCGGTAATCACCAGGGTATCGAAGTCGTCCCCCAGGCAAACCGTAATGGGCACCACGGCTTTTTTGTCGATCAGCGGGTGCCGGGCACGGTTTAATACCACCTTGCCCTGGGTGTTGACCTTGGGCTCCATGGCTTTCATGCTGTAACTCAGTCGCGCCTTGGCGAAAATTACGTCCAGGGCCACCAGGTTGTCATAGCTCTGGGCAATCGTCTCCCGATGGGCCGCCGCCTCTGCCGACAGCTCCGCCAGAATGCGTTCGATTTCCTTCTTTTCTTTAATCAGCAGTTCCCGCAGTTCGTTATTGGCCTGCACCGCCTGCATGGGCTCCACAAAGAACGTGCCGCCACTGGAGGAGACGTCGTGGACCATGCCGGGAATGGAGTTTTTATACTCGCTGCGCACCGGCACCACATAGCGGTCCCCCCGCATGGTGATAATCGGCTCCCGCAGAAACTTCGAATAGCTGGGAGATGAAATGATTTTTTGCAGGCTCTCCCGTACCTTTGCGCCGGTCTGACGCATATGCCGCCGGATGTCGTTGAGTGCAGGGCTGGCGCTGTCGGCAATCTCTTCCTCGCTGATAATCGCATTGGTGATTTTATCCTCCAAAAAGCGATTGGGTGTCAGCGCCCAGAAGTACCCGTCCAGGGAGCCGGTTTCGATGCCGTCCCCTTCCCCATAGGCCTTCACGCCCCGGGTGGCCCGAAGCACCCCCGCAATCCGAAGCAGCTCTACCGTGTTCAGGCTGCCGCCCCGGTCTGCCCGCTCCAAGGATGGCTTCACATCCTTGACCTCCCGAAACGCCGGATTACCCTTGAGCTCCACCATATGGCAAGCATCGGAGGTTTCCTTCAGCAGCCGGGTCACCTCTTCTGCATCTGAGGTAGGCAGCAAATGCAGCGCCCGTTCTTTTCCTTCCGGGGTGATACAGCAGTCCGACAGCATCGCCAGAACCCGGTCCAGCTCCAGCGTATGCAGTGATTTTTCATATAGCTCGTTCATTATTCATTCCTCATGATGTGGTAAACAATCGTTTGTAAAAATCCAGGGCATAAAAGCTCTGGTCCAGCTGGCAAATGAGATAACGCTCCGTTACCATTCCCAGCTCCTTTAGCTGCGGCTCCGGCAGCGTGAAGGAAAACAGCCGTTTGGCCGGACAGTGGAGAATATGCTCCATGGCGTCCAGTACCCCCTGGCTGAGCTCCACCCCATCTGCAAGCGGCATACTTCTCCGGCAGTCCTCGCAGAGCAGGCTTCCCTCCTGAAAGCAGAAAAACCTTGTTCCCTCTTCGCCGCAGACCCCGCAGCCGGACAGCTCGGGATAATACCCCGCCAGTGCCATCAGCCGGAGCTCAAAGGCCGCCTTTACCAGCACCTGTGACTTTTTTAGCTTGTCCAGGGCATAGAGGCTGTTGAGCCCCAGGGATAGCAGCTCCGGGCTCACCTGGTCCTGGTCGGATACGCAGGAGAGCAGCTGGGCAAAATAGGAGCCCAGGGACAGCAGCTCAATGTCTGTCCTGAGCCCCATAAACATCTCCAGCGGCTCCGCCTCATTCACCGTATAAAACCCGTTTTTCTCAAACAGCGTCAGCTCACTGTAGCACAGCAGCTGGCACCCACTGCGCAGCGGGCTGTTTTTCCGCCGAACGCCCCGGGCTTTGACGGTGATCCGCCCCATATCCCCGGTAAGCACGTCCAGCAGCTTATCATTGTCTTTATATTGAGTCTCCCTCAGGATCAGACCCTTTGTGGTATAAAACATCGCGTCATATGTAGGCTGCGCCGGTCAGGATTCCGCCTGATGCGCAGCTTTGGCATAACTGAGATAATCCTCCGGGGCGCCCGATGCCTGGAACGCCGCCCATAACTCCTCCAGATCCATTACTGTATCCTCCGCACATAGTATCTGCCGTGGGACATTCCCCATACCCGGCAGTTATTGGTCCCGATAACCGAAATTTTTCAGCAGGAAATCGCTGTCCCGCCAATTTTCCTTGACCTTCACCCAGCAGCGAAGGTACACCTTGGTGCCCATAAACTTCTCGCAGTCATTCCGGGCCATGGTGCTGATCTTTTTCAGCATTGCGCCGTTTTTACCGATGATAATACCCTTATGGCTGGCCTTTTCACAATAAATCACGGCTTCAATGTCGATAATGCCGGAATCCTCCCGCTCAGAGAACTTCTCGATCTCCACGGCAGTGCCATGGGGCACCTCGCGGTCCAGACACCACAGGAGCTTCTCCCGGATGATCTCCGCCATCACCTGCTTCTCCGGCTGGTCGGTTACCATGCCGTCGGGGAACAGCTGGGGGCCGGGGGCGGCATACTTCTTCACCTCATCAAACAGCTCGTCGATGCCCTCCCGGTTTCTTGCGGAAATGGGCACAATGGCGGCAAAGTCCATGGCCTGAGAGTAGGCTGCAATCACAGGGAACAGCGCCTCTTTATTCTCCAGGGTGTCAATCTTATTGATGACCAGAATCACAGGGATTTTCGCGTCCTTCATGCTGTCGATGAGAATGGACTCCTGGGTACCCACCGATGCAATAGGCTCTACCAGCAGCAAAATCGCGTCTACATCGGTGATGCTCTCTTTTACCACATTGTCCATATAGTCCCCCAGCTTGTTCCGTGCCTTGTGATAGCCTGGGGTATCCATAAATACAATCTGGGTATCGTCCCGGTTTACCACCGCAGAAATCCGGTTCCGGGTGGTCTGCGGCTTATTGGAAACAATGGCGATCTTCTCCCCTGCCAGTGCATTGGTCAGGGTGGACTTTCCCACATTGGGGCGGCCCGCAATGGTCACCATCGCAGATTTTGTAATAGTCATAAACGTATCCTCACTTTTTATCAATCAATTGTTTTCGAGACGGCAGAAAAACAAATATTCCGCCGACGGGAATCATCAGAATCGCTGCAATCCAGGAAGTCGGAGCTTCTGCAAAGGTCTTTTGTACCTGGCTGAGATAGCCGCCGCGAAAAAAAATCACCAGCGCCAATATCACAGCGCCAATCGCCGCAATCAATACCGCCCCTGCCGCTGCATCCTTGGCGTCCCGAATCCATGGTCTTTGTTCCTTGGTAATCCCATCGCAGATTCGCTCCAGTGCCGAATTCACCAGCTCCAACGAAATCACCAGCATACAGCACAGCAGCTCCAGGCAGAAATGCACCGGCGAAATTCGCATAATCCAGGCAAACAGCAGCACATAGGCCGTAGCCACCAGGTGAATTCTCAGATTTCGCTGGGTTCGAATTCCCCAGCCGATTCCCCGGAAAGCATAGCCAAAGGCCCGAAGCAGCTTCTTCGCTTCCTCCATGGTTCCTCCTATCTGGGGATGTTCAGATATTCCATAATGGCGTCTTCCCGGGCACGCATCTGCTTTTTCATCGGTCCCTCGTCCAGATGGTCATAGCCCAGAAGATGCAGCACGGAATGCACCGTTAAGTAGCCGATCTCCCGCTCCTGGCTGTGGCCAAACTCCTCCGCCTGGGACTTGATTTTCTCCACCGACAATGCCATATCTCCCAAGGGCAGCAGGCTGGAGCCGGGGTCCAGCAGGCCGGACACATCCTCCGGGAACTCACCGGGGGTAAATTCAAACATTGGGAACGACAACACGTCCGTCTCTCGGTCCACATCTCTCAGGTCCCGGTTGATCTCCCGGATGCCCTGATTATCGGTGAGCAGCACATTGATTTCGCAGGGAACCGTTACGCCCTCCTGCTCCAGCGCCCCACGGATGCAGCGCTTAATATGCGCCGTGAGCGCGGGGGTGTTGATATGTGGAATGTCGGAATGCACGGAAATCTGATGCTTCATTTCTGATACGTCCTTTTATAAGTTCTCCCCTGGGGGGCTTTTTCACGCTTGGCTTCCGCCTTTTCATAAGCGGTGATAATGCGCTGCACCAATACATGGCGCACCACATCCTGGGCCGTCAGCCGGCAGATGGCGATATCCTCCACCCCGTCCAGCACCCGAATAGCGTCCTTCAAGCCGCTGACTTTTTCGCCAGGCAGGTCAATCTGGGTCACATCACCGGTAATGACAATTTTGGAGCCAAAGCCCAAGCGGGTCAGGAACATTTTCATCTGCTCCCGGGTGGTGTTCTGGGCCTCATCGAGGATGATAAAGCTGTCGTCCAATGTCCGGCCGCGCATATACGCAAGGGGCGCCACCTCGATATTGCCCTTTTCCAAATACTTATTATAGCTCTCCGTTCCCAGCATTTCAAACAGCGCATCATAAAGAGGACGGAGATAGGGATCGACTTTATTCTGCATATCACCCGGTAGGAAGCCCAATCGCTCCCCTGCCTCTACCGCAGGCCGAGTGAGGATGATCCGGTTGACCTCTCTGGCCCGGAACGCCGCCACTGCCGCAGCCACCGCCAAATAGGTTTTGCCGGTACCCGCAGGGCCCACGCCCAGGGTGATGGTGTTATGCTCAATTGCCTTCATATATTGCTGCTGGCCCAGGGTCTTTGCCTTAATGGGCTTGCCCTTGGCCGTAATGCAGATCACATCTTTGGTCAGCTCGGTGATTTTCTGTTCCTGGCCTTCCCGCACCAGTGAGATCACATAGCGCACGTTCTGCTCACCAATGGACTCGCCCTTGGCTGCCAGCTGAATCAGCCCTTCCAGCACCTTTGCCGCCAGCTGAGCCGCTTCGTCGTCGCCGCTGACCTTGAGCTCGGTATCCCGGTTGATCACGGTTACGCCGAATTCCTGCTCAATGATTCTGATATTCTCGTCCAGCGAACCGAACACATTGATGATTTGCTCCATCCGTTCCGCCTGAATGATCTGTTCCGCCATAGATTCTACCCTTCAATCCTTGATTTCGACCACTGTGCCGATTTCCTCCTGACACTCTGCCGTACCCGTCAACAGATATTTCCCCGTCTCCGGCTGCAAGCGCACACTAAGACTTTGAATCGTGCCCGCGGTCATGGAGCCCAGCAGCTGCTGCCGCGTGCAATCCTCCAGCAGAGCCTGGGCCTTGTCCTGCTCCAGCGGGGCCTGACAGACCGTATATTCCCGAAAGACCGTAATGGTAAGGCACACCGGAAGGGTATATCCTCCCGGCAGGGTCAGAGGTTTTTCTGTGGTCATTTTATCATAGTTCCCATAGGAAATTCCACTGCTTTTATAGAAATTTATCTTCTTTTTGCCGAAAGTTACCGCAAAAACCTTCGTTTCTCGTCCGGTTCTCTGCTTATATGTCAATTCATCCGCCGTTACGGCCCGAATGGCGTTCCAGGTGCGAGCATAGACCTCTCCCTCCGCCCGGGACACCATCAGCGTCTTGTCCAGATTTGTCACGCCGGAAATCAGCAGCTGACCTTTGGTGACCAAATCACCGGGCTGCACCACCTGGGTTCCCCCCGTGGCAGTCACCGATGTAATCAGCCCGTCCTTGGTCGCCAGGATATTCGCCGGGGCTGCGCTTCCCGCTAAAATCGGCTTCTCCTCCCGTTCCCGCACCACCACCTGGGCAACTGCGCCCCGATGATTGACGGTGATAAAGCTCAGCTCCGGCAAGCGGGAAATCATCTGATTTTTGAGGAGATTTAAGTCGATTTGCCGCTCCGGTGTAAAGAATCCCACGCCGCACTCCTCCAGCGCCTCTAAAATCACCAGGTCCGGCAGCGTGGTGTTCCCGCTGATTTCAATAAACAGGATATGTCCCTGGAGCCAAAACACCCCCAGTGTCAGCAGCACCAGCCACACCGGCATCAGGATTCGAAGTCCCATGGCCCGAATCCCCGGAAGCAGCCCGGAAACGTGCGCCACCTCAATCTGGCACATGGTTTTCTTAGCCGCCGCTCTTGCCACGGAGATTTTTTCAGCCGGGATCACCAGCGTTGCCGTCAGCTCGTCCTCTTTCCGATAATCCCGAAAGCGGACATCGTATGTTACCAGCCGCATTAAAAATGCCTCTGGGCAAGCGCCGATCACTCGAAGGGTAATGGTGCCGCGAAGCCCCAAAATTCTCGGTCCGGTCATCGAATATACTCCAAAACCTGAAGATTCCCCCGGATCAGCAGCTCTTGGCCGGTCATGGTTACAATCCCCAGCTCTGTTCCCTGGATTCTGACGGCACAGTCCGCCAAATCCACAATCATTTCTTCACTGCTATAGAGGCGAATGCCCTTCTGCCCCGTCAGGAGAATTTGTCTGCCCCCGGTGATCTCCACCATAGATGCGCCGAACACCTGACTGGGCAGGCTCATCTGCTCCAGTCCCCGCTGTACCTGCTGCTTTGGACCTGCTGCCATGCCAACACCTCCCAAAGAAGCTTATGCCCGCCATGCAAGTTTCATCACCCCGCTGCATATCCTTTTTTGAGGTGATGCTATGAGCCGGATTCTTTGGCGCCCCAGATTTCGGGACACGGTATTCTCTCTGGGGGTCGCCCTGATGGTACTGTCGCTGCTGCTGTTTCCAAAGCAGTCCGTTTCCGCCGCAGGAGATGGGGTGCAGCTATGTCTCAATGTCATTCTGCCGTCGCTGTTTCCGTTTTTCGTACTCTCTACCCTGTGCGTTGACCTGGGGATGATCGGGGCGCTTGGGAAGCTGATGCAGCCCCTGATGGCGCCGCTGTTTCGGGTCAGCGGCTGCTGCGCCGGAGCGTTTCTGCTGGGCATCATTGGCGGATATCCTGTGGGCGCACGCACCGCTATCGCTCTTTACGAATCCGGACAATGCAGCAAAGACGAGGCCGAGCGGCTTCTGAGCTTTTGCAATAACTCCGGTCCCGCTTTTATCCTGGGCGTGGTGGGCGCAGGGATTTTCTCCAGCTCTAAGGCGGGGCTTTGGCTCTATGGCGCGCATGTCGCCGCCTCCATTTTAGTGGGAATTCTGTTCCGATTCTATGGAAAGGGCACCATTACCACCAGTAAGCCATCCGTTCAAACCACAGAAAACCGCAATCTCACCGTCATTTTTATTGAAGCCGTAAAAAACGCCTTTTCCGCCACCCTCAATATATGCGCCTTTGTGATTTTCTTTACCGTGGTGATTCGTCTGCTGTTCCTCACCGGGGTAATCACGCACCTGGCCATGGTGCTCTCCACCCTGCTGGGCAGCCTTGGACTGCGGCAGGACATGGCGGAAAGCCTTCTGTCCGGGGCCATTGAAATGACCTCCGGGGTATGGAGTCTACGGGATATGGCCGCGTCCCTGGGCAGCCGAATGTGTATGGCGGCATTTATTCTGGGCTGGGCCGGGCTGTCGGTACACTGCCAGGTGTTGTCCTTTATCGGGCAGAGTGGACTCTGCACCCGGACCTATTTCTTCGGCAAGCTGCTCCACGGTTTCCTCTCCGCAGGGCTGATTTGGATTCTCTCCGGCATAATGGGCTGGAATCATTCCGTCTCTGCCATTCTCGCCGGTCAGGTAACTACCATTGCACGGCTGAGCTTCCGGCGGGCTCTGACGGTATCCATGAGCACCGCACTGCTGCTGGGACTGATTTTCGCCGCAGTTTCTATCCTGGTCTGTGCAAAAGGGGCTTTCCATCGGCGCAGAAATCGGATATAATAGATGTTACCGATTCTATCCATGCCGATTTCAGGAGGAACTCCCATGCTGTTTCGCAAACATATTGAGCCCCGCTGTACCTATTGCCGCTATGCCGCCCCCGCAGAGCCTGACACCGTTATCTGCCGTAAAAAAGGCATCCGGGACGCTGGCGATCACTGCCGCCGGTTTCGCTACAATCCTCTGCGCCGGGTGCCCCCCAAGCCCGCCGCTGTGGATTTCACCAAATACGACAAAGAGGACTACTCCCTCTGAGCAAATAAGCGCAAAATACCGCGACATCTGAAACACCAGATGCCGCGGTATTGTTTACGTTATGGACTACTTCTCCATTTTCTTTCTGACCAGGTTGACCAGATAAGCGACAACGCACACAACGCCAACCACTGCATAAACGATGAGAGAGAAGCTAATGCCCTCTACATACTTCATTCCAGCAATGGCGAGACACGCCAGACCAAGCATAAACAGTACGATCATTGTTTTCACCTGCCCCCATTCATTTCACGTTAAAAAGTATAGCATACGCATTTCCGTAAGTCAAGCATTCTACACAAATCCGGCTGCTTGATTCGTGCAATTTTGTGGCAAATTTTTGTGATTTTCGTCAAATTGCATCCAGCGCCTGTGCAATATCCGCAATCAGGTCGTCCTTGCTCTCCAGTCCGCAGCTCATACGAACCAGTTCGGCAGGCACTCCGGCGGCCTTCAGCTGCTCGTCGTTCATCTGGCGATGGGTGCTGGTGGCGGGGTTCAGGCAGCAGGTCCGGGCGTCAGCCACATGGGTTTCGATGGCGGCCAGCTTCAGATGCTTCATAAACGTCTCCGCAGCAGTCCGTCCGCCCTTTAAGCCAAAAGACACAACGCCGCAGGAGCCGTTGGGCAGATACTTTTCCGCCAGCTTGTGATATTTATCTCCGGGCAGGCCGCAGTAATTGACATAGGCAATCTTGGGATGCTGGCTTAGGAACTCCGCCACTGCCTGGCCATTCTCACAATGCCGGGGCATCCGGACATGGAGGCTCTCCAGGCCCAGGTTCAGCATAAATGCGCTCTGGGGCGACTGGGTGGAGCCGAAGTCACGCATCAGCTGTGCGGTACACTTGGTGATAAATGCGCCGCCCTGGCCGAATTTCTCCGCATAGGTAATGCCGTGATAGCTCTCGTCAGGTGTAGTAAGGCCGGGGAACTTATCCTTATGTGCCATCCAGTCGAAATTGCCGCTGTCTACAATGGCGCCGCCCACACAGGCACCGTGGCCATCCATATACTTGGTGGTGGAATGGGTGACGATATCTGCGCCCCACTCAAAGGGTCGGCAGTTAATGGGCGTTGCAAAGGTGTTGTCCACAATCAGAGGCACCCCATGGGCATGGGCCACCTTGGCAAACAGCTCGATATCCAATACCGTCAGGGCCGGGTTTGCAATCGTCTCTCCAAACATCGCCTTGGTATTGGGCCGGAATGCAGCATTCAGTTCTTCTTCCGTAGCATCAGGGCTGACAAAGGTGGTTTCAATGCCCATCTTCGCCATGGTGACGCTAATCAAGTTAAAGGTACCGCCATAAATGGAGGAGGACGCCACAATATGGTCGCCGCAGCCCACAATATTGAACAGTGCAAAGAAGTTGGCAGCCTGTCCCGAAGAGGTCAGCATGGCTGCCGTACCGCCCTCCAGCTCGGCAATCTTTGCCGCAACATAGTCACAGGTGGGATTCTGGAGCCGGGAATAGAAATATCCGCTTGCCTCCAGGTCAAACAGCTTTCCCATGTCCTCGGAGGTGGCATATTTAAACGTTGTGCTTTGAATAATCGGAATCTGACGAGGTTCCCCATTTCCGGGGGTATAACCGCCTTGAACGCATTTGGTTTCGATATTTTGTGGCATATCAGCCGCTCCTTCCTTTTGTGCCATCCAGATAAAATCAGTTTGCCAGAAACAGATGGCGAAAAAATACCCTATGAGAAAATAACATTCTCATAGGGTATACTTTAGCACGATAAACACATTCTGTCAATGCAGACGAACCATTTTTCTGGTCAGGGGTTCCGACAGATCCACATAATCAAGTCCACTCGGCTCCCCTTCAATGGTCAGCATCACAGAATTCACCGCATCCAGCCCGGTCAGGGTCTGCACCACCGCCCAAACCGCCTCGCGCTCCTTTTCCTCCGTATCGTTGCTGGGGATAAACTCCCAGGACAGGTCCACATAGCAAACGCTGCCGGACACGCTGACGCTGAGCAGCTCCGTTCCATAGGGGATGGGATTATAGAAGCCCTGGGGCGGCGCATAGCCCAGCAGCTCCGTGAGCACAGCCTCTGCCGTGGGCACTGAGACGTTCTGCTTCACCCGCACCGGCACTGCAAAGGGATCGCCGGTCATCCGCTGGAGGGTATAAAGATCTACATCCATCTCTCCCCCGGCGTTATGCACCGGTCCGATCACCCGGGTATCACGATTCAGCGGCTCGCCCAGCAGCATAATGCCGCTGCCGCCAATGGCCGCACCGTCCTTTAAGAAAATCACGGAATCCACGGTATCTAATCCGGTTAGGGTATTGACAATGCTATAAACCGAGCTGTATAGACCGTAGTCCCCGGAAAACGCATTGTCATAGAACGCACCGGAAAGGTTCACGGTACACACACTGCCGCTTGTAGATACGCCCAGCAGCTCAGTCCCCTCGGGCATGGCCTGCTGCAATCCGTCGGTCTGAGGGCCCGCCAGCAGTTCCCGCAGCAGATAGGCTTCCGCCGTCTCGTTTTCACTCAGGGTTGCCTCGCGGAGCTCCGGAATCACATAGCGCCGATCCTCCGAAGGGAAATATAGGGTAAACATCTGATCCGTATCCGTTTGGTATTCGTCCTGGACCAGGAAATTCTCCGGCGTGAGCTCCATATGAATCCGCCCCAGCTCGTCCAGCAGCAGCATTGCGCTTTCGCCGGTATAGCCGCAAACCGTCCGGGCCAGGCATGCGCAGGCCACCGCCATATCCACCCCTTGCAGGGAGAAAAATGCGCTGGACAGGGTAAGCGCTGTGGTGCCATTCTCCTGCGTAATCGAAACCACCTCGGTCCCGTTGGGGAACGGAGAAATCAAGTCATCCGTCGAAGGGCCGCGAAAATACAAATCCAGCACCGGACCAATGGCCCCGGCATAGGTGGTGCGGCTCTCCGATGCAATCATTGCATCCACCGACAGCTCCGAAGCGCCGCGCTGCTCATAGTAAAACAAAACGTGGTTACCCGATTCTTTGGATTGGTTGGCGCCGCAGCCGGACAAAATCAGGCAGCAAGCCACCATCAGGGTCAGCAATCGTTTCATGACTCTCCCTCCCACTGATAGCGGGGAAACTGTACCGTAAACCGTGCGCCGCCCTGGGGACGGTTGGCTGCGGTCACGGTGCCGCCAAATTTTTCTGCGGTTTCCCGGACAATGGCAAGGCCCAATCCGGTGCCGCCCGCCTCACGGGAGCGCGCCTTATCCACCCGGTAAAACCGCTGGAAGATCCGCTCCAGCTCATTTTCCGGGATACCGACGCCGTTATCCTCCACAATGAGCACAGCGGTACTGCCCTGAGAATAGGCAATCAGGCGTACCTGACCGCCCTCTTGACTATATTTTACGCCGTTTTCCGCCAGGTTCAGTACCAGCTGGAAGATATCATCCTCCCGGGCCATCACACAGCAGTTATCCTCCGAGCTCTGCTCAATCTCCGCGCCCATTTCCTTGGCATAGGGGCCCAGCATACGCACTGCCTTTTTGCAGCACTCGCCCAGATTCACCGGCTCGGTTTCCGTGGGGGTGAACTGGCGGCTGTCCAGGGCCGTCAGATTCAGCAGCTTCGACGTCATCCGGGTCAGCCGGTCCGCCTCGCCGGAGATATCCTGAACAAACTCCCGAATGGTGTCCTGATCCATATCATTCTGCAAGATAGAATCCGACAGCAGCCGCATCGCCGCAAGGGGCGTACGAAGCTCATGGGAGGCATCGGATACAAACTGCCGCCGAATCTGCTCGGTCTGCTGGAGCCGATCCGTTAAGGCGTTGAACTCATTGGCAAGCACCGCAAACTCGTCCTTGCCCTTGACCTCCACCCGATGCTCATAGTCACCGGCCTGCACCCTGCGGATGGATTGCAGCAGGCTTTCATTTTTACGGATGACCACCAGGCCGAATACGATATAGAGAATCAACGACACCAGCACCGTAATTATGGAGGTCCGCACCGCATTGTTCTGGATGCTGGTCAATAGCTCCGCCTGCTCCGGGTCGATTTCCACCATATAAACGCAGCCGGTGATATCCCCGCCAAACATCACGGGAATGGCACCCCGGCTGACGAAAGCATCCCCGGTGAAGCTGCACCGAAACGCATCGCTTCCCCGCAGTGCCGAAACAATTTCAGGATACAGGGTACAACTGCCCACCGGCGAAACGGACGGATTGGAGCTATAGAGCACCACGCCGCTTCCGTCGGTAATCACCACCTGGCCCATATCCCGGGTGCCCAGCACGCTCATAATCTCTTCCGCCCCTTGGCTGGTGAGGCTTTGACTGCTGGAAAGGGACGACGCTACCGTTTCCGCCTCGCCCAGCAGCATTTTGTGCTTATAGGAGAAGATCATATTCTCCGTAATGCGCACCGGGGCGCTGGTCTGATAAATCAGCAGCGCCGCCGTTACCACCAGTATCACCAGCACAACCTTCATCAAAAGGCTGTGGCTGAACTGCGAGGCAAATCGTTTAAGCCTTGAAATAATAGCCAACGCCCCATTTCGTCATAATATACTCCGGCTGTGCAGGAACCCGCTCCAGCTTTTCACGGAGCCGGCGCACATGGACGTCTACCGTTCTGATTTCACCCTGATATTCATAGCCCCAGATGATATCCAGGAGGTTCTCTCTGGAATACACATGGCCGGGGTTCTTCATGAGAAGCTCCATCAGGTCAAATTCCCGGGCAGTGAGCTCTACCGCCTTGCCGTTTTTATAGGCGTTCCGCTCGCTGGTATCCAGGGTAATATCGCCGCAGGTAATCCGGGTGCACTCCTCTTTTGTTTCCGCAGGCGTAGACCGGCGCAGCAGCGCACGAATCCGGGCCTTGAGCTCCAGAATATTAAAGGGCTTGGTGAGATAATCGTCGGTGCCCTGCTCAAAGCCGATGAGCTTGTCCATATCCTCGCCCTTGGCTGTCAGCATAATGATGGGCACGTTGGAGAACTCCCGAATCTGCATGCAGGCCTCAAGGCCCGTCATTTTCGGCATCATAATATCCAGGATAATCAGGTCAAAATCCCCGGACTTCGCCAGCTCTACCGCCTCTTCTCCGTCATAGGCTGCGGCAACCTCATAGCCGTCGTTCTCCAGGTTGAACTTAATGCCCTTGACCAGGAGCTTTTCGTCATCAACAACCAGAATTTTCATCGTTCATTCCCCACTTCTATCAGATTTTCAAGATCACTGTATTTCTTATCCCCAATCCCGCTGACCTCTTTGAGCTGAGATGGGTCGGTAAAGGGTCCAAAGGTCTGCCGATAGTCGATAATCCGCTGGGCAATGACCGGCCCGATGCCCGGCAGTGCATCCAGCTCTTCCAGCGTTGCCGTGTTGATATTCACCAGGCCGGAATCCTCCGGCGCTTCCAAATCATCGACGGTTGCCTCCGATTCCGCGCTGGAGGCCAATGCTGCCTCAGACGGGCTGGACGATATGTCTGGCGCAATAGACGTGCTTGGTGAACTTGCTGACGGCGCAGCATCTGCGGATACGGTAGGCTGCGGCGACATGGCTACAATCTCTATCGTGGCCGGTGCAACACCCTTGCCCTGATAAAAGCCCACCGCATAGGCCGCCACGATACATGCAGCCAGGACCACAAACCGCTGCAATTTTTCTAAATTCATGGAGTGACTTTCCTTTCCTCCGTAAATATGCTATAATGTATCGCGTATATAGCATTATTGTACCATACCAAGGGCACTTTTTGAATGAGAAAATATAAGATTTTATCGTCATTTCTTTTGGTATTTCTACTATATGTGTGGGTTATTCCAATGTTCGAGTCAGATTTTCCCAGTTCTGTTCAAAGGAGATGATTCTGTGGAATATGAAAACCTCGATACGCTCCGGAGGGATTGTCTCTCCTGCACCCGCTGTGAGCTCTCCCAAACCCGCCACAATGTGGTGTTCGGCGTCGGTCCGGAGCAGATTGATGTGATGTTCATCGGCGAGGGTCCCGGCGAAAACGAGGACCTCCAGGGCGAGCCCTTTGTGGGTGCTGCCGGTCAATTCTTAGACGAGATGCTGTCCA
The DNA here is from genome assembly GCA_963650135.1 of Barnesiella intestinihominis. GTDB lineage: Bacteria > Bacillota > Clostridia > Oscillospirales > Oscillospiraceae > HGM13006. The sequence continues at coordinate 11,221 of CAVJLG010000043.1, read as the reverse complement.
TTATTGGACTCAGCCGCCGGAACTGCTACATTGCCAACATCGTAAAGTGCCGTCCGCCTCAGAACCGGGACCCCAAGCCCGCAGAACGGGAATGCTGCCGCCCCTGGCTCAATGCGCAGATTGCACTGCTTCGGCCTAAAATCATCGTATGTCTTGGCCGCATTGCCGCCATGGAGTTCATCGATCCGGCGTTCCGTATCACCCGGGAGCACGGAAAATGGTACGAAATCGGCGGCACCTGGCGCATGGCCATGTTCCATCCCTCTGCCCTGCTTCGTGATCCGGATAAGCGACCTGAGACATTCCGTGATCTCAAAGCCCTGCAAAAAATGGTGGCAGAGCATTGCCCCAACACGGTTTTAGAGGATTAACTTTCATAAGCGCAAAAGCATCTGCCGCACGCCGCGGCAGATGCTTTTTTGTTAATTGTCCAGCACATAGCCCAGTGCCGTCAGGGATGCTTCGGGAATCAGTGCCCCGGTCGTATCCCCGGTCACCAAGCACCGGGTGGGGTCCACATAGTAGCTCTCGCCGCTCAGCTGTAGCTGGCACCATACCAGCTTTTCCACGCCATAGCTTCCCCGCACCAGGTGGCAAGGAATGTTCATCTTTCGCAGCATCAACAGATAGGCCTGGCAGAATCCAAGACTGGTGGCCTTGTCCAGGCACAATGCGCCGTATGCGCTGTCGGAAAAGCCTGTAGACTCCGTGGTCAGCTCGCCATCCCGTACCAGCCGCTCCAGCAACCGCTGCGCGCTGGCAGAATCGCTGTTTTCGCTGCCATACAGAGTTGCCAGCTTCTCCACCTGGTCCGTCATTTCATCCCGGCACGCCTCCAGCGATGTTTTCGTATGGGGATAGCGGAAGGTGATCTCCAAAATTCGGCGGCTGCCGGTATCGGGGAACGCCTTTACCTCTGTCTGAGGCAGCTCAACGGCAAAATCCGCATTGTCTTCAAACACCTGCTCCACCAGTTCGCCGATGTCCAGGCTGCCATAGTCCTCCACTCGAATGCGCAGGAGCGGCTCATAGTCTCCCATGGCATCCCGCAGTCTGGAACGGACCCCCTCGATCCCGGAGGTATTCTTCACCGATTGGATTTCCTCCAGGGTCCGCTGATAGGTGGTGTGGATGTGGATTTCATAATAGCTGACAATCTGAGAATAGTCATAGGTCATATAGTCCACCGCAAAGGCCCCTAGGGGATCGCCCCGGGACACCTCATACACGGCGTTGGAAAGGTCCTGGCTGAGATCCCCGGAATAGGATTCCGCCCGGATTACCCCCTCTTCCACCGCGTCCTCCACCAGACCGAGAATTGCGTTTTTCAGGCTCAGATAGCTACTGACCGTCAGGGCGCTGGAGTCCACCGCCACCTGATAGTCTTCATTATGGGGAGTCACGGAAACATAGCTGCTGCGGCGAAACGGCGTGCAGCCTGTCAGCAATGCCACCGCCAAAACCATGGCAAGGATTCGCTTCATTCTCTCTCCCCCTACAGTTTATTTTTGGAGTACCGCTCAAAGCCCTCGCCCAGGACCTGATGGGCCTCTTGCAGCACCAGAAAAGCGTCCGGATCAATGCCCATGACCAATTCCTTGAGCTCTGCCGCCTGCCGCCGCTTTACGGCGCAATAAATCACGTTTTTGGCGTTTCCGGTATAGGCGCCCTCCCCTTTCAGGAACGTGCAGCCCCGGTCCAGCACCTGGTCAATGGCGTCCCGGATCTCCAGAGAACGGTCCGTAACAATCACCGCCACCAGAGAATAGTCAAACCGGTATACCACCGCATCCATGGCCTCGCCGCTGATGTACAAAGCAACACAGCAATAGAGCGTCTTGCTGAAATCCCGGAAGGCAATACCGGTAATCACGGCGATCACCAGGTCCGCTGCCATCACCAGCTTGCCCATGGACATGTTCTGGAAGCGGTATTTCATCAGCCGCGCCACAATATCCGTGCCGCCGGTGGAAGCCCCCTGCATCAGCACAATGCCGCAGCCGAAGCCCACCATACCGCCGCCAAAGATTGCTCCCATCAGCGGTTCGGTATCCATTGCCAGGAACGGAGCGAGCACATCAATGAGCACTGAGGAAATCGCCATGCCCGCCAGAGAGCCCCAGAAGAACTTTCTGCCCACAAACCGATACCCCGCCAAAAACAGCGGAATATTGATGAGCAGTGACAAAACGCCAACGGACAGAACGGGTACAAAATATGCAATGACCAGCGCCAGACCCGAAATACCGCCTGCGCCAATCTGGTTTGGCTCCAGGAACAGGTCAAATCCAATGGCATAAATGGCGCTGCCAATAAAGATCCAAAACAGGCTTTTCAGCACCGATGGTAATTTCTCTTTCAAACAATCCCCTCCCAGTTGTGGAAGTGTCCCTTAAATCTCCAGGGTCATCTGAACGTCCTCCAGGTCGTCCTCCTTGAGAATTGCGCCTGCCGCCGGTACACTGCGGCTCCGATAGCGGCTTACGTTCTGAATGCCGCTGCCCTCCAAGAGCCGGATATGATCCAGCAATGCCTTCTTTCTCAGGGTCAGCGCCGCAACACCGATGGTGGACCGGGTGCTCTTAACGCTCAGCAGCGCAGAATTCAGCACCAGCGCACGTCCATCCGTGGAATAGAGCACCACATCTGCATCCTCGTGGAGGCACAGAACGCCCTTGAGCGGTGCCTTATCACTGTACGCGCCGGTGAGCTTCCGGCGGTTCGACTTGGTGTCATAGGCACTGAGGGCCACCTTGCCCACCTTGCCGTTTTCATAGGCAAAGAGCATAAAGCCGGAATAGTCCCCGGGCAGGCATACCGCCACAACCAGCTCGCCGTCGTCAAAGCCCAATTTGGTCGGCAGGTAGTCGCCCAATACGCTGGCCTTGGTGTCTTTAAACTCGCTCAGGGATGTTTTATACACCTGGCAGCGGTCTGTAAATACCAGCACCTCAGCCCGGTTGGTGGTCTGAACCTCAATGACCATCCGGTCCCCTTCCTTGAGCTTCTGTTCGCCGCTCATCCGAAGGCTCTGAGGGGTAATCTTTTTGAGATAACCGTCCCGGGTCACAAACAGATTCACCGGATAATCCGGCACCTCTTGCTGCTCCTCCTGATATTCCTCCACCGCCTCGTAGCGGATGGTGGTGCGGCGGTCCGTGCCGTATTTCTTTGCCACATTTTCCAGTTCCTTGACGATAATCGCCTGGATTCGCCGGGGAGAATTCACCGTGTCCTCCAAATCGGCAATTTCCTTCTGGAGGGCGTCCGTCTCCTGGGTGCGCTTCAAAATATACTCCCGGTTGATGTTCCGGAGCTTGATTTCGGCGATATAATTGGCCTGGATTTCATCGATGCCAAAGCCGATCATCAGGTTGGGGATGACGTCCTCTTCCAGCTCCGTCTCCCGAATGATGCGAATGGCCTTGTCGATGTCCAGCAGGATCTTTTGCAGGCCCAGCAGCAGGTGGAGCTTTTCCTGCTTCTTCGTCAGGGTATAGTAAACTCTCCGGCGGACGCATTCGGTTCGCCAGGCCGTCCACTCCTCCAGAATTTCGCCCACGCCCATGACCTTGGGGAAGCCGCCGATGAGGATATTGAAGTTGCAGGGGAAGCTGTCCTGAAGGGGCGTGAGCTTCATAAGCTTGGTCATGAGCTTATCCGGGTCCACACCGCGCTTTAAGTCGATGGTCAGCTTTAGGCCGCTCAGGTCGGTTTCATCTCGCATGTCGGAAATTTCGCGGATTTTCTCGGCCTTAATGAGCTCTGCAACCTTGTCGATGATGGCCTCGGAGGTGGTTGTATAGGGAATCTCATAGATTTCAATGAGGTTCTCCGCCTTCACATACCGCCATTTGCCCCGGACGCGGATGCTGCCCCGGCCGGTATTGTAGACGTTGTTAATCTCGTTTTCATCGTAGATGAGCTCTCCGCCGGTGGGAAAATCAGGGGCCAGCAGATATTCCTTCAAATCACAGTTTGGATTCTTAATCCGGGCAATGGCTGCATTGCAGACCTCCCGCAGATTAAAGCCGCAGATATTGCTGGCCATACCAACTGCAATGCCGTTATTGGCCGACACCAGCACATTGGGGAAGGTAGTGGGCAGCAGCGACGGCTCCTTCATCGTGCTGTCGTAGTTGTCCACAAAGTCTACAGTGTCGCTGTCGATGTCCCGGAACAGCTCCTGGCAGAAGGTGTCCAGCTTGGCCTCGGTGTATCGGGACGCAGCATAGGCCATATCCCGGGAATATGCCTTACCAAAGTTACCCTTGGAGTCCACAAAGGGATGGAGCAGCGCTCCATAGCCCCGGCTGAGACGCACCATGGTTTCATAAATAGCCGAATCGCCGTGGGGGTTGAGACGCATGGTCTGGCCCACGATATTGGCAGATTTGGTACGGCTGCCGTTTAAGAGGCCCATCTTATACATGGTGTACAGCAGCTTCCGGTGAGAGGGCTTAAAGCCGTCGATTTCCGGAATCGCCCGGGACATGATGACGCTCATGGCATAGGGCATAAAGTTGATTTCCAGCGTCTCGGTAATGGGCTGCTCGACAATTTCTGCGTGAAGCCCCATGACGTTGGGATTGTCCTTATGCTTGTTCTCTTCTTCTTTTTTCTTTTTTGCCATTGTGTGCCCCCTCCTTTCTAGGAAATATCGGCCAGTTCTAAGAACTTATAGCCGTTTTCGGTGATATGGTCCTTGCGGCCCTGGAGGTTATCGCCCTCCAGCAGGTCAAACATAGCCGCCGTTGCTTCGGCATCCTGGGGCATGACCTTAATCAGCCGCCGGGTGGCAGGGTTCATGGTGGTCATCCACATCATATCCGGGTCGTTCTCGCCAAGGCCCTTAGAGCGCTGAATGGTCACCTTTTTGTTCTCACCGATGGACTTTACAATTTCGTCCTTCTCCCGGTTGGAATAGGCAAACCAGGTCTTGTCCTTGCAGGTGATCTCAAACAGCGGCGACTCCGCAATATACACATAGCCATCCTGAATCAGCGTGGGCACCAGCCGATAGAGCATGGTGAGAATCAGCGTGCGAATCTGGAAGCCGTCCACATCCGCATCGGTACAGATAACGATTTTGTTCCACCGAAGGCTCCCCAAGTCAAATGCAGAAAGGTCCTTGGCCTTTTTGCCGCCGGTGATCTCCACGCCGCAGCCCAGCACCTTAATGAGGTCGGTGATGATATCGCTCTTGAAAATCCGGGCATAATCCGCCTTCAGGCAGTTGAGGATTTTACCGCGAACAGGCATAATGCCCTGGAACTCCGCGTCCCGGCTGAGCTTTACGCTGCCCAATGCCGAGTCGCCCTCCACGATATACAGCTCCCGCCGGGATACATCCTTGCTGCGGCAGTCTACAAACTTCTGCACCCGGTTGGCAATGTCCACATTCCGGGTCAGGTCCTTGCGAATCTTCACCTTGGTCTTCTCCGCCGTCTCCCGGGCGCGCTTGTTAATAAGCACCTGGTCAGCGATGCGGTCTGCCTCGGTTTTATTCTCGATAAAATACACCTGGAGGCGAGATTTGAAGAATTCGGTCATGGCCTCCTGGACAAATTTATTGGTGATGGCCTTTTTCGTCTGGTTTTCATAGCTGGTCTGAGTGGAGAAGCAGTTGGTCACCAGCACCAGGCAGTCGGTCACATCCTGGAACGTGATTTTCGACTCATTTTTGTTATACTTCCCCGCCTGCTTGATATAGGCGTCCAGCGCATAGACAAAGGAGGTCTTCACGGCCTTTTCCGGTGCACCGCCATGCTCCAGCCAGGAGGAGTTATGATAGTATTCCAGCACATTGACGCTGTTGGAAAAGCACAGGGCCGCGGTAATCTTCACCTTATAATCCGCCATATCCGCACGGTCACGGCCCTTGCGCTCGGCCTCCCAGAACTGGGGCATGGTCATGGCCTTGCCGTCGGTAAGCTCCTTCACATAGTCGAGAATGCCGTTTTCATAGCAGAAATCCGTCTCCTGGAAGCCGCCGTCGGCCATTTCGGTCCGCAGCCGGAAGGTAATGCCCGCATTGACCACTGCCTGGCGCTTTAAGATATCGGTGTAATACTCCGTGGGAATATTGATATCCGTAAATACGTCCAAATCGGGCAGCCAGCGGAAGCAGGAGCCGGTCTGCTTCCGGTCCGCTTTTTCGGATTTCAGGCCGCCGATGTTTTCGCCCTTCTCAAAATGGAGGGAATACTTTTTCCCATCCCGGCGAATCACCGCATCAAAATAGCGGGATGCATACTGGGTAGCACAGGCGCCCAGGCCGTTAAGGCCCAAGGAATACTCATAGTTCTCTCCCTCGTTGTTGCTGTATTTGCCGCCGGCATAGAGCTCGCAGAATACCAGCTCCCAGTTAAACCGCTGCTCTGCCGGGTTCCAATCCACCGGGCAGCCTCGTCCGAAGTCCTCCACCTGAATGGAGTGGTCCAGATAACGGGTCACCAAAATCTCAGTTCCGTGTCCCTCCCGCGCCTCATCGATGGCGTTGGAGAGGATCTCAAATACCGCATGCTCACAGCCCTCCAGGCCGTCAGAGCCAAAAATAACAGCCGGACGAAGCCGAACCCGGTCGGCTCCCTTCAGCATGGAAATGCTTTCGTTGCCGTAGGTTGCTTTTTTCTTCATGTTGTTCCCCCATCGAATTTTGTATTTGGGCATAGAACGCCAATTTACATTTGATATGTATTATATTTGAACCGGCAGCAAAAGTCAACATACCGCCAAACGACGCAAAAAACCGCCGCAGCTTTCACCACGGCGGTTTTCGGTCATTCGGTTATTCGACAACCGTTGCTTCCATCACAACCACAACAGTAAGCTCGCCATCTTCCACACGAATCTCCAATACGCTTCCCGTGGGCATATCGCCGGTGAGAATCTTCTTGGCGATCAGCGTTTCCACGGTGTGCTGGAGGTACCGGCGCAGCGGACGGGCACCGTACAGCGGGTCATAGGCTGCATCAATGATAAAGTGCTTGGCCTCGGGGGTCAGACGGCAGGACAGCTGCTTGTCAGCCAGGCGGCGATTCAGGTCCTTCATCTGCAGATCGATGATGCTGGTGATGTTGTCCCGGGTCAGAGGCTTATAGAACACGATCTCGTCCAGCCGGTTCAGGAACTCCGGACGGAAGCTCTTTTTCAGCAGGGCATTCACCTGGTCCTTGGCCTCCTGGGTGATGGAGCCGTCCGGGCCAATGCCGTCCAGCAGATACTGAGAGCCCAGGTTAGAGGTCAGGATGATAATCGTATTCTTAAAGTCCACGGTGCGGCCCTGAGAATCGGTGATACGGCCATCGTCCAGCACCTGGAGCAGCACATTGAACACATCGGGATGGGCCTTCTCTACCTCGTCAAACAGGATGACGCTGTAGGGACGGCGACGGACGGCTTCGGTGAGCTGGCCGCCTTCCTCATAGCCCACATATCCGGGAGGTGCACCGATCAGACGGGAGACGCTGTATTTCTCCATGTATTCGGACATATCGATCCGCACCATGTTCTTCTCATCGTCAAACAGACACTCCGCCAGCGCCTTCGCCAACTCGGTTTTGCCCACGCCGGTGGGGCCCAGGAACAGGAAGCTGCCAATGGGACGATCCGGGTCCTGAATGCCTGCGCGGGAACGCATAATGGCTTCCGCCACGGAGCGAACGGCCTCGTCCTGACCGATGACACGCTGATGGAGCGTATCCTCCAGGTGCAGCAGCTTCTCCTTCTCCCCTTCTACCAGCTTGGTAACGGGGATACCGGTCCAGCGCTCGATGATTTTTGCAATTTCGTTCTCCGTTACCTTATCCCGCAGCAGGGAATTCTCGCCCTTTTGATTCTGAACAACCTGCTCGGCCTCCTCCAGGGCGCGTTTTGCCTCGGGCAGCTTACCGTATTTCAGCTCAGCGGCATGCTCCAGGTCGTAGTTCTGCTCAGCCTCTTCAATCTGACGGTTGAGCTTTTCAATCTCTTCCCGGAGCTTCTGCACCCGGCCAATGGCATTTTTCTCGTTTTCCCACTTGGCCTGCATGGTGTTGAATTTGTCGCGCTCCTCCGCCAGCTCTTTTCTCAGCTCCTTCAGGCGGCCTTCGGACAGCTCATCTTCCTCGTTTTTCAGGGCAGCCTCTTCGATCTCCATCTGGGTGATCTTCCGACGCACCTGATCCAGCTCGGTGGGCATGGAGTCCATCTCGGTGCGGATCATGGCGCAGGCTTCATCGATCAAGTCGATGGCCTTATCCGGCAGATACCGGTCAGTGATATAACGATTGGACAGAGTAACTGCTGCCACAATGGCGGGGTCGGTGATTTTGACGCCGTGGAACACCTCATACCGCTCCTCCAAGCCACGGAGAATGGCGATGGTATCCTCCACCGTCGGCTCCTGCACCAATACGGTCTGGAACCGGCGCTCCAGTGCGGGATCCTTTTCAATGTATTGACGGTACTCGTCCAGCGTGGTTGCACCGATGCAGTGCAGCTCGCCGCGGGCCAGCATGGGCTTTAATAGGTTGCCTGCATCCATGCTGCCCTCGGTTTTGCCTGCGCCTACAATGGTGTGCAGCTCATCGATGAACAGGATGATCTGGCCTTCGCTGTTCTTTACTTCGTTCAGGACAGCCTTTAACCGCTCCTCAAATTCGCCCCGATACTTTGCACCGGCCACCAGTGCGCCCATATCCAGGGAGAAAATCGTCTTGTTTTGCAGATTCTTGGGGACATCGCCGCGGACAATCCGCTGGGCAAGCCCTTCGGCAATGGCGGTTTTACCGACGCCAGGCTCACCGATCAGAACGGGGTTGTTCTTGGACTTTCTGGACAAGATGCGGATGACGTTCCGGATTTCCTCGTCACGGCCAATCACAGGGTCCATCTTCTTATCTCTGGCCTGCTGTACCAGATCGGTGCCGTATTTGTTCAGCGCATCGTAGGTACCCTCGGGATTGTCAGTAGTCACCCGGGCACTGCCGCGAATTTCCTTCAGGGTTTTCAGGCAGTTTTCGCTGGTGATGTTGTAGGTGTCAAAGAGCTTCTTCATGCTGCTGTTTGCCTTCGTAATCAGGCCCAGCAGGATATGCTCTACCGACACATATTCATCCCGCATGCTCTCGGCAACATGCTCCGCCTCGGTAAAGGCTGCATCGACATCCCGATTGATATAGACCTTGCCCGCCTCTCTGCCGGAACCGGTCACTGCGGGCAGCCGTGCCACCAAATCCTTTGCGGCGGCGGTAACGGACTCCGCGGTCACGCCCATCTTCGTCAGCAGCTGGGGCACCAGGCCGCTGTCCTGCATCAATAGGGCAAGCAACACATGGCACTGCTCTATCTGCTGGTTATCATGTTCCTGTGCAATATTCTGGGCAAGCTGTACGGCTTCCATGGATTTCTGCGTCAACTTCTGTACATTCATAAAACATCTTCCTTTCCGGGGAACTGTATTTTAGCACTCTTCATCTTCGAGTGCTAATTCTCTTTGTGTCCATAGTACCGCGCAATTCCCGGAATGTCAATAGGAATTTGTAAACGATTTTTGAATTCGTTATTTTCCCCTTGCACTGTCTGCTCCATCGTTATTTTCTCGTAAAAACCACGCGCTATTCCATGAACATTTTACCCGCAGAAAATAACAATAGCGGTTTGTTTTTTCGCTTTTTCCCAACATTTCAGCGAAAATTCCTGTCTAGTTTTCTCGAAATACGGCATATTAAAACCGCGAGCAATTCAGCAGAGAGGATGAGCAGATTTTGAAAAAGCGAATGACATTAACCGCACTGTGTCTATTCCTGTTTTTTGGTATACAGACTTACGCCGCCGCCCCCGAGGAAGTGGTCGCCGTGGGGAAAGCGGTGGGCATTGACGTGCAGTGTAGCGGCCTGATGGTAGTGGGCTTTTCCGAGGATTCCCCCGCCAAGCGCAGCGGTCTCCATCGTGGGGACCTGATTATTAAAGTAGACGGCGAACCGGTAGAAACCCCCGCTTCCCTTCGCGCCATGCTTCAGGAAAAGCAGCAGGTAACCCTGACCGCGCTTCGGCAGCAGCGGGAGCAGAGCTTTTTGGTGCGTCCCAAAAATGCAGACGGTTTTTATCAAATTGGCGCAAACGTCAAGGCCGAAATGGCCGGCATCGGCACCATTACCTACTATGATCCCGCCACCTCCGTTTTCGGTGCCCTGGGACACGGCATCACCGACACAGCTTCCTCTAAATTGTTCCCCATTCGAGACGGATTTATCTGCAAGGCCACGGTCATCGATGTGGAAAAAGGGACAAGCGGTCTGCCCGGCATGCTGCAAGGCTCCTTTGACAGCAGCACCATTCTGGGCGCCATCACCCGCAACACCCCCTGCGGCATCTTTGGTACCCTGACCGACGCCCCAGACGGTGAGACGGTTGCAGTAGCCGAACGCGGCGAAATCACCATCGGCGATGCGGAGATTCTATGTAATGTGGACGGCGACCAAGTAGAACATTTTGCGGTGAAAATCATCCGGCTCTACCCCATGGACAACGGCACCGGGCGCAACATGATGCTGGAGGTTACCGATCCGCGACTTTTGGACCGAACCGGCGGCATCGTCCAGGGCATGAGCGGAAGCCCCATTCTGCAAAATGGCAAGCTCATCGGCGCCGTAACCCATGTGCTGGTGTCCGATCCCACCACCGGCTATGGTATTTTTATCGACCACATGCTGAAGACCGCCGCATAACCCCGGCGGTCTTCTCAGCGAAAAAAGTAAAATTAGTGCTTGACAAATTCTTCGTTATTTTTTATAATAGTCAAGCTAAATGAATTTGCTGCTATAGCTCAGTCGGTAGAGCGCATCCTTGGTAAGGATGAGGTCGCCAGTTCGAATCTGGCTAGCAGCTCCAGAAAAGTCCTGAAACCGCAACGGTTTTGGGACTTTTTCTTTTTTCTGCGGCCTGGTTCTGTACCACGTTTTCCTTCATTTTCCTTCAAATTAGCTGACCATCATGGAAAGCAAATTCAGCAGATTTTCGGTCATTTCGGGCTTCTCTTTCAGAAGTCCGATTATTTTTTCGGTCTGATTGGTATTGGGATCTCCATTTTCCTCTTTCATCGCTTCAAAAAAATTCTGTTCCACCAGCCGCGCCAGCTTCTTGCGCTGGGTATTGTTGGTTCTGGCATATACATCCGTTACCATTGTCTGGATGTCTGCATGGAATCCACGGGGAAGTATTGGGTTCCGGTATTCAA
>CAVJLG010000042.1:0-27464 GCA_963650135.1 Barnesiella intestinihominis | reverse complement strand
GCTTGTGGAGTTGAGGCTCCAACTAATTAGGAGGGGCTTGTTATATCCATTTAACTAAGGGAGCATATTCATTTTTAGGAGCTTGTGGAGTTGAGGTTCCAACTAATTAGGAGGGGCTTGTTATATCCATTTAACTAAGGGAGCGTATTTGGATAAGCGGCCCTATCAGCCTTCTGCGGGACACACAAATCCACGGTTATTCTACTCAACTTTTCCGTTCCTGTCAAGTCGCAGGAGCGGTCCTCTTTTTATTTTTCGTCAGGACCAAGCTTCGACACATTTTTTCTTTGCGGCTGCATAGAATGATTGGTAGCCACATTGCGAAGGGAGGGGAGCATATGCCGAAGGATATTGACGAGATGATTTTTGGGGATGAGGAATACACCGTCAGTCAGCGCTGATCCCACAGCCGTAAAAGGCTTTACATCGGAGGGATTTTCCTGTATAATGGGGAGGATTGATTTTTGGATTTTATACGAAAGTGGTTTGAATTATGGCTAGAATTGAATTTGATGAATACAAGGTAAAGCTGGAGAATATGGAGCCGAAGCTCACGGCCCTGGGCGAGTCCCTGGGGCTGGAATCTGCCCGGGAAGAGCTGGAGCGGCTCCATGCCATGGCGGCTTCCGAGGGGTTCTGGAACGATACGGCGAACTCTCAGAAGGTCACCAAGCAGACCCGCCTGCTGGAAACAAAGATCGCTTCCTTTGAGAAAATGTGCGCAGACCGGGAAGACCTGCTGGTGCTGTGTGAAATGGCAATCGAAGAGGACGACGACTCCATGCTCTCTGAGCTGGAAGAGGGGTATGCTGCGCTGGAGCAGGAGATGGAAGAGGCGCGGCTGGAGACGCTGCTTACCGGCGAATACGACAGCAACAATGCACTGATGAGCTTTCATGCAGGCGCAGGCGGAACTGAGGCCCAGGACTGGTGCCAGATGCTCTATCGGATGTATACCCGCTGGGCAGAGCGCCATGGCTTTACCTATAAGATCATGGACTATCTGGAGGGCGATGAAGCAGGCCTCAAGAGCGCGGATATTCTCATTGAGGGCGCCAATGCATACGGCTTCCTGAAGGGCGAAAACGGCGTCCATCGTCTGGTTCGCGTTTCTCCCTTTGACTCCAATGCCCGCCGCCAGACCTCCTTCGCTGCCATTGAGGTGATCCCCGAGATCGAGGACGATGCCAACGACGTGGAAATTCGTCCGGAAGATATCGAAATGCAGGTATATCGTTCCTCTGGCGCAGGCGGCCAGCATATCAACAAGACCTCCTCTGCGGTTCGACTGATCCATAAGCCCACGGGCATTGTGGTATCCTGCCAGACCGAGCGAAGCCAGTTCCAGAACCGGGACAACTGTATGAAAATGCTCCGGTCTAAGCTGGTGGAAATCAAAGAGCGGGAACATCTGGACAAGATTTCCGATATCAAGGGTGTGCAGCAGAAGATCGAGTGGGGCAGTCAGATTCGCAACTATGTGTTCATGCCCTACACGCTGGTGAAGGATACCCGTACCGGCTGCGAGACGTCCAATGTCAACGGCGTGATGGACGGCGATCTGGACCCCTTCATCAACAGCTACCTCACCTGTGCTGCGACCGGTAACTGGGTGCAGAAGTAAGGGCTGGTTTTCAGCAAAGGCGCTGATTCCCCTTGTAACAGGAAGTGCAACAATCCATGGAAAAATGTATTCGATTTGCAGCGGAACAAGATGCCGCTGCGCTGCTGGAAATTTATCGCCCTTATGTGGAGACAACTTCCATCACATTTGAAACCGAAGTCCCTACAGTGGAGGAATTCACGGAAAGAATTCGGGACACCCTGACGAAGTTTCCCTATTTGGTGCTGGAAGCGGACGGCGTCATTCTGGGCTATGCCTATGCCCATCCCTTTCATACCCGGGCGGCCTATGGCTGGACCGTAGAGAGCTCGGTTTATGTGCGACAGGATGTGCGCCATGGGCATATTGGCTCGCAGCTTTATCAGGCGCTGCTGGAGCGGCTTTCCGCTCAGGGCGTTTGCAATGTCTGCGCGGTAGTTACGGTGCCCAATGAGCCCAGCGTGGCTTTTCATCAGCGGATGGGCTTTACCTCGGCCGGAATTTTGCCCAATTTCGGCTATAAAATGAACGAGTGGCATGGGGTAGAGTACCTCTACCGCCGGTTGAAGCCCGCAGACCAGGCCCCCAAGCCGCTGCTTCCGCTGAAGGAGCTGCCACCGGAGCTGCTTTGCCCGATTGTTCTGGAACGCTAAAAATTTTCCTTGCAAAACCGTTTGCGGCGTGGTATTATATATTGTACGAATTGCGCGTTGAGACGAATTTCGGCTGCCGTATGCCGTAAAACGGCAAAATGGAGGATCGTTATGGTTAAAACTATTATCACTGTGATCCAGGTCATTCTGGCCCTGGCTGTAATCTGTGTTATTATGCTCCAGTCCGGCAAGAATGCTGGTCTGTCCGGTGCCATTGCCGGTGCGGCTGACAGCTTCCTGTCCAAGAGCAAGGCCTCTACTTGGGATGCCAAGCTGGCTCGTGCCACCAAGTGGATTGCCATTGCATTCATGGTGCTGACCCTGGTGCTTTCTCTGATTCCCAACAAGTAATTGGAATCTATTTACCCGGAGCAAGTTGCTCCGGGTATTTTTTTATCCCTGCCACTGGGTGAGCGTCACTCCGGTGTAATACCACAGGAGAATATCCTGATAGCTATAGCCGGATTGCGCCATGGCCTCAGCGCCGCATTGGCTCATACCCACCCGGTGTCCATTACCCAGTACATCAAAAGTTACCTGGTCCTCAGTGATGGTCATTTGAAACCGGGTGGAGCGCAGGCCAAAGGTACTGCGAAGCTGGAGGCCGGTAAAGGTTTTGCCGCCAATGACAATGGTATCTACCCCATCCCCAGGGGTATAGCTGACGGTGGCTACGGTGGGGGCGGTAATGTCCAGTGTCTCCAGAAACTCTGAAAGGGGAACGGTGACGGTGGATTCATAGTCGGAGGTTGTCTCTTCGCCGGGACTTTCTACACTGACCAGATAGGGTACCTCGCTGCCCCATACGGCTTGGGCAGATTCCGTTTTTCCACCGGAGCCAGAGAAATAGGTGGCGGAAATCAGAGCGCCGTTGTAGGTGAGCACCTGACCGTCGGTTTCCTCCACGGCTTGATGGAGCTTATCCAGCAGTGATTCCCAATTCTCCCCCAGTTTTTCCTGGGCACGGTCCAGGGCAATAAATGCCTGGCAAACCCCGGGATCATCAGAGAGACTACCGCCGCCCTCTAGTCGGTGAAGGGTATAGGTCCGGGCTGCAACGGCCTGGGCCTTTAATGCTTCCAACTGATAGGAGGCCGGCATTTCACCCATTAAGACCCCCACCAGATAGTCGTGAAGGGTCATGTCCTCCTGACTGCCTGCAACGGTAACTGCAACGGTCTGTGCCCAATCTCCCACTGCCTGGGGCTCTGTGGATGCCTGATCGCTGTGATGGACGATGATTTCCTGAATGGTCCGGGCACTTGGACTTGGCGTCACGGGCGCTGCGGATTCTTGGATGGCGGCAGTTGGAGTGGAAACAGGGGCTGCGGTGGTGCTTCCCATGCCACAGATCAGCAGAGGAATGCCGACGGCAGCCGCTGCGGCCAGAAAGCCAGAGATAATTGAACTTTTCATGGGGTACCTCCTGAAATTGCAAGGTTCGTAAAATGTATATTCAATCTGAATATTCAAAAACAAAAGCGTTTTTGTGCGAAATTGAGAATTTACTTCCTTAAAGAGATAAAAAGTCGCGGTTTTTCAGCGAAAAATACGATTGACGCGCAGTCATAGGTTTGATATCATATAAGGACACAACAAGCTTCAATTTTTGGAGGTGCAGCTTTTGTCCATTCCGAATTCATCTGATGCGGTCATTCATACTCTATGCGAGGAACTGAAAAACAGTACAGCCTTTGATATCAGTCCCCGCGATAACAGCAATATTAAACGAGGCCTCCGAAATGCAGACGGTACCGGCGTTATGGTCGGCTGCACAAAAATCGGCTCTGTCCAGGGCTATGCCATCATCGACGGCGAAAAGACCCCCATGGAAGGCCGGCTGATTTACCGGGGCTATGATATCAACCAGCTGATTGCGGGCTTCACCCGGGAAAAGCGCTTTGGCTTTGAGGAAACGGCCTATCTTTTGCTGTTTGGCAAGCTGCCCAATCAGGAGGAGTATGCGGCGTTCCGAAAGCTGCTGTCCGACAATATGAGCCTGCCCGCCGGGTTTACCGAGGATATGATCCTCAAGGCGCCCAGCAGCAACATTATGAACAAGCTGGCCCGCTCTGCCTTGGTGCTCTATTCCTACGACGACAATCCGGATGCCATCGATCTTGCCAATATGGTGCGTCAGTCCATTCAGCTCATTGCCCAGTTCCCGCTGATTGTGGCCCATGCCTATGCGGCAAAGGTCCATTATTACGACGGCGGCTCGCTAATTCTTCATTGGCCGGTGCCGGATTTCTCCATTGCGGAGAATTTCCTGCACTCCATCCGCCCGGACTCCAAGTTTACGGAGGAAGAGGCACGGTTACTCGATCTATGTCTGGTGCTCCATGCCGAGCATGGCGGTGGTAACAACTCGGCCTTTACCTGCCGTGTGCTGTCCTCCTCCGGCACGGATACCTATTCTGCAATTGCCGCAGCCGTGGGCAGCTTGAAGGGCCCCAAGCACGGCGGCGCGAACCAGCGGGTTTCTGCTATGTTTGAGGAAATTAAGAAAAATGTTCATGACTGGAACGACGACGATGAAATCACCGCCTATCTGGAGAAAATTCTCCGGAAAGAGGCGGGGGACGGCACCGGCCTGATTTACGGTATGGGTCACGCCATCTACACCAAGTCGGACCCCCGCGCTCTGATTCTCAAGCATGCGGCGCGTCCCTTGGCAGAGCAGACTGGCTATGTGAAGGAGCTGGATCTGCTGGAGTCCATTGAGCGGTTGGTGCCCGATGTTTTTGCAAGAGTGACCGGTTCGGATAAAACCATGTGCGCCAATGTGGACTTCTATTCCGGATTGGTTTATACCATGCTGAACATTCCGCAGGAGGTATTTACTCCGCTGTTTGCCATTGCCCGTGTAGCAGGCTGGTGTGCCCACCGGATTGAGGAGGTTATGACCTCCAACCGGATCATCCGTCCGGCTTACAAGTCTCTGACCCAGCGGCGGACCTATGTGCCCATGGCAAAACGAGAGTGAGATGTACAAATCCCCAGACGACCAAAATCGTCTGGGGATTTTTGTATCATGTCTCTGTTAGATTCTCATTGCCAGGGCATAGGCATCCCGAATGGCATTGCGCATATTGCCGGGCTGGCGGCAGTCGCCAATCATATAGAATTCCGGCGCAGAGAAGCGGAAGGCAATGGCGGCTTCGCTATTGGGCTCCATTCCGCCGCAGGCCACGATGTCGTCGCAGTCGATGGTGTGGCTCTGGCCCTTGCGATCCAGATAAGTGACGGCATTGGGCTGAATCTCAGTGGTTTTGGCCTTTCGGACCACATGAACGCCCAGCGCATCGGCCTTGGCGTTCATATAACCGATGGAGCGGATGGGGTTCAGGTCATAGGCAAGGCGGGCCTGACGGCTGATTTCCGTGACCTCATGGCCACATTCCGCCAGATAGCAGGCGGCTTCTGCTGCGACAGAGCTGCCGCCGATGACCACCACGCGATGGCCCAGCTGCTCCTGATTGCCATAGATGCTGATGCCGTCCCAGCGGGCGTGCTCTGCGCCGGGGATGTCGGGCTTTTTGGGGGTTGCACCGGTGGCGGCAATCACTACGTCAAAGCCCTCGGCCTTAATCATCTCCGGGGTAGCCTCGGTGTTCAGCCGGACAGCGATGCCCTTGCGCTTTACCTGATTGCGCAGGAAATCCAGATAGCGCTTCAGCTCCCATTTAAATTCGGGGTATTCCGAGGTTTTGATCTGGCCGCCCAGCGCGTCGGATTTCTCGAAGATCACAGGAGTGTGGCCCCGATCCTTCAGCCACATGGCGCACTTGATGGCGCCGGGACCGCCGCCGATCAGAGCGATTTTCTTCTGCCGGGTAACAGGCTCGGCCAGACGCTTGACCCGATGCTCCATGCCGATTTCGGGGTTGATGGTGCAGTGGCTCATCCAGTCGCCGGTGGAGGAGGTACCGCGGCAGGCGTGGCATTCGATGCAGGGGTTCAAATCCTCGCCGTTGCCGTCCCGGAGAATCTCGCCCAAATGCTCGTTGCAGATGAACAGATGACCGGGCGCTACCAAATCTGCTGCACCGGAGGCGATGACGTTGTTCAGGGAATCCAAGTCTTTATAATAGGTGGAAATGGCGATGGGGGTCTTTACGCCCCGGGCCTTGAGCCCCTTAGAAAGCTCTGCGGACTCGCAGACTGTGACCCGCGCATGGTCGGGATGCTGACCGCGCACCTGGAGCAGGTCGATATAGGGATCAATGGCGCGAAGGAATTCTGCCGCCTCGTCCATGTTCATGCCCATATCGCCGCCAATATTGGGCGCATTGACCACCAGCAGGTATTTCTCGCCCATGGCCTTGCGAAGAGCCTTGATGACCTCTACCGGGAAGCGCATCCGGTTCTCCAGGCTGCCGCCATATTCGTCGGTACGCCAGTTGGTGGTGGGATTCAAGAACTTGCCGATGTTGAAGTTATGACAGAAGTCGAACATGCCGCCGTCGAAGCCCAGGTTTTTATAGGTCTGGGCATGCTGAATGTGAACCTTGATGTATTCATCCATGTCGGCCCGGGTCATCATCTGCGCACCTGCCATGGGGCGGCCAGGGGCACCGGAAACGCCCTCTTCCATGGGCTTCACACCGGGGGCGGCGGTAACCTCGTCCTCATCGTCCTTGGATATCATGGCAAAGGGGTTCATGGGCTCGCCATAGGGGGAGGGGACATTCGGGTCGTTGACCTGCAAGGGCATGCGGTTATCCAGGTTCAATTCCGGGGTGATATAGCTGCCGTAGAAGTGAACCATCTCCGCCATAAACGTAAAGCCGTTCTGACATCCGATGTCGTCTATGTCGTACATGGCGAAATGGCCACAGTCGGCGGGCATTTTCCGCTGGTCCAGGTTGGTCAGATCCTGCATCAGAAGAATGGCGGCGCCGTTTTTCGCCCGGGAGGCGTAATAGGTGACCACCGGGTCGTCGGGATACAGCTGATTGGCCTGGAGGAAATGGGGCTGCGCCACCGGGTACAGCAGCCGGGTTTTCAGAGTTTTCCCCCGAAGAGTAAGGGGGGCGGTTAATGCTTCATAGGGCATGAGAAAGGCTCCTTCCTGAACGGGAACCGTGGGGAATGCCCCCCCACAATTCCCTACATTATGAATTCAATATAATTATACAACAGAGAATAGGGACACTGCAAGGCGCGGGTTGTGTTCTGGTGTTCAATCCGTGCACAAAACAGGAAAACAGCAGAAAAACCGCCCTCTCCGACTTCGGAAAGGGCGGGGAATTTTAAACGGAGTGCTCGGCAGCCAGCTCAGCGGCGGTTTTTACCGGGGTGTAGCTGTGCTCGTTGTCCAAAGTCTCGTAGGGCTCGGGCCACGGCACGGTGTTCTGGGGCGGCATAATCACGCTGTAGGGCAGGTGCAGCGGGCCGGGGTCGGTGACGTCGGGGTCCTCGCCCAGGGTGACGGGGCCGATGCCCTTTTCCTCGGGTGCGGTGAGCCGCTCATAGTCGTCGTGGGCGAAATTGGTCATATCCAGCTTGCCCATGATGTCCGGGCAGACTTGCTCGTGGAGGTAGAGCCAGCGCCCATGCTCCAGAATGAAATCAGAGCCATAGCGCTCCCACAGCACGTTGCAGTAGGGGTATTCATGACGATTGAGGCGGCAGAAAATCACGCCGGGGGTGATGAAGCTGCCACGGGCGGATTTGCCGTCGTCGGCCACCTCAATGATATCGGTGAACAGAGTGTGGACCGAGGCCTCCATCAGGGGACGGGGATCATGGCCGCCCAGCTCCGGATAGATTTTTTGTACATTTAACAGATTCTGCATGGCCATATTGTCATATGCGGTGACGGAGCCCTTCCAAACCTGCTGGAAACCGCGCATCCGTCCGAAAATATGGCCCCAGGAGCACCAATCGTCCTTGCTCCAAATCTGCCCCCATTCGCCGGAGGCGTCGGCGCGTCCGTGGAGATAGGTGTGCTGTGCTTTTACGTTTTCCACGGCCTGGCTGGCGGCGGCGTTGAGCACCCGCTGGTGCAGGTCAAGATGCTTTTTTCTCATATCACTCTACCTCCCAATGGTCCGGATGGCCCTCCGGCCCGTAGCTGTTGTCCTCGTTGAAGGTCATATAGGGCACCGGGGCAGGGGGATAGTTGTCCAGCCAGTTATAGCGCTCGTTATGAACGCGCATGGAAAGGGTGGGGGTGCCGAATTCCACAAAGGCGGGGTTTTCCTCGTCGGGAAGATCCACAGGCTGCTCCATATAGTTGACGCCGGCTTCACTCTGGAGGTCGGTGGCAACGACCATATGCCAGATTTTCCACTGCCCATCTTCCTTCAAGAAGTCGATGGCCAGCTTTTCCATATACCAGCGGGCGTCGGCCTCGGTATCGGAGGTGGGAAGCGTCTCTTGGGAGATGCAGTACCAGAGTCCTCTTGCGGTATTGCCGTCGTAGGCCTCGTAGACCAGCCCCGTAGAAATGGGATGATGGAACAGGCAGCCGTCACCGCGGTTTTTCCCGGGCAGCGCGTCCAGCTTTTCGTTGTGGGCGGTGACATAATAGTCCCGAATGGCGTCCATACCGACGTAATAGCCCCAGTTGCGGCCAAAGGAAGCGGTTTTCCTGGCTTCTCCGCCAGTGACCCAGAGCTCGTCCAGCTCCTTTTTCCGCCAGTCGTTGGCCAGGTAATAGGCGCGCTTGGCGGCGAGCTTTTTGACGGTTTCCACGTCCCAAACCCGCTGCATCAGCTGGAGATCGGTGTATTCCGGTGCTTTCATTGTGCGGCCTCCTTTCCATAGGAAAACGTGTTTGCAAAGGTATCATAGGGCTCCGGAATCCGGGGCGTCAAGGTCAGGGGACGGTCCACCCGATATAGGGGGCGGACGGTTTCAGCTACCGTATAGGGCGGCATTTCAAACTGTCCCAGAGGTGCGAACACATCCTCCTCGGGATAGGGCGTTACTTCCTTGCCCCAGCTCTGACCGCAGAGAGAGTCGATGTCGTTGAGATACTGGAGATGCCAGATTTTCCAGTCGTCATTCTCATAGACAAAATCACCGGCAAAGTAGCCCCAGGTCCAGCTGGCTTCGGGGCCGCGGGTGGTGACCTCGGCGTTGCAGCCCAGGCAGAACCAAAGGCCCTTTGCGGTTTCACCGTCCTCGGCCACCTCGATGACCGGGGCAGTCAAAGGCTTGACATGGAACGGACCAATGCCATAGAGTTCTTCGTCGGATTTTCCGCCCAGCTTTTCCGGCAGACGCTTTTGCAGCAGCTGCGCGGAGAGTAGATTCCGGGCGACAATGGCTTCAAAATAGCCCTTTACTGCGTCGGGGCCTACATAGCTGCCGTCGTTAAAGGTCAGGCAGACGTCGGCTTTCTTACTGAAAAAGGAGTCGTAAATTTCTCCTTGACGATTTAGCAGCAGGCAGTTTACATATTTACCCATGAGGTTTTTGATGGTGCGCTGATCTTCCCAACGCTCCACCAGAAGTTCCAAGGTCATGGCAGTTCCTCCTGTTCATAATTTGTATACTAACATTGTAGCAGAGACGGTGAAATTCTGCAAATACATCTTGTACATATTCAATAACCAAAAGTTATAAGCTGCGGGGGAGTTGAGGAACGGCGGGAATTATGGTATACTAAAAGTAAAGAACTTTATCCTGAATCAGAAAGGAATTTTTTTATATGACAAACGAAGAACAGGCACGCCTCCAGAAGGAGCATGAAGCAAAATACATGAAGTATATGGCGGATTTTGAGGCCTTCGGCGGAGACTTTTCCTCTTGCAGCGGCAATTGCAGCTCTTGCAGCAGCACCTGCGACAGCAAGAACCAGAAGAAGGCGGAAAACGACACCAAGCAGGTGGACGGCAAGACCCCGAAAAAGGCCCAGCGCATTGTGGCGATTTTCAGCGGCAAGGGCGGCACCGGCAAGTCGGTTGCTACCTGCCTGCTGGCGGATAAGCTCCAGAAGATGGGCAAAAAGGTTGCCGTTTTGGACGCCGATCTGGAGAACCCCTCCATTCATTATCTCTATGGCAAGCTGGAGCCCTGCAACTCCGATTCCAAGCAGCTGATTCCCATGACCGCAGACAGCGGCGTGCAGTTTATCTCCATGGGCAATGTGGAAAAGGACGCCACCCAGCCCCTTTTAAGCTATGGCAAGGACATTGCCGAGGGCGCGCTGTATTTCTACCTCAATGTGAAATGGGCCGAGGATCTGGACTTTATGCTGGTGGACATGCCCTCCGGTGTAGGCGATGTGCCCCTGCAAATTGGCACCATCATTCCCTTTGACGGTGCGGTCTGTATCTCCAACCCCTCGGATCTCTGCGACTTCCTGGCACTGAAATCCGTGAACCTGATGCGGATGATTATGATTCCCGTGCTGGGCGTGGTGGAGAATAAGACCGTTTTGGCGTTGGAGGACGGTCAGGTGCGGATGGGCACCGATCCCCAGGAGCATGCCAAGGCGCTGGATCTTCCGCTGCTGGCTTCGGTTCCGCTGAATCTGGAGCTGTCGGTTATGGCGGATTTCGGACGGATTTCCGATGCGGATGTGCCGGAGCTTGACAGCGTGGCGGAGCTTTTGGCGAAGTAATGGGCGCATGTACGCTGTGCCCCCGCATGTGCGGCGCAGACCGGGAGCGGGGGCAGCTTGGCTTCTGCGGGATGCCTGCGGAGATCTATGCCGCTCGGGCTGCGCTGCATTTCTGGGAGGAGCCGCCCATCTCCGGGGAAAGAGGCTCCGGGGCGGTGTTCTTTTCCGGGTGCTCCTTGGGGTGCGGGTTTTGCCAGAATAGCGAGATCAGCCAAGGCCGGTTTGGAAAGCCCATAACCACCCAGCGGCTTCGGGAGATATTTGAGGAACTCATCGATCAGGGGGCCCACAACATCAATCTGGTAACGCCGACCCACTTCCTCCCGCAGATTCTTCCAGCGCTGGAACCCAAATTACCGGTGCCGGTGGTGTATAACTGCGGGGGTTATGAGCGGGTGGAAACCCTCCGAATTCTGGAGGGAAAGGTGGATATCTACCTGCCGGACCTGAAATTTGCAGAGCCTGAGCTGGCAAAGCAGCTGTGCGGCGCCCAGGACTATTTTCCGGTGGCGGCGCGGGCTATTGATGAGATGCTGCGCCAGGTGGGGCGGCCAGTCTATGGTGAAGACGGCATGCTGAAAAAAGGCGTGATCGTCCGCCATTTGGTACTGCCGGGACAGGTGCAAAACAGCCTAAAGGTCCTGGACTATATCGCCGACCACTTCCCCAGAGGCAGCGTATTGGTGAGCCTCATGGCACAGTTTGTCCCGTCCGGGCGGCTAAAGCATACCCCGCCCTTTGACCGTACGGTGACGAAGGAGGAGTATGAGGCGGTGGTGGACTGGCTGTATATGCTGGGGCTGGAGGACGGCTTCTTGCAGGAACCCAGCGCCGCAACGGATGCGTATTTGCCGGATTTTTCTCTAGAGGGTGTGTAAGATGATTTGTGAAAAAATCGACCTGTATGGC
Organism: Barnesiella intestinihominis; assembly: GCA_963650135.1. GTDB lineage: Bacteria > Bacillota > Clostridia > Oscillospirales > Oscillospiraceae > HGM13006. Next base: position 15,721 of record CAVJLG010000042.1, on the reverse strand, counting down.
GACCATCGGGTGATGCTCTATACCTATATCCAGCACTGGACCACGGTGGCGGAGCATTATCCTCAGCGTGGCGGTGTTGTGGTGCTGCCCGGCGGTGCTTATCTCTATCATGGCACCAGCGAGGGGGAGCCGGTGGCGGCAGCCTTTGCTGCGGCAGGGTTTAACGCCTATGTGCTGCGGTATTCCATTGGAAAATATGCGACATTTCCCAATTCTGCGGCGGATGTCTGCCGGGCGCTGAAACTGATTCGGCAGAAGTCAGAGGAATGGGGCCAGGACCCGGACAAGCTGGCGCTGTGCGGCTTTTCGGCGGGCGGTCATGTGGCGGCCTGCGTGGGAACCATGTGGAACCGGCAGGATGTGCTGGAGGCTTCCGGCTGTACCGGAGATGAGGGGAAGCCCAACGCCCTGATTCTCGGCTATCCCTGCATTACCGTGGACGTGGAAGGTCAGGGTGACATGTATCACCTGCTGAAAGGCAACAGAACCATGGAAGCGCTTCGAGACATTGCCTCGGCGGAAAAATGGGTGAGCCCCCATACCCCGCCGGTATTCCTGTGGAACATGTATCACGACAAAATGGTGCCGGTGGAGCATGGCCTCAAGTTCATGGAAGCTCTGGCACGGGAAGATGTTCCCTTTGAATGCCACACCTATATGAACGGCAACCATGCCTGCGCCCTGGCAACCCCGGCATCCTCCCTGGGGGACCCGGTGCGGGAAAATCCCCACGGGGCAAGATGGATGACGGACTGCACCCAGTGGCTGGAGCAGGTGTTCGGTACCCCGGCGCTGGACGTGCCCCAGGAGAATATGAAGTCCCTGGCAAAGGTGCGGGCGCATCTGGGCGTTCCGGCATTTCGGATGGACGAAACAAAGTGACCCAAGAAAGGACAGTAAATCATCATGCTTCTGAAAAAATATAAAGAATTTACCCCGAAAATCGACGGGGCATATGTGGCGGAAGACGTCTCGGTGATCGGCGACGTGGAAATCGGAGAGAATGCCTCCATCTGGTATGGGGTCGTGCTCCGGGGCGATGTGGACAAGATCAAAATCGGCGCGAATACCAGCATTCAGGACAATGCCGTGGCCCATTGCTCTACTGACCAGCCCACCATCATCGGGGACAACTGCGTGGTGGGACACAATGCCATGATCCACTCCTGCGTGGTGGAAGAAGGCTGTCTCATCGGCATGGGCTCCATTTTGCTGGACGGCTGCCATATCGGCACCGGAAGCATTGTGGCAGCCGGTGCGGTGGTATCCCCCAATACGGTGATCCCGCCCCATTCCATGGTCATGGGCGTGCCGGGCCGTGTGGCGCGCCAGCTGACGGAAAAGGATACCGAAGGCATTACCCTCAGTGTGGGTCATTATATCGCCTATGCCCAGGAGCAGCTGCCCAAGTATCACATTTGAGGTGATACCATGCCGAATTTTTATGCCCATTTGCTCTTTGGCAGAGAGGTCTGCCGGAGAATGCAGCCTGCCATCCAGCGCACGCTGCTAAGACAGTGGGATACCTTCTGCTGCGGTAATTTTGGACCGGATCCGCTGTATTTTTATGTGGGCGGCAGACAGGCTGGTGCGGTTCGTCAGGCGGGCATTCGGCTGCACCATAGCGCTGGAGCCGAGGCGATGGAGGCTTACCGTCAGCCGGTAAAGGCGGGGCGGCCCAATGTTGCGGCATTTGCGGCGGGATATCTGCTCCATTATGTTTTGGACAGCCGGATGCATCCCTTTGTACTGGAGACGGTTGCAAAGGGGGAAGTGACCCATTTTGCCCTGGAGGGCGAATTTGACCGGCACTTGCTGAGGCGGGACGGAAGAGCCTATCCGGACGCCATGCCGGAACGCCCGGTGACGAAGGAGCTGCTTCAGGCCGCGTCTTATATGGCCCCGGAGATCACCCCGGAGCATTATCGGGTGGCGCTCAAACGATTCCGTATGGTTTCCTGTCGCATTGGCGGTTGGGCCGGAACGCCCATGCGGCATGTGGTCAATGCGGCCAGTCATCTGCCGCCGGTGCGAAAAATCCGGGGCTCGGTGCTGGAGCAGGAGCCAAGCGGCGTATTAGTGGAATACCTAAGTCGGATGGACGCGCTTTTTGCCGCCACAATTCCGGAGGGAGCGGAACTGCTGGAGGCGTTCTTCCGGTGCGTGGAATTGGACCTGCCTATGCCAGCGGGGCTCTATACGGATTATTCAGGAAATGAGGAAGGAAACGATGGTATACATTGACAAAGAGCTTTGCGTTGGCTGCGGAAACTGCATGCGCCTATGTCCCATGGGGGTGTTTGTGCCGGGAGAAACAGGGCCGGAGATTCATCCCCGCCGCCGGTGCATCCAGTGTATGCACTGCGCGGGTGCCTGCCCCAGAAAGGCCATCCGCTTTGACGAACTGACGGCGGAAGAGACGTACCCAGCCCTGTCCGGCGAGCCATTGGAGGATCTGATTCGGTCCCGCCGGTCCATTCGGCATTTCGCTGACCGGCTGCCGGAAAAGGAAGTGGTGCAGCAAGCGCTGGATACTGCGGCCTATGCTCCCAGCGGCAAAAATCAGCGGGCCTTCCGGTATACCGTTGTCTGGGGCAAGCATAAAGTGGAAGAACTGCGGGACATGTGCATGGACCTGTGCCGGGAATATGGCGAGGCCCCGGAGCTGCCCAAGCTTCTTGCCAAGGGGACGGACCTTTTGACCTGCGGCGCACCATGCATGATCGTGCTCCATAGCCCCGACGATTGCCTGAACCCCGTATTGGATACCGCCGTGGGAATGGCGCAGCTGGAGCTTTTGCTGGTACATAAGGGCCTTGGCACCTGCTGGGGCGGCTATCTGCGCCAGGTCAGCGACCGGTTCCCTGAAATCCGCAGCTATCTGGGGGTACCGGAGGGGAGCCATGTTCGGTGCGCGCTGATGGTGGGCTATGCCAAGGGGGAGAAGTATCCCAACCCCGTTTGGCGGCCTAAGACGGAAGCGCTGTGGCTGGAGGACTGAACATGGAACGAACTGTGACGCCGGGACAGAAATTTCGGCATTTTAAAGGAAAGCTTTATCAGGTTATTTGCGTGGCCACGCACTCGGAAACCCGGGAAAAGCTGGTGATTTATCAGGCGCTTTACGGCGATTTTGGCGTTTTTGCGCGGCCGCTATCCATGTTTTTAAGTCCGGTGGACCGGGAAAAATATCCGGATGCTGCCCAAGAATTTCGCTTTGAACCGGTGAAATTGGACGAAAAAACTGGCTTTCCCTTAGAAAAATAACCAAAAACGCGAGATATTTCTTGTAATTCGACCCAAAATACTTGAAAATCCTGTGGTTTCGTGTATAATTAAAAATGACAAAACGGTAACAATACCGTGAAATCACAGGAGGAACTATGAAACTACAATCTAAATTGCTTCGTATTTTATTCGTGCTGGCACTGTGCACCCTGATGACGGCAGTTGCATTTGCTGACGATCAGGACCTGCGAGTGTGGTCTACGGAGATGAGCGATACGGCGGAATCCCAGCAGGAGATCAGCACCTATGCAGCAGATCTGACCGCGCCCCAGCTGACGGCGGATGTGCCTAGCTTTACTGCCAGTAATGCGGTGGTGGAGCTCATCGACTTCTATGAGGGCTTCCGGGAGTATCGCTATTATGACGCTGGCGTTGCCTATATCGGCTATGGTTCCGTATTTACCGACGCGGTGGCGATGTTTGGCGAAGACTGCGAGCCCTTGAGCAAGGAGCAGGCCAAAGCGCTGACCAGGAATGAACTTGCTACCATCGACGAATACCTTAACGGTTTCCTAAAAAGTAACGGCATTGTGGTGAATCAAAACCAGTATGATGCGCTGGCTGACTTTACATACAACTGCGGCATCGGCTGGACCACCTATAAAAATGACGACGGAACCTGGTGCCTGCTCAAGCAGCTTCTGCTGGACGACTCCAGCACCTGGACGAAAACGCGGGTGTCGGAGGCCTTTGGCACCTGGATTAAGGATGGAAATGGCAATGTGCTGGAGGGCCTAAAAAAGCGCCGTGCTTCGGAAACCGAGCTGTTTATGAAGCCTGTGGATGGCAGCAATGCGACGGGCTTCTCCGATGTAAAGCCTGGTGCTTGGTACTATGACTATGTGATGACAGCAAAGGAACTGGGCATTATGCAGGGCCATACTGACGGTACCTTTGCCCCCGACGACACCCTTACCCGGGCGCAGCTGGTGCAGGTGCTTGCCAACTATGAAGGGGCGGATCTCAGCGGCTATACCACCTCCAGCTTTAGCGATGTGAAAGAGGGAACATGGTACAACCGCGCATTGGCTTGGGCGGAGAAAAACGGCTATGTCAACGGCTATCCCGACGGCTCCTTCCAGCCCGATGAGGCGGTGACCAGAGAGCAGTTCTGCACGGTTGTGTCCCGGTATCTTGCAAGCAAGGGGGTCAGCTATCCCACAAAGGCTGTGTCCTTTACCGATGAGGACTCCATTGGTGAGTTTGCGAAGGAGTATGTGGCCTATTGCGCCTCCATTGGACTGGTCAACGGCATGCAGGACGGCAGCTTTGCCCCCCAGGCAGGCACAAAGCGCGCAGAGGCAGCAACGATCATGGTGCGCCTGGTGCAGCTGGGATAATTGCGAAGCATAAACCAAAGGAGACGCATCTATGCGCGATATTTATCTCATTGATTTTGAAAATGTAGCATCCGAGGGACTCAGCGGAATCACCTACCTGTCCCCGGAAGATCAGGTGATCATCTTTTACAGCGCGAACTCCAATCGTCTGAGCATGAAAATGCACATTCTCATTGGAAAAAGCACCTGCAACCTCAGCTATTTTGAGGTGAGCGTGGGCGGAAAGAATGCGCTGGACCACCAGATTTCTACCTGGCTGGGCTATCTCATTGGCACCGGTGCGGCGGAGCGAAGCTATTACATTGTCTCACGGGACATGGGCTACCGCTATGTGGCAAACTTCTGGGCCGTGAACGATGGAAAGCCCAGAGTCAAGTGCGTGGAAACCATCCGTGCAGCCGTGCGGCTGGAGCGGATTCGCCAGGAGAAGGAAGCCCTGGCGGCAGGCGAGCCGGTACAGGAGCCAGAGAAGGAAGCCACCGTATCCGTGGTGGCCCCTGAGGTGCCGGTGCCGGTTCCTACGCCGGAAGTGCTGCGGGCAGTAACTGAACCTGTGCTGGAGCTAAAACCTGCGCAGACGGTCACTGAGCCGCCGGTACAGCCGACGGAAGAACAAAATACGCAGGCTGCGGAGCTGGTGGCGGTCCAGATTGCAGAGCCAGAGCCGCTGGAGTCTCTGGAGGATCCGGAGCCGGACAGCAATCGAAAGACCTATCGTGGCCGTACTCGGTTCCGCCGGAATCGTGGCAAGGGGCATGGAAATCAGACCACGGGCAATGGAAAGCGTGAGCCCGAGGCAGAGCAGCCCAAACATGAAGCTCCGGCAGCGCCGGTAGAAAAGCAGGCGGAGCAGCCTACGGTTCCCGAGAAGAAGCCCGAGCCGAAGCCGGAAGCAAAGCCTGAGAAACCCGCTGAGCCCAAGCCCCAGGAAAAGCCCGCTGCCAGTGAACGCTATAGCAGCAGCTTCTGGGAGAAACCCCGGACGGAACCTAAGGCTGAAAAGCCGCAGGAAAAGCCCCAAGAGAAAAAGCCGGAGCCTGAACAGAAACCGGAAGTGAAGCCTGAGAAAAAGCCAGAACCCAAGCCGGAAGCAAAGGCTGAGAAAAAGGCGGAGCCCAAGCCGGAACAGAAACCGGAGCCCAAAGACACCCCGGCTCCAGAACAGAAGTCCGAATCCAAGGAAGCGCCGAAATCCGAGAAAAAGCCGGAGCCCAAGCAGCATAGCCGCAATAAGCCTCAGCAAAAGCGGACCGGCGGCGAAAAGCCTCGAAAGGCCCCTGCCGCCAAGCAGGAGGGGTATAATCTTGAACAGTTGCCCCGATTGATTGCGCCTTATCCGCAGCTCCAGGAGAACACCCTGAAAGAGCTGATTGTGGCCAATAAGCGCCAGGTACTGTGCAATACCCTCAGAAAGCAGCTGGGCCAGGAGAAGGGCCTTGCGCTGTACAACGAACTGAAAAAGACCGTTTGGAAATAAAGGCAACACCTTGCCGAATTATGCGGTGCTGCCGAAACGAAATCCCCATGCCGATGTTCATTGGCATGGGGATTTTTGCGTGCATTATGTAGTTAGGGCCGCAGGTACAGCACGGCATCCTCTGGGATTTCCACCAGATTGGGGCCGTCCTTCATGGTGGCGTGAACGTCCTTGGTGATCTCCCAGCGCATCAGCGCGGTGCCGCTCTCCAATTGAATCATGAGGATGTCGGAGAATGCGCCGTCGATTTCCTCGGCCACGGTATACCGGAAGCGGCGAGGACCGGGCGCACTGGCAGGCACCATCTTTCTGGCGCGAATACCCAGATGGGTAACACCGTCGGGAAGGGGAGCGGTAGGCAGCGGCAGGGTCAGGCCCCACTGTTTAACGGTAACAGAGGTATCGGAATAGCTGGCCTCTGCAACGTTTTTACAGCCGGTCAGAATAGCGGCAGTACAGGTTACCGGCTGGCGGAACAGCTCCCACTTGTCGCCAATTACATCAATGGAGCCGTTTTTGTATACGGCAATCCGGTCGGAAATCCGATAAACCTCATCTCGGTCATGGGAGACGAACAGGACGGTACCGTCATATTCCCGCAGAGTGCCAAGCAACTCTCGTTCCAATTCCCACCGAAGGTAGGAATCCAGGGCAGAGAAGGGCTCGTCCAGCATCAGAATGCCGGGGCGGCCAATGAGCATCCGGGCCAGTGCACAGCGCTGCTTTTGTCCGCCGGAGAGTTGGGAGGGAGTGTGCTTTTCCAGGCCTTCCAGGTGGAATTTGCGAATATATTCGGCCACCAGTGCGGCTTTTTCCTCTTTGCTGCGCTTTTCACGCAGACCACAGAGAATGTTTTCCTCCACGGTCATATTGGGAAACAGGGCATAGTTCTGGAACAGAAGGCCCACCTGGCGCTGCTGGGGAGGCAGATTGATTTTTTTCTCGGAATCAAACACGGTGACGCCGCCCAGGACGATTTTTCCGGAATCGGGCGTTTCTATGCCTGCGATGCAGCGAAGGGTCATACTTTTTCCGCAGCCGGAGCCGCCCAGCAGGGCCAGTACGCCGCTCTCCTGGGAAAAGGCCACATCCAGATGGAAGCTGCCAAGGTTTTTCTTGATATTTACTTCGATTGACATAGGCTCACCACCGATTCTGCTTCCGGTTCTTGCCGCCGGATAAGTAATTGATGACCATGATAATTGCCAGTGCAATCACCAGCATAATAACCACCCACACGCCGGCGGTGGCATAGTCGCCGTCCTTAATGACGTTGGCGATCTTCTGAGAGATGGTGCCGGTTTTGCCTGCGATATTACCGGCCAGCATTGCGGTTGCACCGTATTCACCCAGCGCACGGGCAAAGGTCAAAACCGTGCCGGATGCAACGCCGGGACCGGCAGCAGGCATCACCACGCGCCAGAAGATGGTGCGCTCCTTCATGCCCAGGGTGCGGGCGGCGTAGATCAGGTCCGGGTCAACCTGCTCAAAGGCGGCGCGGGCATTCCGATACATCAGCGGAAATGCAATCACCGATGCGGCGATGATACAGCCAAGCCAGGTCTGCACCACCTTGATGCCCGTCTGCTCATAGAGAAATGCACCGATGGGACGGCGCAGAGAAAACAGCAGCAGCAGGAAAAAGCCCGCTACCGTTGGCGCCATCACCATAGGCAGCGTTAAAATGCCGTCTACCACAGCCCGGGCTTTGGGGCCCAGCTTCAAAACCTTTCGTGCGGCAAACAGCCCCAGAAAGAAACAGATCACGGTGGCAACAATGCCGGTTTTCAGAGAAATCCAGAAGGGACTCCAGTCAAAGCTCTTTGCCATTTCGATGATTTGCTGCACAGAAAAACCTCCTTCGGACAGCGCCATGGCTGTCTATTTTTAATTTATCACAGATGGGCGCTGCCTGCAAGATAGAAAGAAAAAACCGGGGCGGGCACTCCAACTGGAAATGCCTGCCCCGGCTGCAATCATTACTTGTTTACGATGAAGCAGTACTCCTCGTAAGCCTTCAGGCACTGCTCGGTCTGGAGGAACTCCAGGAAGTCGGCAGCAGCGGCACTCTCTGCCTCGTCAGCCTCAGGGTTCTTGACCAGGCAAACAGGATAGGTGATTGCACCGGTGAGGGTGCCGTCGTCCTGTGCGATGATGGTCAGGTCGTCCTGATGGTTGTAGTAGTCGGAGTAGTAGATGGTAGCCACATCAACGGAGCCCTCGGCAGCCTTGGAAGCAGCAACCTCAACGTCGTCAGCCTCGTCGATCTCGATGCCGCCCAGAGCGGTGGAAATCTCCTCGGTGGTGATGGAAGCGGGATCGTCGTTCTCAGGCAGTACGCCCAGCGCAATCAGAGCGATACGGCTGTACTTACCAACGGGAACGCTGCCGCCGCACAGAGCCATGGACTTTGCCTTATCCAGGGTATCCCAGCCGGTAACCTCGGTCTCGGTGTCGTTGCCCTTTACCAGGCACAGCTCGTTGGCCAGCAGGTTGACGATGGAATCGTCCACAACCAGGCCGTCCGTCTCGTTCAGGGTAGTAACCTGAGCCTTGCCGGCGGAGAAGAACAGGTCATGGCCGATGCCGTTGGCCTCTTCGATGCCGGAGAGCAGCTTGCCGGAAGAACCGGTGTTGTACTCGATGGTGACGTTGGGCTGAACCTCTTTGTAGGCGGGGATGATCACGTCGGTGAACACAGCCTCCAGAGAAGCGGCGATGTCGATATAAACGGTGGTTTCAGCCAGCTGCTCAGCGGGAGCAGACTCTTCCTCAGCGGATGCCTCGGTAGCCTCTTCGGCAACGGAAGCCTCGTCGGCGGCGGGAGCAGTAGGCTCCTGAGAAGGAGCAGCAGTTGCGGTTTCAGCAGCGGTCTCGGCGGGTGCGGAAGATGCAGAAGAAGCATCGCTGTTGCCGCATGCGCACAGACCCAGTACCATGCTCAGGGACAGAGCCAGAGCGAGAATCGATCTTTTCACAGAACATTCCTCCATTAAAATTTGTTTCGACTTATCTTATCAGGATTTGAGCGGAATGTCCAATTATAAGATATGATGCAGATTATGAATTCCATAGGTAAATGCCTTTACAACTAAACGATGTAACCGGCAGAGCGTTACACCCTGCCGGTTACGATCATAGAAGGAGAAGCCGTTATTTTGCCATATAGCGGTCTACTGCGGCCTGGGTAATTTCCTCCATGGTGTGGATGCCCATGCCCTCCAGTGCGGTGCAGTAGTTATCCCACTCTGCATCGATGTCCAGCTGACCGGTGATGAACTTCAGACGCATCTCGGTCTGATAGGTTTCGATGTCGTTCTGCAGGTCGGCCTTATGCTGAGATTCCTCCGTAGTGAAGCTGAGCCAGCGCTCGTTGGGCATTGTCTCGTCGGCGCTGTCGTAAGCGTCAACCCAAGTGGGAACGGCGGCCTTCTGGGCCTCGGTATAGGTCATTTCCTGAACGGAAAGGTCGGTGAGGCAGGGGAAGCCGGGGTTGATGTACAGGCTCTGGCACAGCTGCCAGTCAAAGCCCTGGGGATTGTTGAGAATCAGATCGGTGAACTGGGGCTCGCTGTTTTCGATGGTATAGGTCTGGCCCTCGATGCCGTAGTTGGCCAGCATATGACCTTCCTCGGAGAACAGGTAATCCATATACTGAATGGCCAGCTTGGGATCGGAACACTGGGTGGAAATGGACAGGGAATATTTATCCGCTGCCTTTACGCCGATGAAGCCGGTGTCCAGACGGTCGCCCTCATTGAGGCGAATCTGGCCCATGGGCTGAAGGTCAAAGCCGGGGGTGTTGGAGCTGCTGAGATAACCGGCGATGGCGGCAACGTCTTCCTTGAAGATGCCGGTCATGTCGTTATAGACAACATCCTGCGGGGGCTTGGTATCGGACTCATTATAAGTAACAAAGTCCACGCTGATATAGCCCTTTTCGTAGTATTCATGGAGCTTTTTCAGGTATTCCTTATAATTGTCGGTGAGGGCGGCGGGCTGAATCTTGCCGTCTACCAGCCGATCCACGGCGCCGTATGCGGTTTCCAGCATGTCGCACTTGCCCTCGGAGAGCACCATCAGAGCGTCGGTGAGGCCAAGCTTCTTGAAGGCGTCCAGCACGGCGTCCAGCTCGGAGACGGTCTTGGGAATTTCCAGACCGGTTTTGTCCAGAATGTCCTGACGAATCCAGAAGCCCTGGTCGGTGTAGTAATAATCCGTGTACATGCCGATGAGGGAGGGAACCTGACCCTCGTCGTTTACCAGATTCTTATAGATATTGGGGTCAGAGTAGATGATGTTATAGTAGTTGACGCTGTATTCATCGATCAGCGGCAGCAGATCCATAATCACATCGTCCTCAATGGCCTTTGCACCGCCGCCGGTGTACTGCGTGGCAGCGTTCTGCACCATATCGGTCAGGTCGCCGGAGGCGCAGCGGAGCATAAAGTCATCGGATGCGGTTTCGGTGCTGACGGCGGTAATTTCCAGCTTAACGCCGGTGGCCTCTGCCAGCTTTTCAAACATGGCAGCATCCGAGGGCTCGGAAATCTCCGACAGGAACGGGGGCCATGCCTGCCAATAGGTCAGCGTGGCCTGCTCTTCTACCAGGGGATAGGTGACTTCGGGGCGATCCGACAGCGTTTCGGCAGTGGATGCTTCCGGAGCGGAGTCGGCTTCCGGCACAGATACCGGTTTGGATGCGGGCGCCTGGGTGGGGGCCGCATCGGATACTTCCTGCAGCTGAGACGAGGGTGCAGCAGCTCCTTGGTCAGAGGAGCCGGTGGTTCCGCAGCCGGCAAACAGTGCCGTCAGCATGGTCAGTGCTATGAGCAGGGAAACCAATTTCTTTTTCATTTGAGAAACCTCCTTGTTTGAGGCGACACCGCACAAATGTGTCGTCGGGCTTCGTCGTCGTAAGCTGCGCATCCTTCGTTTTGCCTTTTTGGGCAAAAGCTCAGTCGCTACGCTACGCCTCCTCTCCCCACCAAACCCGCTTACGCTGGGCTTTGGCGGGGACCCCAGAAATCTTTTTCGCCGGAAATGCGTTATTTTTTCTTGACATACACAAAGTATGCCTGCGAAAAACTGCCTTTTTCCGACGTAAAATCTTAGGCCGAATCCTCGCCGCCAATTTATGCAGTATTGCCTTTCAATTTTCTCCTGACCTCAGCATACGGGATTTGAGACGTTTGCGCAATTCTCAAAAAGCACAATGAAGTTTCAAAAACACAATTTGCATACGAATTCTATACGAAAATAGACGAAAAAAGGAGTTCGGACATTTTGCCCCTTCCATTTTTCTAGAAAACAGTGTATTGTATGCGTAGAAATCATCACGAGGCAATGGAGGAATGTAATCCATGCAAACCATGTTAAAAGAAATAGATACATCCCGGCTGGAGGCGATGAAGCGGGGCTTCCGGGGGGTATTTTCCCAGGCTCCGGCGCGGTTTTTCTCAGCGCCCGGACGGACGGAAATCTGCGGCAATCATACAGACCATCAGCGGGGCTGCGTATTGGCGGCTGCGGTCAACCTGGATGCACTGGCTGCGGTTGCGGAAAACGGCACCAATGTGATTCGGGTACAGTCCGAGGGCTATCCCCTGTATCAGGTAGACCTTTCGGAGCTGGAGCCCCAGAAGCAGGAGGAAAACACCACGGCGGCGCTGGTGCGCGGTGTGGCGGCAAGATTCTGCCAGCTGGGCCATGAGATTCGTGGCCTTGACGTCTATGTAACCTCCCAGGTGCTGCCGGGATCGGGGCTGAGCTCTTCGGCGGCCTTTGAGGTGCTGTTGGGAACCGTACTGAACGGGATGTTCTGCAATGGTACGGTATCTGCCCCGGAGATTGCGCAGATTGCCCAGTATGCGGAGAACGTATTTTTCGGAAAGCCCAGCGGATTGATGGACCAGATGGCGTCCTCAGTGGGCAATTTGGTGGAGATTGATTTCGGCGATGTGGAGCATCCGGTGGTCACACCTCTGGACTTTGATTTTTCATCCACCGGCTATGCCCTGTGCATCATTGACAGCCGGGCCAGCCATGCGGATTTAACCGACGAATATGCGGCAATTCCTGTGGAAATGAAAGAGATTGCCGGGTATTTCGGAAAAGAAGTGCTGTCTCAGGTGCCGGAAGCAGACTTTTATGGGAATATTGCGGCACTGCGGCAGAAATTTGGCGATCGGGCGGTGCTGCGGGCTTACCATTATTATCAGGAGAATCGCCGGGTGCCCCAAGCGTGCCAGGCGCTGCGGCAGGGAGATTTTGAACGCTTCCTGCAAATCATTCGGCAGTCCGGCGATTCCTCTTATATGTATCTCCAGAATGTATCTCCGGCGGGAGCAGTGAAGCAGCAGGACATGGCCATTACGCTGGCGCTGTGCGAGCATCTTTTGGACGGAACCGGGGCCTATCGGGTTCACGGCGGCGGCTTTGCGGGAACCTGCCAGGCGTTTGTACCAGAGGAAAAGCTGGAAACATTCCGGGCGGGCATCGACAGCGTGCTGGGGGCCGGGGCTTGCCATGTGCTGTCCATTCGGCCCCAGGGCGGTGCGGAGGTGACGGTATGAACGGAACCATCAGCAATGCTATTCGTGCACTGGTTGACTATGCCATAGCCCAGGCGCTTTGTCAGGAGGATGACCGGGTGTATCTCACCAACTGCCTGCTGGCGGCAATGGACGAAGACAGCTATGCCCCCACCGATGAGGCATTCTCCGATGACCTGGAGACGATCCTTGGCACCCTAGTGGATGCCGCGGTAGAGAAGGGCCTGCTGGAGGATAATATCACCGCACGGGACCTGTTTGATACCAAGCTGATGGGCATTGTCACCCCCATGCCCCATGAGGTGCGGGAGAAGTTCCGTCGGGCTTATGAGCAGAGCCCCGAAGCAGCTACAGACTACTATTATCGGCTCAGCCAGGATACCGACTATATCCGCCGCTACCGCATCAAAAAGGACATGCGGTGGAAATATGAGAGTGATTACGGCACCCTGGATATTACCATCAATCTCTCCAAGCCGGAAAAAGATCCCCGGGCCATTGCGGCAGCGAAATCTGCACCCCAGAGCGGCTATCCCAAATGCCAGCTATGCCCGGAGAACGAGGGCTATCGGGGCAGAATGAACCATCCTGCCCGGCAGAATCATCGGGTGATTCCGCTGACGGTGGCAGGGGAGGATTGGTGCTTCCAGTATTCCCCCTATGTATACTACAATGAGCACTGCATTGTGTTCAACCGGCAGCATGTGCCCATGGCCATTAACCGGAGCGCATTCCGGAAGCTGCTGGATTTTGTCACCGTAATGCCCCACTATTTTGTGGGCAGCAATGCGGATTTGCCCATTGTAGGCGGCTCGATTCTCAGCCATGAGCACTTCCAGGGCGGACGGTATGAGTTTGCCATGGAGCGGGCCGAGGTGGAAACCCCCTTGGCGTTCCAGGGGTATGCAGATGTGACGGCGGGCATTGTCCGCTGGCCCATGAGCGTGATTCGGCTGCGGGCGGCGAACCCGGAGCGGCTGTGCGACTTGGCGGACCGGATTCTCACCACCTGGCGTGGCTATACCGACGAGGCGGCGTTTATCTTTGCAGAGACGGACGGAACGCCTCACAACACCATCACGCCCATTGCACGCCGCCGAGGCGCGGACTATGAGCTGGACCTGGTGCTGCGGAACAACATCACCACGTCGGAGCATCCCCTGGGCTACTTCCACCCCCACAGCGACAAGCACCACATCAAAAAAGAGAACATCGGCCTCATTGAGGTTATGGGTCTGGCGGTGCTGCCCAGCCGGTTAAAGGGCGAGCTGTACGGACTGCGGGACGCAATTTTGAACGGCGATGATCTCCGGGCTGATCCGGTGCTGGAAAAGCATGCAGATTGGGTGGATGAACTGAAAAAGAAGTATACCTTCACCCAGGACAACACCCTGAATCTCCTCATGCAGGAAACCGGCCGGGTGTTTGCCCAGGTGCTGGAGGATGCAGGGGTTTATCGCCGCACGCCCGAAGGAAAACAGGCGTTCCTGCGGTTTGTGGATGCCGTGAATCAGAAGTAAATATGGCTTTTACCGGGCAGTTCCCAACGCAGGGACTGCCCGGTTTTTCTGTTTTTCTTGACAAATGCGCAGAAATGGAGTATGATGTCGTTCGTTCAATTTGTGAACTAAATGGAGGGCGTATCATGGAAATGGATACCGGCGAGGCATTGCTTCGGGCGTGGCTGGAGCTGGCGGCGATGATTTGGAACCGGCGCATGGTCAGCGGGATGACGTTTAACGAGGCGGTGGTGTCCAATTTGCTGCTCTATCGTCAGCAGCAGGACCCGGCACATCCCATGACCGCAACGGAGCTTTGCGAAAAGACCAATATGCGAAAAAGTCAGATGAACCTGCTGCTAAGTTCATTGGAAAAGCAGGGGTATCTCCACCGGGAGAGAAGCAGCATAGACCGGCGGCAGATTCACCTGCATCTGACCCCGGCAGGAGAGGAAGCCTATCACGCAAGCCACCAGCAGAGCAGAGCGCTGATTGACACGGTGGTAAAAACCATGGGCGAGGAAAAGGCCCGGGAATTGACCGAACAGCTCAGCGCCATCAATGGCATGATTCAGGCAGAGCTGGCGCGGCGGCAATAGAAAGGAATTATATGAGCATTCGAATTGTAACGGATTCCGGGGCCGACCTGGAATCGGCGGAGTTTTCACAATATCAGGTGGAGTTGGTCCCGCTGGGGCTGACCATCGACGGGCGCATCTACAGCGCCAACCAGCAGTTTAATAAGGCGGACTTCTTCCGGATGCTGGAGATGGCAAAGGTGTTCCCCAAGACCTCACAGCCGGCCCCGTCGGCCTTTGAAGCGCTGTTTGAGGATGCCCGGCAAAAGGGCGATCAGGTGGTGTATATCTCCATTGCCTCGGCCCTCAGCGGTACCTATCAGACCGCAACAGTAGTCAAGGGGCTGGGAGAGTACGATAATGTATTCATCGTGGACAGCCGCACGGCAACCCTGTGCCAGAAGCTGCTGGTGCTCCACGGGGCAAAGCTTCGGGATCAGGGATGCACGGCCCAGCAGATTGTTGCGGCATTGGAGCAGCTCCGAAGCCGGGTACGGGTCTATGCGGGGCTGGACACCCTGGAATATCTCCGTAAAGGCGGGCGGCTGGGACGGGCTGCGGCCTCTCTTGGCACCCTGGCGCGGATTAAGCCGGTGGTTACAGTGGGAAAGGACGGCTCGGTTCAGGTGGCCGGAAAGTGCATGGGCATTGGGCGGGCGATGAAAGAGATTCAGAGCCTCATGGAGAAAAATCCCGCCGATCCGGACTATCCGATTTACGGTGTTTACTCCGGAACCCAGGAGCATGTAATGGAGCTGCTGGACCGTTTGGGCATGCAGGACACGGTACAAGGCCGGATTTATGGCCTGGGCCCGGTGATCGGCGCGCATATTGGCCCCGGTGCGTACGGCATTGTCTATGTAGAAAAAGAACAGTAATGAGAAGAATCCCCGTAGAGGCGGCTGATATGTACCCAGTTATCTGGACACTTTCATTGAATTGAACAATTAACATTCCATCATGGATGCTTCCCGAAATTTAGAGG
>CAVJLG010000041.1:0-19713 GCA_963650135.1 Barnesiella intestinihominis | reverse complement strand
CACCTGCGCCAACTCATCGCTGAATGCGGATATTGTCATCTGTTTATCCATGCGTTCATTATATCACAATTTGGCTTCGTTTTGTTTTTCTGTGCGGTATTGCCTTATGCTTTTTTCTCACCCTTGGTATACACCAGCGCCGAAATTGCCGACGCCACCGGTACCGTCAGCACCACGCCGCCAGTGGAGGCAAGTCCCTGGGCCAGCTCCATGGCAAGATAGTCGGAATTGAGCAGGTGCCCCATATCATAGCCATAGGCCAGCAGTAAAATCATCGTGGTCAGGGCCGTACCGGTATAGGCCAGAATCAAGGTGTTGGTCATGGTGCCGATCATGTCCCTGCCGATGCGCATGCCAGACCCCATCAACGCCCGGGCATTCATGGCTGGATTGAGCGTATGAATTTCCTCCAGCGACGCCGCAATGGACATGCCTACATCCATCACCGCCCCCAGCGCCGCAATCAGCACCGATGCCATCAGCATAGGCCGCAGCTCCATTCCTGTGGACTGAGTAATCATCAAAAGCGCCTCCGCCGAATCCAGGTTATAGCCGGAAATATGCAGCACACCAGAGAAAATCCAGAACAGGATTCCGGACAGTGCCGTGCCCAACAGCGTTGCTGCCGACGCTGCAAAGGTTTTTCTCCCAATGCCGCCCAGCAGAATCAGCGCCGCAAAGGTTCCCGCCGCAATGGTCGCCACCACCGAGGTCATGACGTTCCAGCCGTGAAAAACCGCCTGCATCAGGAAAAACAGGATTACAAACACGGTATAGCCCAGTCCCAGCAGCGACCAGCCACCCTTCCCCCGGCCCACCGCCAGTACGATCACCACGAAAATCGCCACGGTGAAAATCAGCCACGGCACCCGGTAGTAATTAAACACCGTATAATAGGGCGCCGCATTTTCCGGCTGATCCACGCAAATTACAATGGTCATGCCCTGCTCGGCTACTACATTCAGGGTTCGGGTCACATAGTTGGTCACGCTTACCGTCTGCCCTTGCTCTGCTCCCGCCAGGAGCTTCACCGTAAGCATTTGCACGCCCACCTGCCGATCCGGCTCCAGGGTGTCCGCCTCCAGCTGCTCGCTGTCTACCGATTCCACATACCCTCGCACATAGTGCAGGCTGTCGTTATTGACCATCCGGAACGTATTGATTTCATTCCACTGAATCATCAGAATGCCCACCATCGTTGCCATCATCATACCCAGGCAAATCAGCTTTTCCCAATGCAGCCGAAGCTTCCGCCGTTTCATATTCATCGTCTCCTACCTGCCGCCTGTCAGCTTTTGCGGCTATGTTTATCCTATCGCGTCCCGGTAAAATACGCAGACAGTTCCGCGTAAAATATAAGAAAAGGCCCAGGGAAATTTCCCTGAGCCCTTTTTCTTGGTTTTATGCCGCACTGCGCAGGCGATAGAGCATCGCGGCGCACTGCTGTCTCAGCAAATCGCCCTGGGGTATCAGCGTATCCGTGGAATATCCCTTGATGATTCCGGCATCCACTGCCCATGCCACCGCTGCCTTTGCATACGGACTCACATCACCGCCGTCCTGGTAGCCGGAAAGATCGTTCTGCCCGCTTACGTCCATGCCCTGGAGTTTTGCATACCGGTAGAGGAATGTAGCCATCTCCTGGCGGCTTACATTCTGCTCCGGTGCAAAGGTGGTCTTGTCGTAGCCCTGGGCAATGCCGTTCTGCTCCGCCCAAATGACGGCCTTTTCATAATAAGCATCCTTGCGAAGGTCCGTGAAGGTTGCACTTCCGGTTACCTCGGGGCTGCCTGCCATCCGATAGAGGGCGGTCATCACCATACCGCGGGTCATGGGCTGGTCAATGCCATAGGTGGTGTCGCTATATCCAATCATAATGCCGTCGGTGTAGAGCTGATCCACAGCCTCATGGTAGTATTCGCTCTGATCCACATCGGAAAATCCCTTGGTGGGGCACTCATCGCCACCATCACAGGGTACCTTTTCCTTGTGCAGGGTGAAGGTATCCACCACGCTCTGGTCGCTGGTACGATAGGTGGTTACGGTGAAGGTTTCAGGGGTAACGGAAACCTTGGAGTAGTTGGGAACCTTCTCCTGGTTCTGTACTGCAGTGTAGGTGAAGGCCTCGCTGGTAATGTTGTAGAACTTAGAGCCGGAACCGGAGTTCAGGGTCACATACTGCACGCCGTCCGGTGCATAGATATCGGTCAGCGCCTTGCCGTCCTGGGTCCGCTGAACGTCTGCGGTCATGCCGTCTTCGCCGCCCATGATGTAGCTTCTTGCATACACATGGTCATGCCCCTGGAGCACCACATCAATGCCCAGCGCTTTAAAGATGGGGCTAAGGCCGGTCCGCAGCTGCACAATGTCGCTTTCGGTTACATGGCTTGCCACGGAATACATGGACTTATGGAAGCAAACCACATTCCAGTTGGCGTTGGGGTTCTTCTTCAGCGTATCCTCCAGGAATGCCTTGTGCTCCGCAATGGACAGATTAGAGGTGTTCAGCACCATAAACTGCACGCCGCCATAGGTAAAGCTGTAGTCGCCGTCCCCCTCCTTGTTCTGACCGTAGGAGGTCACTCCGGGCATCTGAAAATGCTCGGTATACAGGGTAGAATTGTTGCCGTTGTCATGGTTGCCCACCAGGGTAGCCAGTGCAATGGAGCTGAGGTTTTCATTCTTGAAAAAGCCGCTGTACTCCGTCTCCACCTTGTCGAGGTTGGAGCCGTCCGCCGCATAGTATTCGTTGATCTGGTCGCCCAGAGAGAACAGGAAGCTGTAGTCCGTGCCGTCGGAGAGCACCTCGTTGACAGTCTTGGTCCAGCCTTCAACGTTCTTGTCCAGCGAGCTGTAGTAGAGCTGCGGGTCGCCCACTGCTGCAAAGCTGAAGCTGTCAGAACCGAAGGCAGGGGTTTCATAGGTGTACACCTTGGAGGTCTTCTCCCCAACGGAGATGGTATAGGTGTATTTCGTGGAGGGCTCCAGACCGCTGAGATCCACATGGTTGACGTAATATCCCGTCTTAGAGGCCTGCTTTACCTCAGCGGTATAATCCTTCCCGCCAAAATGCAGTACCCCTGCCGTGGATTCGGTGTCATACCAGGTGATACCCAGGCAATCCTCCGTTGCGCCGATGTTGACCGTCAGGCTGTCCACCGCCAATTCCTTACTCTCCGGCTCCGAAGAAGCGGTAAGCTCGTTGACCGCCAGGTAAATGTCCGAGCTGGAAGCGCGCCCCTGATGGAGCTCCACCGCCAGGACATTGGTGCCATCCACCAGCATGGAGGTATCCGTCACTGCAATGTTTCCGGTTTTGGGGTCCGCTGCATTGGAGCCGCCATAGGACAGATTGGAAGCAAAGCCGCCGTCCGGCTCATCAAATGCTGCAACCTCAACGCCGTTGATATAAACAATTGCCGCATCGTCATACTGGAGCTGCCCCTGAAGCTTCGTTACCGCACTGGCATCCTTCACCTGGAAAGTCGTGCGGAAGAAAAACGCAGGAATGTCGTCTCCGGAAGTTCCGTCAATGTACTGATTCAGCAGTACATCGGGCGTACATCCGCCGCCCAGGTCTGCAATAGCACCGCGCTTTGCACCAAATCGGCCCGCCGCTGTCTTCCAACTGCTGTCGTCGTAGTCTGCCTTCGTCCAACTCAGGCGATCATAGCCCTCTGCTGTGGAATCCCCGGCGGGGTCGGTGTTGTTATCAAGATACCGCCACCCGGTGGTAAGATCTACGGTTTCCGTCTCCGAGCCCACGGCTGCCGTCTGCTGATTCGTCTGGAGCTCCCCATCCGTCGCCGAAACCGCGCAAGCAAGCATAGAAATGCAGGTGCTTACCGCCAGAATCGACGCCAAGAGCTTTTTCATTCTGTTCAAACTGGTCATCCTTTCATCTTCACATGGTCAAATTGATTTTGGAACAACCATATGATAAAGGATTCCCCGTAAAATGCGCTATTCTGCTCCGGTAAAATCTCTGAGAAAACGCAGCCGAAAAACTTTACAAAAGCGGCGGCCCTGAGTCCACCCCAAGGCCGCCGCTTGTAATTCCGTTAAATTCTCGATGCAGCGTCATACCCGGACCGGGTCGCGCCGCGGACATTCTTTGCCACCACGCAGTCGCCCACGGGCTCAAAGAACAGGCTCAGCCCACGGAATTCCTCCGCCTGCTGGGCTCTTGCCCGCATACCTGCCGCCAATACCACCGTATCCGCCGGAAGCACCGCATGGTTTCCGTAGCTGTCCGCTACCGCCATGCCCTCGTCCGTGATACCGGTGCATTTTACGCCGCAATAACAAGTCACATATTCATTGAGATGCTCAATCAGCGCCTGCCGGGGGATGGAATAGTCCTCCAGGGCAACGCTCTGGGCCATTTCCACCAGGGTAACACGCTTATGGAGATACATGGCCAGATACAGCGCCGTCTCACAGCCCACCAGACCGCCGCCCAGCACCGCAATATTGTCGCCCATGTCTTCCCCAGTCAGGCCCTTCCGATAGCATTCCTCGGCAGTAATCACATTGTCTCCATGAACGCCGGGAATGGGCGGAATCACCGCATCTGCGCCCACGGCTGCAATCACCGCATCGGGCTCCATCGCCTCCACCATCTCAGGGGTTGCCTTGGTGGAAAGCCGCACATCCACCCCCAACTTGTCCAGCATGTGAATCTGGTAGTCCATAAAGTTCTCCAGCACCTTCTTAAAAGCCACCTGCCGGGAGAAAATCAGCTTGCCGCCCAGGTGATCCGCCTGCTCCAGCAGGGTCACCTGATGGCCTCGCTGGGCTGCCACCATTGCAGATTCCATGCCCGCCGGGCCGCCGCCGATGACCACCACACGGCGCTTTTCCTTGGGCGGCTCTTCCAGCAGCTTCAGACGGTATTCCCGGCCCACCGTGGGGTTGACCGAGCAGGCAAAGGCCGTGTTCCGTCCATAATCCAGGCAGTGGAAGCAGCGAATGCAGGGAATGATCTCATCTTCCTTACCATGGAGGGCCTTATCCGGTGCGTAGGCGTCAGAAATCGTACCTCTTGCCATAGCGACCAAATCCGCGCCGCCGGTGGCAATCGTCTCTTCCATCAGCTCCGGCTGCTGGAACGCGCCCAGGGTCAGCACGGGAATATGAATCTCCCCGCTCTCCTTGACCTCCCGGGCCAGATACGCATTGCAGCCCGCGGGCAGGAAGTTGTTGGGGTGCATAATGTGCTCCGTCTCACTGTAAAAGCTGCCGCAGGAAATATGGGCAATGTCGATTTTATCCTGCACCAGCTTCAAGAATTCCACGCAGTCCTTGGTGGTAAAGCCGCCGTCGGTGAACTCACTGCCGGAGATCCGATATTCAATCAGCAGCTTCCGGCCCACCCGCTTCCGGATAGCGTCCAGAATCATAATGGGGAACTTTGCCCGGTTTTCAAGGCTTCCGCCGAATTCGTCCTTCCGGGTGTTGAACTTGGGCGAGAGCATCTGAGACAGCACCAGCCCATGACCGCCGTGAATCAGAATCATATCAAAGCCGCAGTCCAGCGCCGCCTCCGCCGCATCGGCATAGCTGGCTGCAATCCGCTCCATCACCGGCTTTGTGAGCTTGGGATAGCGCTTGCCATGGCCGTTGACGGTGTAGGATACAAGATTGCCGTCGTCGTCATAGCCGTGGTACTCAAAGGCCAGCAGCTCCAGGGAGATTTTCGCCCCATAGTAGTGCACCGCATCGGTGAGCTGCCGCCACATCCGATGGTTCTTCTGAGGGAAGATATTCTCATGGGCATGTACGTCGTCGTTGGGCCGATAGATGTCCATGTTCTGCGCGGAAAATGTAATATTGGCGCTGCCGCCCTTGGCCTTGTTGGCGTAATAGGCAATCACCGCCTCGTTGGGGTACTCCTCCAGTCCCGCCAGCAGATGGGTGCCCGCCGGTGCCGACCAGATTCTATTTTTAAAGGTCACGCCCCCGATGGTGATGGGGGAAAACAGATGGGGATATTTCAGCTTCATGTCCGCTGCCTCCGTTTTTTCTTTATCATAGCACAACCGGCAGGCAGGAACAAGCCCCGCCTGCCGATATCAGTTTACATAATTTTAATTACAGCAGCATTGCCTTGGAGAATGCATCCCGCATGCCCCGCTGGATATTGCCGTCCCGGTTGGCGTCGCCGATCACATAGAACTTGGGTACGATTCCCGCAAAGGAAAGGGCCTCGTCCACGTTGGGGTTCATGCCGCCGGAGATAATCACGCTGTCGCCGGACACGGTCTTCTCCTGACCGTCCTGGATGTAGGTAACGGTGTTGCCCTCCACTTTGACAGTGGTGGCGTTCAGGATACCCTTGATGCCCTCATATTTCTCCCACGCGGGGGCCATATGGGTTCTGCCGTCGGGCTCGGTCTTGATCCACGCCATGGTGATGTAGTGGAGGTGGCTTGCGTCCTTGGCCAGCTCGTCCTGACGGGTGAGCAGGGTCACGTCATGGCCGTTTTCCGCCAGATACATGGCCGTTTCAATGGCGGTTTCGCTGCCGCCGATGCACACCACATGGTGGCCCAGCTCCTGCTCATGACCATAAACGTCCAGGCAAACCTTGTACGCGGGCTTTACGTTGCCATTCTCATCCCTCAGGCCGTCGATCTTGGGCACATTGGGCGTTGCGCCGGTAGCTGCCAGCACAGCATCAAAGCCGCCGGCGTTCAGCTTCTGGGGGGTGGCCTCGGTGTTCATCAGCACCTTGACACCAACCTGCCCCATCCGGCGAATCAGATAGTTCTTGAAATCTCTCAAGGGCCACTTAAAGCTGGAGAAGTCGCTGTGGATCAGCTGACCGCCCAGATAATCGGTCTTCTCAAACAGGGTCACATCATGGCCCCGCTCCGCCGCCACAATGGCAGCCTTCATGCCAACCGGGCCGCCGCCAATGACTGCCACCTTCTTGGGGTTGGTTTCGGCATCCACCATCTTTCCAACCTTATGGGCAATGCCCTGGATGGGGTTCACGGAACAGAAGGTCATATAGGGTGCCGACATGGTGCCATGACACTTATTGCACCACAGACAGGGCACAACATCCTCGCCCCGGCCCTCATAGAGCTTCTTGCCATACTCGGGATCGCACATAAATGCCCGAGCCATGCCAATCATGTCGCACTTGCCCTCTTTGATATAGGCATTAATCTCCTCGGGGTCCTGGAAGCCGCCCACAGGCTCGGTAAGGATCTTACATCCCGCTGCCTTGATGGCCTGAGAATAGCGAATCGTCTCATGCTCGCCCTTCTGGAATGTAAAGCCGGTGGGATGAGACTTGGTCATATCGCATTCCCGCAGCTGGAGAATGTCCGCCACGTCTTCCATGCACTTGGCAAACTCAATGGTATCCTCCAGAGTATAGCCCTTTGCGCCGCCCACATAGCCGTTGGGCTGCTCGCCTGCCACGCAGAGCTCCACAATAAAGCTCTTGCCAAAGCGCTTTTTCACAGCCTCCAGCGTCTCATGAAGGAAGCGTACCCGGTTCTCCATGGGGCCACCGTATTCATCGGTGCGCAGGTTGGGATACAACAGCATTTCCACACGCATGGCAACGCCGTCATAGCCGAAGTCCTTAAACAGCTGAAGCTTCTGGAGGAATGTCTCGATGACCTCGGGCATCATCTCCTTGGGCAGCATCTTCACCGGCTTGCCCGCCATGCCCGGAGGTCCAAAGGCCTTGCCGTCAAAGCTATAGCCGTCGGGATATTTGAGGTCCGTGTTCACCAGCAGCTTGGAGCCATAAAAATGCACATCGTCGGCCATCTGGGTGAAGTAGTTATAGGTGCCGGGATCGGTGTAGTCAAAGTTCTGCATCCGCTTGGCGTCTTCTACCGGAGCCGAACGCTGACCCGGGTTAGACCACTCGGCCAAGGTGATAATCGCAGCGCCGTTCCGGGCCAGTCCGCCCATAAAGGTCATAAAGCTGTCGGCAGGATAAGTCTCAGGCCCCTGGAGGAAATGGGGCGAGGCGTTGGGATACATCGTCCGGTTTTTGATGACTGCGTCCCCGATCTTGATGGGGCTCAGCAGCGCGTCATAACGATAGCTCATAACGTTTCTCCTTTCATTCTTAAAAGGCGGAGTGCCGCGGTACAGCACTCCGCCCAGATTTTAATTTTAAGCCACGGTCAGAACAATCTTGCCGGTATAGGTGCCGGGAACGATTGCAGTCTCCTTGCCGTCTACGGTCATGCTGAGGGTCTTGCCCTCCACAGCCTGAACCTTTGCGCCCTCGGCAATGGTCAGCCCGCCCAGATAGCAGGTCTTGTCCACAGTCCACTGAGAAGCGCCGTCGAAGATCGCCTTGGTGCCCTTATCCTTCTCCACAGGCTCCAGGGTATCGTCTACCAGGCCGATGAGCCACCATTTGCTCTCCTCGGGCTCGCCCTGGGTATGGGTTGCCTTGCCGGTGGAGATTGCACCGGTGAGGGTGCAGCCCTTGAAGTCCAGAATCATCTCATGATCCTCAGCCTGGGCATTGACAAAGTCGCCGTTCAGGGTGCAGCCGGTGAGATGGACTTCCACCTCGTCATGCGCGGGGCCCATATCCGGCATTGCAGGCATACCAGCGGGGCCACCAGGACCACCGGGGCCACCAGGACCACCGGGGCCACCAGGACCACCGGGGCCGCCAGGGCCGCCAGGACCACCAGGGCCGCCAGGACCACCAGGACCGCCAGGACCACCAGGGCCGCCAGGACCACCAGCAGGCATGGGTCCCATGTTGGGATCATCGTTGGGGAATGCCTCCAGAATCACGCCGATCTTGCTGTTCAGCTGCGCGTCGGAAATGTTCATGGTAACGCCTCTGCCCTTCACCTGAAGCACAGCGCGATCCGTATTAAATACAGTGCCCTTGTCTACAATCAGAGTGCCCTGACCATTGCCGCCGTGGCACATCACGCCAACCTTTTTGGAGTTTACGGTGCAGCCGGTGAAGGTCGCATTGCCCTCCATGCACATAATCACGGGATAGTTGCCCATGTTCAGGGTGCAGCCGGTGAACTGATCCAAGCAGTTGCCGATGGAGTATGCGCCGTAGCCGGTGTTCTCGGACTCCAGCACGCAGTCGTTGAGGTACAGCCGTGCCTTCTTGGTGGCGTCGGTGGACATGCAACCCCAGTTCTCGCACTTGATGTGGCAGCGGTTATAGGTAGCAGTTGCAGAATCCACCAGGTTGGTAGCGCGAACGCGGCCAGTCAGGCCCAGCATCCACGGCACCTTGGTCATGCCGGAAACATTGTTGGGCTTGGTGCCGTCCTTAACGAACAGCTCGGAATCATTGACCTCCAGAGTTGCCTCTTCGCGGCCAACCACGGTCACGCGAATGGATCCATCGGAGTGAATCTTCGCACGGTTTACGGTAACATGAGAGGTGCCCGCAGCGGTGATACCGGCGCCGTGACCAACGAAGTCGTTGCCGCCGTTGCCGTTGAGGGTCATGGTAGCATCGTTGATGGTAACTACGCTGTTGCCATCGACATATACGCCGCCGAAGTTATCGGCCTCAGAATCCACAGTCAGACCATCGACCGTGGTATCGGTCACAGTACCTGCCAGCACAGCCGCAGAAACGGACTTCTCGGGCACATACTTGCCATCGGAAATCACAACGGCGTTTGCCATCTCAAAATGGTCTACCTTGCCGTGGTTCTCATAGTCCACCTGCACAGCGTCGGATACGGTCAGCACCACATCGCCGGTATAGGTGCCGGGCTCGATCTGGCGGTTGATGCCGTCAACGGTCAGGGTCAGGCACTTGCCCGCAGGGGTAGAAAGGACAGCCTCGGGGGCGATGGTCAGAGAAGTAAGCTTCTCCGTTGCCTCGGCCACATAGCTGCCGCTGATGATTTTTTCGTTCATAGGAAACTCTCCTTTTGGCGCTGGGCGCCTGGACTCGATATCGGGCATTGCCCCGTTCCGGTTCCTCCACAATATCTATAAAAAGTATAGGGGTCGAAACATTCTCTGTCAAGGGATGGAGACAAATGCAACGAAATGGGCAAATTGCGACGTGTCTTTCCATGGATTCGTCGAAAAATTATTTTTGTTTATCCGGTATATTCTTCCATTTTGTCGGTGATAATAGCCTCGGAGGTGCAGAATATGCAAAATGAAAACAACAACAAAAAACGCTTTGCAGGCAAGGGCTACTACATAGCCCTGATCGCCTGCCTTGCAGCAGTCGGAATTTCAGGCTATGTATTCGTCCAGACCGCAAGAAACTCGGCCCTGGAGGCCAGCGCATCGGCGTCCATTTCCCCCGCTCCCAGCCAGGAGGTCAGCGACGCCCCCACCGCATCCCAGAAGCCGAAGGCGGATTCTGCCGCAACATCGGACAACATGGAGGATTTCTATGAGTCCACCATCGGAGCCGAGGCCGAAGAAACCATGCAGTGGCCCCTGGAGGGTCAGGTGCTCTCCAGCTTCAGCCGGGACACCCTGACCTACAGCCAGACCATGGCGGATTGGCGCACCCACGAGGGGCTGGATATCGCCGCCGAAGCCGATAGCCCGGTAATGGCAGCCCAGTCCGGTACCGTCACCGCCGTTTATGAAGACGATTTTCTGGGCTCCGTGGTGGTGGTATCCCACGATGACGAGTGCTCGACCCTTTATGCCAATCTGGCCAAGGACCCCCAGGTCAGCGTCGGTGATACGGTTTCCGCCGGTGATGTGATTGGCCATGTGGGCAGCACCGCGCTGCTGGAGACAAAGGAGCCGGAGCATCTGCATTTCGAGGTTTTCTCTGCGGGAATCCCCGTGGACCCCATGGATTATCTTCCCAGCGCATCCTAACCGAATACAGCGCAAGAAAGCACCGCAGACCGGGGACCAGCCGACTGCGGTGCTTTCCAAAAAAGAGAGAGAAAATGAAAGCCAGTACAATTTGTACTGTGCTCTCATGATAGCGGAGTTATTTGAAGGTTCGTTGAAAAAATTGTGGCGGATCTGTAAATAATTCCGCTGTTTTTGCGGCGTTTGTCATGTCCTGCAAAGTTTTTTTCAAAGCGATTGACACATTTGCGATTTAATGCCATAATGTAAGAAATCCACCCAGAAAGCAGGTACATCTCCATGAGAATCTGTATTAAAGTTGGAACCTCTACCCTGACCCACCCCTCCGGTCATTTGAATATTCGCCAGGTGGAAAACCTCTGCAAGGTCATCAGCGACCTGAAAAATGCAGGCAATCAAATCGTCCTGGTTTCCTCCGGTGCCATTGGCATGGGCGTTGGAAAGCTGGGGCTCAAGCAGCGCCCCGGGGATATGCCCACCAAGCAGGCCGCCGCTGCCGTAGGGCAGTGCGAGCTGATGTACATCTATGACAAGGCCTTCGGTGCCTATAACCATACGGTTGCCCAGATCTTGCTCACCGGTGCTGACTTCGATCACCCGGAGCGGCTGGATAACTTCCGTAACACCCTGTTTCGATTGCTGGAGCTGGATGCGCTGCCGATTATCAATGAAAACGACACCATCGTCACCGACGAGATCAGCATTGGCGACAACGACACCCTGGCTGCTCTGGTGGCCGTCAATGCCGGGGCCGACCTGCTGGTGCTTATGAGCGATATCGATGGGCTCTATACCGCCGACCCTCACAAGCATCCCGATGCCACACTGATCCACGAGGTCAAAGAACTAACCCCCGAAATTCTGGCATTGGGAGACGGAAAGGGCTCAGAGCTTGCCACCGGCGGCATGTCTACCAAGCTCTCCGCCGCCAAAATCGCCACCAGCCAGGGCTGCGATATGATTATCACCAACGGTAAGAACCCCCAGGTGCTCTATGACATTCTGGATGGGGTTCCCACCGGCACCCGTTTTCTCAAGAAAGGAGCGAACGCATGACCACCCAAGAGCTGTTGATTGCCGCAAAGGCTGCGGTACCCGCCCTGTCTCGGGCCACCTCCCAGCAGAAAAATGACGCGCTTTATGCCATGGCTCAGGCATTGGAGAACCATAAGGATGAAATTCTCTCCGCCAACGCCCAAGACCTTGCCGCTGCCCAGGGGCATATTTCCACGGTCATGTTGGATCGTCTGGCCCTCAGTGAAGGTCGGATTTCCGATATGGCTGAGGGCATCCGTCAGGTAGCCCAGCTGCCGGACCCGGTGGGCAAGGTACTTCGCCGGGTAGAGCGTCCCAACGGACTCATCATTGAAAAAACCGCCGTTCCCATGGGCGTTGTCGCTATCATCTATGAAAGCCGTCCCAATGTCACCTCCGATGCTGCGGCACTGGCGCTAAAAAGCGGCAATGTCTGCGTCCTTCGGGGCGGAAAAGAGGCCTATCGTTCCGCCGCTGCCATTGTCCGGGCCATGAAAACCGGATTGACCGCCGCCGGATTGCCGGAAACTGTCGTGAATCTGGTGGAGGATACCACCCGTCAAAGCGCCACGGCGCTCATGGAGGCAGTGGGTTATGTAGACCTGCTGATTCCCCGGGGCGGTGCGGGATTGATTCGCGCCGTTACCGAAAACGCCAAGGTTCCCTGTATTCAGACCGGCACCGGCATCTGCCACGTCTATGTGGACCGGGCTGCCGACCTCAATATGGCTGTAAATATTATCGAAAACGCAAAAACCAGCCGTCCCTCGGTCTGCAATGCCGAAGAAGTCTGCCTGGTGCACCGGGATATCGCCGCCGAATTTCTCCCCATGCTCCAGGATCGGCTCCAAAACAAGCGCATTGCCGCCGGTCAAACGCCGGTTACGCTACTGGCTGACCCCGAGGCCAACGCCATTCTAAAGGCAGTCCCCGCCGGAGAAAGGGATTTTGACACGGAATTTTTGGACTATACCCTGGCAGTCGGTCTGGTGGGCAGCGTAGAAGAAGCCATCGACCATATTGCCCAACACTCCACCGGCCATTCCGAGGCCATTATCACCGGCGACGACCAGGCCGCCCGGCTGTTCTGCCAGTGTGTGGACAGCGCCGCGGTTTATGTCAACGCCTCCACCCGTTTTACTGACGGCGGCGAATTTGGCTTGGGCTGCGAAATGGGCATTTCCACCCAAAAGCTCCACGCCCGCGGACCCATGGGCCTGGAGGAGCTTTGCACCTATAAATACATCATCCACGGCTCCGGTCAAATCCGCTAAGCCGTTAGAAAACACAGAAACGCAGGAACCTGGAGCAGGCCAGATTCCTGCGTTTTTCTTTTTTAGTGCTGCGGGGGCGGTCCGGGGGGCATCTCCATTTTCTCCTCGCCAAACTGCCAGTCATACCAGCGCTTGAGAATGAGATAGGCCATTCGCGTGCCCACAAACAGGAAGACCTCCTGCCGCTGCCCCATTGTCATGGGTTCCGTTTCGCTGTAGGCCCACCGAAGATTCCGTGCCGTGAGTGCAAGCACCGGCTCCATGCCCTGCCAAAAGTCCAGAATATCCTTGTATTCCGGCTTCCCGGCGAACATATAGTCGTAAAATCCCGTGAGCACATGCTTGGGAATCACCTCAGTGAGCAGTGGAATCAGCTTTTCTCCCCGCTCCGGCTGCGAAAGCGGTCGGGCTTCATCAAAGCACAAGTCCAATACCGGCTGCACCTTGCTGGACAGTGCCTCCACGCTGGACGCCATAAAGTCCTCATAGGGCTTGGGCGCACCATCCTCCCAGAGCCGCCGGGTAAAGTTCCCCAGCATCATATGGGGATACATGGTGAAAATTCCCTGGCAATAGGCCTTTTTCTCGGCCAGTGTGGGATATTTTTCTCCGGAAATATAGCCGCGGATGTCCGGGCCGGTCATTAAAATGTGGCCCCACATATCCTGGGCAATATAATCACGAACGCTTTTCACACGATTTTCCATATAATTCTCCCATAGATATTGACGGCAATACCACACAAATTGGCAGCGTGGTTTTGCCCCTATTTTAATAGCTCCAGGTCTGATCCAGAGACTCAAATGGCTCGGGCAGCTTGGGCGTCTCCGTGGGGATGCGGGTGGGCTTATAGTCGGTATAGCGGCCCGGCTCGTCCTTTTCCACATTAACTGTGCCGCCCATGGCAGGAGACTTGCCCCGCTTGCCGTCGGGATCGTCGGGGTCTACTTCCTTCTTTTCCTCAGGGGGCGGGCCCATGGGCTTCTTGGGCTCGGTCCAGCAGCCGTCGTCCGCGCCGCAGACCATGTCCATGCCAATCAGCAGCCGCAGGAATCGCCACTCGCCGTCCTCATAGATGAAATCGCCGCCGTACTTTTCCCACATCCAGGTGACGTTCGCAGTCCCGTTGATATAATCATGCCGCAGGGCAAAGCCGGGAGTGTACCATACGCCCTTTGCGCTCATGCCGTCGGCGGATACCTCAATGATGGGGGAAGCCAGGGTATGCACAGGCATTTCTGCCAGCGCACGGCCATCGATATCCTTCAGGACCTCTTCCATCTCGGGATGTGCTTTTACGATTTTGCCCTTCAGCCACTCGGCGTCGGTGTATTTGTTGTCGCCGGCATACATGGGCATCAGCTTGTGCATGCCCTGCCAACGGCCAAAGTTCTGGCTCCAGATAATCTCGTCGCCTCTGGTTTTGCTCCAGCAGTTCAGCAGCTCCTCCCGGTTCTGGTCGGCAGCATGATAATAGGCGTGGAGACTCATCAGGTTTTCAATGGCACCAACCGCTTCAATCCGGTGGGCTCTCAGTTCCAGTTCTGTCATGGCTTACTCACCCTCCTTCATAAACGGCTCGGGGCCATAGCTGATCTCCGGGGTCCAGGTTTCATAGGGCACCGGGAAATGGGGATAGCTGCTCCAGCCATATTTCGATGTATACAGGTCCGGAATCCGCAGCACGCCGTACTGGGGCGGGCGCTCGGGTCTGGGCCCACGCTCCGGCTCGGAATAGGGCTGACCGGCCTGCCAGCTGAAATCGGTGCCCACAAAGAAGTGCCAAATCTTCCACTCGCCGTCTTCTTTAATAAAGTCGATGGCGTAGCGCTCATACATCCACTGGCCGTCCAGCGGTGCATCGTCGGGGTCCATGGGACCGCCATGCCCGCAGATATAGCCGGGGGTATACCACATGGCCTGGGCTGTCTGACCGTCGCCTGCAATTTCAATGAGGGGGGTGGTCAGGGTGTGGACCTGGGTTTCACCGGGCTTCATGCCGTGACCCACATGGGGCTTTGCATAGAAGCTCCAAACCACGTCCCGTCCGATCTGGAAGCCGCCGGAGTTGCCCCAGCTGACATTGGGCGCCTTATGGGCCCACAGGGTTTCCATCTCGATGTCGTGGCGGTTGGCCGCATGATAAAAGGCATGCCGGGCCATCACATTTTTAATCTGAATCATATCATAGGCACGCTGGATTTTTTCCTCCGGCGTGAATTCACGAATATTCTTTGCCATGGTTGCACCTCCTTAATAGCTGAACGTGTTGGCAAAGGTGTCATATGGCTCGGGCAGCGGGGGCTCCACCAGCGACAGGAAGTCCTCGCCATAGCCGGTGTAGTAGTGCTCCTTCACCGTGGGCTCGGGGATTTCCACGCCCTCGTGGGGATACATCTTGTCCTTGCCCCAGTTGCCGCCAACCGGGCACTGGATATCGGTATACATGGTCATATGCCAAATTTTCCACACGCCGTCTTCCTTAATAAAGTCCACGGCGCAGCGGCCAAAGTTCCACGCTGCCTTGGGGCCGGTGGAATAGACCTCGGTGGTGGAGCCGTACACATACCACATACCCTTGGCGGTCTGACCGTCAAATGCCACCTCAACCAGCGGCGTGGTAAAGTTCAGCACGGTATTGGAGCCCACGGCCCAGATCTCTTCGTCGGACTTGCCGCCCAGCTCCGCCGGGAACAGCTTCCGCATGGTTTCGTTGGCCCAGCGGGTCTGCGCCTCATTATAATCTACAAAGAATGCCTTGACGGCCTCATAGCCCACATACTTGCCCTCATTTAATGTAATGGTGGGCTCGTTGGTGGACCAGTTTTCAAACTGACGCTTGTGCTGCTTATAGCAATTCAGGAAGGTGAATGCGCCCATAATGTTGGCAATGGCGGTGGTATCCTCAACCACGTCTGCCATATGGAGCAGGTCAAGCGGCGGATGCTTATACATATGCGTTCCTCCATTCTTTTGAAGCGGTTTTCTTCTATTTCAGTGTAAACGGAGATCCTTCGATAT
Organism: Barnesiella intestinihominis; assembly: GCA_963650135.1. Taxonomy (GTDB): domain Bacteria; phylum Bacillota; class Clostridia; order Oscillospirales; family Oscillospiraceae; genus HGM13006. The sequence goes on along the minus strand of CAVJLG010000041.1, from coordinate 3,556 downwards.
GCAAGTATCACATTCCCACTTGGGCCTTCACTTTCTTCTGATACGAATTTTAACATTTTTACAGATCGGCAAATATTCAGGATACATTTTTTGCTTTTAGGCCGCAGTTTTTTCATTTTTCACTGGACATATCCTCGAAAATCTGCTATACTACCTCCGTAATTGTTAAGATTGTGTGACGTTTATGTTTAAGTTACATGAACCTCCACGTCCCAATGATTGAAAGGAGAGAGAATATGAAACATCTCAAACGCAGTCTCGCACTGCTGCTGGCCATGGCGCTGATGCTGGCCGTGATGGCCGGCTGCGGCGGTTCCGCCTCCTCGGCACCTGCCGCCGAGGCATCCAAAAGTGAGCCCGCTCCCGCCGCCACCGAAGAGGCCGCACCTCAGCAGCCCCAGGCATCCGCCGCAGAAGAGACAGCCAGCACCGCTGAAGACAGCGCTGTAGAAGAGGAAGCCATTCCCGATTTGCAGCTGCCCCTGACCGAGGGCGAAACACTCAGCTACTGGCAGACCAAGCCCGGCGGCGCTGTTGCCAATATGGCCCCCAACGGCTATTTTGACTACCCCCATTTCCAGGAGGCCGCCCGACTCACCGGCGTGACCCTGGACTTTATCCAGGCCGACTTTATGGTCGCCAACGAGCAGTTTAACCTGATGATCGCCTCCCAGGACTATCCCGATATCTTCGGCAGCTTCAACAGCCTGTATTCCGACGGTGACGACAACGGCATCGAGGAAGAGATCATCCTGGCGCTGGAGGACTATGAGGACCTGTTCCCCCATTATCAGAAATACCGCACCTCCACCAAGTTCCTGGAGACTGCAACCTCCACCGCAGAAGGACATATCTCCGGCTTCTATGAGCTGATGAGCGACTTTATCGGCCCCTTCTTTGGCATGATGGGCCGCGGCGACTGGATCGAGGCTCTGGGCATGGACGTTCCCGAAACCTACGACGAACTCCACGAACTGCTGCTGGCCATGAAGAACCAGTACGGCTGCACCACCGCCATCTACTTTGACTCCGCCGCCGTTGGCAACGACAACTTCCTGGCTGCCGGTTACGGCGCCCCCTGCATGCTGGCCACCAATGCTAAGGAGAGCTATTGGATGGTTCAGGACGGCAAGGTCATGGACGGCATTACCAATGAAGGCTACAAGGAGTACCTGACCATGCTCCACCAGTGGTATGAAGACGGCCTGATCTCCCGGGATTTTGCCAATGCTCCCGGCGCAATGGACCCCAGCGGCATGGCAGAAATCACCTCCGGCAACTGCGGCGTATTCTTTAACGGCGCACCTATGATGAGCATGTATTCCACCATGTCCGATGACCCCAACCTGCGGCTCATCGGCCTGCCCGATCCGGTCAAGACCAAGGGCGAGAAGACCCATGTGGATACCACCGAATTCGACTTCGGTGTAGAGCGTATGAGCATCTCCACCAAGTGCAAGGACCCCGAGCTGGCCATTCAGTATTGCGACTTCTGGTTTACCGATCAGGGCATCCAGCTGACCAACTATGGCGTAGAAGGACTTTCCTGCGAAGTGGTAGACGGCAAGCCTCAGTTCACCGACACCGTGCTGAACAACCCCGATCTGGCCGCAGGCGACGCCATCTCCTTCTACACCGGCCGCAACAACACCCCCTCCTGGTCCTCCAACTCCAAGCTGCTGGTATCCTTCAGCGAGGACGAGGCCAATGCATTCGAGGTTTGGTCCTCCAGCCGCGACAACCGGGATTCCTATCCCTATGTTGCCCAGCTGACCATCGACGAGAACTATGAGATCAGCAAGCTGGCTGCGGACTATGAGTCCTATGCGCTGGAGTGCCGTGACAAGTTCATCACCGGTGATATGGACATCGAAACGGAGTACGACTCCTATGTAGAAAAGGTACGCACCATGGGCCTGACCCGTGCCCTGGAAATCAAGCAGGACGCTTATGACCGCTACATGGCGCAGTAACTGACCTCTCTGATTTTGCCACTCCTTTCTTATCCCCCTATCTTGGGACCTGCCGTCTTTTTAGGCGGCAGGTCCTTTTTTGGGGGGCAATCCAACTCAAATGTGCCAACGGTCTTCAGCCGCTCTTTTCCGTCAGAAATTCGTTATTTTTTCTCGAAATACACAAAGTATTCCATCGAAAAACTGCCTTTTTCCGACGAAAAATCTCTGGCTGAATTCTCGCTGCCAATTTGTGTTGGATTGCCCTTGACAAGTTGCCGTGCTGTCTGTATAATGTCTGTATTAAGACAGTTAGTACAGTTGATTCACACAGAAACGAGGTGTTTCCATGCTGAGCATCAACTATAAGGACCCTCGCCCCATCTACGAGCAGGTCCGCGATGCCCTTCGGCAGCTGATTCTGTCCGGCGCCATCGCCCCCGGGGAAAAGCTCCCCTCGGTGCGTGAGCTGGCAGCGTCCCTTGCCATCAACCCCAACACCATTCAGCGCTCCTATCGTGAGCTGGAGAGTCTGGGCCTAATCAACACCGTCCCGGGCAAGGGTGCGTTTGCTGCCACCGACGGTGTGGCGGCCCATCGTCGCATCCAAGAGCTCACCAATCAGCTCACGGCATCCGTGCAGGAGCTAAAGCTGTTGGGCGTTTCCCGGGAGGATGTGCTTACCGCTGCCGATGCAGCCTATGGAAAGGAGGAACAATCATGATTACCGTCACTGATCTCACCAAATCCTTTGGTACCTTCCGCGCCCTGGACCAGGTTTCGCTCACAGTAAACAAGGGCACGGTCTATGGTCTGGTGGGCCCCAACGGCGCAGGAAAATCCACGCTGATTCGCCATCTCACCGGCGTCTACCGTCCCGACAGCGGCAGCGTTGCCATTGACGGCACGCCGGTCTGGGATAATCCCGCAGTCAAATCAAAAATCCTCTGCATTTACGACGACATCTACTATTATATGCACGCCACCACCCGGGACCTGATGCGGCTCTATCGCGGGCTATACCCCAACTTCGATATGGATCGCTACAACAAGCTCCGTGCGGTTTTTCCCGAGGTCAAGGAAAACACGCCCCTCCGCAGTCTATCCAAGGGCATGCTCAAGCAGAGCGCCTTCTGGCTGAGTATGAGCTGCCGCCCGGAGATTCTCCTGCTGGACGAACCGGTAGACGGTCTGGACCCAGTGATGCGCCGCCAGGTGATGTCCATTCTCATGGGTGACGTAGCGGAATACGGCACCACCGTGCTGCTGTCCTCCCATAACCTGCGGGAGCTGGAGGACGTATGCGACCATGTGGGCATTCTCCATCACGGAAAAGTCCTGCTGGAGCGGAGCCTGTCCGAGCTGCAAGACAGCATTTGCAAAATCCAGATTCTCTTTGGCGATACCCCGCCGGAGGAACTGCCGGGGCTGAAAATTCTCCACGAATCCGCTGCGGGACGGCTGAAAACCTATATCGTCCGTGGCGCGCCGGATGTGACCCAGGCTAAGCTTTCCGTCTATAACCCCCTCTATGTAGAGGCACTGCCCCTGACCCTGGAGGAGATCTTTATCTATGAGTTAGGAGGTATGTCCTATGAAGTGCA
>CAVJLG010000040.1:0-24015 GCA_963650135.1 Barnesiella intestinihominis | reverse complement strand
ACCGACCTGCTCAACGGCCTCGCAAATTGCCCGGAACGCATACAGCATCAGCGCAGTCCAGCGCCAGCCACACATTCTAAAACGCAGGAGGCACTGGATAACGCTCTGGAGCAGCAGCCAATCGACGAGGACAGCGCCAAAGTGCTGATACTCCGGCTTGCGGCGGAGCAATATGCCGCTCTGGGGAATGATGAATATGAAACAAATCGTCTCCGGCGTCTCTTCTCCGCCTTCGAATGTGTGGCGGAACTGAACGCTGATCTTCTGAAAAGCACCGTATCCGAGGTGCTGGTGACCCGCCAAAATGTAAAACTGCGATTAAAAAATGGGCAAGTCATAGAAAGGAGTGACCTGCAATGAAAGAGGATGCCCCGAGAGTAATTAAGATCCCGGCCAAGCCGGAAGCCACCCGCCAGGCAGAAGCCCGCAGACAGCTCCGGGTGGCAGCTTACTGCCGAGTTTCCACCAAAGAGGAGGACCAGGCAAACAGCTATGAGGTGCAGAAAGAGTACTATACCGATAAAATCATGTCCAACACCGCCTGGACGATGGCCGGCATCTTTGCGGACAAGGGCATCACCGGAACCTCGGCCAAGAAGCGCGAGGACTTCATGCGGATGATCCGGCACTGCCGCCAGAAGAAAATCGATGTGATCCTGACCAAGTCGGTCTCCCGCTTCTCCCGCAATACGGTGGACTGCCTCTACTATATCCGGGCGCTCAAGCAGCTCGGTATTGCGGTCATCTTCGAGAAGGAAAACATCAATTCTCTGGAGGAGGACAGTGAGCTGCGAATCACCCTCTCCGGTGCCTTCGCGCAGTCTGAAAGTGAATCCATCTTCGCCAATGTCACATGGGGTAAACGCCGTGCCATGGAAGCCGGAAAGGTCAGCATTCAATATAAAAAACTGTACGGCTACCGCAAGGGTGAGGATGGTCAGCCGGAGATCATTCCGGAACAGGCGGAGATCGTCCGATGGCTCTATGAGCGCTATCTCACCGGGGCCAGCCTACGGATGATCAAAGATGAACTGGAACAGCAAGGTGTCAAGTGCTTCGAGGACTCTCCGGAGTGGACCATCTCCCGCATCCGCAGCATCCTGCAGAATGAAAAATACTGCGGCGATGTGCTGATGCAGAAGACCTTCCGGCAGGACTTTATCAACCGCAAGGCTATCAAGAATACAGGCCAGCTTCCCATGTACCTCATTGAGAATCACCACGAGGGCATTGTCAGCCGTGAAAAGTATGATGCTGTACAGGCAGAGATGGCACGGCGGAATGCGGCAAAAAGTCCCTCCAAAAACGCAGTCACGGGGATGTCCTCCTACGCCAGCAAGTATGCGCTCTCGGAGCGGCTGGTCTGCGGTAAGTGCGGAACCCTGTATCGCCGCTGCACGTGGACACGAAACGGTGAAAAACGAGTCGTGTGGCGCTGTGTGAGCCGATTGGACTACGGCAAGAAATACTGCCACAACTCACCTACGCTGGACGAAGCTCCACTCCAGCAAGCGATCCTTGCGGCCCTGAACACAGCCATGGCCGACAAGAATAGCTTGATTCGGCAGATCATAGATGCCATGGAAACGGAGATCATCCCATTCCCCGGCGGCACGATGGGCCTTGGAGATATTGAACGCAGGCTGAGAGAGCTGGAGCGGCAATTCCAAACACTGCTGGAAAAAGCCACGGATGATCCTGCCGCCTATGGCAGTCAGTTCAAAGAAATCCTGGATGAACAGACTTTCCTGAAGGAAAAACGTTCCGGGATCCTCGCAGATAACAAGGAACAGGCAAAAGCCAATCAGCGCATCATGGATGCCGCACAGACCTTGGAAAACGCATCGTCCCATATTACAGAGTGGGATGAGAGTGCCGTCCGCCAACTGGTGGAGACAGTAAAAGTCCTCTCCAAGGACGAGATCGCAGTGACTCTAAAGGGCGGCATTGAGATCCAACAGAAAATCATGTACTGAAAGAAGGTGGGAAAATGGTTTTTGTGACCGGCGACTGCCACGGAAATTTTGAACGCTTCCAGCCAGAATACTTCCCGGAGCAGGAACAAATGACAAAGCGGGACATTGTGATTTGTGCTGGAGACTTTGGTGGTGTGTGGTTTGGAGACAGCCGTGACGATGCTGCATTGGACTGGCTGGAAAGCCTGCCATTCACGATGGCCTTCGTCTGCGGGAATCATGAGAACTACGACGCACTGGAACGATATCCACTGGACGATTGGCACGGCGGGAAGGTACACCGTGTTCGCCCTCACATCCTGCACCTGATGCGTGGACAGATCTTCGATCTGGAAGGCTATCACTTCTTCATCATGGGCGGAGCAAAAAGCCATGATACGGAGGACGGCATTCTGGAACTGGATGCCCCGGATCTTGAGCGAAAGCTCTTGATGCTGCAGCGGAAGCCCAGGGCGAGGTACCGCATCAACCACATTTCGTGGTGGGCGCAGGAGATGCCTTCTGAGGAGGAATACGCTGAAGCACGGAGAAATCTGGCCAAGGTCAATTGGGCGGTAGACTATGTTATTACGCACTGCGCCCCCACCAGCATTGCCCTCATGGAAAGCCGCCACAATGAGGCAGACCCGCTCACAGACTTCCTGCAGGAGGTCAAGGAAAGAGCGCATTATCATTACTGGCTGTTCGGCCATTACCACGACAACAGAGCCATTGATGAGAAGCACATCCTGCTCTGGGAGCAGATCGTACAGGTTATCTAAAACAGGTCAAGGCAGAGAAAAACACGGCGATGTCACCGTGCTTTTCTCTGCTTTGAGCGTTGAATCAGGCGCTGCGCGCCGGAAAGGAGAAGCTATGAATATCCGAAAGACTGTTGATTACAGCACAATGTTTGCCGCACTGAAATCTGCCATGGAAGCGGATCTGCCGCAGATGGAGCTGTACTGCGAGATTGGCAAGGCTATCTGCGTCCGCCCGGAAAAAGGCGCGGCGGTGGCCGCTGCGGAGTTCTTGGAAGAACAGTACCCGGATATGACCGGCTTCTCTCCGCGTAATGTACGCCGGATGCGGGACTTCTGGCAGTTGTACAGCAGCATGCCAGAACTGCTTGGCGAAGCGCTTCGTTTGAATTGGACGCAGAACGTTGTGATCATGGAGGCGGAGCTGTCCGCAGAGGAGTGCCGCTGGTACATCCGGCAGGCCGCTGCACGGAATCTATCCAAGTCAGAGCTTCTGCGAATGATCGAGGATTCTGCGCATTTGGAAAGTGTTCTCGACGAAAAGGTCGATGTGTGGTATAATGAGAGCAACGATGAGATTTCGGAGAGAACACAGTATGAAGAAGATCCTGTTTATCTGTCATGGCAATATTTGCCGCAGCCCGATGGCCGAGTTCGTGCTGAAGGACTTGGTACAGAAGGCTGGGCTGGCATCACAGTTTCATATCGAATCGGCGGCCACCAGTCGGGAGGAGATCGGAAACCCGGTCTATCCTCCGGCGCGGCGCAAGCTGGCCGAGCATGGGATCTCCTGCGAAGGCCATGCCGCACGGCAGTTGACAAATCGGGATTACGACGAATACGATCTCCTGATCGGCATGGACCAGGCCAACCTCCGGGATATGTACCGCATCTGCGGCGGCGACTATGCCGAAAAGATGTCCCTCCTGATGGACCACACCGCTCGTCCCGGCAATGTGGCGGACCCATGGTACACTGAGGATTTCGAGGCAACCTGGCGGGATGTGCTGGAGGGCTGCCAAGGACTTCTGAGAGAATTTATGACAGAATGAGGTGATTCAAATGGCACAAAACGATAAGATCCAACTGTTCGAAGACAAGCGCATTCGCACCGCATGGGATGAGGAAAAGGAAGAATGGTACTTTTCCATCGTCGATGTTGTCGCAGTTTTGACGGATCAGCCAGATCAGCGCCATGCGGCGAAATATTGGAGTGTTCTCAAGACTCGCTTAAAAAAAGAAGGTAGTGAGTTGACTACAAATTGTAGTCAACTGAAAATGCGCTCCGCGGATGGCAAGAGATACAATACCGATGTGGCCGACACGGAGCAGCTTCTCCGCCTTATCCAGTCTATTCCTTCCCCGAAGGCAGAACCGTTCAAGCTGTGGCTGGCACAGGTCGGTCGAGAGCGTATTGAGGAGACCATCGACCCGGAGCTGACCATTGACCGGGCTTTGGAAACCTATCTCAAGAAGGGATACAGCCGTGAATGGATCAACCAGCGGCTGCAGGCCATCCAAGTCCGCAAGGAACTGACGGATGAATGGGATGCCCGCGGTGTGCAGAAGGGCGTCGAGTATGCCATCCTCACGGATGAGATCTCCCGTGCATGGTCCGGGATGTCCACCCGGCAGTACAAGAATCTGAAGGGCTTGAAAAAAGAAAACCTTCGTGATAATATGACGACACTGGAACTGGTGTTGAACATGCTGGCGGAGGCCACTACTACGCAGTTCTCGAAGGATCGCAAGCCGACGACTTTCCAAGAGAATCTGGCAGTTGCCAAGGCGGGTGGCCAGGTCGCAGGGCGAACCAGAAAAGACATTGAGTCTCAGTCGGACACGCCGGTCATCACATCCAAGAATGCCGCACAGCTCAACCAGGTCGTAACAGACTTGCTGGAAGGCGCAGTCTCTGATACAACTGAAGAATCAAAAGACAAGTGAGCTCTGCGCATCAAATTTTTTCTTGCTGTCATGCACGGATTTTTTCGAAAGCAAATTTCGAAAAAATCTATAGTGTTGAGTTATGACACAAAAACCGTCTTGCAATTGCAGGACGGTTTTTTTGCTATGCATTTTCCGCTGCACTGAATAAATTTCCAAAGCTCCGGCAACAATACAGGTAACGGCGAAGGCCGATTATTTTAGAAACGGAGTTAATACCATGGACAGCAGTGTAAGACGTGGAGATATTTTTTACGCGGATTTAAGCCCCGTGGTGGGCAGCGAACAGGGCGGATGCCGCCCGGTGCTGATTGTACAGAATAATATGGGCAACAAACACAGCCCCACCGTGATTGCAGCCGCCATTACATCACAGATGAATAAAGCCAGACTGCCCACCCATATTGAGCTGGTTGGCCCCACCGTTGGACTGACCAAGAATTCCGTGGTGCTGCTGGAGCAGGTGCGTACCATCGACAAAAAGCGCCTGCGGGAGCATATGGGCCATTTGGACGACACCATGATGGACAAGGTAGACGACGCCATTGCCGTAAGCTTTGGATTGCACAATGGTCTGCGTGGCTGATGGAAAGAAGCGGGACACCCTCGCATATGCTTGTGCGGGGGTGTTTTTATGCAGGTGCCCATTATGTCCGGGACGAAGCGAACGGGAACGCTGGAGGCCTGTCAGCAGGGACTGTATACGAAGTTTACCGGAAGATTGCAGGCCGATGGGCTCTGCCGGGTCTATGGGGTGTTTTCCGGCGGTGAAATATCCCTGGGAATTCCGGTGCCGGAGGGGGAGCGGCTCTATCTGCGCGCCACCATGCCCACCAGCCGATTGCCAAAGGGACAGCTAATCTCCGGCAAAATCGTCTATGAGAAAGAACGCTGGCAGCCCTTTCCCGGCGGAACCATTGGCGGCGTTTGCTATCCCTCCGGGGAAAAGAAGGGGAACACGCTGCGTTTTTGCTGGAAGGTTGGCGAGCCATTGCCAGCCGACGAGGTGTGCTGCTTTTATGCATATCGGGAAGTGCAGGGGAGAAGTTATCTTCTGCTGTGCGTAGATGAAAACGGCGTGCCTTACTGCTCCGAATAAGAACCAAACTTCTGCGCATACTAAAGCTAAGAAAATGAAAATCGGAGAAATCGGTATGTCAAATGAAAAAGCAGATCTCATAGAACAGCAGCGGGAACAAACCGTTGAATTTGGCAGCGCGGAACTGAAAAGCCAGGAGGGAAATATCCACTGCCTGACCATCATCGGCCAGATTGAGGGGCACCAGGTGCTGCCGGAAACTACGAAAACCACCAAGTATGAGCATGTCATCCCGCAGATTGCCGCCATTGAAGAGAGCCCGGAGATCGATGGGCTGCTCATTTTGCTCAATACAGTGGGCGGCGACATCGAGGCTGGGTTGGCCATTGCAGAACTCATTGCCGGGATGAAAAAGCCCACGGTGTCGCTGGTGTTGGGCGGCGGGCATTCCATCGGCGTTCCGCTGGCGGTGTGCGCAAAGAAGTCCATGATTGTGCCCACGGCCTCCATGACTATTCATCCGGTGCGAATCAGCGGCACGGTGATCGGCGCGCCCCAGACCTATCACTATTTTGACCGGATTCAGGATCAGATTGTGGAATTCGTCTGTAAGAACTCTAAGGTGGACCGGGAGGAGTTTATGCGCCTGATGCTGGCAACGGATGAGCTGGCAACGGACGTGGGCAGCGTGGTTTATGGCGATCAGGCGGTGTCCATTGGCCTGATTGACCGGCTGGGAGGACTCAGCGACGCCCTGAGCTGCCTTCACCGGATGATTGAGAAGCAAAACAAGAAGAAGGATTGACAGCAGAGCTCCCGCCCGATGGGGCAGGGGCTTTTTGCTGTCAGTACATTCTGAAAAATGTACTTTCTTTTTCCCAAGAAATGCAGTACAATATAGCATGAATTATTGTGCGAAAAAACCGACAGGGGGAAATTATATGACACGAACCACCGCCCGCGAGATTGCGATGCATCTGATTTATGAGATGGAATACCACGACGAGCTGCCCGAGGAGCTGTTCCAGAAGGTATTCGAGGAGGATTATTATCCGCGGCTGGCTGAGGAAACGGATCTTTATCAGGAAAAGCCCAACGCCAAGCAGCTGGCCTATATCGAAGACTGCGTTCGCGGCGTTTATGTAAAAAAGCAGGAGATTGACCAGATCATCGAGACGTATGCCGTGGGCTGGAAGGTCAGTCGAATCTCTAAGGTTTCGCTGGCTGTTCTTCGTCTGGCTATCTACGAGATTCTCTATGTAGAGGACGCACCCACCGGCGCAGTGATTAACGAGGCTGTGGAGATTGCACGGCGGTATGAGGAAGAGGATAAGGTGTCGTTTATCAACGGCATCCTGGGTTCCTTTGCCCGGTCCAGAGAATGATTGCACTGGGCATCGACACCAGCAATTACACCACCTCCGTTGCCTGGTTTGACGGGCAGCAGGGGGAGAATTGCGGGCGGCTTTTAACGGTAAAGTCCGGGGAACTGGGCCTAAGGCAGTCGGATGCACTGTTTCAGCATGTGGTGCGGCTGCCGGAACTGATGGAGCAGCTGAGCCAGAGCCTTCCGGCGCGTCCGGATGCTGTTGGAGCCAGCGAACGCCCCAGACCGGTGGAGGGCTCCTATATGCCATGCTTTTTGGCGGGCTGCGGTACCGGAAAAAGTATGGCTGCGGCAACAGGGGTTCCGTACCACGGCTTCTCCCATCAGGAGGGGCATTTGGCGGCGGTACTCTGGAGCGGCGGACATATGGAGCTGATGCAGGAGCGATTCCTGGCGTGGCATCTGTCCGGCGGCACCACAGAGCTATTGCTGGTGGAGCCGGGACTGCGGCCTCAGAAAATCGGCGGCACCGAGGATTTGTCCGCCGGTCAGCTCATTGACCGCACCGGCGTACTGCTGGGGCTGGATTTTCCCGCGGGAAAGGCGCTTGACCAGTTGGCGCAGACGGGGCAGGCAAAGCCCTATCCCGTAAAGGTACATGACATGCACTTTTCTCTTTCCGGCATGCAGAATAAGGCTGCGGCCATTGCGGAGAAAAGCAAGGAGAATACGGCAAGATTTGTGCTGGAATGCCTGATTTACGCGATTTCCAAGGCAACGGAGCAGGCGCGGCAGAAGTATGGGCCATTGCCTGCGGTATTTACCGGGGGCGTGTCCTCCAATTCTTTGCTGCGCCGGGCAATGGAGCCGGAGGGCGGGATTTTCGGTAGTCCGGCTTGTTCGACAGATAACGCCATGGGCATTGCGGTGCTCACTTGGCTTGCGGAGAATGGTCATGCAGAATGAACAGCTTGTACTGGAGGTCAGTCAGGTCAACAGCTATATCAAAGAGATGCTGGACGCCGACGGCCTTCTGGGGAGTCTCTGTATTCGCGGAGAACTCAGTAACTATAAAAAATACCCGTCGGGACATCACTATTTTACGCTGAAGGACGGACAATCTCAGCTGAAATGCGTGATGTTCCGCTCCAGCGCCATGCGCCTGCGGTTTCGTCCGGAAAACGGAATGATGGTGCAGGCCGCAGGGCGCATTACCGTTTATCCCCGGGATGGCGTCTATCAGTTCTACTGCGTTGCCATGACGCCGGAGGGCGCCGGGGATTTGGCAGTGGCCTTTGAGCAGCTCAAGAAAAAGCTGGCGGCTGAGGGCCTGTTTGATCCGGCGCATAAAAAGCCCATTCCGGCCTATCCCCATCGGATTGCCATTATCACCTCGGCGGCCGGTGCGGCGGTACACGATATGCTGCGGATTATCCGGCATCGATATCCGCTGGCAGAGGTAAAGCTGCTGCCGGTACGGGTTCAGGGCGAGGAAGCAGCAGGCGAAATTGCGGCGGCACTGGACTATGCCAACCGCTATCAGGTGGCGGATCTTATCATCACCGGGCGGGGCGGCGGCTCCATGGAAGACCTCTGGGCTTTTAATGAAGAGGTTGTAGCACGGGCCATTTACCGGTCTAAAATCCCGGTGATTTCCGCCGTGGGCCATGAGCCGGATGTGACCATTGCGGACTATGTGGCAGATCTCCGGGCGGCAACGCCTTCCAATGCCGCTGAGCTCTGTACCCCGGATCAGCAGGAGCTGCGTCAGAAAATTACCGCAGCACAAACCCGTATGGCGTCGCTGTTAAGCCGACAGCTGAAAAATTGCCGGACGCAGTTGGAGCTGCGGAAGAATGCCCGGGTGCTGCAATCTCCGGAGAATTATCTGGCGGATCGGCGGCAGACGTTGGATGTGCTGACGGAAAAGCTGGGCCGAACCATGGAAAGTCGGCTGAACCAAGCGTCTGCTTCTTTGGCACTGCGGCAGCAGCGATTGGGTACCGCAGAGCAGGCGGTATTGGCCCGCCAGCGTAAGCGGCTGGAGACAGCGGCGGCAAGGCTGGACGCTATGAGCCCGCTGAAGGTTCTGTCCAGAGGCTACAGTATTACAGAAGACAGCCAGGGAAAAGCGATTGTATCGGCAAATGCATTGCAACCCGGCGATCAGATTACCGTTCGATTCCATCGGGGCATGATCGATGCCACGGTGGAGCGCGTAAAGGAGGAACAGCCATGAGCAAAAAATCCGTCACATTTGAGGAGTCCATGACCCGTCTGGACGAAATTGTAAAGGCGCTGGAGGCGGGAGATGTACCGCTGGAGGAATCCATGAAGCTATTTGAAGAGGGAACGAAGCTGGCTGCCAAATGCTCGGCGCTGCTGGACACCGCAGAGCTGAAGGTTTCAAAGCTGATGGCAGGCCCCGATGGCGCGCCGGTAGAGGAGGTTGTTTCAGATGATCAGCTTTCGTCCTGAACTGGTTCGCCGTCAGACCCAGGTAGAGCGTTTTCTGGAAGAGCAGTTCATGGAAAAATGCAACTACCGGGTTCTTATGGAGGCCATGCGCTATAGCCTCCTGACCGGGGGAAAACGGCTGCGCCCAGTGCTGGTGATGAGCTTTTCCGAGGCGGTGGGCGGTCCGGTGGACGAGGTGCTCCCGGCGGCCTGCGCCATTGAACTGGTGCATACCTATTCTTTGATTCATGATGACCTTCCCTGTATGGATAACGACGACTTTCGCCGGGGAAAGCCCACCTGCCATAAGCTCTATGGCGACGATATTGCAACCCTGGCCGGGGATGCGCTCCAGGCGGCGGCATTTCGGCTGCTTTCTGAACAGCCGGGCGATCCTGCAAAAATCCTCCGGTGCGTGCATATCCTAGCACAGGGGGCCGGTGAGAACGGTATGGTGGCAGGACAGATCCTGGACCTGCAAGGGGAAAAACGTACGCTAAACGAGACGGAGCTTCGTGAGGTCCATGCCCATAAAACCGGCGACCTGATCCGGGCGGCCTGCCAGATGGGCGCGGTATTGGGCGGCGGCAGCGAATCGCAGATTCAGGCGGCAGGGGAGTATGCAATGGCCCTGGGCATGGCGTTCCAGATTCGGGACGATATGCTGGACGAAATCGGAAGCCGCCGTCAGCTGGGGAAGCCCATTGGTTCTGACAGCGCCAACGGAAAGAGCACCTTCGTCACCATTCACGGCATTAAGGAGTGCCAGCGCCTGGTGGAGGAAGAGACGAGAAAGGCCATTTCGGCGCTGGAGCAGGGCGGATTTGTTACAACCGAGTTCCTAAAAACGCTCTCCGAGCTGCTTGTCAGCCGGAACCATTGACATAGCATATACCAAAATCAATGCATATTTTTTTGAATATGCATTGAAATCCCCAAAAAACATGGTATAATGTGAGGTAATATTCAGCTTTTGATGACGGCGCAGTATCCTAGTCGGAGCGGATGATTCTTAGGGAGGGCCTAAAAATCCTCTAAAGGGCATATCGATGAAGTCCCTGGTGCTTGCTTGTTACGCCCAGTTTCGGGTGGGTGCTGGGGGTTAAGGTTTTCGGGCGGTACTCAATGGCATGAGATATTCGACCCGGATTCCGTGGAGACCTGTTCTTGTGCGTCAGCCAGCGTATCCCTTGTGGGTGCCGACGGACTGCGTACGACTCAGGATTAAACCTGTAATGTGGTGTAAGTAGCTGCGTACAGCGTAGCCTGCCTTGCGTGAAGGTGGGGGGAGAGAGGAGCTATGCACACACGCCTGCCGGCCGCAGGTGGTGGTGATATTCTCTCGAAACCACGTTTGCAAAAGAGGCTAATGGATCATTCCGCCCGCCGTGGAAAGCACCTAGGCTGTCTTTTGGGGCAGACGGGGGATTGCAGTGCGGACTAAGTGGCAATCTGGCATCGGTGTGGGCAACCACCCGGCGCAGGACTGAAAGGGAAACCGCTCCTACGGCAACGGGGAGTGTACTGCGGGGAAAACCGGCCAGACCTAAGCCGTAAGATTAATCCCGTCTGCTGCCGTCATCTTAAACTTATTATTGTTATTGGAGGGTTTTGCTTGAAATCTGACATACCGGGTCAAAGGCAGAAAAAAAAGTCAAAAAAGAAAGTCGATGTAAAGTGGATCGTTACGATCTTCCTGTCTACCGTGGTGATTTCTGCGGTATTTTCCACCATATCCAATATACTGTTGGGGCAAGCCGGGCTTGTCTCTGCATTTTTCATTCTGCTGGTCATTGTTCTGATCGGCATTTTGTTTGATATCATCGGTGTTGCGGTGACCGCTGCCGATGTCAAGCCCTTCCATTCCATGGCGGCTCATCGGGTTCCCGGTGCGCAGGATGCCTTAAAGCTTCTTCGCAATGCCGAGAAGGTTTCCTCCTTCTGTAATGACGTGGTGGGCGATATTTGCGGCATTATTTCCGGTACTGCTTCGGCATCCATTGTACTTCTGATTCTTGCAAGACATCAGAGCATCGGAACGAAAGCACAGTTGCTGGAAATTGGGATGGCTGCGCTTGTTTCCGGCCTGACCGTAGGGGGCAAGGCTATTGGAAAAACATTTGCTATGACAAAATCCACCTCGATCGTACATTGTGCGTCGAAGGTGATCTACTATATAAAATCCGCGCCGGGGCAGCTCAAAAAGCTCCTGAGCCAGCGGAAAAACTAAGGTTGTGTAATTTTGAATCTACTGGAACGTGCGGGGGATCGGCAGGAATTCCTGTCCTTTACCCCCGAAGAGGATGCTGCCCTTTGCCAAGAAATTCGCAGCTTCCTGATTGAAAGTGTTTCCAAAACAGGCGGTCATCTTGCGTCCAACCTGGGCGCGGTAGAGCTGACCGTGGCGCTGCATAAGGTATTTGACCCCTTTGAGGACCGGATTGTCTTTGACGTAGGCCATCAATCCTATGTACATAAGATTCTTACCGGTCGCATGGCGGGCTTTTCTCAGCTGCGGAAATTCGGCGGTATGGCGGGCTTTCCGCGGCCCAATGAGTCTGATGCCGATGCGTTTGTAGGGGGCCATGCCTCCAATTCCGTCTCCGCAGCGCTGGGTATGGCCCGGGCCAGAACCCTGATGGGCCAGCATTACCATGTGATCTCCGTGATTGGCGACGGCGCACTTACCGGCGGACTTGCCTATGAGGGCCTTAACGATGCCGGACAGAGCCGGGAGCCGCTGATTGTGGTGCTCAACGATAACGGCATGTCCATTCAGCCCAATGTGGGCGGTATTGCGAAGTTTTTGGCACGGCAGCGGCTCAAGCCCTCTTATTTCAACTGCAAGCGGGTATTCCATGCGGTGACCAATACCATCCCCGGCGGCAAGGCCATTTATCGGGTGGTACACCGGACGAAAACCTGGATGAAAAATGCCCTGATTGGCAGCAATATGTTTGACGAAATGGGCTTTACCTATCTGGGGCCTGTGGATGGGCACGATATTCCCAAGCTTATGTATCTGCTGGAGCAGGCGAAGAGCTTAAACTGCCCGGTACTGCTCCATGTGACTACCACCAAGGGCCGGGGTTATAGCTATGCCGAGGAGAATCCCGACGAATATCATGGTGTTTCGGCCTTTGACATTCAGTCCGGCTGCTCCGGCGGCAGCAGCAAAGAGACGTTTTCCTCGGCATTTGGCAAGACCATGTGCGCCATGGCCAGCGAAGACCGGAGAATCTGCGCCATTACAGCTGCGATGGAGCAGGGAACGGGCCTGAGCCAATTTGCCAGCGACTATCCCAAGCATTTCTTTGACGTGGGCATTGCCGAAGGGCATGCAGTTACCATGGCCAGCGGACTGGCGAAGCAGGGCATGCTGCCGGTGGTGGCGGTATATTCCACGTTCCTCCAGCGGGGCTATGATATGATGATTCACGATACGGCCATTGCGGACCTCCATGTGGTCTTTGCGGTGGACCGGGCTGGATTGGTTGGTGCGGACGGGGAAACCCATCATGGCGTGTTTGATGTGAGCTATCTGCGCACGGTGCCCCATATGACGCTCTTTGCTCCTGCCTCTACGGAGGAGCTGAGACGAACCCTGCACCATGCGGTGTATGACGTGACCGGCCCGGTGGCGGTGCGCTATCCCCGGGGCGGAAATGAGCTGTATTATGACTGCATTCTGGAAAATACGCTGCTCCATGCGGGCAATGACGCTACGTTGGTGTGCTATGGGGCCATGGTATCTGAGGCCATGCGGGCGCAGATGCTGCTGGACAAAGAAAACATTTCGCTGGACATTGTAAAGCTATGGCAGCTGGCACCATTGGATCTTACACTGGTGGTAGAGTCCGTGAAAAAGACAGGCTGCCTGATGATACTGGAAGAGGATGTGCGGCAGGGCTGCCTGGGCCAGGAGATTCTTGCCGGGCTGGCGGAGCTGGGCGTTGTGCCGAAGCAGGTACGGCTGATGAATCTGGGCGACGGCTTTGTGACCCATGGCGCCGTGGCACAGCTGCGCCGGGCCTGGAACATCGACGGACAGGCTGTTTATGAAACCGTAAAGGAGCTGAAAGGCGTTGAAAAAAGAACGACTGGATGTACTGCTGCAAAATAAAGGGCTGGCAGAAAGCCGCACCAAAGCCCAGGCAATCATTATGGAAGGGCTCGTTTTTGTCGCCGGTCAGCGGGTAGACAAGCCGGGCACGCCCATTGATCCTGCGGCGGAGATTGAGGTGCGGGGAAAGCTGTGCCCCTATGTGAGCCGGGGCGGACTCAAGCTGGAGAAGGCGCTGGACTATTTTGGTGTGGTACCGAAGGACTATGTATGCAGCGATTCCGGCGCATCCACCGGCGGGTTTACCGATTGCCTGCTGCAAAAGGGCGCGAAAAAGGTCTTTGCCATTGACGTTGGCTACGGTCAGCTGGCCTGGAAGATTCGGGAGGATCCCAGAGTTGTGGTCATGGAGCGTACCAACATCCGCAACGTCACCCCGGAGGACATTGGAGAGCCGCTAGACCTTTCGGTTGTAGACGTGAGCTTTATTTCTCTCAAGCTGGTGCTGCCGGTGATTCGTTCGCTGCTGAAACCCACCGGCGAGGTGCTGTGCCTCATCAAGCCTCAGTTTGAAGCGGGCAAGGAGAAGGTGGGCAAGAAGGGCGTGGTTCGGGAGCTGTCCACCCATATTGAGGTGCTGGAGAATTTCCTGGCGCTGGCGGAATCCCTGGGCTTTACCGTGGAGAATCTGACCTATTCTCCCGTAAAGGGGCCGGAGGGGAATATCGAGTTCCTGGGGCATCTTTGCATGCAGCCGGTGGAGCCAAAGCAATTTACTGCGGCAGGGGTGGCACAGGACGCCCATGAAGCGCTGAAAGGGTGAGAACATGAAGAAGATCACGCTGATGCCAAACCCCTATCGGGATCGGGGCTACCAGATCACGCGATCGGTGGAGCAGCTTCTGCGCCAGAGCGGGGCAGAGGTAAAAATCTGCCTGCCCTTTCATGTGGACCGGAGCCATGAGATGCCCAAGGATCTTCGGTTTGTCTCTATGGAAGAGGCACTGCGGGAATGCCAGGGCCTGGTATGCTTTGGCGGCGACGGCACCATCCTCCATGCGGCGCGGCTGGTGGGCAGCCGGAATATTCCGCTTTTGGGGGTCAACACCGGCTCCATGGGCTTTATGGCGGAACTGGAATGCAACGAGCTGCCCCTGGTATTAAAGCTTGTCACCGGAGACTTTACACTGGATTCCCGAATGATGATTCATGTCACTGTAAAGCGCAGCGGCAGAACCATTTATGAAGACAATGCCCTGAACGATGCGGTGGTGACCAAGGGCGCAGTGGCCCGGGTGATCCAGATGTCCATTTCCGTGGACGATCAGGAGGCCATGGAGTTTGACGGCGACGGCATTGTGCTCTCGACCCCCACCGGAACCACGGCCTATTCCATGTCTGCGGGCGGACCCATTGTAGAGCCCGGGGCAGAAAATATCGTCGTAACCCCCATTTGTGCCCATAGCATGTCCATCCGCTCTTTGGTACTGTCCCGGGAACGCACGGTAACCACGCGGATTGGACGCATTGGCAAGCGCAGTGCATTTTTGTCCGTAGACGGCGGAAAAGCCTTTCGACTCAGCGCGGAGGACGAGGTGATTGTCACCGCCTCCAATCGAAGCATTCAGCTTATTCGGCTCAAGGATACCAGCTTTTATGGGGTCCTGAACCACAAGTTTCAGGGGTGATGGCAATGAAAAGTCAGCGTCAGGCAAAAATACTGGAGATTATTGGCCAGCGGGACATCGAAACCCAGGAGCAGCTGCTGGCGGCACTGGAGGAAAACGGCTTCCGCAGTACCCAGGCCACCATTTCCCGGGATATTAAGGACCTTCGGATCGTCAAGGAGCTTTCGGATTCCGGCAGCTACCGGTATACGGTGCAGCAGGCGGAGTCGGCGTCCTTTGTATCCCGTCTTAATAATATCTTCCATGAGTGCGTCATCAAGCTGGACCATGCGCAGAATATTGTGGTGATCCATACGCTGCCGGGCCTTGCCTCTGCGGCCTGCTCGGCGGTGGACAGCATGGACATTGGCTATGTGGTGGGCACCATTGCAGGCGACGATACCGGGCTGATTATCATGCGGGATTCCGACTATGCCAGAGAATTCTGCGAGGAGCTTCGGGGGATTATCAACAGAGCGAGGTAACGGCAATGCTGGAACTGCTGCACATTGAGAATATCGCGGTGATTCGCCAGGCGGACATTACGTTCCGTCCTGGCTTTAACGCCTTGACGGGCGAAACCGGCGCAGGTAAGTCCATTGTCATCGATGCCATTTCTGCAATTTTGGGGCAGCGGGCCTATCGTGACGCCATTCGGACCGGGGCCAATCGTGCGTTTATCAGCGCAGTGTTTCATGGAGTGCCCAATTATCCCTGGTTTCAGGAAAATTCCGTTCCGATGGAGGGGGGAGAGGTCCTGATTCAGCGGGAAATCTTTGCCGATGGACGGAATGTCTGCCGGGTGAACGGAATTCCGGTGACTGTGTCGATTCTGCGGGGATTGGGGCAGCAGCTGATTCAGATTCATGGACAGCACGATTCGGCGCAGCTCTTTGACGAGGCCAATCATCTTGCCATGCTGGACG
This sequence comes from Barnesiella intestinihominis, assembly GCA_963650135.1. Lineage (GTDB taxonomy): Bacteria > Bacillota > Clostridia > Oscillospirales > Oscillospiraceae > HGM13006. The sequence continues at coordinate 7,873 of CAVJLG010000040.1, read as the reverse complement.
CTTTTGCCGATCATGGTCCGCTGATGGAGCGGTACCGGAATGCCTATCTTGAGATGGACGCTCTGCGCAAGCGAATCCGTAGCCTGCAAATGGACGAGGCGGAAAAAGCGCGCCGAGTAGAGAATCTCACGTTTCAGATTCAGGAAATTGACCGGGCGGAATTAAAAGTCGGCGAGGATCAGGAGCTGGAGGAGAAGCGCAAGCTCATGCGCAGCGGTGAGAAGCTCATGAATGCCCTCAGCGAAGCAGCTGGGGCCCTGTACGGCGGCGACGATACCGACGGTGCGGTGGCGCTGGTTTCCCAGGCGCAGCATGCGTTGGGCATGGTGACGGATGTTTCCGATACCATTGATGCGGCCTATAATCAGGTGACGGAGCTGAGCTATTCCATCGTGGACGCCGCCGAACGGGTGCGGGATCTCCGGGACAGCTTCGATTTTTCCCCTGGTGAGCTGGAGGCGGTGGAGTCCCGATTGGATGTAATTCACCGACTGCGGCGGAAATACGGCGCAACCTGCGAGGATATTCTGAACTATCAGAAAAAGTGCAAACAGGAACTGGATGAGATTCAAATGGCGGACGATACCATTGCCCAATTGCAGGCACAGTTCCGCGTGAAGGCAAAGGCAGCCAAGGCGTTGGCGGCAGAGCTGTCGGAAAGCCGTCGTCAAGCGGCAAAGCAATTTGAGGTTCGCCTGATTTCAGAGCTCAGGCAGCTGGATATGCCGAGAGTGCAGTTCGTTTGCCAGCTGGAGCCCCTGAAGCATTTGGAGGAATCCGGTGGAGATAGCTGCCGGTTTATGATGTCGGCCAACATCGGCGAGGAGCTGCGGCAGATGAACCGCGTGGCCTCGGGCGGTGAGCTGGCGCGCATTATGCTGGCGATGAAAAACGTTTTGTCGGAGAAGGACCATATTCCCACGATGATTTTCGACGAGGTAGACACTGGCGTATCCGGACGGGCGGCGCAAAAGGTGGCGGAAAAGCTTCATAGCGTCTCACAGGGCAAGCAGGTGCTGGTGGTGACCCATTTGCCCCAGATTGCAGCCATGGCAGACACTCACTTCCTGATTTCCAAGGCGGAACAGGACGGCCGTACCTACACCAGCGTAACGCCGCTGGATTTGGAGGGCAGAAAAGAGGAAATCGCACGGCTGATTGGCGGCGCAAAAATCACCAGCAATACCCTAAAAAGCGCAGAAGAAATGCTGCATCAATAGAAATAGGCAGGATACGGCGGAATTTTATCTGTCGTATCCTGCTTCTTGCTTTTTATACATAAGTATGTTACACTAAAATTGTATAAATTTGCGATTTGTGAATCCAGGAGGAATTTTGATATGGCAACGGTCTTAGATGGCAAGGCATTGTCTGCGCAGTGCAAGGAAGAAATCCGCAAGCAGGTGGAGGAGCTGGCAGCAAAGGGCTGCCGTCCGGGCATGGCAGTGGTGCTGGTGGGGGAGAACTCCGCGTCCAAGGTCTATGTGCGGAATAAAGAAAAAGACTGCCAGGAATGTGGCATTTACAGCGCAATGTACCATCTCCCGGAGGAAACCACCGAGCAGGAGCTGCTGGAGCTGCTGGATACCCTGAATCATGATCGTTCCATTCATGGCATTCTGGTGCAGCTGCCTCTGCCCAAGCAGATTAACGCCCAGCATGTGATCGAAGCCATTGACCCGGCGAAGGATGTGGATGCATTCCATCCCACGAATGTTGGCTATCTGACTCAGGGCATGCCGCGGTTTGCCCCCTGCACCCCGGCGGGAATTGTAAAGCTTATGGAGGCATATCATATTGATCCTGCCGGAAAGCACTGCGTGGTCATTGGACGCAGCAACATTGTAGGCAAGCCTATGGCACTGCTGCTGCTCCAGAAAAACGGCACCGTGACCATTTGCCACTCCGGCACCAAGGACCTCAAGGCGCAAACCCTTCAGGCGGATATTTTGATTTCTGCGGTGGGAAAAACCGGCTTTGTAACCGAAGATATGGTCAAAGACGGCGCGGTAGTGATCGATGTTGCGATGAACCGCAATGCCGAAGGAAAGCTCTGTGGCGACGTGGATTATCCCGCAGTCTTCCAGAAGGCCAGCGCCATTACCCCGGTACCTGGCGGCGTTGGCCCTATGACCCGTGTCATGCTGCTGGAAAATACCCTGACTGCCTGCCGTCAGCAAAACGGACTATAAAGTGCAAGTTTGGGAGGAATGAATTTGAAAAAGAGACTGTTATCTCTTCTGCTATTGGCTGCAATGGTAATCGGCATGGTTTGTCCGGCTGCGGCAGCGGAGGGTAGCAAAGAGGAAGACACCGCAAAAAGCAAAGCGATTGTCTATATTCCGCTGGACGATCGGCCGTTGAATGATCACCGTGTGAAGCAGCTGGCGGAGTCACTGGATTTGACCTTGGTGATGCCGACTCAGGACCTCTATACCACGCGGTTGGATGGGCAGCCGAAGAATGCTAACGGTACCCAGTCCGGCGACCGTGGGGCGCTGTTGGCTTGGCTCATGGAGCAGGCGGATCAGTATGATACGTTTATCATCTCGCTGGATCAGCTGCTCTCCGGTGGGCTGATGAACTCTCGCTGCATGACGGAGATGGAACCCATTGTGCTGCCAAATGGCACGACGATGACCGAATACAACGTCATTGATTACATTGCTTCGCTGTCCCGGACGAAGCATGTGTATGTGATCGATTCGATTCTGCGGCTTGCGATGTCTTCGGGCTATGGCGGCTATGGCCTGAGGGCCTACTACTTGACCAGAAGCTATGGCATGAAAGCGCGCCCGGTACTCAGCGGTTGGCAGCTGACCCTGCAAAACGTCATCCAGAATTATCCCAACTGTATCGATGCGCAGGGCGTAACGGCTGAAAGCGGCGCAGTTGATGCTGAAACGGAGGTCCTGAATGCACTGGGAATGGAGGGCGCGCTGGAGGCGGAACACCGTAATGCTTCTGTGGAACAGCTGGATGACGATACCATCATTGAGCAGTATCTCCAGATTCGGGAGCGAAAGCTGCGGCTGGTGGATTATGCGGTGCGCCGCTTGGCAAAAAAGTCAAATGTGGAGTATTTGCTGGGAGTAGATGATTCCTCCGACGGCAACAACATTCATACCAATGAAATTGCCTATATCGAGCGAATTGGCGGTAAGAATGTTACCATGCTGTCTGCGCTGGACGGAATTGCCCCAATGATTCTCTGCAAATACTATGGCGAGCAGACGGAAACGCTGAACACCGCATTGGCAGTGAAATACTTCGGTATTGAGAGCGACTGGGTGCCTGACTATAACTATATGACCGTATCTGAGCTGCTGAAGACAACGGCGGACTATCTGGAAGCAGAGATCACAGATGAGGAGAGCGGCGATATTTCTCTGCTGCTGGTGTCCAGCTCTTCGGATCATGAAAAAAATAAAACGGTATTTATGCAGCTGATTGAGCAGATCAATCAAAATGAGCAAAATGGTATCCCGACCATGATCTTGGACTTTACGGAAGAGGATCGGGAGCTGCTGCATCAAATGCTGATTCAGTCGGTGCATTTGGGCAGTCTTCTGTCCTACTCCGGCGGAAGCGACGATGTGATTCAGGTTCCGATGTGTCTGAGCTACGGCATTGCCCGTTATCGATCCCTGAGCCAGAATGTTTCTGACAAGGCCATTGCGGCCCAGGCCGAGACAATTGTTACGGCCCTGGTGCTGGAATACTATAAGAACGATGGCGTATCGGAGCAGACCATTCGGCAGCTGGACAGCATGGGCGTAAACTGCAACAATTTTGGTACCGACGATCAAGCAAGCCTGGATTCCTATGACCAAATTCTCGATGCCAATATGAAGCAAAACGTGGGGGTGCTGCTGGACAACATTAAGGCGTCCAATCTCATTGTAGGCCTTGCACCCTATACCACCGCTGCGATTTCGAATATTTCCATTCCGGAGTACAGCTTCCCATGGAATCGTACCTTTGAGATCGATTTCGATGTTTCCTGTACGATTGCCGAGGATGCGTATCCTTATCAGTATCATGCTGGCTATGTGCAGGGCATGGGAGACGGTACCTTTGCGCCGCAGGCGAGTCTGACCCGCAATCAGGCTGCGAAAATGCTGATTGCTGTTTCGGAGACGGCCCTCACCGATTCGGAAGACTGCCCGTTTGCGGATGTTTCTGATTGGGCGAAGCCTTATGTTGCAACGGCTTATGAAAAGGGCTATATGCGCGGCTACACGGACGGATCGTTCCAGGGTGACAATAATATGACCCGCGCGGAATTTGTCAGTATGCTGGCGCAGTATCTCAAGGCGGAGCATATTAAGCTGAAGCGGGTAGCAGATGTGACGTTTAGCGATGTATCTAAGTCTCAAAAAATATGGTACACGGACAATGTTTACCTGCTGGCCGATGCGGGCGTTGTCAATGGCTATATGGACGGAAGCTTCCGGCCTGAGGAGCTGGTAACCCGTACCGAGGCAGTGGTGATGCTGGGCCGCCTGTTTGACCGGACTGATTCTGCACCGGATTGGGCGATGGAAAGCTCGATTTATGGGGATGTTCCTACCTCGTTCTGGGGCTATCAGGCCATTGTGGAAGCATCAATTGGACATTTTGCATCGTAATTTTTTCTGTTATACGGGATCACTGAAAAGGTTCCATGGGCTGGCAAACGTTCCATGGAACCTTTTTTTGAACCATACGTCTATACAGACAAAAGGAGGTTTACACCATGAAACGAATGATGAGCATGATATTTGCGTTGACGCTGATGGCCGGATTCACTGCTTGCGGCAGCAGTCAGGCGGCTTCGGAATCCACTGCACCTGCTTCATCTGCACCCGCTTCATCCGCCGAGACGAATTCCGCGTCGAACAGTGCGCCAGAAGCAGCGTCCAGTGATCGGGATAATCACGCTGACCCGAATAACGGAGAACCCACCGTTGGAATGATCTATTTCCTGGATTTGAAGGATAGCTCCATTATGGCGGCATGCTATGACGACGCCGGAACTGAGGCCATGGGCGGCGACTATATTAAGGTCTATATCGACAACGCGGAAATCACCGATGCCGATGGGAACCCCATGACCCTGGAGGACATGAACCGAGGCTGCCTGATGGATGTAACGTTCCCGGGCGTTGTGACCATGAGCATTCCGGCCCAGATTTCTGCCACAAAAATTGTAGTGACCAATAACGAGGAAGACCCGGATTTCCCTGCTGAAAACGACATTCCCGATCTCTTCGGCACCGGAAAGTGGTGGGAGCCGGAGGTGGTCAACCAGGCGCCGGATTTGGTGGTGCAGTACAAGGATTCTCTGGGGCAGTATTCTCAGATGATTCCCTATAAAACCGGGGATTGGAGCTATGGCGACGACAGTTCCATGGAGGGCGGCATGTCCAATGCGGCGCTGGACGGGCAAAAGCCCCAGGACTGGTTCTTTGACGAGTATACCACCGTCAAGCGTACCAACTTCGACACCGTAAAGCTGGTGTTTGCGCCCCAGCCGGACACTATGACCGTGACCGTGTACCGCCAGGATGACCCCGAGGATACCGGCACGGAAGTTCCTGTCAGCGACAGCGGCGAAATCACACTGGAGGACGGCGACGTCAATATGGTCTATGTGGTAAGCGGAACCTGGCAGTCGGAGAACTATCAGGGCAGCGCGGTCTATGGCTTTTTGGTTACGGACGGGCAGTAATCTCTGAAACTCTGCATAAGTTCTCTTTTTCGGCAGAATGAAAATTTGCCTCCTGGGAAAAATTCTAACAGGAATTTTTCCGGGAGGTTTTTCATATGCTTGGGAAGGTTGAAATCTGCGGAGTAAACACATCAAAACTAAAGGTACTGAAAAATGACGAAATGATGGATCTGATGCGCCGGTACAAGGCCGGAGATCAGTCCGCCAGAAATGCGCTGGTGGAGGGAAATCTGCGGCTGGTGCTCAGTGTGATTCAGCGGTTTTCCAGCAGCGGCGAAAATCCGGACGATTTGTTTCAGGTGGGCTGCATTGGATTGCTCAAGGCCATCGAGAACTTCGATATCAGTCTGAACACCAAGTTCTCCACCTATGGCGTGCCCATGATTGCGGGGGAAATCCGGCGATTTTTGCGGGACAACAGCGCCATTCGGGTGAGCCGCAGCCTCCGGGACACGGCCTATCGGGTGTTGCAAACCCGGGAGCAGCTGATGCGGGAGCACCAGAAGGAGCCCACCATGGAGGAAATCGCCAAGAAGCTGGAGCTTCCCGTGGAGGAGGTCAATTTCGCCATGGACGCGATTGCTTCGCCGGTGAGCCTGTACGACCCCATCTATTCCAACGGCGGCGATCCGCTGACGGTGATGGACCAGGTAAAGGACACCCGGAATACCGACGAGCGATGGATTGAGCACATTGCCCTGCGGGAGGCCATGAAGAACCTTACGGACCGGGAAAAACGAATTCTGGCCCTGCGGTTTTACGACGGAAGAACCCAGATGGAGGTGGCAGGGGAGGTGGGAATCTCCCAAGCCCAGGTATCCCGGCTGGAGAAGGGCGCAATTTCGCAGATTCGAAAGGCAATTTCCGTGCAAGGGTAAAACCCAATGCATCTTCGGGGAGGGGAATGCATGATCGTAACCATGTCAGAGCTTCGATGCCGCGAGGTCATCAATATCTGTGACGGCTGCCGGATTGGATTTGTGTCGGATCTGGAGCTGGACTGTACCGGAGGAAATGTAGTGGCCATCATTGTGCCGGGAAAGGCGAAATTCTTCGGACTGTTTGGAAGAGAAGACGATTATGTGATTCCCTGGAGCAGCATTCGGCGGATGGGCGGCGATATTATCCTGGTGGAGATTGAGGTGGAGAAGGTTCGGAAGCCCTGCCGGAAGAAAAAATTCTTCTGAAAAATTGTATATTTTTCTTGCATTGGGGCACAAGATGTAGTATAATTTAAAGGCTCTGCATAGACGGAGTACCACACACACCCAAGGATTTCTGCCATGGTGCCGAAAGGTCTGGCAGGGAGATGATTGGGGTGGCGGGACAACTTAAAGGAGGAAAAACAATTATGGCAGTCGTATCTATGAAGCAGCTGCTGGAGGCCGGCGTTCACTTTGGTCATCAGACCAGAAGATGGAACCCCAAGATGGCTTCCTACATCTACACCGAGAGAAATGGTATTTATATCATCGATCTCCAGAAGACCGTGAAGAAGCTGGAGGAAGCATACAACTTTGTACGCGATCTGGCTGCATCCGGCGAGACCATCCTGTTTGTCGGCACCAAGAAGCAGGCACAGGAGGCAATTAAGGAAGAGGCTGAGCGCGTTGGCATGTTCTATGTAAACGCTCGTTGGCTGGGCGGCATGCTCACCAACTTCAAGACCATGCGTACCCGTGTTGAGCGCCTGAACCAGCTGCACAAGATGCAGGAGGACGGCACCTTCGCAATGCTCCCCAAGAAGGAAGTTGCAAAGCTGAACCTGGAGATCGAGAAGCTGGAGAAGTACCTGGGCGGCGTGAAGAACATGAAGAAGCTCCCCGGCGCTCTGTTTATCGTTGACCCCCGCAAGGAGCGTAACGCCATTGCTGAGGCCCGCAAGCTGCATATTCCCATTGTAGCGATTGTTGATACCAACTGCGATCCCGATGAGATCGATTATGTGATCCCCGGCAACGATGACGCAATCCGTGCCATCAAGCTGATCTCCGCTACCATGGCCAACGCCGTGCAGGAGGGCAAGCAGGGTGAGGATACCGCTGAGGCTGCTCCCGCTGAGGAGACTACCGAGGCACCCGCTGCTGAATAATTCTTTCACATAATAGAGATGAGCAAAACACACATTGAACATCGAGGTCAAAGCGATTCAATAAAGGA
>CAVJLG010000039.1:0-118591 GCA_963650135.1 Barnesiella intestinihominis | reverse complement strand
TAGGCGGCGAAGGTCACGCAGGTGGACTTTCCCATGGTGCCGCCGCCACCCAGCAGCATAAGGCCATCGTTGCCTGTGCGGGTTAGGGTTTCGCCGTCCATGGAGGTGGGCACATCATCTTCTGCCTCCGCCTCGGAATCTTCCACGGCTTTGTCTGATTCCAATATGGATTGTGTCGGAGGCGAAATGGCTGGCGACTCCTCCGGCTGGAACTCCACCAGCATTTCCTCCGCAGATTCTGCTGTGCTGGGCTCATTGTCCGCTAGAACACTAGGCAGAAGTCCGATGACCAGTGCGAATACTAGCAGGAGGGCAAAGAGGCTTTTATGGATTTTTACTTTCGTTTGAAACAACTCCCTTCCAGGGACAGCGCCCCACAAATGTGGCGACAGCCTACAGCCGATCTTTTGCGCCGGAAATTCGTTATTTTTTCTTGCCATACACAAAGTATGCCAGCGAAAAACTGTCTTTTTCCAGCGCAAAATCTCTGGCTGGATGCTCGCCGCCAATTTATGCGGTGCTGTCCTAAACGAAAAAAGGCCCCTGCATCCAATCAATAAATGACGGACGCAGGGGCCTTGGTGATAATCTATATGATCAGCGTAATGCTGATGTTTTTCAGAGAACGCAAAAAAGCCCAGCCTGAACATTCATTCAGACTGGGCTTTGAGAAGGGATATTAGCAGGTGAGGGGTTCAGATCAAAAAGAATTGCTGAATTATGGGATGATATCTATTTTGTCGTGAAGGTTTGAAAAAGTATTCCGATTTCCGAATATCTGATTTTTGCGGTGAAAAGGGTGGTTATTTGCGAAGAAATACGACAAAAGCACCGATTCCTCGGTGCTTTTGTTCGTGACATCTATTTTGTCCTGTATAGGTGGAGCTGATGGTGGGAATCGAACCCACAACCTTCTCATTACGAGTGAGATGCTCTGCCATTGAGCCACATCAGCAATTTAGCCTTTCTATTTTACCATGAAACTGATATCTCGTCAAGTACCGGACTCAGAAAACATGGAAATGACGGCATAAGAATTTGGTTATGCAGAATGAAAGTCAAACCGAACTGCGGCAGCAAATCCTATGAGTTTACATAAAAATTACAACAAAGGGGATGTGCAAAAGTTATCCACACTATCCACAGAGTTTTCCACAGTTATTCACAGGTTTCCTCCCTACAATTTCGGGTTTTCCAGATTATCCACAGAGTTCTCCACAAGAGTTTTACACGTCTCTGTGGGTAACTTTAGTTGACATAAAATTTATTCAAAAATCTTGTCAAGTAAATTATTTCCAAAAATCAAGAATATTTTCTTTCAAATCCCGCGTTTTTTTTCGAATAAATCCATGAAATATGAAAATAAAGGATTAAAATGGAATTAATTTCCAATATAACTACCGTGCTCTGCGGGAAGCGAGGCAATGGCGTTGAGTTCCTGCCCTGCAATGTGCCCGGCCTGGTATTCATAATAGCCCTGGCAGGCGATCATGGCGCCATTATCACCGCACAGCGACAGCGGCGGCATATAGAGTTTTGCGCCGACTTTTCCACATTCCTGTTCAAACGCACGGCGAATGTGGGAATTGGCTGCAACGCCACCGGCAATGGCTAGTTTACCATAACCGGTTTCCTGTAAAGCCTCCATGGTACGGGGTACCAGGGTATCCTGCACCGCGGAAACAAAGCTGGCGCAGAGATCCGGCAGGTTCAGTTCTTCTCCTTTTTGCTGTGCATTGTGGATAATGTTCAGGGCAGCGGTTTTTAGTCCTGAGAAGCTCATATCCAGCGGCGCACCGTCAACTTTGGAACGGGGCAGATGATAAGCCTTGGGATTGCCGGTCATACTCTTTTCATCCAGCGCTTTTCCGCCGGGATAGGGCATTCCCAGCACACGGGCCACCTTATCGAAGCACTCCCCTGCTGCATCATCCCGGGTGGAACCGAGAATTCGCGTGTCGGTATAATCCCGTACGTCCAAAATCAGCGTATTACCGCCGGAAACGCTCAGGCACACAAAGGGCGGCTCCAGTTCCGGAAATGCAATGTAATTGGCTGCGATGTGGCCGCGAATATGATGAACCGGCACAATGGGAATATCCAGGGCAAGGGCAGCGGCCTTTGCAAAGTTGACGCCCACCAGCAATGCGCCAATCAGCCCCGGCGCATAGGTGACGGCAATGGCATCCAGCTGCTTCCGGGTCACACCGGCCTCTTTCAGCGCCTGATCTGCCAGCCCTGTAATGGCTTCAATATGCTTCCGGGATGCAATTTCCGGTACTACACCGCCGTAAATGGTGTGCATGTCAATCTGACTTAGCACACAGTTGGATAAAATCTCCCTGCCGTCCCGGGAAATGGCCAGGGCAGTTTCGTCACAGGAGCTTTCGATCCCCAATATCAGCATTTGGGTTCCTCCTCAAAGTATTTTGTCAGAAGCAGCGCGTCTTCTGTGGGTTTTTGATAATATTTTGGCCTGCGGCCTACCTGACGGAAGCCCTGAGACGTATAAAGTGCCAGAGCCGAGGCGTTGGAAGGGCGTACTTCCAGGGTGATCCACTGTAAATGCAGCGCTTTGAGCCGAAATTCCATGTCAGACAGCAGCTGTTTTGCAACACCTTTTCCACGAAAATCCGGCGAAGTGGCAATGGACATGATGTCCGCGCCGTCCGGACCGTATTGGATACCCAGATATCCGGCTAAATTTCCGCCTTCCATGGCGGTGATCCAGATGGCCCAGGGATTTTCCAACTCAGAAACCAAATCCTTATGGCTCCAAGGGGTGGAAAAGCACGCCTCCTCTAGTTTTGCTACAGCATCCACGGTTTCTGTCGTCATTTTTTCAATGTTCATAGGGTTCTTTCCTGGAAAAATTCAATCTCTTCCCCCACCGGGCCGGTGCAAAACGCAATTCTTGCGGGGAACGGCGGGTTGGAGGCTATGACGATATCCTTTGGCTCAACGGTAATGGGATAGCCTGCATTGCGTACTGCCTGAACGCAGTCGTCTACCCGCTGGGTTCGTAGGGCAAAATGGCGAATGGCGCCCTGGGGCAGCTTTTCGCCGGATGCAAAGATCTCCAGCAGACCGTTTCCGGTGGATAACATGGCACCGGCACCCTCGCCTTCTCCCCAACTGCGGACCAGTTCCAGCCCTAATGTGTTCTGATAAAAGTCCAGTGTCTTTTCAAATTCGGCGGTTCCGTCACATTTCAGTGCTACATGATGAATGCCGCAAATCAATGATCCCATAATCATGCCTCGATTTCTGTTGTATACATTATATATAATGTAGTGATTTGTGTGGATTACCCTTTGAGATTGTTAATGCCCAGCCGTTTTTTTGCTGCATCGGGCTTTTCCGGCAAAATCTGATTGAAGTATTCATGGAGCTCTTGCCCCAGATTCTCAAAGTAGTGAATGGTATAGTGGTAGAGCCGCGCCGTGTTGGCCTGGAAAATCCGATCCCGGCGCTTTGCAATGGACAAAAGACGCACCAGCTCCACATCCGTTGCCCGCAATATGGCCAAACGACTCATATTCTTCCGATAAATCAGGTTGGCCGGTACCAGCGCAACGCCTAGATTGCTGCGCAGAGCATCGTCAATGAGATCGCCCTCATTGCTGTGCAACAGAATTTTTGGCTCAAAGCCTGCTATGCCGCAGAGCACCCGTACAATCTTTTGATCGAAGCTTGCCTCATCCACCAAGAAGTAATCGTCCTTCAAATCGGCGAGCTGAATATATTTTTTCCTGGCCAGGGGATGGTCCTGACTGACCACAATGAAAATATCCTCGTCCATGAGCTTGATTTGCTCAATTTCGCTGTTTTCAATAGTGATGGGGGTTACAGCAAAGTCCAACTGCCCGGACAGCAGCTTGCTTTCCAAAATGTGCTCCTCATATAAATACTGATTGATCTGAATCAGGTCGCCGGACAGCAGAAAATTATAGATGAGCTCCTGTAACACACCTGCCACCGGAGAGGCGATGGAAACCATTTCACCGGAGGTTTCCTTCATCTCCTCCAGCTTTCGCTCACCGGATTCCAACACCTGAAAAGCGGAGGAGACATATTCATAGTATACCCGGCCCATGGCAGAAAGGCTAATGCGGCCCTTTCTTCGCTCAAACAGCGTCACATCCAAGCTTTTTTCCAGCTTTGCAATGGCTTTACTCAGGGCGGGCTGAGAGATATAGAGCAGTTCTGCGGCTTTTGTGATATTTTCCTGCTCTGCAACGGTTTTAAAGTAGTATAGTAAGGATAGCTCCAAGGTCCATCCCTCCTTTCAGGGGAAAACCCTGCGCAAATACGTCTGCTGATTTGTGAGGGCTTGCCCTAATATTTTACCAAAAGATACGCACCGGGTCAAGAATAGGGGCAGATATGTTTCATGTGAAACGTTGCGGTGTTGGACGGTATGTTTCACGTGAAACATTTAAGGCTGTTTGACCGTGGTTCCTCTTGCATTGTGATACGCTAGTTGTTATAATAATGTGTGCCGGTATTTTCGAGAAACACGGCGGTTTGCAGGAGAGAAAGGAGACTGGAAGCATGGTTTTGTCATTGGTCAACCAAAAAGGCGGCGTAGGCAAGACAACAACAGCGGTAAGCCTGACTGCGGCAATGCATGACCTGGGAAAACGGGTTTTGCTATGTGATTTTGATCCCCAGGCGAATGCCACATCTGGCCTTGGCGTGGAAAAAACGGATGTTGCCAGCTCCATCTATGATGTAATTATCAACGATGTTCCGGCAAAAGATGCGGTGATCTCCACAAAATACGGTGATTTGATTCCCTCGGGCGCGGCATTGGCTGGTGCAGGCATCGAATTGGTCAGCTTGGAGCGCCGGGAATTCCGACTAAAGGATGCACTGGAGCCCCTGAAAAAGGAATATGATTATATTTTGATCGATTGCCCCCCCTCTTTGGAGTTGCTGACCTTGAATGCATTATGCGCGGCGGATCAGGTGATTGTTCCGGTACAGTGCGAATACTATGCACTGGAAGGACTCAGCGACCTGATGGGCACCCTTCGAGCCGTAAAGCGCACTTATCAGCCCACCATTGGCATTTTTGGCTTGGTACTGACTATGTACGATGGTCGGACGAACCTCAGCATGCAGGTGGCGCAGGAGGTGCGGCGGCATTTTCCTGGAAAAGTGTTTGCATCGGTGATTCCCAGAAATGTTCGCCTCAGTGAAGCACCCAGCCATGGCCTTCCTATCACCGCTTATGATAAATTCAGTCGTGGTGCAGAGAGCTATCGTAACCTGGCAGAGGAAATCATTCAAAAAACAGTATAGAATATAGCATGGACGGACAGAACAGAAATGTTTCACGTGAAACGTCTGGGCCATGCGATTTTACGAGATAAAGGAGCGGTTCTATGGCAAAATCAAGCCAAAAAGGACTTGGCAAGGGCCTGGGGGCCCTGTTTGCAGAGCCGGCGGTATCAGAGGAGCCGCAGAAGGAACACAATGTGCTGCCCATTCAAAAGCTGGAGCCCAACCGTGCCCAGCCTCGGCAGGACTTTGATGAAGAAGCGCTGGGAACATTGGCTGCCTCCATTGCGGATCACGGACTGATTCAGCCCATTGCAGTGCGTCCCCTGGCCAACGGCTATTATCAGATCATTGCCGGTGAGCGGCGGTGGCGCGCATCCCGACTGGCGGGACTGAAGGAGGTGCCGGTGACCATTTTGGAGGCGGACGACAAAACCGCTGCGGAGCTGGCTCTCATCGAAAACCTTCAGCGGGAAGACCTGAACCCCATGGAAGAAGCGCGGGGCTATGCGGCGCTGATCTCCGACTTTAATATGAGTCAGGAGGAAACGGCGAGAAGTGTTGGAAAAGCAAGAACAACCGTAACCAATGCATTGCGTCTGCTGAATCTTCCCAAGTCCATTGTATCTCTGGTGGAGGACGGTAGCCTGTCCGCGGGTCATGCCCGGGCACTACTTCCCCTGCCCTCAGAGGAGATGCAGAAGGAAGCGGCACAGCGAATTCTGGATCAGCAGCTCTCCGTACGTCAGACGGAAGCTATGGTAAAGCGGTTGATGAAGCCCCAGGAGGAACCGGAGCCGGAGAACGTTTTAAAGGTAGATTATTATCGGGAATGCGAGAAAACGCTGAGTAAATCTCTGGGCCGGGGGGTAAAAATCCATCCGGGCAAGAAAAAAGGCATTTTTCAGCTGGAATATTACGGCGACGACGACCTTCAGCAGCTCATTGAGGCGCTGGAGCATTTAAGAGACAAATAAATTACGAGGTGGAAAGACATGCTTGACATTAAATTTATCCGGGAGAACCCCGACGTTGTAAAGGAAAACATTAAAAAGAAGTTCCAGGACGAAAAGCTGCCCCTGGTAGACAAGGTCATTGCGCTGGACGCAGAGAACCGTGCCGTCATTTCCGAGGCACAGGAGCTGCGGACTGCCCGGAACACCCTGTCCAAGCAGATCGGCAAGCTCATGGGCATGGCAAAGAAGGACCCCAGCAAGCTGGAAGAGGCTGAGGCCGTCAAGGCACAGGTCAAGGCGGATGCAGACCGTCTGGCAGAACTGGAGAAGAAAGAGGACGAGCTGGCAGCTGAAATCCACAAGATTATGCTGGTGATCCCCAATATCATTGATCCCACCGTGCCCATTGGCCCAGACGACAGCTATAACGTTGAGGTTCAGCGGTTTGGCGAGCCCAAGGTGCCGGATTATCCCGTACCCTATCATACCGAGATCATGGAGAGCTTCGACGGCATTGACTTGGATTCCGCAGGCCGCGTTTCCGGCAGCGGCTTCTATTATCTGCTGGGCGACATTGCGCGGCTCCATGAGGCAGTGCTGGCCTATGCCCGTGATTTCATGATCGACAAGGGCTTTACCTATGTGATTCCTCCCTTTATGATCCATGGCAACGTGGTAGAGGGCGTTATGAGTCAGACCGATATGGACGCCATGATGTATAAGATTGAAGGCGAGGACCTGTACCTCATCGGTACCTCCGAGCATTCCATGATTGGCCGCTTTATCGACCAGATTCTTCCCGCAGAGCAGCTGCCCCTGACGCTGACCTCCTATTCCCCCTGCTTCCGGAAGGAGAAAGGCTCCCATGGTATTGAGGAGCGCGGCATCTACCGGATTCACCAGTTTGAAAAGCAGGAGATGATCGTGGTCTGCAAGCCCGAGGACAGCAAGGATTGGTACGAAAAGCTGTGGGAGCTGTCTGTTGAGCTGTTCCGCTCCATGGACATCCCGGTTCGTCAGCTGGAGTGCTGCTCCGGCGACCTGGCTGATCTGAAGGTGAAGTCCTGCGACATCGAGGCTTGGAGCCCCCGTCAGCAGAAGTATTTTGAGGTTTGCTCCTGCTCCAACCTGGGAGACGCCCAGGCCCGCCGCCTGAAGATCCGCTATAAGGACGAAAACGGCAAGATGCAACTGGCCCATACCCTGAACAACACCTGTGTGGCGCCCCCCAGAATGCTCATTGCATTCCTGGAGAACAACCTGCAGGAGGACGGCACCGTACTGATCCCCGAGGTCATTCGTCCCTACATGGGCGGCAAGGAAAAGCTGGTACCCAAGAAGAAGTAAAAAATAAGGAGGCATATCCCCATGAAAAAGTCTGGATGGATCTCTGAGTTTAAGACCTTTATTATGCGCGGCAACGTGCTGGATATGGCTGTTGGCGTGGTTATTGGTTCTGCCTTTACGGCAATTGTTACCTCTGTGGTGGAAAATCTGCTGACGCCGATTATTGCTTTAATTTTGGGTAAAACGGATTTTTCTGGAATTACTGTAGGACCTTTTGGCATTGGTGCAGTGATTAACGCTATTATTACCTTCTTGATTACTGCATTTGTGGTATTCTGGATTGTAAAGGCGGTCAACCGGCTTGCGCCGAAGAAGGAAGAAGCCCCCGAGGAGCCCAAGGGCCCCACTACGGAAGAGCTGCTCAGGGAAATCCGCGACCTGTTAAAGGAAAAGTAATCTATGGATATTAAATTCCCCAAGGAAGAAAACCCGTTTCCCAGAACCATGGCGGTGGCGGTGTTTGCGGTGATCGTTGCGTTTTTGATTGGCATGTTTTTGGGCAATGCCCTGGGCGCGCTGTTTGGAACCGATGAATCCGTCATTAACACCACCACCTACACGGACTATATGAGCGCGGCGAAATCCGTGTTTTCCGACGTCAATCAGCTGGATTCCTATATGGATACTGCCCTGAATTTTCACGATATGAATGGACTTCGGCTCTACGGCAGTAAGAACGGCGACAAAATGCTGGCATGGTACGATGGAAAATATCAGGACATTTCGGAGCTTTTTGCGGATAATACGGAGGTTCAGCGCTCCCTGATCCAGCTGATGAACACCGAGGACGCACTCTATGGTGTGGAAACCTCCGGCGGCTCCGCAATTACGAATCTGCGGTTGTGGAATATCGCTGTGGAAGACAATGTGGTGTACTACTATCTGTATTATGATGAGGCGGGCTATGTGGGCATTGCCTATGACGATACGGAAACGGTGCTGGCGGATCAGAAGGATTCCACCGTGGCCCTGACCAAGAACAAAAAGGGAGAGCATGGCATGTGGTATATTACCTATTATTTGGAGGACTAACGTGAAGGACAATCTGATTCTCATTGGTATGCCCGGGGCTGGCAAAAGCACCATTGGCGTTATCCTGGCCAAAACCCTGGCGATGGATTTTGTGGATGGCGATTTGGAGATTTGCAAAGACACCGGCAAGACCCTACAGGAAATTCTGGACAATGAGGGCAAGGAAGCCTTCCTGGACATTGAAAATCGCGTGATCTGCGGCCTCCATCCCCATCATACCGTGGTGGCAACCGGCGGTTCGGTTCCCCTGGAGCCGGAGGCCATGGGTCATATGAAGGACATTGGTACGGTGATCTACTTAAAGGTGGAGTTGGAGGAGCTTCGGGCGCGGCTCAGCAACATCAAGACCCGGGGCATTGCCTTTGGTCCCGGTGAGAGCCTGGATACTCTCTATGCCCAGCGGGTGCCCATCTATGAAAGCTGGGCGGAGATTACCATTGCCGCCGACCCCAACCGCAATGATATTGAAAACATGGTAGATCAGATTGTTGCGGCGCTGGAGCAGAGAAAACAGTCATGCTGACTTTAATTGTCACCGGAAAAATGAAGGAAACCTTCTACCGCCAGGCATGCGCGGAATATGAAAAGCGGCTGAAAGCATATGGCGGCATTCAGATCATTGAATTGCCGGAGGTGCATTTGCCGGACAACCCTTCCCGGGCCCAGATTGATGCGGCGCTGAAAAAGGAAGCGGATGCAGTGCGGCAAAAGCTCCCGAAAAACGCTTGGCTGTGTATTTTTACCCCGGAGGGAAAGCTCCTATCCTCGGAGCAGCTGGCGGAAAAGATGGATCAGGTGCGGCTGGGCGGAAAATCTGACCTGGTGTTTCTGATGGGCTCGTCCTTTGGTATTGACAGCAGTCTAAAGGCTCAGGGAGATTTTCGACTGAGCATCAGCCCCATGACGTTCCCTCATCATCTGTGCCGGGTGATGGTATTGGAGCAGCTGTATCGGGCGGAAAGCATTCTGGCCGGCAGCCGGTATCACAAGTAAGAAAAGCGCTCTTCCGGGATTGGAAGGGCGCTTTTTATGGGAAAATGAAAATAAGGCTTGATTTTTATCGAAGCCTCTGATAAAATAAATTGGTTTGCCAGTTATCCACCACCATGGAAGGAGAAACGACTATGCATTATGATGTAGCCATTATCGGCGCCGGCGAGGCTGGCGTATTTGCCGGATATGAGCTGATGAAGCTGCGCCCGGAACTGAGTGTTCTGGTATTGGAGCAGGGTGCAGATATTTATTCCCGCCAGTGTCCCATTGTCACCGGAAAGGTGAAGTCCTGCATTGGCTGCAAGCCCTGTGCCATTATGGCGGGCTTTGGCGGCGCCGGTGCATTTTCTGACGGAAAATACAACTTTACCACCCAGTTTGGCGGCTGGCTCACGGACTATATGGATGGAAAAGAGCTGATGGATCTCATCGACTATGTAGACTCCATCAACGTGGAGCACGGTGCAACCAAAGACGTGTTCTCCACCGAAACCCTAGAAGCCCGCGCCATTGAGGTTCAGGCACTGCACCATGACCTCCATCTGCTGGGCGCCCGCTGTAAGCATCTGGGCACGGAGAACAACCTGAAAATTCTCCAGTGCATCTATGAGCATATGAAGGACCATGTGGAATTCCGGTTCCGCTCTCCTGTCCGCACCATTGCCCGGGACGACAACGGCGAATATACTCTGACCCTGGACGATGATACCATCACCTGCAAATACCTGGTGGCAGCACCCGGCCGCAGCGGCGCAGAGTGGTTCTGCGATGAGTGCAAAAAGCTCAAGCTGCCCCTGATTAACAACCAGGTGGATCTGGGCGTTCGCGTAGAGCTCCCTGCAAAGGTATTTGAGCATATCACCAGTGTTGTCTATGAGTCCAAGCTGGTTTACCGCACCAAGCAGTATAACGACCAGGTTCGTACCTTCTGCATGAACCCCTACGGTCATGTGGTGTCGGAGAATGTAGACGGCCTGATTACCGTCAACGGTCACTCTTATTCCGATCCGGCCCTGCGCAGTGAAAACACCAACTTTGCACTGCTGGTTTCCAACCGCTTTACCTCTCCCTTTAAGGAGCCCTATACCTATGGTAAGCACATTGCATCTCTCAGCAATATGCTGGGCGGCGGCGTACTGGTGCAGCGTTTTGGCGACCTGATTAAGGGCGTTCGTACCAACGAGCATCGACTGGGCAAGAGCTTTACCAAGCCCACCCTGAATGCAACCCCCGGCGACCTGAGTCTGGTGCTTCCCAAGCGGCATATGGATAATATCATTGAGATGATCTACGCCCTGGACAAGCTGGCTCCCGGCACTGCAAACCAGGATACCCTGCTCTATGGTGTTGAGGTTAAGTTCTATTCCGCACGGCTCCAGCTGTCCGGCGAACTGGAAACTCCGCTGGAGAACATGTTTGCCATTGGCGACGGCGCAGGTATTACCCGCGGCCTGGCCCAGGCTGGCGCATCCGGCGTGCATGTGGCAAGAACCATTGCCAAGCGCGAGAGCAAGTAAAACGGAAAAAACGATCCCTGCTTCCAATCGGGAGCAGGGATTTGTGTATGTATGACGATTACTGCGGCGCTTCGTCACGCTTCAGCAGGAGCTGACGCTTTTTCCAGGCGCCGGAGTAATAATAGACGCCTGCCATAATGGTGGTGACGAATCCGGCCAATGCATTGCCCAGCCAGAAGCCCGACAGCCCCATGGTGTTGCCCAGGATGATGCAGAGTCCAATTCGAGCAACTACGCCGTCCAGTACGGAAATCACCAGGCCCAGCATGGCGTTGCCTACACCGTCTACCACGGAATAAGGAGCAGTCATGGTGCAGATGGACAGTACCCACACCGCTGCGATGACCATGTACTGGGGCGCCATAGCGATGACATCGGCTTCCGAGCTGAACAGATGGAAAATCTGCTTGGGAAACAGCAGGTAAGCGCCGCAAAGAATGGCACAGGAGATCATGCAGATGGCAAGGCAGGCCCGATAGCAGTGCTTGATCCGGTCCATCTTTCTTGCGCCAAAGCACTGACCGATCATGGTGGCACTGGAAACAGAAACAGCGCCGACCACAATGTTGACAATGGAATTGAGCTTGTTGCCGATGGAGTCCACTGCCGATGCCGTAACGCCAAAGTGGTTGACCTGGGAGTTGACATACATCATGGAGCAGGTGATCAGCAGACTTTGGGCGATATAAGGAATACCCAGCTTGCAGATGGGAGTCAAGCGCTCTTTGCTGGGCTTAAAGCTCTGGAGCTTGAAGTCAAAGCCAAAGCGCGAACGGTTTTTATAGAGATAGACCACCGAGACGACAAAGCTGACACACTGGGCAATGACCGTTGCCAGCGCAGCACCCGCAGCACGCATATGGAAGACTGCCACAAACAGAAGATCCAGCAGCAGATTGACCACCGATGCGATGGCGATAAAGATCATGGGCAGCTTACTCTCGCCCATGCCACGAAGAATGGCACAGACTGCATTATACCCATAAATAAAGACCATACCGCAGCAGCAAATGATGGTATAGCTGCGTGCGTCGGCCCATGCAGCGTCTGGTGTATTCATCATGCGCAGCAGCGGATTACAGAACACAATGCCCACGATACCAAAGATCACGCTGGCGATAAGCTCCGTGGTAAACAGGGTACCGATGGTGGGCTGTAGATCGTGATCCTTTGCACCCACCTGCTGGCTCAGCAGAATCTGTGCACCGAAGCTAAAGCCCATGCCGATGCACAAAAACATATTCAGCAGCTGACCGCCAATGCCCACGGCAGACAGGCCCGAGGAACCAACTACCTGACCTACCACCACCATGTCTACCATGCTGTAGATGGCCTGAAGCGCATTGGCCAGGGCAACGGGAATGGCAAAGATCGCAAGCTGCCGAAGCACCGGACCTTGTGTCATGTCCTTTGCAATATCATTTTGACTCATAAAAACCTCCTATCATTCTCCGGACGATTCCCTGCCAGCAGATAACCGCTGGTGGAATAACTGTAAATGCTTTTCTGTGGTGAAAAGCAGCTGTTCCTGCTCCTGTAGACTCAGCTCCATAAAGGATTCTTCCTCGGCGGTTAAGACCGGGAAAACGCGCTGGCGGCAAAATTCCATACCGGCTTCGGTTATGGTCAGAATTTTTCGGCGGCCCTGGGGCAGCAGCGTTAAATATCCCAACTCTTGCAGCCGCATCACTGCGGAGTTAATGGTTTGCTTGGGATAAAAGGAATTCTTTTGAATGTCGCTTTGGGTTTGGGGCTGGTCGGTGCAACAGAGCATCAATAAAATGTAGTAGGGGACAAAGGAAATGCCCGCCTCCAGCGCAGCCTGACGATAGATGTCGTCGTATCCCCGGCAGAGCTGGTTATATCGGGCCAAACGGGTCTGCAATGGTTCTTCCATGCCATCTCCCTCCTCTTGTTTTAAAGTCCGATTTCAGACTTTTGGTATTATAAGGCGCAATCGTTAGAATGTCAAGTAAAATGACACACTTGACGGGGGCTTACTCCATCGGGTATGATAAAGGAAACGATTTAGATTGGATGGACAATATGCGATATTATTTTGCACCCCTGGAGGGGATTACGGACGATGTATTCCGCAGCCTCCATCACCGATATTTCCCCGGCGTAGACCGGTACTATACCCCGTTCCTCTCCCCCACCGCCGACGGCCCCGCACTCACCAAGAAGGATTTACAGCAGGTGCTGCCGGAGAGCAACCAAGGCTTTGAATTGGTGCCGCAATTACTGACCAATCAGCCGGGGCCGTTTATCCAGGCGGCGAAGAAGCTGAAAGAGCTGGGCTATTCGGAAGTCAACCTGAACCTGGGCTGCCCTTCCGGCACGGTGACTGCAAAGGGAAAGGGCTCGGGATTCTTGGCATACCCGGATAAGCTGCGGGTATTTTTAGACGAGGTATTTGAAAAAGCACCCATTACGATTTCAATCAAAACCCGCCTGGGGATGGATGACCCGGAGGAATTTGGGCCGCTGCTGGAGTTGTATCAGCGGTATCCCATTGGAGAGCTGACGGTGCATCCCAGAGTTCGGGCGGATTTGTATCGCCGCCCGGTGCGCATGGAGTATTTTGCGCAGGCACTGGCAGCATGCTCGTTCCCGGTGGCCCTCAGCGGCGGCGTTGGCATTGCCGGGGATGTAAAACGGCTCGAAGCAGCCTATCCCGGCATGTCCGGTATGATGCTGGGCCGGGGATTGGTGGCAAATCCGGCGCTGGTGCAACAGATTAAGGGCACCGGCGGCCCTACGGTGACAGCAATTGAGAATTTTCACGGGGAACTGTTTGACGCCACCGCCGCAAAGGTGGGAAGCCCGCGAAATACCATGTTCCGCATGAAGGAAGTATGGAGCTATCTGATTTTGTTGTTTGGCGAGCGGGAAAAATATCAAAAGCTCCTGCGAAAAACCACCTCGCTCACCGAATATCACGCCATTACCACGCGGATTTTTCGAGAATTGCCCCTGCTGCCGGACGCGGAAATCAACTGGCAGCCGTAAAATAGAACCCCCATGCAGTGACCATCTCTGCACGGGGGTTCTTGGCTATCAGTCTTGCGACTGGAGGTAATGAAATTAGATGTAGAACAGCTTCTGCGCCTCGCGGGTCAGCTCCTCCCGGAAGTCGGGATGGGCGATGGCGATGAGGTTCTTCACGCGGTTCTGCACGGTCTGGCCACGCATATGGGCAATGCCGTATTCGGTGACCACAATATCCACATAGGGACGGGGGATGGTGACCACAGCGCCGGGGGTCAGAATAGGCTTAATCTTGGACTCGCCCTTATTGGTGGTGGAGTGCATAATCAGGATGCTGCGGCCGCCCTTACTGTGGGCTGCGCCATAAGCAAAGTCAAATGCACCGCCCGGGCCGGAATACTGACGGGTTCCGATGGACTCGGAGCACACCTGGCCGGTGAGATCGATCTCCATAATGGCGTTGATGGAAACCATGTTGTCGTTCTGCTTGATAATCATGGGATCGGTGACATAGGTTGCGGGACGGATGATGCAGTTGGGGTCCTTGTGGAGCATATCGAATAGGTGGCTGGTACCGCCGGCAAAGCAGAAGATGTGCTTCCCAGGATTCAGGTTCTTACGCGCGCCGGTGATGACGCCCTTCTCCACCATGGTGCCCATGAGGTTGGTGAACATTTCGCTGTGAATGCCCAGGTCCTTCTTATCCATCAGGTTCCGGGCGCAGGCATTGGGTAAAGAGCCGATGCCCAGCTGAATGGTGTCGCCGTCGTGCACCAGCTCGGCAACATACTGACCGATCACATTGTCGATTTCGGAGGAAGGCGCGTCCTGAATCTCATAGATGGGATACTCGGCCTCATAGAAGGCGTCTACATCCTTGATGTTAATGTCCACGCCGCCGTTGATGGTTTTCAGATTCTTGTTGACCTCCAGAATGATCTTCTTACAGGAAAGGGGATCAATGTCGCGCTCCCACATCTGGGAGAGGTTGACCTGGAAGTTGCCGTTTTCGTCCATGGGGGTGACGGCGGCAATATAGGTGTTCCGGGGATTGGCGTCATTATACCAGATGGGCTGATCCCGAAGATCGTTGGGAACGAAGGTGCAGGTTCCTAGCTCCAGGGGACGCTGCCAGCCCTTGGAGAAGAATGCAGACTGGGTGAGAATATGACCGGCTACGTCCTCGTTCTGGAGGAAACCAAAATCAGAAGAACGACCCTTCAAAACGGTAACATTCTCCACCCGATGGGCAACGGTGTGGAGCTGCTGGCAGAACATCTTGGGCTCGTTGCAGTCCTTACCAAAGCAAATATGGTCGCCGGACTGAATCATGTCCAGGCACTGCTGGAGGGTACGCTTCTTCTCAGCGTACATCTTTTTGTAATCGTCATAGGCGTATGCCATGAAATATTCCTCATTTCTCATTTATAATTCATCGGTTTGCTTCATTTCTTGGCTTTATTGTAGCGTTTTTGCACACCGGCGGTAAAGTACAGTTTGCACACTCTTTTTTCTGCTTTGTGTACAAATCTGCACTTTTTTCAGCAATCCTGCTGACAATCTCTTTTCGATTTGTTATACTATGCACACTGGAAATGAAAGGAGCCATTTCACCATGCCCAGAGAGCCAATCCATAGCAGCATTCATGCCCTGGTTCGGTGCCGCAGCCTGCAGGAGCTGCTGGACACGGCGCGGCAATCCCTGAAAAGTCCGTTGATTTTGGCGGATCTCACCTATCATGTGCTGGCCATCACGCCGGATAACACCATTGACGATCCCCGGTGGATTGAAATCAATCAGGAGCAGAGCCTGCCACTGAATATCGTCAATCTGGGCCTGTATCAGTCCGCCCTGCGGTCAGGAAGCCCGGTGCTATCAACGGATTCCACCGGCCTGCCCATTGTCCGCTGTGCCGTGGCCCAGGAGGATAAGCTCATCGGCTATCTGCTCTCCCCAGGCTATGGCGGCCCACCCTCCCAGGAGGAGCTGGACCTGATGGCGATTTTAAGCGATCTTTGCAGCCTGAAAATGCAAAAGGATCTCCACTATGCCGAATACCCGGAAGATATGCTGGAATTCTTTATTTCGGACCTGCTCAACGGCACCATCCGCGAGGAGCAGATGATTTTGGACCGGTGCCGGTTTTTTAAATGGAACCTCAAAATGCCCTATCGGGTTTTGACCATTCGACCCGGCGGACGAAACGAGGCGGAGGACGGCGGGGATTATCTGGAGCTGGAGAAAAAACGGCTGGCCCTACAGCGGCAGTTCCCGGATGCCACGGCGTTTCTCTATGGCAGCCAGATCAAGCTGGTGATTCATGTATACGACCAAACCACCCAGGATACGCTGGTGCTGGGGGATGTGGCGGAGTTTTTGCGGAAGAACCAGATGGTGGCGGGGGTCAGTCAGACGGCCTATCACCTGCGGAATCTCTCCGGGCGGCATCAGCAGGCCATGAAGGCGTTGCAAATGGGGCTGCTACTGGAGGGCACCGGCCCGCTGTTTCACTATGACGCTTATTCTATTTATCACTGTCTGGAATTGTGCGCTCCCCAGGTGAGTCTGCTCCAGCTGTGCCATTCCGCGGTGCTAAAGCTGGAATCCTATGACCGGAAAAATGGCACGGAGCTCATGGGTACCCTGCATGCCTATCTCTCCTGCAATCAGAACATCAGCGAGGCGGCAGCGGCATTGTATATCCACCGAAATACCCTGTCCAAGCGCATTGATCGAATCAACGACCTTATCAGTGTGGATTTGGGAGACGCAGAGACGGTGTTCCATCTGATGTTTTCGTTCCGTATTTTGGAGTATTACGGCGTGACGGTGATGCGAGATTCCTATGACAGCTGGATGGAGAAGGCGCCCAGCCTGCGGCATCCGTAAGAGCGTAAAAGGAGAATAAAAATGGACTGGAAGGAACTTGGCACTTGGGGAGATTATATTGATTTTCCCCGGGAAAAATGGGATGCATTGTCGGCGCAGGTGGAAAGCGCCTATGAAAATACGGAGGTGTATCCGCCCAGGGAAAAGCTCTTTGCGGCCCTGCGCACCACGCCGCCGGAGCAGGTGCGGGTGGTAATTCTGGGGCAGGACCCCTATCATGAGCCGGGCCAGGCACATGGACTCAGCTTTTCCGTGGAGCCGGGGGTGGCGATTCCCAAATCATTGGGGAATATTTATAAGGAAATGGAGTCGGATTTGGGGCTGACGATTCCCAAGACCGGCTGCCTGCTGCCTTGGGCGAAGAACGGCGTGCTGCTGCTGAATGCGGTCTTGACAGTGGAGGCGCATAAGGCGGGCTCTCACCGGAAATTCCATTGGGAACAGTTTACGGATCAGGTGATTCGGGCCACCAATTCCCTGCCCCAGCCCATCGCCTTTGTGCTCTGGGGCAATTTTGCCATCAAAAAAGCGCCGCTGATTCAGTTGGATGCGCCGCGGCTGGTGCTGACCTCGGCCCACCCCAGCCCGCTGTCGGCCTATCGGGGCTTCTTCGGCAGCCGTCCGTTTTCTAAGATCAACGAATTCTTTGCGGAAAACGGGCAGAAACCCATGGATTGGACATTGGAATAACAAAAATCCCGACTCTGTGCAAATCGCATAGAGTCGGGAAACTTTTATTCATGGAATTACCAGATCATCAGCCGGTCTGCTTCCTTCTGCAGTTCCTCCCGGAAATCGGGGTGGGCAATGGAAATCATAGCCTTCACGCGCTGGTCCAGAGGCAGATGACGTAGCCGGACTGCGCCGTATTCCGTTACGATGTAGTCGGCAATATTCCGCTGGATGGAAACCACTGCGCCGGGGGTCAGGGTGGGCACGATGCGGGAGACGGTGCCATGCTTGGCGGTGGAGGTCAGGGCCACAATGCCCTTGCCGCCCTTGGAATGGAATGCGCCGTAAGCATAGTCCGTTGCGCCGCCGGTACCGGAGAACTGGGTGCAGCCCAAGGATTCCGAACAAATCTGACCGGTCAGGTCGATTTCCAGCGCAGAGTTGATGGACACCATGTTATCGTTGGCCATAATGGTGTTGGGATTGTTGACGTAGGTCAGGGGCAATACCTGAATGCCCGGGTTAAAGTCGATATAGCGGTTGAATTCATCGTCGCCCCAGCAGAATGCGCAGATGGATTTGCCGCGGTTGATGGACTTCCTATCGTTGGTGACCACACCTGCATCCATCAGATGATAGAGGGAGGTGGAGAACATTTCGGTGTGTACGCCCAGATCCTTCTTGCTCATGAGGTTCTCGGCCACTGCATGGGGCAGGCCGCCAAAGCCCAGCTGGATGGTGTCGCCGTCCTGAATCAGGTCGACAATGTTTCCGGCAATGGTTCTTAGCTCCTGGGAGATGGGCGGAATAGGGGGCGCTGCCACAGGGCTGTCGGCTTTGATGAAGTATTCCACCTTTTCAATGGGAATCCGGGTGGAGCCGTAAGTATGGGGCAGGTTCTCGTTGATCTCGAAAATATGAAGATCGCAGCAGTCGAACATCTCGTATTCGGTCTGCTGGCTCATGGACATATAGACATAGCCATATTCATCCGGCGGGGTAACGGAGGCCAGGAATACGTTGGGCTTCTTTGCTTCCTTCAGGCAATCGGACGCCATGTGAATGTTATGAGGGGCGTAGTGTACCCGGCGGCTGGGATGGATTTTCCGAAGAATGGGTCCGTAAAACACGGTGAGAATATCAATTTTACCGGCCAAAGAATCATCCATCAGGAAGGGATACTCCTCTGCGGGGTTGGTGCACCATACGGTAACGTCGTGTACCCGGTCTGCAATGGTGTGCAGCTTCCGCAGCATGTTTCTGGGCTCACAGCCATAGAAGCCCAGGGTGATGGTGTCGCCGGACTGAATCAGGTCCAGCGCCTGATCGATGCCAATAAATTTGGATTCATAGAGAGCTTGCTGCTTATCATTCATGTTGTCTACTCCTAACCGAGAAAAGGTACGCTGCCATGCAGCAAATCATGCATTTACTCTCCATTATACCCTAAATTCCACCGCCACGCAAGGGAAATGTGAAGAATTTGTGAAAATTTCGTGGGAAAACGCACAAAAAGACCTCTCACCAACGGGGTGTGAGAGGTTCGCTTCAATCAAAGTTACATCGTCTGTGCCGCAGCGGCAATATCTCCTACGCCATCGAGAATCAACCGGGGACGATAGGGAAACTCCAGCATGTTTTCCCGGGTGGTGACGCCGGAGAGCACCAATACCGTGTCCAGTCCGGATTCAATGCCAGCCACAATGTCCGTGTCCATGCGATCACCAATAATTGCGGCGTCCTCGGAGTGAACGCCCAAGAGCTTCAGCCCTGTGCGCATCATCAGGGGGTTGGGTTTTCCCACATAATATGCCTTCTTCCCGGTGGCAAGCTCAATGGGGCCAGCATGGCGCGGCAGGCCGGTGCAATTCCCATTTCCGTGGGGCCGGTCAGGTCATAGTTGGTGCCAATGAGCTTGGCCCCAGCATTCACCAGGCGAATGGCCTTTGTAATCATCTCCAGATTATAGCCGCTGGCCTCCCCTACCACTACATAGTCGGGGTTCACGTCGTTATAGGTGATGCCTTCATCATACAGGGCGTTGAGAATCCCGTGCTCGCCCATCACATAGGCGCTGCATCCCGGAGCCTGACTGCTGAGGAAATGTGCCGTAGCCAGGGCGCTGGTGTAAAAGTGGGATTCGTCCACATCCAGCTCCATCCGCCATAGCTTTTGCTGTAGCTCCTTGGGGGTATATTGACCGGAGTTGGTGAGAAACAGAAAACGCTTGTCGTTCCGTTTCAGCCAATCTAAGAATTCCTTTACGCCGGGCAGAAGACGGTTGCCGTGGTAGATCACGCCGTCCATGTCGCAGATAAAACCTTTTTTCTCAAGCAATTTTTCCATGAATTGCATCCCTCGCTTTCTGTGGGACAATCCCACACATGTGGTATTACCCTCTTTATATTTTTCTTTATCATAGTGGAATAATGTAAAGAACAATTTGGCCTGCGTGTAAAAACTGTGTAAATAATGAAATACGGCCCCGCTTCCGAAGAAACAGGGCCGCTTATGACTTTTTCGTTTAGTCCATGGGAGGAGGCGGAGGCGGCATGCCGGGGCCACCGGGACCACCCGGAGGCGGCATCATCATTTTTGCCTCAAAGTCGTCCTTTACCTGATCGTCCTGTACAAACGTGACGTTTTCAGCGGCGGGAAGTGCGCCATCCAGCGCGCCATAGGTCACGGTAACGGGATGATCGGCGGCAATCACTGCGCCGGGAGCAACCGACAGAACTGCAATGCGGCTATTCTCGGTTACGTTCCAGGTGGAGGCGGCATCCAGGCTGAGGGCAGTGGTGTTGGCGCTGCCGGTGAGGGTCGTCTCCTTGAGGCTGATCTCCAGATAGGATTTTTCCTCCCGATCCAGGTTGCCGGCAACGGTCATCTCCGCCAGATTTGCCACCAGCCGTCCGCCGCTGTGGGCATAGGCCAGGTTCCCGTCGGCGATGTCACCGATGGCAACGTGATCCAGATTCATAATTGCCTTGCCATCCTCTGCGCAGAGAATAGAGGCCTTGGAGGAGTTGACCTTACCGCCAAACATATGAATGTAGGAATACTCCGGGCTCATGGAGTTATGGGTGTTCAGTGCAACGGTGCCGGTGAGCTCGCAGTCATAGAGATAAGTATGACCCAGAGAATGGGCAACCATCACCGCTTCGCAGCCTTTGGACAGGAACTTGGAGTTGTAAGCGGTGATAATGGACTTACCGGCAGTGTAGATACCGGGGGAGCCGGGAATCTCGGTGGTAGCGTCGATATCCCGAACGGTGATATAGCCGCCCTGGAAGTCTGTTGCCAGTGCGCCGGAATTTCTGCCGCCGGTATGGATGACGGTGCCGTTGCAGTAGACATGGCCGCCATAGGAGGCATCTACGCCATGGCCCTGACGGTTGCAGGTGTCGATGGTGCCGCCCTCAATCACCACAGCGCCGCCGAAAATGGCATAGGCGCCGTTGGCAGTGGACTGCTCATGGCAGACGATTTTGGGGTTTACCAGCGTAACATGGCTGGTTTTCTGGTTGGCCAGTACCGCAGCGCAGAAGCCGTATTTGCTGCCCAGCTCATTGCGGAGATCGGCCTCGTTCATTTCACCATAGCCGTGAATCTCCGGATTTTTGAGATACAAAGTGCCGCCATCCCGAAGATAGATGGCAGAGGAACCGGCCTCACCGGTGGAGGTAAATGTGGTCTTGTCGGTGCGGCGGTCGGTGGTTTCCTCCCCAATGACGGTGTAGGCGGAGAGGTCGGCCATTCTGGCTTCGACTTCCGGCTCCGGTGCAATGGGGTCGGGCTTTTTCACAAAGGGGTCCATGATTCATTCCTCGCTTTCTTTGGAAATATCCCGGATACAGGGTTCTTCCTGCCTCCAATGTACCACTAAAACTCTTAGAAAGCAAAAGGTTTTCACAGAAAGGTCACAAAGAGAATGGAAAGGTGCATTTTGCGCTAGGGCATCACCAGACTGCCCAGCATGATAAGGCATCGGCTCCACAGCTGTCGCTGCTGAACGGCCAGCTCTTTTAAGGTATCCCGGGCCATTCCGGCGGCCTGGGCGGAGATTTCATCTAAGCGGGCGGCACAGCGTTCTATGGTGTTGAGACTCCAAATGAGCTGCTGCATGCGGGAGCCAGTGGGCGGATTTC
Source organism: Barnesiella intestinihominis (assembly GCA_963650135.1). Classification (GTDB taxonomy): domain Bacteria; phylum Bacillota; class Clostridia; order Oscillospirales; family Oscillospiraceae; genus HGM13006. Next base: position 96,759 of record CAVJLG010000039.1, on the reverse strand, counting down.
CGTTGGATGCGGCGGGGGGATTCCCAGTGAGCAGGCAGATCAGCGCCCCTAATTGCCCGGTCTGCTGCCGCTGGGACTGCTGAATGGAGGCATAGCCCCGGCTGCCGCTTTGGGCCATGCGGGAAAACAGCCGATGGCAGCACTCCATTTGCCCCCAGATTTCTTGGAGTACCGGCGTTAGCGTTACCGGACGTGGGGCCTCTCCTGTTTGTCGGGACGCGCTGCCGGTGACCCGCTGCCATACCGCTGCTTCGTCGATGTTATGTTCCATTACCATCACCTCGCAAAAATGTATGCGGCAATGGGGAAAAGAATCCAAGATTCACAAGGTTGCTTTTTACCGAAACTCCCGATATAATAAATGAATGCGAAAGTGCACGAAATTTGTTTGGAGGTAAGGCTATGCGCGTTGGCGCGATCAACCACAGCGGCATCGCCGAGGGTTCTATCTGGAAGCCGCTGCTGGGCTTTTTCTTTCCCATTTGGATGGGAACTTTTTTTCAGCAATTTTATAATACCGCCGATGCAATGATTGTGGGCCGGTTCCTGGGCACCTCGGCGCTGGCGGCGGTTGGAGCAACGTCCAGCATTGTATCGCTTCTGGTGGGCTTCTTTGTGGGACTGGCCAGCGGTGCTTCGGTGGTAATTGCCCAGTATTACGGTGCAAGGGACCGGGAACGCGTATCAGCAAGCGTCCATACGGCGGTGATCCTGGCGCTGGTGAGCGGCCTTGTTTTTATGATTCTGGGAATTGCCACGGCGCGGCTGATTCTTGGGGTGATGCAGACGCCCCAGGACATTATGGACGACGCTATGGCATATATTCGGGTATATTACCTGGGCATGATCCCACTGATGCTCTATGATATGGGCACCTCGATTCTCCGGGCAATTGGCGATTCCCGGCGGCCGCTGTATTTCCTGATTGCGTCGGCAATTGCAAATATTCTGCTGGATCTGCTGTTTGTGGCGGTGATTCCCATGGGCGTGACCGGTGCGGCGCTGGCAACGGTGCTCTCTGAGGTGTTTGCCTGCGGCCTTACGATGCTGTGCCTGGTGAAAGCAGACGGACAGCCCTGGCAGGTTCATCTAAAAAGCCTGAAGGTAAGCTCCATGCAGCTCAGAGAAATGCTGCGGCTGGGCCTGCCTGCGGGCCTGCAATCCATTCTGTATACTGTCAGCAATATGGTGATTCAGGCCAGCATCAACAGCTTTGGCACGGCAACGGTGGCCAGCTGGACGGTTTATGGCAAAGTGGACTTTGTGTATTGGATGACCGTCAATGCCATGGGGCTTTCGGTGACCACCTTTGCGGGGCAGAATTTTGGCGCACGGAAGTATGACCGTATGAAAAAAGGCACCTTGATGGGCCTGGGAATTTTGGCAGTGCTGACGGTAATTATCAGTAGTGTTATGCTACTGTTGGCCCGCCCGCTGCTGGGACTGTTTACCGAGGACCAGAAGGTCATGGAGATCACTCTGGAGATGATGCATTTCCTGGTGCCCACCTATTTGACCTATATCTGCGTGGAGATTTTCTCCGGGGCAGTGCGCGGGGCCGGAGATGTGGTGGCGCCGACGATTATGACCTGCTTCGGGGTTTGCATTCTGCGGGTGCTGTGGATTCTCTTTGCGGTACCGCTGCACCGGACAGTGGTGATGGTGGAGTGGAGCTATCCCATCACCTGGACCCTGACTTCGGTGATGTATTTGGTATATTATTTTCATGGAGGCTGGCTCCGGCGGTGTAAAGAAAAGCAGAGCCGGAACTTCCAGACGGCGGAGGAGCAAGCATGAAGTTTTTGTTCTTTGATTTAGACGATACCCTGTTGGATTTCCATAAGGCCGAAGCCTGGGCACTGCGGCAGGCGCTTCGGCATTCCGGAATTGAACCGAGCGATGCCATTGTAGCGCGATACAGTGCGATCAATCAGAGCCAGTGGGAACTGCTGGAGGAGCAGAAGCTCACCCGGGAGCAGGTGCTGATTCGCCGGTTTCAGCTGCTGTTTCAGGAGCTGGGGGTGGATGCCTCCTGCGAGGAAACCCAGCACTGCTATGAAAACATGCTGGCGAAGGGGCACGATTTTATGCCCGGTGCTCCGGAGCTGCTGGAAACGCTGAATGGAAAATACCCGCTCTATCTGGTGTCCAACGGCACGGCGATGGTTCAGGACTGCCGCCTGCGGGATTCCGGTATTGAAAAGTATTTTCAGGGAATTTTCATCTCGGAGCGCGTGGGGGTGGATAAGCCCCAAAAGGCATTTTTTGACCGGAGCTTTGCCACGATTCCGAATTTTGATCCCAGCCAGGCCATGATTATCGGCGACAGTTTGACCTCGGACATTCGGGGCGGCAACAATGCGGGGATTTTCACCTGCTGGTATAATCCCAAGCACAAGCCCCGGCGGGCAGATATCCATGTGGACTATGAAAGTGCAGAGCTGATGGAGCTTCCCAAGCTGCTGGAAACCCTATAACAGACAAGAAAAACCCCGGAAAACGGATGCTACAGTACCGTTTTCCGGGGGTTTGTCATGATTCGGGGATTATTCTACCTTTCCGCCCTCGACCACCAGAGCCTCGGGATCGGCAGCCTCGCCATAGACAGGCGCCAGGGTTGCCTCATAGTCGGCATGGAAGAACTGCTCGTCAGCCAGGCCCTCGATCTCCTGGTTCAGCCAATCCAGCAGGGTGCTGTTGCCCTTGTGGACGGCAGGAGCGATGGTGTCTACATCACCCAGGGAGTCAATGCCAACGGTGAAGCCGGGGTTGGACAGCGCCCAAGCCAGTACCTCGGTGTTATCGGTGGAGAAGGCGTCGCCGCGGCCATCCAGCAGCGCGTTATAAGCGTCGGCATACTGGTCGTACTTCTGAAGGGTAACGTTGGGATAGTTCTCGGAGAAATAAGTCTCAGCGGTGGTGCCCTTGCAGACGATCAGGGTCTTGCCCTCCAGGCCGTTTACATCGGTAATCACATTGCTGTCCGGAGAAACCACGCCCAGGGAAACCTTCATATAGGGCAGTGCGAAGTCAACCTGCTGTGCCCGCTCATCGGTGACGGTGAAGTTTGCCAGCACCACGTCAACCTTGCCGGTCTGAACGAATTCCACGCGGCTTGCGGGGTCCAGGGAAACATACTCGACGTCAACGCCCAGGTCCTTGCCGATGCGCTCAGCGAAATAAACGTCATAGCCCTGATAAGCACCGTTTTCATCCACATAGCCAAAGGGGGCCTTGTCGGAGAAAACGCCAATGATGATCTTGCCGCTCTCCTTGATCTCGTCCAGGGTGCGGAATGCGCCGTCGGAGGAGGTGTCAGCAGTGGAAGCAGCGCCGGAATCAGCAGCGGCGGAGGAAGCGGAGTTGCTGCCGCAGCCGGAAAACAGCATCAGCAGGGCGGTAAATGCAGCAGTTAATTTAAGAATTGTACGTTTCATGGGAATCATTCCTTCTTTCAAAATATTAAAGTTATCATGCATGCACGGATTCTGACCCACGACAACATCGCAGACCAGAATGCACCGGCATTCGGAATCCCGGCGCGGCGGATGAATGAGTATACATGAGATCAGACTCCTTTCTGGTGGTGTTTGCTTATAACATATATAGAAGGTATGTTTGCTATGTGATAGGGATTATAACACGCATAACCTGCTATGTCAATAGGAAATTAACCATTTTCTTCATGACTCTGCTTGTGCGGTTCAAAGGTAAAGGTGTTCAGGAACGCCTGGGCCCGCTGGGTTTTGGGCGCGGTGAAGAACTGCTCCGGGGTAGCTTCTTCTACAATGTTGCCGCCGTCGATAAATACGACCCGATCGGCCACAGCCCGGGCGAACTGCATCTCATGGGTGACAATTACCATGGTCAGGCCCTGCTGCGCCAGCTCCAGCATAACGTCCAGTACCTCCCGGACCATTTCCGGGTCCAGGGCGGCGGTGACTTCATCAAACAGCATAATTTCCGGATGCATGCACAGAGAGCGGACAATGGCCACCCGCTGCTTCTGACCGCCGGACAGCTGCCGGGGATAGGCGTCCTTCTTCTCCAGCAGACCAACTCGCTGGAGAAGCGATTCCGCTTCGGCTTCGACCTCTTTCCGGTCGCGCTTTTGTACCTTGACGGGGGCCAGGGTGATGTTATCCAGAATGGTTTTGTGGGGGAACAGGTCATAGCTTTGGAACACCATGCCGATGCGCTGGCGAATCTTGGGCAGCTCCTTGGGATTATCAGAAATTTTTACGCCGTCCAGGGTAATTTCACCGGCATTGATGGTTTCCAACCCATTGATGCACCGGAGCAGGGTACTTTTTCCGCAGCCGGAGGGGCCGAGGATTACCACAACCTCCCCTTTTTGAATGCTAAGGTCCAGGCCGTTTAGAATGGTATTATCCCCATAGGACTTCACCAGCCCCGAAATTTTCAGTTCATTCATCTCGATCGCTCCATTTCTTCTCCAGATATTTTGCCACCAGGGAGATGGGCCAGCAGGTGAAGAAATACAGGAAGAAGATCACCCCGTAAATCCACAGCGCTGCGGTGGGATAGGCGTAGCGGTTGGCGTCGATGACCTGCTGCCCGACCTTCAGAACCTCCACCACGCCAATGATTACCACAAGGCTGGTGGTTTTCACCATGCGGGTAATCAGGTTGATGGCAAGGGGAATCAGGCGGCGCAGGGCCTGGGGAATGACCACATAGACATAGGTTTGCAGCTTAGTCATGCCCAAAGCGGCGGCACTGTTATATTGATGCTGGGGAATGCTCTGAAGTGCGCCGCGGACCAGATCGCCCAGCTCCGCCGTGCCCCAAAGGGTAAAGACTAAGATAGCACTGGCGGTGCCCGATAGATTCCAGCCGAACGCCCGGGTCAGTCCGAAATAGACCAGGAACAGCAGCACCAGCTGGGGCATAATGCGGATAAACTCCAAATAAACCCGGCAGATTGCTTTGACCACAGGATTCTTCATGGTCATAATCATGCCCAATATAATGCCAAATACAATGGAAAGCCCTGCGGAAATTAAGCTGATCCGGATGGTGATCCAGAGTCCGCCCAGAAGACGGAGAAAGTTTGTGCCCTGAAACAGAACACTAATCCCCAAATCCTGCATAGCGCAGCCTCCTTTCCAGAATACTTGCTACAATGGAGATGGGCAGGAGAATCACTAGATAGCTGACCACCAGCATGCCCAGGGATTCTGCGGTTTTGTAGTAAAGACCGATGAGATCCTTTGCCACATACATCAGGTCGGCCAGGGCAATGGCGCTGAACACCGAAGTCTCCTTAATTAAAAAGATCACATTGGCGCACAGCGGGGGAACCGACGTGGCCAGGGCCTGGGGCAGAATCACATAGCCCATGGTCTGGCGACGGGTGAGCCCCAGGGACTGTGCCGACTCCCACTGAATGGTTTCTACCGACTCCAGTCCACTGCGGAAGGCCTCGGACATATAGCTGCCGCCCAGAAACGTCAGGCCGATAATTGCGCAGCCCTCGGGACTGATGCGAATGCCCAGTTTCGGCAGTCCGAAATACAGGAAAAACAGCTGTACCAGCAGCGGCGTATTCCGGGACAGCTCCACATAGACGGAAACGATCCGCCGCAGCACCGGAACCTTTTCATATTGCACCGCAGCACATAGCAGGCCAACCACACAGCTGAGGAGAATGCCGATGACGCCAATTCGCAGCGTTAGGCCGGCAGCCGTTACATACATGGGCGCATATTCTTGGATGAAGCTCCAATCCAATGATGATTTCCTCCTTTCGGGCGAAAAAAACACGGATGCCTGCGCATCCGTGTAACTCCACCTCGAGAGTCATCGAAAATGCCCATGGCAAAGCCCGCCTGCGTGGTCGCGCAGACAACAACAACACATCATATGCACATTTGCGCTTACGAGGTACTGTGCCATGGAGATTTTCCTCCTATACTCTCTTTCGTTCTTTAAAGAGAGTATCACCATTATTCGGTAATGTCAATAGGGAAATACAACTAAAATCATAATTCATGCAGAAAAACGGGAAAATGAAGGAAAAACCACCAACAATCCAGGCGATCCGCAGTATAAATTGCAAGAGAAATGACAATTTCCTGCGAAAATTCAGAAAAAATAAAATTCCCTATTGACAGACCTGGAAAGCTGTGCTAATATCATATCAATCCGATAGGAAAACTATTTAAGCAGGAGGTCAGCATCATGAGAATTCAGTTTCAGTCTCTCCTCCGCAGCAACTTCCGCTGTGGACGAATGCTTGGGCACCGGACGCAATCTGCGTGTGGGCGGCTTTCCTGTACCCAAGTGGCAGTGTAAAGCACCAAAATCATGCAGTTGTTGTCCGGGCAGATTTGTGTCCGGGCTTTTTTGTACCCAAAAACAAAAATCAAAACAAAATTTTATTTCATAGAAAGAGGTTATTTATTATGTCTGAGTATAAATTTGAAACCCTGCAGCTTCACGTTGGCCAGGAGCAGGCCGATCCCGTAACCGACGCCCGTGCCGTTCCCATCTATGCCACCACTTCTTATGTGTTCCATAACTCCCAGCATGCAGCCGACCGTTTTGGCCTGGCCGATGCGGGCAACATCTATGGTCGCCTCACCAACTCTACCCAGGACGTATTTGAAAAGCGCATTGCAGCGCTGGAGGGCGGCGTTGCAGGTCTGGCAGTAGCCTCCGGTGCAGCAGCCATCACCTATACCATTCAGGCGCTGGCAAAGAAGGGCGAGCACATTGTTGCTCAGAAGACCATTTATGGCGGCACCTCCAACCTGCTGGCCCACACCCTGCCCCTGTACGGCATTGAGGCAACCTTCGTGGATGCCCACAACCTGGAGGAGGTCGAGGGCGCCATTCAGGACAACACCAAGGCAATTTACATCGAAACCCTGGGCAACCCCAACTCCGACATTCCCGATATCGATGCCATTGCAGCCATTGCCCATAAGCACGGCCTGCCCCTGGTCATCGACAATACCTTCGGCACCCCTTATCTGATTCGTCCCATTGAGCACGGGGCTGATGTGGTGGTGCATTCCGCAACCAAGTTCATTGGCGGCCACGGCACCACCCTGGGCGGCGTGATTGTGGACGGCGGCACCTTCAATTGGGCTGCATCCGGCAGATATCCCTGGATCTCCGAGCCCAACCCCAGCTATCACGGCGTAAAGTTCACTGAGGCTGCCGGTCCCGCTGCATTCGCTACTTATATCCGTGCTATCCTGCTCCGGGATACCGGTGCAACCATCTCTCCCTTCGCTGCATTCCTGCTGCTCCAGGGCACCGAAACCCTGTCCCTGCGGCTGGAGCGCCATGCAGAGAACACCAAGAAGGTGGTAGAGTATCTGGTGAACCATCCCCAGGTGGAGCATGTAAACCATCCCTCCCTGCCCGATCATTCCGATCATGCCCTGTATGAGAAGTACTTCCCCAACGGCGGCGCTTCCATCTTCACCTTTGAGATCAAGGGCGGCCAGAAGGAGGCCTTCGAGTTCATCGATCATCTGAAGATCTTCTCCCTGCTGGCCAATGTGGCAGACGTGAAGTCCCTGGTAATTCATCCCGCTACCACCACCCATTCTCAGCTGTCCGAAGAGGAGCTGCTGGATGTGGGCATTAAGCCCAACACCATCCGTCTGTCCATCGGCACCGAGCACATCGACGATATCATTGCCGATCTGGAGCAGGCATTCCAGGCTGTTAAGTAATTCATTCCCTCCCTTTTGCGCCGGAGTTGCAGACGATTCTGTAATTCCGGCGCTTTTTTTGCGTCGTTCATACTTCCTTCATTGCTTGCGGGAAAAACTATGGTATAATAAGATAGAATAACTGTGAAACAGACAAAGGAGGGGCTTTCCTAATGAATATTCTGTTTTTTCTGACCCATAAAGCCAATTGTACATATATTTACGACGATTTCACCATTCGCCAAGCCCTGGAGCGCATGGAACACGGCGGCCGCTTTGCTACCATTCCGATTTTAAAGCGAACCGGGGAATATGTGGGCACCATATCCGAGGGCGACCTGCTCTGGGCCATCAAGAACAACTATATGATGAACATGAAGGACGCCGAGGGCAGACCCGTGATGGAGGTCGCCCGGAAAAAGGACTATCTGCCGGTAACGGTTACCACATCGCCCAAAGAGCTGGTAGCCATGGCAGTGGAGCAGAACTTTGTCCCGGTGGTGGATGACCGGGAAGCGTTCATTGGCATTGTCACACGACAGAAAATCATGGAATACTGTATGGAGCAGTATTTCCAGAACCACGCGGTACCACTGGGATAACCCCCTGCCCCGCCCGACACGCAGCCGGCGCGGGGCATTTTTGCGAATACGGGGCAGCAAAAATCTGTTGCAGCCCCGCGGGTTTTCGTGTATAGTATTGGTACGAATAAAACGCCAGGAGGAATGAAATATGGAAGCGTCTGCGCGTATGATAAAAAATGCAGCCACGGCCCGAGCGCTTGCGGCCGAGAGTATGGTGCTGCTGAAGAATGTGGGAAATACCCTGCCGCTGCTGGGCAGCAGTGAAGAGCCGGTTCCCGTTGCACTGTTTGGTGTGGGCCAGGTGTATACCGTCAAAGGCGGTACCGGCTCCGGCAACGTCAACAATTTGAAAACCATCTCCCTGCTGGAGGGAATCGAAAACTGCCCGTCTCTGAAACCTGACGGCCTCCTGGCGCGGAAATATCGCACTTGGTGCCTGAGTCACGAGAATCTGTGCGTGGAGGGATTTATGGAGCCCAAGGGGTATTATAATGAGGAAATGCCCCTGTCCGGCGAGGAGGTTCGCAGCTTTGCCGTGGGCAATGATGCGGCCATTGTGGTGCTGACCCGCGTTGCCGGTGAGGGCGCAGATATGAAGGCCGAGCCCGGCATGATCTATCTCACCGAAGGCGAAAAGAAGCTTATGGATGCGGTGACCACCCACTTTGAGAAGACCGTTCTGCTGCTGAATACCGCAGGTTTTTTGGAGATTGGCGAATATGCCAAGAAGTTTACGGCGGTGCTGTTTATGGGCCTGCCCGGACAGGATGCAGGCGCGGTGGCCGATGTGCTCACCGGCAGCGTACTGCCCTCCGGCCATCTGACGGATACCTGGCCGCTCCATTATACCCAGTATCCCACGGCACAGGAATACAGTCAGAAGCACTTTAATGGCAACGTGCAGACCACCATGGGCCAGCAGCAGGAGCAGGTTGATGTGGCCTATACCGACGACATCTATGTGGGATATCGGTATTTCGACAGCTTTGGAGAGGATGTGCTCTATCCCTTCGGCTATGGCCTTAGCTATGGCAAAACCGAGCTGTCGGCCTATTCTTTTGCAGCCACCGGCGATCGCCTGACAGTAACGGCCACGGTGGAAAACACCGGCGACGTGTATGCAGCGCGCCAGGTGATGCAGGTCTATCTCTCCTGCCCCCAAGGCCAGCTGGAGCAGCCCAAGCAGAAGCTATGTGCCTTTGCAAAGACAAAGCTCTTGGCGCCCGGTGAAGAGGAAACCCTGACCATGGAGTTCCGGCTGTCCGACTTCGCCTCCTTTGATGAGGCAACCTACAGCTATGTGCTGGAGAAGGGCATGTACTTCGTTCGCCTGGGCACCGATAGCCGCAGCACCACGGTTTGCGGCGCGGTATACCTGCCCCAGAACGTGACCACGCTGGTGCTGTCTGACCGGATGGGCCATGTGCCCCAGGACTTTGCCGTCCTGTCCGCAAAGGAGGTTCCGGCCTATACCTATCCCGGCGAAAAGGAAGAGCTGGAGTTTGCACAGCAGCATGCGGTTCGGATCTCGGCCCGGGAATTCCGGACGGTTAAGGTCAAGTATCGGAAGCCCTATCATACCCTGCGGCGCAATCGCGTGGATCTGCGGCTGCGGGATGTGCTGAATAAGACCTGCTCCCTCAGCGAGTTTGTGGCATCCATGGATGCATCCGATTTGTGCAGCCTGGTCTGCGGTATTGGCATGGATATGTCCGGCATGCCTGAGCAGGTGCAGCAGGACCCGGAGTTCCAGCCGCCCTTTAATGGAATCCTGGGTGGCGGCGGCATGAAGGTGCGCGGTGCAGCGGGCGAAACGGCAGATCTCTATGAAAAGTACGGCATTCCCCCCATCACCCTGGCCGACGGCCCTGCGGGGATTCGCATCAGCCAGAAGATTAAGGATGATGCAGGCGAGGTGATTGGTCAGCAGCTTTGCACTGCCTTCCCGGTGGGCTCTTTGCTGGCCTGCTCCTGGGATGCCCAGGTGCTGGAGCGGTTTGGCGCAGCCGTGGCACTGGAGATGCTGGAATACGGCGTGGAGCTGTGGCTGGCGCCGGGCATGAACATCCACCGCAATCCCCTGTGCGGCAGAAACTTTGAGTATTTCTCTGAGGACCCGCTGCTGACCGGCTATTGTGCGGCGGCAATCACCAAGGGTGTGCAGAAATACGGCGTGGGCGTTACCATTAAGCATTTTGCGGGCAACAACCAGGAGACACTGCGCACCAACTCCAACGATATCGTGTCTCAGCGTGCTCTGCGGGAAATTTATCTCAAGGGCTTTGAGATTGCAGTGAAAACTGCCCAGCCCTACAGCGTGATGACCTCTTATAACGACATCAACGGCATGCCCTCTGCCAATAACTATGATCTGACCACGGCCATCCTCCGGGATGAGTGGGGCTTTAAGGGCTTCGTCATGACGGACTGGGGCGGCGGAATCAGCCAGCCTGCCCTGAGCATCTGCGCCGGAAACGATATGATTCAGCCCGGCGGTCCGGATGTGGTGGAGGAAATTGCACAGGCTTTGGCCTCTGAGGACAAAACCGAAAACCGCGGTGTTCGGGACTACAGCCAGAAAATGCGGATCGGCGAGCTCCAGGCCTGCGCCATGCATATTCTCGGCGTGATTCTGCGGTGTGCAAGCGTACAGCGGATGCTAAAGCAGGAAATGCCCAGACCGGAAGAAACCGAAATCGAAGCAGAATAAACGAATCCCCCGATGCAAAATGCATCGGGGGAATTGCTTTATGCGGCAGGGAAATCACCCGTGGGAGCGGTGGGAGGTTCGGGCGTTACAGAAGGCTTGATTTCGTCCAGCCCACGGGCAAGCCGCATGGTCATAACAGCGGCTTCTGCACGGGTAATATTGGAATTGGGCCGAACGGTACCGGCCGTATCGCCCTTGAGAATTCCGCAGCGGGTCATTTCCTGAATGTAGGGAACGGCATACTCGGAAATGGAAGCGGCGTCGGAATAGGAGGCGGGGGGATTTTCGCAATCGGGCAGCGTGACCTCAATGTATTCCAAATACCGCGTGAAGAAGGCAGCAGCCTGTTCGCGGGTTACTTGCTGGTTGGGAGCAAAGGAGGTTGTTGTAGCGCCGGTGGTAATGCCGGTGGTATAGGCCCATGCCACATAGGGCGTGTAGTAATTGCCTGAAGCCACATCGGTGAAGGGAATGGCGGTGTCCGCGTATTCCGCAGGATCAACGCCAGCCAAACGGCCCAATACGGTGACCATCATGGCGCGGGTCATGGAGTCGGAAGGAACGAATTCCTCGGTGCTAACGCCGTTGAACAGGCCACGGTCATAGGCGGCATAGATCTCGTCGTAATACCACTCCCCGGGGAACACGTCGGCAAACTCCCGCAGTGCAACATATGTGGCACCGAGGTCCGACGCAAGCTTCTCCAGGAAAGCGGGCTGACCATAGATGGTGGTGACGGTGCAGCCGGAGAAAGCGCCTTCCGGAAGACCGGTGATGTTAGGATACACCACAACAGTGCTGATGTTACCGGCAAACCGAAGCCAGGGCGCAGAAGAAACGTCGCCGTTGCCGGTAATGACCAGCTGCTGGGTGGTCTTATCCAGCGTCCAGCGGGCGTTATCGCCGCAAGTGCCGGAAACGGTTGCTGCTTCTGTGAGCTTTACCTTGGCAAGGGAGGTAAATGTACCAATGGTGCCGTCAACGCCGGTGTAGGTGACGGTCAGGATGCCAGGCTGCATGTCCTTGCAATCAAACTGCACGGCGGCGGTGGTGCTGGTGCCGGTAACTGTCTGCTTGGTTCCGGCCTCGTCGGTGAGCGTGATGGTCCAGCTTTGCATGGCGCTGACATCCGGCTGCACAGTGACATTGAGAATATCGTTGGTTGTAACCGCAGCAGGGAGTGTAATTTTCGGCACATATCCCTGGCTCTCCAGAAGCATGTCGTCCTGGAGCTTGATGTACAGGAGGGAATCATCATCGCTGATTGCAGCCCATTTGGTACCGTTTTGCGTAAAGGTGGTGATTACGTCATAGGTGGTTTCTACGTCTGAATTCAGCGTAGTGCTGGGGGCCGATGCCTGATAGCTGGTATACAGCGGGACGGAGACATAGGCGGGAACAATCAGACGGTCTGCGGTAAAGGTCAAACCTTCTATGGTATCAGCGGTGAGCTGAACGGTGGCAATGTATGTTTGGTTGCTGAAATTCCAGGGAAGGCGGTAACGGTCAACAGTGTGCCCGTTGATGACCGGTGTACCGGCGCTGTTATGACCGGAGCAGATCACAACGTGGTACCATTCGCCGTTTAAGCTGGCGGAACGGTTATAATACATCGGGCTGCCAGGGAGAATATCGCTGGCGGAGGGGTATGCGATGTATGTACCGTAGGAGCGGAGGTAATTGATCTGATAGACGCAGTTGATCCATGCAGCAGAACCGGATTTCCACTGGCTGGAGGTTGGAAATCCGCCTGCGGTAAGGCACTGCGAGACAAAGTTTGCACAGTCGCCGCCCTGCCCCACATAGTTGGGATAGGCGGGATTATAATAGCTGGTGTCGGCAACCTTACCGCCGGGAAGCGGCGTGGGATTGACATATTTGTTGGAATAAAGCGCTGCTTTTATGGGGTCGTAACCGGAGATATAGCCGGCAAACTTCTGGTTGGCGCTGAGATCTCCCTCAAAGGAATCCTGTGCTGTGATTTCACCTGTGAGCACATCGCTTTCGGTATAATCGTCAGCAAGAATTTGCAGTTGACCGGCGTCGTCATAGCCCAGCGTAAGCCGATGCTCTGTGCCAAATCCGGCGGTATCCGAGCCGCCAACACCGTCGCTGAGGTCATCGTAGTCAAAGAAGGTCCATTCGTATACGGTTGCCTCATAGCCGGTGTCGGTTTCTGTGATGGATGTGATAAAGCTGGTGACGGTAGCCCCAAGCATGTCGGCGTTGATCCGGTGTTCCAGCCCATCAATCAGCGCTTGGTGGGTGGAGCCCACAGCGGACTGGACCTGCGGCGCAATCAGCTCTGCTGTTTGTGCGGCGTCGGAATAGACCGCAATGCCGGATTGTGCGCCAAAATCGGCTTCTCGCAGGGCGAAAAACTGATCCAGCAGTGCATTGACCTGGGGATCATCCGGGGTAACGGATTCGATACCGAGTATATTGCTCTGGGAGCCGTTGGCACCAAACCATTCGTTGGTGAGACTCTGGCTGTCTTCGGCATAGGCAGCTACGCCAAGCAGCAGAATTATACAAAGGGTAATGAGCACTCGCTTACAATGGTTCATTGAATTGCTTCCTTCCTTTCTCTTTTTGAATCCGATCATTTATTGCCAAAGCATCCGCTGGAGGTTGTCCTGGGAGTAGAGGGGGTCAGAGGGGAACCGCTGGTTTAGAATGCTGCGGACCTGGGAATTCTCCTCGACAGAGCGGGCGTAGTGACGACACAGGGCCACAAAAGCATGGTCGGAAAGTACGCCGGTATCCCGATAGAGCCGGGCGGACATAGCGCGAATCACCGCAAAGCTGACCATGGCGAACTGAATGCCGGGCAGGACGGTCTGCTCCTGAGCGTGGGACAGGAAATAGCGGTGGGTGTAGTAGACCATCAGGTTTTCAAAGAGATAGTCCCGAGGCTTCATATATTGGTCAAAGTCGTCACGAAGGGCCTTGTACTCCTCACCGCTCAATGGCTCAATCAGGGAAATGGTACGGGTTAAGTGATCCTGAAGCAGATGGTCGTCACGGGTCAGCTCATGAAGCTGGATCAAAAGCTGGAGCATATTGCTGCGCTTCATCTCCCAATTTCCCTGGGAGGTCAGGGCATAGGACAGCTGACGATAGGGCTGCTCCGTAAAGCCCCAGTCCAATTCGTCATAGGCATAGCGGGAGCCGGAAGTAATCATGGGCTGAAACTCATAGCTGTAAATCAAAAGCAGCATGATGTTGGAGCGAAGGGGCAGCGCACGGTTTTGAATGATGATGTCTGCGGTTTTCCGGGCGTCCAGCAGCAGGGACAACTGACTGGCGGTGATGCCGGAGAGCGAAGCAGCAGGGGCCTGATCCCGATGGGTACGGTAGACGGTGGGCGCTTCGTGGAGCAAAATCAGGTTTGCTGCCTGGGGACAGAATAGACTGATGCCGGTTTCGCAGGTATCCCCTAACGTTCTGGTCCAGCTGATATCGACCGGAGCAGCACATGGGGCGGGACAGTTTTCTGCGGTGCAGTAAAAACGCTCCAAATAATCAGGCTTCATATAACGCATAGCATTGCCTCCTTATGAGTATGAATGCAAAGAATAGTTCCAGTTCAAAGTTCCGCGTTCCCATTATAATACAACGCCCCCCCTGACTGCAAGGAAAAACGGCAAAAAAAGCCCGACACAGCAAAAGCTGTGCCGGGCAGAGAGGGCGGAGATTAGAAGTAGTAAAGCTCCTTAGCAGCGCGGGTGAGCTCCTCACGGTCATCGGGATGAGCCAGGTTGATGAGCATCTTTGCACGCTCGCGGACGGTGGTACCACGGAGATCGGCAATGCCGTTCTCGGTAACAACATACTGGATGTAGTTACGCTGATGGGTAACAACAGCGCCGGGAGTCAGGGTAGCCTTAATCTTGGGCATGCCCTTCTTGGTGCGGGACTGGAAGCACAGAATGCCCTTGCCGTGCTCAGCGAAGTAGGTGCCCAGGGTGAAGCAGAAGCCGCCGCCGGAACCGGAGTACTGCACAGGTCCGATGGACTCAGCGCAAACCTGGCCGGTCAGATCGATCTCAACCAGGGTGTTGATGGAAACCATGTGATCCTGGCGAGCAATGTTGCCGGGATTCAGAACCTCGGGGCCGGGCTTCATGAGGCACTTGGGGTTGTTGTGCAGGTACTGATACAGCTCATGGGTGCCGTCTGCAAATACGCCGACATGCAGGCCCTGATCGTAAGCCTTGCGAGCACCGGTGATAACGCCAGCCTCAATGAGGTCAGCCATGGAAGAGGTGAACTGCTCGGTGTGCAGGCCCAGGTCATGCTTGTCCATCAGGTGCTTGCCGACAGTATCGGGGATACCGCCGATGCCCATCTGGATGGTGTCGCCGTCTTCGATGAGGGATGCGACCATTTCGCCGATCTTGTCCTCTTCGGGAGTGGTGGTAACAGGTCCGATGCAATACTCGGGGGTGTTGACTTCGTACAGCAGGGTAACAGCCTCAACGGGGATGTAAGCGGAGCCGTTCATGTAGGTCAGGTTGGGGTTCACCTCAACGATGATCTTCTTGTGCTGCTCAACTGCGTCCTTAATGGCGTAGTACTCGATGGTCTGGTTCATGCCGACGTACAGCTTGCCGTCCTCGGTCATGGGAGAAACCTGAGCGGTGAAGATGTTGCAGGGCTTATGACGGTTGACCATGCGGTAGTAGTTGGGCAGGTCAACGGGGATGAAGCTGGCGTTCAGCAGCTTGTGGGCCTCACGATAGGAGGGACCATAGAAGTAGTTGTGGCAGTTGATGTGACCGTTCATGCCGGGGGTCATCATGAAGGGATAACGACCGATACGGCTCTTGTAAACGATAACATTGTCCACGCGGTCAGCGATCTCATGGAGATGGCCAAACAGAGTCTCGGGCTCGTTGTAGTTGTTGGAGCACCAGATCACGTCACCGGAGTGAATCATATCCAGAGCGTCCTGGACGGTGCCTTTTTTCGATTCGTAGATTTTTTTGTAATCTTCGTAAGTCATTCGGCAAACCTCTTTCCGGGGGATTCCCCCAATTTTTCGTAGGCAAATTCATGCCTTAGTTACTATCCAAACAATCCTATTATACCGGGTCATTTGTGTATTTTCAATAGAAGTTCTACCCAAAAGGGCGGGTTCTGTGGGCAGAGTTTTATGCACAATATATAACGGATTATATAAATGCGGTGCAGAAATGCTGCAAATCGCAGTATAGCGGCGCGGATTGCGCAGAAAAAGCAGCCCAGGGATGAGTTGGGCTGCTTTATGGCACCTGGTTTTGGAATGTGGTAGGATGCGGCTATTGATTTGCATAGGCTCTGCATCCAAGAAAGTCGATTTTGTTATAGAGCGTTTTTGTATGCTGGATGATTTGGGCGAACACATGCTGATAGGTTGTGCTTACATGGTAGCTATACTCCTGATAAAATGAAACCGACCATGCAGCACCAATAAGAAGAAATATTATGGCACCTAACATCATCAGACTGGCAATTATGCAGCAAAATGGATTCCTGCGTTTCAGCATAAAATAAACAATGGAGTCAGTTACTAATAGCACACCGATATAAATCCACACAACCTTATAAACATTAGAGATACTGCTGTATAGAGAGCCTCCGGTGAGCAGATAGACGCTAGGCAAGGCAAGTAGTGCGGTAATCGAAAATAGCGCACAGGGCAGTTTAACCCAAACCGGCAGTTTTGAGCGACAACGATGTATGCCGACAACGCAAATCATCCACCAAATTATAAGTAAGAATATATAGGAGATTATAAAGCCTAGCTGGATGATCATTCCACCCAAAACCAAAAGCAGTGCAGTGACAACTAAGAAAATGGGCCAGTTGGGAAACGCCATGGAAAATAACATTCCCAAAATAAAGTCGTCGGAGAAAATTGGGCGGTCTGAAACTACTGTGAATTCGTCAAAGTCATAAGTATATCGGTGAAATCTCATTTTCTTCTCCAAGCGTATAATAATAGAAGCCTACTCTGTGGATTGATTGTCACAATTCTTGCGGCGCTATTATGATAGCTGAACTCCGCTGGTTTTTAGCCTAATGTATTGGATCAGTCCAAGAATAAATACGACAATGCAAAAAAAATACCCAACAACAAGGAATATCATCAGGATAAGGAGTGCAAATATCCAGTTTTTTGATATAAATGCAGCAAAAGATACAAAGCCGAATCTTGACTTCAGGTAAGCCCAGCCCCACATAAGAAATACAACGCCAATGACGGCAGCAATTTCTTCATAGCGGAAAAGGAGGCCAATCAGTGAGATCACAAAGGCTGCGGCTGTAATGATGATTCGCGGCTGTAAGAATTTCAGCTGCTCCTGCGGTGTTTCTCCAAACAGTTTTTTCATTTTTAATACTTCCCTTCGTTTATTTGCAACAGATGCGAAAACCATAGACAAGCTCGCTTCTGGCGTTGCACAGCGTTCTTTCCGAAAAATGGAGCTAAGGGTATTGTATAACAACTTAAGGTTGTTGTCAATAACGTCTTTAGGTTTTTAGATATAACGCCGTAAGGTTGTTATCATGGACAACGAGGTGATTCCTATGGTGAAGAATTTGAGAGCGCTTCGCATAGAGAAAGGCGTAAGTCAGCAGCAGCTTGCGGAGGTGCTGGAAACGTCGCAGCAGTCCATTAACAAATATGAGAACCATAAGATTGAACCGGACATTTATATGCTGGGAAAAATGGCCGAGTTTTTTGAAACGTCCATTGACTATCTGGTGGGGCACACGGATATTCGCCATAAAATCGAACCGGTTCAGGCTCATGATCTGAATGAACAAGAGCAGGAAATGATAAAAAAATACAGAATGCTCTCCCCAAAAGAACGGGATAGCATTCTGCTGATTATGGACAACTATATAGAACGGATGGAAAAATAAAAAATCCACGGCGTAAGCCGTGGATTTATGCGAATCCTGCAAGATTAGACTGCACGGGTCACATTGCCGGAGCGGAGACACCTTGTACAGACGTATACATGGCGCGGAGTACCATCGACAATTGCCTTAACACGCTTCACATTGGGCTTCCAAGCCTTGTTGGAACGTCTGTGAGAGTGGGAGACCTTAATACCAAAGGTAACGCCCTTGCCGCAAAAATCACATTTAGCCATCTAGCTGCACCTCCTCGCCGTATATAATGGCAGATAGCCCTATTGGGGCACCGGCTAATATAATACCAGAGTTTCTTTGAAATTGCAACCACTTTTTTCGGATTTTTAGAAAAAATTTTACCGAAAAAGGAGTCCCCGCGTGCAAAATGGCACCCGGGGACCAAAACATTACGCGGGACGAACGGTGAGCTCCTGAATCAGCCCGTCTTCCGAGGAGGATTCGATGGTGGCGCGGGCATAGAAGTAGTTGCCGGAGTAGCACACCAGGAAGTTGGCGGAGTTCTCGCTCTCGATTACGGGATCGGTAATGGAGAGAATCCGGAAGGTGAACTTATGATGGAAGAACATCTCAACGGCTTCTCTGCCATAGACATGGTAGTTATCGCGCTGGGTGCCAATGGGGCAATAGTCAAAATACCGGCATTTGGGGGCGAAGCAGGCAGCCAGTGCCTTGTAGTCGCCCTTCTGCATGGCGTCAATGTATTTCTCGATCATGATCTGTCCCTCCTTAATAGACCTTTTCGGTGTTCAGCAGGGCGTCGGTGCCGCCGTCGCAGAACAGGATGATGCCGTTGATGCCGTGGGCCTGCTGGGATACCAGGAACACAATGGAGTTTGCGATATCCGCAGGGTCCATGAGCTTATCCTCCCCGTACAGGGTGGGGATAGGCAGCGCCATAACGGCCACACGCTCGTGGGGGCTGAGCTTTGCGGTCATGGCGGTTTCTACATTGCCCGGGGCAACGGCGTTGATTCGAACGCCCTGTGAGGCCCAATGGGCGGATACCCGGCGCATCCAACGGGCCAGGGCATATTTCGTTGCCACATACATGGAGTGGGCGTCCTTTTGTGCGTCCAGATGCTCCATCAGAGACAGAACGCGCGGTTCGTCCATCTGATTATTCAGGAGGTTTACCACGTCCATACGGGCGGCACCTTGGGAGATGGTGTTGGATGTTACGACCACGCAAGCGCCCCGGCGCATTTTCAGAAGATCGAACACGCCCTCGGCCAGCCGCATGGTGCCGAAATAGTTCAAGGAGATAATCAGCTTCAGGTTGCCGCAGGAGTTGGATACACCGGCGCAGCAGACCAGACCGTCCATTCCCTCGCTGCACAGTGCGTGGAGCCGATCGATGACTGCCTGCCGACCCTCGTCGGTGGCAAGGTTTGCGGTGATGTCTCCGTGATTGACGTCAATATTATAGACCAGATGACCCTGCGCCCGCAGATATTCTACGGTCTTTGCACCAATGCCGCTGGAGCCTCCGGTGACTGCATAAATGCCCATAGCAATTCTCCTTTGTTTGTGAGATTTTAGGGGGAGGAGCTTGTGGATTACTGTCCCTCTGTAATTCTTATTATAGCGCATTCTGCGCCATGTGCCTTGTATAAAAGATATAAAATTATTGCATCGAATTGTAGCTTTGCATAAACTTCCTGCCGACATCTGGAAGACAGAAAAACGCACCGACTTTCCACAAAAAAAGCGGAAGGTCGGTGCGTTGATTTTCTTATTCCTCTGCGAACAGTGCAGTGGAAAGATAGCGCTCGCCGGTGTCGGGGAAGATCACCACAATGCGCTTGCCCTTATTTTCGGGACGATTTGCCACCTGGGTTGCGGCCCACAGTGCGGCGCCGGAGGAAATGCCCACCAGAATGCCGTCGGTCCGGGCGATTTCGCGGCCTACCTGGAATGCGTCCTCGTTCTTGACTGCGATAACCTCGTCATAAATGCTGGTGTCCAGCGTATCCGGCACGAAGCCTGCGCCAATGCCCTGAATCTTATGAACGCCGGGATGGCCCTGGGTGAGCACCGGGGAATCGGTAGGCTCGATGCCAATGATCTGGATATCCGGATTCTGCTCCTTGAGATACTTGCCTGCGCCGGACAGGGTGCCGCCGGTGCCGATGCCTGCAACGAAGATATCAACCTTGCCCTCGGCGTCGTTCCAAATCTCGGGGCCGGTGGTGTTGTAGTGCTTCTTGGGATTGGCGGGGTTGGTAAACTGACCGGGAATGAAGCTGTTGGGGATTTCCTTGGCCAGTTCTTCGGCCTTGGCAATGGCATCCACCATCTTGGGGCCGGGGGTCAGCACCAATTCAGCGCCGTAAGCGGCCATCAACCGGCGGCGCTCCACGCTCATGGTTTCGGGCATGGTGATGATGATTCGATAGCCCCGGGCGGCGGCAAATGCAGCAAGCGCAACGCCGGTATTGCCGGAGGTGGGCTCGATGATAACGGTATCCTTGTTTAAAATGCCCTTTTCCTCGGCGTCCTCCAGCATGGCGGCGGCGATACGGTCCTTGATGGAGCCGGCGGGGTTGAACAGTTCGACCTTTGCGACGAGCTCAGCGGGAACATTGTGCTTCTTTTCATAACCGGTCAGCTCCACCAGCGGGGTGTGACCAATGAGTTCGGTAACGGAATGATAAATTGCCATTTGAATGATCTCCTTTATATATGTATGTCATGTGGATGTTTTTCAATGATTTAGGGCAATCTTCGGTCAGCGGCAACATCGTGACAGGGAGACGGCAAAACGGAACAGTTTCAATGAGCATCCCTCATTTCCTACTGAATTTGTAGGTTCATAATAACATATTAAACATACCATGTCAATAGGAAAATAAGAATATCAATTGCAATTTTCAATTTTCCTAGTATAATGGTATCAAAACGAAGGGGGGCAGCGCCATGGAGCCAAAGCTGACGGCCATAGAGGAAAACGAGGTGCTTCTGTATCTGGGCTATAAGGGCGGTGAAATTCCCTCGGATATTATGGATGAGATTCACCGATGCATGGACGTGATGATGCAGGCGGCACGGCCCCGGGCGGTGTGGCGGCAGTTTGAACGCCTGCCGGATGGCGGACTCAAGGGCACGGACTTTGTGCCCCAGGGGAAGGACATTCAGGCGCTGCTCAAAGACTCCAATCAGGTGATTTTGCTGGGGGCAACCCTGGGCACCGAGGTGGAGGCGCTGCTTCGCCGGGCCCAGGTCCGGAATATGACCGATGCGGTGATTCTGGATTGCTGCGGCAGCAGTGCAATCGAAAATGTGCTGGACAATCTATGTCAGGACATTGGCACACAGGTGGATGGCTATCTTACGGACCGGTTTAGTCCCGGCTATGGGGATTTTCCCTTTGCCCAGCAGCCGGAGCTATGTCGGGTTCTGGATTTGCCCCGGCGCATTGGCGTAACGCTGTCGCCCGGGGGACTGATGATTCCGCAAAAATCGGTGACGGCAATTGTGGGGGTGGCGGACCGGCCTCAGACCAAGCGGTTCCGTGGCTGCGCGTATTGCAGTCAGTTCAAAAACTGTACCTATCGAAAGGGGAATCGTACCTGTGGGAATCAATAAATTTACGATTTTGGACGGCGGCATGGGCACCATGCTTCAGGCGGCGGGGCTGCCTGTGGGCCAACTGCCTGAGGTCTGGAATATCACCCATCCGGACAAGGTGGCGGAAATTCAGAGAAAATATGTGGAAGCCGGTTCCCATGTGATCTATGCCAATACCTTTGGCGCGAACCGGCATAAGGTGGCATCCTCGGGGTATACGCCTGCTGAGCTGATTGCCGGGGGAATTCAGGCGGCGCGAAAGGCTGCCGGTGACCGGGATGTAAAGGTGGCGCTGGATGTAGGGCCCATCGGTCAGCTGCTGGAACCGTTGGGCACCATGTCCTTTGACGAGGCCTATGATATTTATAAAGAGATGGTCATTGCCGGGGCGGAAGCCGGGGCCGATCTTGTGATTTTCGAGACGATGAGCGACCTGTATGAGGTAAAAGCCGCCGTATTGGCCGCAAAAGAGAACACAAATCTTCCGGTTTGGGTAACCATGACCTTCGAGGCAACCAGCCGTACCTTTGTGGGCGTTACGGTTCCGGCGATGGCGCTGACCCTTACCGGGCTTGGCGTGGATGCGCTGGGCTTTAACTGCTCGCTTGGACCCAAGGAGCTGATGCCCATGGTGGAGGAGCTGCGCCAGTGGACCGACCTTCCGCTGATTTTAAAGCCCAATGCGGGGCTTCCGGACCCGGCCACCGGCGCGTATACCATTACGCCGGCGGACTTTGCCGAGGAGATGAAGGGCGCTGCGGAGCTGGGCGTTACAATTATGGGCGGCTGCTGCGGAACCACACCGGATTTTATTCGGGCACTGAAAGCGGCGGTAGCGCCTCTGACGCCTGCGCCCCGGCCCAAGGCAAGCCGACACGGCGTCTGCTCCCCTACCTGCGTGGCAGAGCTAAACGGCGTTCGCGTGGTGGGCGAGCGGATCAATCCCACCGGAAAAAAGCGCTTCCAGAAGGCCCTGCGGGAGCGAGACATGAGCTATATTCTGGAGCGGGGCATGGAGCAGCAGGACGCCGGTGCGGAAATCCTGGACGTTAATGTGGGGCTTCCCGGTATCCAGGAGGACGAAATGATGGTCCAGGTGGTGAAGAACCTCCAGTCTGTGGTGGAGCTGCCCCTTCAGATCGACTCCTCCGACCCTGCGGCCATTGAGGCGGGACTTCGGGCCTATAACGGAAAGCCCATTGTGAACTCCGTCAACGGCAATCGAGAGGTGCTGGAGCAGATTCTGCCTCTGTGTAAAAAATACGGCGCTGCGGTGGTGGGCCTTGCCATGGATCACGGCGGCATTCCCCAGACGGCCCAGGCGCGCATTGAAATTGCACAGCGGATTCTGGATGCAGCGCTGGAGTTTGGCATTCCCAAAGAGGACGTTTATATCGACTGCCTGACCCTGACCGTATCGGCGCAGCAGGAGCAGGCGGTGGAAACCCTGGAGGCAGTGCGTTATGTCACCCAGAAGATGGGGCTTCATACGGTGTTGGGCGTGAGTAATATTTCCTTTGGTCTTCCCGCCAGAGAGCATATTACCGTGAGCTTTTTGACCCAGGCCATGTATGCGGGCCTGGACCTGCCCATTGTGAACCCCAACCAGAAGGCGATTATGGATGCGGTCACTTCGTTCCGGGTGCTGTCCGGCCAGGATAAGGACAGCGAGGCCTATATTGCCCGGTTTGCAGGAGAAACGACTAATGCCCCGGCAGCCCCGCAGCCATCGGGGCAGATGACCATTGAGACGGCCATTGCCCGGGGACTGAAGCAGGAGACTGCCGCACTGACGGTCAAGGCCCTGGAAACCATGACGGAGCTGGATGTGGTCAATACCATGCTAATCCCGGCGCTGGATTTGGTGGGAGATCGCTATGAGAAGCAGGAGATCTTCCTCCCCCAGCTGATTAACGCGGCCAATGCGGCCTGCGAGGGCTTTGAGGTGATTAAAAAGCGCATCGCCGAAAAGGGCGCGGGCTCCGTCAGCAAGGGAAAAATTGTGATTGCCACGGTCCACGGGGATATCCACGATATTGGCAAGAACATTGTAAAAGTGGTGCTGGAGAACTATGGCTACACCGTGATTGATCTGGGCCGGGATGTGCCGGTGGAGACGGTGGTGGAAGCGGTGATTCGTGAGGACGTAAAGCTGGTGGGCCTGTCTGCACTGATGACCACCACGGTTGTGAGCATGGCGGAAACCATCCAGGCCCTCCGGGAGAGCGGACATGACTGCAAAATCTGGGTGGGCGGCGCGGTATTGACGCCGGAATATGCCAAGGAAATTGGTGCGGACTACTATGCCAAGGATGCAAAGGAGAGCGTAGACATTGCCCGGAAGGTACTGGGTTGACAAAGGGGACAGAGCAATGGATGTTAGAACATTTTTGAAGGAACACACGCTAATTTTTGACGGGGCCATGGGCAGCTATTTGATGACAAAGTATCGCCGCCCGGCAGACGGCTGCGAAACCACCAATCTCGAGGCTCCGGAGCAGGTGACGGAAGTGCATCGGGCCTATCTGGCGTCCGGCTGCAATGCCATCAAAACCAATACCTTTGGGGCGAACCGGCTGGCACTGGGAGCGGAAAAATGCCGGAAGGTGATAGAAGCGGGCTGGAGCATTGCTGCGGAAGCGGCGGGGGATGCCTTTGTGTTTGCAGACCTGGGCCCGGTGCCCATGACCGACGCCAAGCGGGCGCTGGAGGAATATCGGTTCTCCGTGGATGTTTTTCTGGCGCTTGGGGCAAAGAATTTCCTGTTTGAGACGCTCAGCAGCTTTTCCTGCATCGGCGAAATCGCCAAGTATATTCGGGAAAAGCAGCCGGAGGCGTTTATCATCACCTCCTTTGCCGCGCAGCCGGACGGATTTACCCGTTCGGGTCAGCTGGTAACCCATTTGATTCACCAGGCGGAGGAAAATCCGGCGGTGGATGCGTTGGGACTCAACTGCGTATCCGGAGCAAGACATATGATCTCCCTGGTAGAGCGGCTGGGGACTGTGGATAAGCCTCTTTCGGTGATGCCCAATGCCGGTTATCCCACGGTATTGGGCGGCCGGACCATCTATGAGGGGGACCCTCAGTATTTTGCCGGACAGATGGAGCAGCTTCATGCCATGGGCGTTGGAATCTTGGGCGGCTGCTGCGGTACCACCCCCAAGCATCTGGCGGCGGTGGCAGCGGCCCTGGGCGGAAACGCACCCAAGCAGATTCCCGTGGTACAGCCGGAGCAGAAAAAGCCCCAGCCGGAGCGAAACCGATTCTGGGAGAAATTTGCACAGAATGGGAAAAAGCCCATTGCGGTGGAGCTGGACCCGCCGGAATCCGGAGATGTGACAAAATTCATGGCAGGCGCTCGGGAGCTCCAGGCCCATGGGGCGGATATTATCACCATTGCCGACTGCCCCATTGCCCGGGCAAGAATGGACTCCAGCATTTTGGCTTGTAAAATCCACCGGGAGCTGGGGGTGGAAGCACTGCCCCATATGACCTGCCGGGACCGGAATCTCAACGCCACCAAGGCGCTGCTGCTGGGACTGAGCGCCGAGGGGGTACATAATGTATTAACCGTCACCGGCGATCCCATTCCCAGTGCAGACCGGGACGAGGTGAAGAGCGTCTTCAATTTCAATTCCAGAATGCTAGCGCGATATATCAATGGTTTGGGCGAGACGGTTCTGACAACGCCTTTCCGGGTGTTTGGCGCGCTGAACCTCAATGCACGGAATTTCTCCGTTCAGCTGCGGCTGGCCCAGAAAAAGGAGGAAAACGGCATGGTGGGCTTCCTGACCCAGCCGGTTTTGACCCAGCAGGCTCTGGAGAATCTGAAGCTTGCCCATGAAACGCTCAATGGAAAAATCCTGGGCGGCATCATCCCCATTGTCAGCCAGCGGAATGCGCTGTTTATGAACAGTGAGGTGGCGGGTATTACCGTGGATCAAGAGATCATCGACCGGTATGCCGGACTGGATCGGGCCCAGGGCGAGGAATTAGCCGTTCGGATTTCCACAGCCATCGCCAAGGAAATTGCTCCCTATGTGGACGGCTTCTATCTGATGACACCCTTTGGCCGCACGGGGCTCATGGGCCGGATTATGGACGAGATCCGCAAAGAAAATCTCTGATTTGGTTTGGTATTGCCTTAGACAAAAAGATCCCCTGAACCGACTTGGTTCAGGGGATTTTGCGATATTTGGGTTAGTCCTCGAAAATATGGAGGAAGGCCAGGAAGGAACCGGCCAGCAGCAGGAACATCCGGGCCCAGGCCATATACAGGCCGGTTTTTCCGCCGTAAATGGTTACACCGCTCAGACCGTATTCGTCAGCGACCACGCTGCCAATGGCGAACAGACGGATCGTCATCACCAGGCAGATTAGCAAAATCAGAAAGATAATAATCTTGAAAATTCGTTCCATGGAATATTCCCACTTCCGTTAATTGCCTTTATGGTAGAATTGGGAAAACTCCCCGTCAACGGAGAAATGGGGAATGAAGAAAAGTTTGGCGGAAACTGCCAGAAAATTGCGAAAAAGTTTGTTGCCTATGCCTGCAACACTTCCGGGGCATTTTGCGTCTCCAGCGACACCGGAATTCCGGCGGTAAGGTCCCGAATGACCTCCCCTGCAATAATCAGTCCGGCCACTGAGGGCACAAAGGCATTGCTCCCGGGGATGTCCCGGCGGTCGGTACATTTATGCTTGGTACCCGGCGGGCAGATGCAGTGGCTGCGGCAGCTGATGGACATATCCTCCAGCGGGCGAATGGGCGGCTCCTGGGAATAGACCACCTTTAAATGCTGAATGCCCCGCTTCCGAAGCTCCCGGCGCATAATCCGGGCCAGGGGGCAGACCTTGGTTTCATAGATATCTGCCACACGAAAGGCTGTGGGGTCCAGCTTGTTCCCTGCGCCCATGGAGCTGATGATGGGAACGCCAACCTTGTCCGCCTGCATCACCAGCTCCAGCTTGCCAGAGACGGTATCAATGGCATCCACCACATAGTCATACTGGTCGAAGGGGAATTCATCGGCATTTTCCGGGAGGAAGAAGGTCTTTCGGACGGTCACCTGGGCGTCGGGATTGATGTCGTGAATCCGGTCCGCCATCACCTCGGCCTTATATTTTCCAACGGTTTTTCGGGTGGCGATGATCTGACGGTTGAGGTTGGTCAGGCACACCCGGTCGTCGTCGATGAGATCAAATGCGCCCACGCCGCTGCGTACCAGGGCCTCGCAGACATAGCCGCCGACCCCGCCGATGCCGAACACCGCCACATGGGCCTGCTGGAGCCGATCCATGGCAGTCTTCCCCAAAAGAAGCTGCGTTCTGGAAAATTGATTGAGCATAAGGTTCCTCCGTTCCGATGGTAATGGGATTTTAAACGCAAAATCCACTGCGCACCCTATGATATACCATGTTGCGGAGCGGGGTCAATGGGCAAAGAATACAATAAAACCTACTTTATAAATAGGAATATGCACAGTTTTGTGGAATCGCCCGTTTATGATATTACACAAGTAATATGTAATATTTCTGAAATATATCCACAAAGAAAACGGGCGCATTTCGTTGATTCTTTCCCGTTGACAAAGGAAAATCCCCCTCCTATAATACAAATAAGCACAAATGGGAGAAACGATATGATCCCATATGCGCCAAATGAAATTCAGTCAGGAGGAAATGAAAAAGCGTACCCTTGCACTGCTGCTGGCTGCCTGCATGACAGCCGGTATGCTCACTGCCTGCGGCGGAAACACGACCAGTTCCGCACCGGCAGAACAGTCAACTCCGGCGACAGAAACCGCGGCTCCCGCCGAAGAGGCGCCGACTGCGACCCCGGAGCCGGTGGTATCCGTTCAGGAGGAAGCGTCCGTTGCATCCGAAATGGAGCCTGTTTCGGTGGTAGAGGAATCCGCCGAGCCCGAAGCACCTAAGACCTGCACCGTAACCTTCTCCGATGGGCAGACCTTTGAGGCCACTGTGGGCGAGGATTTTGTGTTCTTCTTCCAGTGCGATGCCCCCGGCGATATGGGCGAGCCCCAGAATGGCGAAGAGGGCGCAGGCATTACCACATCCGACGGCACCGTGACCTATTCTAATGTCGGTTTGGGCGGCCCCTACAGCTATCCCACCAGCGAAAAGGTGACCATCTCCGGCTTTACCGGCGATTTTGAAATCACCATCACCGAGGCTGCAACCAATATGGGCGCTACTTATACCATCTATACCGATGAGCAGGAGATCGCCGACGCTATCGCCTTTGCGGAAGAAATGGCAAAGCAGCAGGCGGAAAATCCGATGCCCTAACGTGTCCCGGCATAAGGAAAAATAGCGCGGATGGGCAAAACGTTTTCTATTTGAAATTGACCGATGGAGTGATTCAAATGAAGAAAGATTACATCATTATTCATTACACCAGGAGGTCATCTATGAACTGACCTCCGCAGAATACTTGGAGGTTATATGACTAGATTGAATTGGATCAACCCAGAAGACTACACATTTGACGCAATGCTGCTCATGGAGCGTTTTCAAATTCGCTATATGCTGAGCATTCCTGTTCCGGAATACCGCAGAGACATGGGGATTGCGTTAAAGGCAAATCCGAAGGTCGCATGGTACTTCGCTCACAAATGCCCGGAAATGGCCGATGTGGTAATGGAAATCATTCAAAGCGCGCCTGACGCGGACTCAGTTACGGTGCATAACTGCGAACAGCGGATCATCGGCGGAGTGGAGGATTTTATCATTTATACCACACCGGAACGAATGGCAACACAGTGCGACTTTATCTACGGCTGGGACGAAGCGCGTCTTTTTGAAATGTGTGATTTTCGCAACAAAATTGTTTTAGATGTAGGCAGCGGCTCCGGGCGGCTGGCTTTTGCTGCCACAAAGTATGCGAAGCTAGTAATCGCCAGTGAGTCCGTAGATTCTCTGCGGGAATATATGCGGGACGAGATCAGAAAAAACGGCATGACCAATATGCGGGTATGCGATGGAATGTGTGACTGCCTGCCATTCCCGGATGACACCTTTGATGTGGTCATGAGCGGTCATGTGGTCGGAGACAGATTTCAGGAGGAAGTTGCAGAACTGACCCGTGTTGTAAAGCCGGGCGGTTGGATGCTGGATTGCCCCGGCGATCAGCCCCGAAAGACGAACCCGTCCAAGGAGCTTCTGGCAGAAGGCTGGGAAGCGCTTTCCTACGAGGGAAGTTTCGGCTGCACAACATATCGTTATCGCAAACAGCTGCCTATGGAATAGAGTGATCGTGGTTTTGTCGCTTGGCGTTTGATGATAAAAACGATCCACATAAAATGAAATACGGCTGGCCGGAGTCACGGTCAGCCGTATTTCTGCGTATTTTGAGGTAACGCAGGAACGGGTAATGAAATTTTAGATCTGGCTGCCGGTGGCAAAGCCTGCGGTAACAGCCTTATGCACGTCGCCGGGACGGTAGCAGTCGCCGATATAATGCATATGCTTGCCTGCACCATAGAAGGCCGCACACTGCTCGGGTACAGCTGCCACGCCGCCGGACAGCACCACCAGGTCGGCGGGCACAAACTGCTCATCGCCATGCTCGTCGATATAGGTAACGCCCTTGGGAGTCACGGAAACGTATTTCTGAATCTTCCGGGCATAGTCAAAGCCCTTGAGGTGTTCGTAAGCGTCCATCATCATGACCACAAAGTGGGCGTGGGGCGCATCCTGGGCCAGCATACCTTGGCGGGTCATTACCGTCACATGGTGGCCATTCTCTGCCAGATACATGCCGGTTTCGGTGCCGGTTTCGCTGCCGCCAATGACAACGATCTCATGGGGCAGCTCGGCCTCGTGCCCGTAAACATCCACGCAAAGCATGGTCTTGGTACCCTCTTCGATGGGAAGCCGGGGGTTTTTGAAGCGGGGGCCGATGGCCACGACCACATCGTCATAGCCTTCCGGTGCCAGCATTTCCTTGGTGGCCTCTGTGTTCAGGCAGACCTTGATGCCGTGCTGATAAACCTGACGAATCAGCCAGTGGTTGAAATCGGCCAGGGGCCACTTGAAGCTGGCATAATCCGCATGGAACAACTGACCGCCCAGCTGAGAAGCCTTTTCGTAAATGGTCACATCATGTCCCCGCTCGGCGCAGGTGATGGCACACTTCATACCCGCAGGGCCGCCGCCGATGATGGCAACCTTCTTCTTCTCGCCCACCGGGGCAATCATCTGGTCTAGCTTGAACTCCATGCCGATCTTGGGGTTTACGGAGCAGAAGGAGCGGAATTTGTCGGAATCGTTGGGCACATGGCACTTGTTGCAGCGGATGCAGGGGGTAACATCCTCACCCCGTCCGGCATAGATCTTCTTGCCGTAGTCACTGTCGCAGATCCAGGCCCGGGACATGCAGATGATGTCCGCCTTGTGCTCCCGGAGAATCTTTTCATTGAAATCGGGATTCTGAAGGCCGGCGGAAACGCCCACCTTAATGCTGCCGCCGCGGCTCATAATGGACTCCTTCAGGGCTGCCGCTGCGTCCAGATTGGGACAGGGCACCGCACGGGAGGAGGTGAAGCCGATGGGATGCTGGGGGTCCTTATCTCCGTGGCGCACATGGAGAATGTCCACCTTGCCCTCCAGCAGCTTTGCCAGCTCGAAGGTATCGCCGCGGTTGACGCCCAGACCGTCCACGGAAATCAGCATCTCCAGGGGGAAATCCTTACCGAAGGTCTGCTTCATGGCGTCCATGACCTCGATCATCAGCCGGGCGCGGTTCTTTGCGGAGCCGCCGTATTCGTCGGTGCGATGGTTGGTGTGGGTGGACCAGAACTCTGCCATGGTGCCGTTGTGATAGGCATTGTGGAAGGAGAACATCTCAAAGCCGAACTGCTTTAGAATCTTGGCATTGGCTACGGTGGAGTCGATGAACTCCTGAATCTGCTTCTTGGTGATATGATCGACGCTTCTGCCCCGACACTGCTCCTGCTCCTGGCGCAGCTGCTCCATGGGGTCAGAGGGCATGATGGGTCCGCCGCCACCGTGCTGGGGAGTGCCGTCCTTCATAGGGCCGCCGGGCATATCATTTCGGGTGAAGCTTCCCATGGGCTGGGTGATGGCGATGGACTCATAGTAGCGAATGGCGTCGATGGTCTGACAGAGGTAGTTGTGGGCGCTGGTTTTTGCGATATTCACAGCGGTATCATGGGGCGGGAAGCTCATGGCAATTTCACCGGGCTTCATGGGAGGGCCGCCGGGGCCCTCGTCCGTCCGCATGGCAAAGTTCAGATAGACGGCTGCGGCGCCGTTTTTCGCGCGGTTGGACAGGTGGGAGATCAGCCGGTCAGTGGGATACTCCTCGGTGCCCTGGAGCATATGGGGGATGCCTGCGGTGGAAACCATGCGGTTTTTCAGCAGCACATTACCAACCTGAATGGGGGAAAGCAGAAGCTCATAACGATTGGACATAGTGGAACCTCCTATGGTGCAAGATGTTCGTTTTCTGTCAATAGCATACAGAAGCGGCAGGGAGATTGCAAGATTCGTTTTCTGCCTGCCGGAACCATCAAAATTGGATATGGGGCAGCCACAGAAATTGCAGCTGCCCCTTGGTTATACGCTTATGATTTGAATTTTCCCGGCGTGGTGCCCTCGTATTTTTTAAAGGCCCGGGACATGGTGAGCACATTGGTATAGCCCACTGCTGCCGCCGCTGCCGCCAGGGTTTCGCCCCGGCCAATGAGGATTTTTGCCTCCTGAATGCGGTAGAAGTGGATGTAGTCGAGAATGCTGGTGCCGGTGAGACGGAGAAAGCTCCGGGAGAGATAGGAGGGATTTTTGCCGAATTCATCTGCCACTCGATTGACGTTCAGGTCGGGGTCATTATAGTTGCCCCGAATGTAGTTTTTCACATCCATAATCCAGGCGGCGCTGCTGGATTTTCTACCGGAGAGCACCCAATCGTTGAGGTGACCGAAAATGTGCTCCATTTGGGCGCGAATCTCGGGGAAGGTCACTGCCTCTAACAGAGATTGTTCCGGTGCCAGTGACTGAAGCAGTGGGGAAAGGTCCTCGTCCACCATGTCCTGACAGGCGGAGAATAATGCCTGGAGATATTGGGCGCATTTGTGCTTGAGCAGAATCAGCGGGTCGGCCAGGGCCAGATATTCCTGGTCGAAGAGACTGCCGAATACCTCCGAGGCCTGGCGAAAGCTGCCGGATTTAAACAGCGTAAGAATCTCCTGCTCCTTTTCAATGTCCGGGCGCTGGACAGGATAGACCATCGGCGCGCTGAGAATCTCCTCTTGCAGTACCGGCTGAGTGGAAAGATGCAGCACTCGATATTCCACCAGCTGCCGAACGGCCTGCTTACTGATGCGCAGACCGGAAAAGCCCTCCCGAACCCGGCTCACCGCAGCAAACAGGCGAATACCGGCAATACGGTTTTGGAGATTTACCAGCTCGTTGGCGGTCTGCATCAAACACTTGGAAACGGCATCGGGATCGGTGCCGCAGATGAGACATAGCACCTCGCTTTTGGCCTTAAATACATAGGTGCCCGCCCGGCTGCCCAATTCCTCCCGCAAAAGCTCCAGAATATTCACAGCCAGCTGCGCTTCGGAATAGGAGGTGTGCCCCAGACCCTGAATATAGGCATAGGCGTCCACGGCCACCACTTGAAGGGAAATTAGGCCAAACTGATTGCCGTGAAACCGGATGCCGCACTCCGCCAAACGCTGAATATGGTCGTCCGGAATGGGTGCGCCGTCCTGCAAGAGCCCCATCAGCAGATGATCCTGAATGGCAGCTTCGCTGGGCTCCAGTCCGGCGTCGGCCCACTGGGTCATGTCCTGTTCCTTCATCCAATATCAGCGTCCTTTCCGGGTGATGTAGCAGCTCTATTGTAATGGGTGGAGCGGGAGAACGTCAAGGGTTTGGAGCACGGGATGTGCAAAAAGTGACGGATTTTTGTGGACGAATTTGATGATGTTATCCGGCGGGCGAACGTGCTATCATGGGGATATGAAAAAAACACAAGGAGGAATACCCATGAAAAGAAAGCTGTGCGCCCTGCTGCTGAGCACGGCAATGGTGCTGGCAGCATTGACCGGCTGCGGCGCAAAGACCGAATCCGCTGCGGCCAGTGCATCGGCGCCGGAAGAGAGTGCACCGGTTGCTGCCCAGGAGACGGAAAAAGCACCCCAGGAGACTCCTGCTGCGGCATCCGCCCAGGAAGACTCCGCCGAAGAGGCTGTAGCCCAGGAGGAAGGCATCAGCAAGTATGTCACGCCTTCCAACATTGAAGAGCTGATTGCTGATCGCCCCAGTGTAGAGCTTCCCATTGCGGATGACGACACCACCTTTACCTTCTGGACCGGTTCTCCGTCTATGGATGCTACCATCACCGGCTGGAACGATTCCACCGCTGTGCAGGAGCTGGAAAAGCGCACCGGCGTTCATATCGACTATATTGAAGTAGCGCCTCCCGCACAGAGCGAGAGCTTGAACCTGATGTTTGCTTCCGGCGACTATCCGGACATCCTCAACTATGCCATCACCGGTACCTATTCCATCCCCTATCTCATCGAGAACGAGATTGTCATTGATCTCCAGGACATGATGGACGAGCATGCACCCTCCTACACTGCCCTGATGGATGCAGACCCCGCGCTGTATCTGGCTACCGTGGACGATGAGGGGCAGATTGGTGGTCTGGCAGGCTATCGTTACAACTCCTTTACCACCACCGGCGCCATTGTCCGTTCCGACTGGGTGGAGAAGGTCGGCATGAACACCAGCGATCTGAACACCATCGATGCTTATCATGATTTCCTGGCGGCAGTCAAGGATCAGGGCCTATGTGAGTATCCCATGCCCCTGCGTTATGATGCATCCATCACCGGTAGCCCCTTCCTGACAGCTATGGGCGGCTATGCAGGCCCCGCCGCAGAGTCCTCTCCCCAGAGCTTCTACTATGACGACAACGACGAGCTGGTTTACAGCTACATCACCGACACCTATAAGGAATATCTGACCCTGATGGCAGACTGGTATAAAGAGGGCCTGATTACCCGCGACCTTCTGAACTCCGATATGCTGGATTCCTCCGCCATTACCTCCGGCTCCTATGCGGTGTTCTGGCAGGATTGCCAGTTCATGAGCATGTGGACCGAATCCGGTAAGGTCAACGATCCCGACTATGCCCTGGAGGGTATCTCCGAGCCTCTGGTGGAAGAGGGCCAGACCGTTGGTCACGGCGATATCACCGATATTTCCATCAATCTGATGATCTGCACCTCCTGCGACGATCCGGAGACTGCACTGGAGTGGCTGGACTACCACTTCTCCGAGGACGGCTCTATCCTTTGCCAGTATGGCATCGAGGGCGAGGGCCTGGAGTACAAGGACGGCAAGCCCAACTATTCCGATTTGATCTCCAACAACCCCGACGGCCTTTCCACCGACAACGCGCTCAATGCCTATGCCATTAACATGAACATGTTTGCCTCCAACGGTACCACCCTCCGCGAGGCCTATGATGAAGTGCAGCAGCAGGCCCTGAACGCTTGGAATGACAAGCGCGAGGTCACCAAGAGCTCCTTCACCAACCTCTTTACCCTGGATGCCGACGAGACTGCCACCGTACAGCACTACTATACGGATATCTCCACCTATGTGGCAGAGCAGGTGGGCAAGTTCCTCATTGGCGAGGCGGATATTGACGAGAACTGGGACAACTTTGTAGAAACCGTTCAGTCCATGGGCATTGATGAGGTCATCGACGCCTATACCACCGCAGGCGAGCGGTACTTCGGGCGTTTGGTTTAAGACAGCACCCAACAAATGTGTCGTCGGGCTTCGTCGTCGTAAGCTGCGCATCCTTCGTTTTGCCTTTTTGGGCAAAAGCTCAGTCGCTACGCTACGCCTCCTCTCCCCACCAAACCCGCTTACGCTGGGCTTTGGCGGGGACCCCAGAAATCTTTTCCGCCGGAAATGCGCCCAATTTTCTTGACATACACAAAGTATGCCTGCGAAAAACTGCCTTTTTCCGCCGCAAAATCTCTGGCTGAATGCTCGATGCCAATTTATGTGGTATTGTCTCGGCATTTTTAATCCATATGGAATAAAAATTGCAACAGCAGCTCCAATTGGGGCTGCTGTTTTTTCAAATTGTGGTTGACAAGCTTCCTTGTCAGCGCTATACTGAGCGTGACAAGAAAAGTTGTCAAAATGAAAAGAATCCATGTCAAAGGAGGCGCAAACTGTGCCGCTAAAGAATCATCTAAAGGAATACCGAGCCAGACTGGGCGTAAACCAGCAGCAGATGGGCGCTTTGGTGGGAACCTCCCGGCAGACCATCAGCCAGATTGAGCGGGGCGACTATTCCCCATCGGTAACGCTGGCGCTGAAGCTGGCCCGCGTTTGCGGGGTTACGGTGGAAGACATTTTTGTATATGAGGAGGAGCAAGACAATGAAACGGAAAAAGAATGAGAACCGAAAAATTATCATAAAGTTTGTAATAATCCTATTGGCCAGCATGGTATTGGGCGCGTTATCGTCCATCCTGATGGCGAGCATTACCCAGGGCGGGCTGGTGAAGTTTGACGGCCTGGAGCGGGCGATTGGCGCTGCGGTACCCTATGTGTTCGCATTTGCTAATTTGATTGCTGTCATTACGGCAATTGTACTGTGCGGCCGGAGTAAAAAGGAGATCGATGCTTGGGACGGCGAGGACGAGTGCATTGAGCAAACAGAACAGCGGCTGAGCTATAGTCTGCTGCTGGCAAATCTCATGATGGTGGTAAATTTTCTGCTGTTCTCCGCTTCCATTTGGGCGGCAGAGCATACGGGCCTGGAGGAGCGCTCTGAGTTTGCTGTGATGATGGCAAGCCTTGCGGTGTTCGTGCTGGGTATGGTCTGGATCATGTGTATTTCCAACCGGGTGGTTAAGCTGGAGCAGCAAATCAATCCGGAAAAGCGGGGCAACATACTGGACACCAAGTTCCACAAGCAGTGGATGGCCAGCTGCGACGAGGCAGAAACGCAGCTCATTTATCAAAGCGGCTTCCAGGCCTATCGTGCCGGTCATACGGCTTGCATGGTGCTGTGGGTGGTGGCGCTGCTGGCTCAGCTTTGGGCAGGAACCGGCGTGTTCCCGGTGCTGTGTATTTGTATCATTTGGCTGGCATTGACCATGGGCTATGTGCTTACCTCCATCCGTTTGGAGCGGCATAAATAATTGAAACGAAAAACTCTCGCACTGAGCGGGAGTTTTTTCGCGCTTATGTACTGGAAACGGCCGGTTTGATGGCGGAAAAGTCCTGCCAGGTTTCATCTAAATAAGCCAGCATTTCCGGCAGCGTGGGAAAGCTGTGATAGGTGCGGACAAATGCGGAAAAATGGCGAATATACTCCATATAATGTGCGGTTTCCTCGGAAAACAGCCCGGTGTGGGGATAGGTAAGGTAGAGCCGCCGCTGGCAGATTTTATTGGACATGGGGATCATTCGGGTGCCCGGGGCCATGGGAAAGGAGGACTTGCCCCAGAAATGGACTACGCTCTCGGGAATAAAGGTGATGCCCACATCGTTATATACCTGCATGGTCATGGATTCAGGGTCGCCCACATAATAGGTCCTGCCGGGCATGGTGGAGGAATGGGTGTAAAACCGCCGCATAATCTGGGCCACGGTATAGTCCTCCCGCTGGGAAATCAGCGGCAGAGAACGGAGCTGCTCCATGGAAAGCTCCGAGTAGCCCGCCAATTGGGAGCCTGCATTGACAAAGGCATACATGGGTTCTTCCAGCAGCGGCTCGGAATTCAGAAAATCATCGGTGTTATCCTCATAGGTGATGGCGAAGGCAGCCCGGCCTCGCCGCAGGGATTCCAGGGTTTCACGGGTGGTTTCCCGCAGCTCTACCACCTCACGCTCGGGGAAACATTTATAGTAGAGAATGCGGGATTCGTTGGTAAAGTCCCCGGCCTCGGAGGTGTAGATGATGCTGGAGGCTGCTGTGCCGCGAATGGTAGACATGTCGTAGGCAAGCTTATCAAGCTGCCCCAGAATCATAGAGGCGTTGCGGCAGAAAAACGTTCCCGCGTCGGTGAGCACAAGCCGCCGCCCCTGCCGCCGAAACAGCTGAACCCCCAATTCCTCCTGAAGCCGCTTATAGCTCAGGGACAGCGCCGACTGAGAAACGTGAAGACGCTCTGCCGCCTGGGTGACGGAGTCGCTTTCTGCAATGGCGACCACATATTTCAGCTGCAATAAATCCATTTCCAAATCACACCTTGAACTATAAATGTTATAAATATATTTCAGAAATATTATATATTGGACAAGAACGTATTTCAAGTGTATGATGAGGCCAGAAGGTGAAAAGTTATGACATTTGCATAACAAACCCCCTTGACCATGGAAAGGATGGAATGAAAATGACCAAAAAATTGCTTGCTCTGCTGCTTGCGGCAGCGATGATCCTGGGGCTGGCTGCCTGCGGTACCGGTACCGGCAGCAGCAATGCGGCCTCCAATCCCCCTGCTGAGAATGCGGCAGATTCCGCAGCTGCACCGGCGGCCAACG
Source organism: Barnesiella intestinihominis (assembly GCA_963650135.1). Classification (GTDB taxonomy): domain Bacteria; phylum Bacillota; class Clostridia; order Oscillospirales; family Oscillospiraceae; genus HGM13006. Next base: position 59,704 of record CAVJLG010000039.1, on the reverse strand, counting down.
GCGCAGCAGACGGCAACGTGCTGAAAATCGGTGCGCTGCTGAACACCACCGGCTGGTTTGCTTCGGTAGACTATAACAACCAGATCGAAATGCAGACCCTTTGTGATTACATCAACGAGCAGGGCGGCATCGACATCGGCGGCACCAAGTATACCCTGGAGCTGGTTGTAGAAGACGGCGGCTCCGATGCAGAGGGTATCCGCTCCGCAGCCCAGCGCCTGGTAGATGCGGGCATCAAGTATGTCATGGAAACCAACGACTTCTGGGTTGAGGGCGCCATTGATATCTTTGAGAATGCCGGCGTGATGAACGTAATGGCGCAGAACAACATGAACCATAGCGTTATGAACGCCGAGACAAAGTATTCTTATACCTTCTCCAACGCCTGCACCTCTCAGTTCTACACTGCCATTGAGGTTTTGAAGGACCAGTACCCCGAGGTAAAGAAGGTTGTATATGCCTGCGACGATAACGGCGTAAACGACGAGCAGGCTGCTCTGGTAAAGGCCGGCTGCGAGCAGTTTGGTTTGGAGTATGTGGATAGCCCCGTTGTCTATGACGGCGAGTCCACCGATTTCTCCTCTATCGCGCTGAAGGTTATCTCCTCCGGTGCAGACTGCTTCATCGGCAACGGCACCCCCGATAACATCGCTTCCCTGCTGAAGGAAGTCCGCGCTGCCGGTTCCGACATGGTATGTGCAGCGGTCATCACCATGGGCCCCGGCGTGCTCATTGGCGGCTCCGGTCTGAACGACCTCTCCGGCGCATTCACCTTCGGCACCGATATTGCCGACGCTTCCCGGAATACCGAAACCTTTAACACCATTTATAAGAAGTTTGTGGATAAGTACGGCGAGGATACCGCTTCCGCATGGAACGGCGCAGGCCTGGATAACCTCTATACCCTGCTGCAGATTATGAAGGGCGCAGGCTCCATCGATGTGGATACCGTGATGAAGTATTATGAGACGATGGATTCTGTCGAAACGCTGTTTGGCACCGGTGTAAAGGGCGGCCAGGAGACATTTGGCAATGACCACGCCATTTCTCATCCCAGCCATACCCTGAAGGCTGAGGGCGGCCAGATTGTCTACATGGCAACCTATGACTGCATCGTGCCCTGACGTCCAGTTTCCTTTGATTATGAAAAGCTGACCACCGGGCGCAGGGGGCATCCTCTGCGCCCGAAGCGGCAAAAGCCAACCGGGCTTTGATCTATTTCCGAAAGGAGCGGTTTTCATGCTCATTATGAACGTAATTCCCAATGTGGCAGTGAATACATTGGTGCTTGCCTCCATGTATATCCTTGCCTCTCTGGGATTTGCATTCATCTTTAATATGCTGGGGTCAGTGAACCTTGCCCACGGCGCATTTTATATGACGGCGGCGTACATTACATATTATCTGTGCAGCCGCCTGGGAATGAACAACTGGCTTGCCATGCTGCTTTCCACCGTGGTGCTGGCGCTGGTGGGCATTTTGATGGAACGGTTCTGCTTCCGGCCCTTCCAGAAGGAGTTTGACCGGGTGGTCATGGTGTCGGTTGCAATTATGACCATGCTCCAGCAGTTGGCGGTGCAGATTTCCGGTTCGCAGACGATCTCGATTCCCGCCTATGCATCCGGCTCGGTGGATATGGGCTTTATGGTGGTAACCGGTGAAAAGCTGGTGACCTTTGCGGTGGGCGCGGTCCTTTTGATTGCAACGCTGTTTATGGTCTACCGTACCAAGTTGGGCATGCAGATGGAGGCCTTGAGCCAGGACCGGATGGGCGCTGCCCTCCAGGGAATCCCTGTTAATAAGGTCAGTGCGCTGGTCTGCGGGCTGGGCTTTGCTTTTGCGGCGGTAGCGGGCTCTATGATGGGCGCATATCAGCAGGTTAGCTCCAATATGGGCGACAATATCAACGTCCGAATCCTGATGCTGGTGATGCTGGCCGGTGCGGGCTCCATGAACGGCATCCTGATTACGGGCTTTCTGATGGCACTGCTGGATTCCATTTGCCCGATTATCTGGGATAGCTATACCGCGTCCTCCATTGCCTGCTCGGCGGTGGTGGTCCTGCTGCTGATTAAGCCAAAGGGCTTCTTCGGCCACGAGATGTAAGGGGGTGCCGGAATCGTGAAACAGCTCAATCTCAAAAAGGGTCTGCCCTATGGCATTCTCCTGCTTATTTTCCTGCTGCTGCCCCTGGTGCTGAACACCAGCTATTGGATCGGCGTTTTGATTATGGTGCTCTATAAGGTGGTTGGCTCAGTCAGCCTGCGGACCATCTCTCTGTCCGGCACGCTGACCTTTGCTCACGGCGCATTTATTGCATTGGGCGCATACTGCGGCGGCATTTTGGCGAAATCTCTGGCCCTTCCGCCGGTGGTGACCATTCTGGCAGGCGGACTGTTTGCCATGGTGGTCAGCGTCATTACCGGCCTGCCCTTTGTGCGGCTCAAGGGAATGTACTACTCCATGGCGTCGATGTTTATGGGCGTTACTGTGGCGTATATCATCAAAGCCATGAAGATCACCGGCGGCTACCATGGCCTTACCCGGATTCCCAAGCTGCTCCAGAACGATATTGCCTGCTACTATGTATTCCTGGCCATTACCGTGGTGCTGCTGATCGTGCTCTATCGGTTTGAATTTTCCCGGATTGGAACCACCCTGCGCGCGCTGTCTCAGTCTCAGGATGTGGCGTCGTCCATTGGTATCAATGCTACGTTCTATCGGCTGCTGGCAGTGGGCATGGGCAGCTTCTGTGCCGGAATTGTGGGCGCGGCCTATGGCCTTTATTCCACGGTGCTCAGCCCCACCAACTATGATATGACATTCTCCCTGTGGCTGCTGATGTATATGCTCATTGGCGGCGAGGACTACTTCATTGGACCCATTATCGGCGCGATTATCTTTGTGCTGATTCCTGAGCTGGGGCGTGACCTCAGCGCCTATGCACCGTTCCTGACCGGCGCCTGCACGCTGCTGGTGGCCTATCTGCTGCCCGGCGGCCTGGCTGGTATCCCGGTGCTGATCCGGAAAAAACGGGCGAAGGACAATTCCAAGGAAGGAGGCAGCACACATGCATCTGCTTGAAACCTCTGGTCTTACCAAACGCTTCGGCGGTCTGACCGTAATGAATGATCTGGACTTCTCTATGGAAGAGGGAGAGATTAAGGGGTTCCTGGGACCCAATGGCGCAGGAAAATCCACATTCTTTAACCTGATTACCGGCGTTTTAACCCCATCCTCCGGCCATATTTTCTATGCCGGAAAGGAGATTACCAAGTCCCGGCCCCATCAGGTGGCGAAAATGGGAATCGGACGGACGTTCCAGCTCAATCCCCTGTTTGGCGAGTTTACGGTATTTGAGAACATCACTGCGGCCTATCACCTGCGCCCTCATTCCACGGTGCCTCAGATTTTCTTCAACACCAAAACCTATCGCACCAATGAGGAGTATATTGCGAAATCCGCAGACGAAATTCTGGAATTCCTGGGGCTCCAGCATGTGCGCAACGAGCTGGCAAAGAACCTGCCCCATGGCTATCAGAAGATTCTCGGTGTGGCTCGGGCTCTGGCAACCAAGCCCAAGCTCCTGCTGCTGGACGAACCCCTGGGCGGTATGAATCCCGAGGAAATTGCGTTCTCCATTGACGCCATCTCCAAGCTTCGGGATAAGGGCATCACCATTCTGGTGGTGGAGCATAACATGCAGATTCTGGACATCCTGGACTCTGTCACCGTAATCTCCTTTGGGCAGAAAATCTTTGAGGGCACCCCCGAGGAGATGCGCAAGGACCCCACCGTTATCGAAACCTATTTTGGAGGTACGGTATGAGTAATATTCTGGAGATTCAGGGCTTAAAGGTGATGTACGGTAAGTCCGTGGCCATTCATGATGTGAATATTTCCGTACCCCAGGGGGGCATTGTAACGCTGATCGGCTCCAACGGCGCGGGAAAATCCACAACGCTGAACGCAGTATTGGGACTGGTCCCGGCAACGGCAGGCAAAATCCTGTTTAACGGCGAGGATATCACCCATGCATCCACGGCGGAGCGGGTACAGAAGGGCCTGGTGCTGGCACCCGAGGGGCGGCATCTATTCCCTTATTTGACGGTACAAAAAAACCTCCTGCTGGGGGCGACCCAGCGGAAGGATAAGGACGGTATTCAGGCAGATTTGGAATTCTGCTTTGAGCTGTTTCCAATTCTCAAGGATCGCCTGAAGCAAAAGGCGGGCACGATGTCCGGCGGTCAGCAGCAGATGCTTGCCATTGCCCGGGGCATTATGGCGGCGCCGAAGCTCCTGTGCCTGGATGAGCCGTCGCTGGGTTTGGCCCCTGCGGTCATTGAGGACATCGGCGTAAAAATCCGCGAGATCAATCAGACAAAGGGCACCTCGATCCTGCTGGTGGAGCAGAATGTCCATCTGGCCTTTGGTACGGCGGAATACTGCTATACCCTACAGGTGGGCGAACTGGTGGCCGAGGGTACCGTGGAGGAGATCCGCCAAAATGATGTGGTGAAAAAGGCATACTTTGGCGGATAATGCGAAAAAGATTGTGCCGGCTGGGACGATACTCAGTCGGCACAATCTTTATTTTTCCCGATAAAACGCGCCGGGGGTGGTATCCTCAAACCGGCGGAAGGCGCGGTTCATGGTCAGTGCGCTGCTGTAGCCCACCTGGGGCAGCGTATCCTTTACGGTAACTCCCTGCCCTAGCAGCTGCTTTGCCTTTTCGATGCGCTTTTGATGGATGTATTCCAGGGGCTTGAGATTTCGGTATTTTTTCAGCATGCGGCTGAGGTAGACGGGATTGATACCCACAGCATCGGCAACTCCGGCAACGTTGAGGTTTTGATCGGTAAAATGGGTGTCCATATAGTCGATGGCCCGCTGAACCCATGCCGGTTCCTGCTCCTGGGACTGTTGACGGCGGATGATTTCGTCGAAAATGCTGTCCAGCTCCCGGGAAATCTCCGCCAAGGAGGTGGCGTGGACGATCCGGGGCCCCGCCTGAAGCTCTACCAAAAATTCCGGAGAGAAATATTCCTCCAGGCTGTCGAATACATGAAGAATATCGTTAATCAGGCCATAGGCGCGGATCATAAACACCTGTACCGTGGGCTTGGCATGGCCGAATTCCGCCCCCAACATCTGATGTACCAGGGTTTTTGCGGCTTCGTAATCCCCCTGGCGGATGTAATTGTCCAGGGCATGCTCAAATTCAAAGTGTTCTACCCGCTGCTTGACCATGTGGGACTCGGTTTTCTGGTCATATTGAATCACCCGGCTGTCGTCTCCGGCCATGGTGCGGTACTGCACCAGACTGTCGGCCTCCTGATAGGCGGCATGAATTTCGGTATAGCCCTGATGGCAGCGGCTGATGGAAAAGCAGACCGCAGAGTCATAGTGACTTTCAAACAAAGCGGCGGCCTTTTCTGCGGCGGAAACAATGGAGGCCATGGCGACTTCCGGTTCCTCTCGAAGGTTCACCAGGGCGGCCAACTGCCCCTGAACGGTAATTACATGGCAGACGTTGGTTTCGCCGATGAGCTCTTCCAATACGTTCCGCACCAAAAAGCGCACATACCGAAGGCTCTCCTGGCTGGGGGACGCTTCCGGACCCAGCAGCGCCTGAACATCGGGCTCTACCTGAATCAGCAGCACTGCAAACCAGTCGGAGGGGAAGTCCAAGTGAAATTCCCGGGTTGCGGCGTCGTATTCCTCCCGGGTCATCTGATGGCTGCCCATCAAATCCGAGAAAAACGCCTCGCGGGAATAGTTAAATGCGCGGATTCGGCTCTCTTCCAACTGCTGCCGCAGCTGGCGATTTTCGCTTTGCAGCTGTGCAATCAGTTCGTCCGTCTGCGCCATGGTACCGCCCCCTTTTCTACCATGATACTAGAAATGATTTGGAATTTCAACGTTCTTTTGCCCTTTGCCCAGTTTTTGCCGGAGGTGAATTGCGGGATGTGTGAAAAATGACAAATTTTCATGTAAAAATAAGTCGAAATTTTTCATGACTGCTATTGCCCATGCTTCAAATTTCCTGTAAAATAACCTTGTTAGCTGCTATAGTCCATGGGAAACGAACAAGTCCAGTGGGGTAAGTAGCTATTGTTTATTATGCCGGAAATCCGGCGAGTATTATCATGTTTGGAGGAATAAAACATGCAGAAGAGAATCTTTGCACTGCTCCTGGCTGCTGCTATGGTGCTGGGTCTGTGCGCCTGCGGTCAGTCCGTTGGCGGCTCCACTCAGGACACTGCCCAGGCTACCACTGCTGCCCCCGAGGCTGCCGGCTCCACTGCTACCGCAGAGGCTGGTTCCACCACTGAGACTGCTGCCACTGGCGACGTCCTGAAGGTGGGCTTTGTTTACATCGGCGATGAGACCGAGGCTTACACCGCCAACTTCATCGCTGCTGAGAAGGCCATTGCCGACACTTATGGCGACAAGGTTGAGTGCATTTCCAAGTACAACGTGGAAGAGGATGCTGTCGAGGATCCCGTCCGTGAGCTGTGCGACGCTGGCTGCGGTATTATCTTCACCACTTCCTTCGGCTACGGCGCTGTGGTCAAGGAGCTTGCTTCCGAGTATCCCGATGTACAGTTCTGCCAGGCTACCTGCTCTGACGCTGCTCAGGAGCCTGTTGTTTCCAACTATCATAACTACATGGGCGAGATCTATCAGGGCCGCTACATTGCCGGCATCGTGGCTGGCATGAAGCTCCAGGAAATGATCGACAACGGCACCATCACCGCTGACCAGGCAAAGGTTGGCTATGTGGCAGCATTTGCTTATGCTGAGGTTATCTCCGGCTACACCGCATTCCTGATGGGCGTTCGCTCCGTCGTTCCCGAGGCTACCATGGAAGTTCAGTACGCCAACACCTGGGGCGACTTCGACACCGAGAAGACCATGGCTACCGCTCTGATCGAGGATGGCTGCGTGATCATTTCCCAGCATTCCGACACCGAGGGCCCCGCAAAGGCTTGCGAGGATGCACACTCCAAGGGCGAAGAGGTCTACTGCGTTTCCTACAACCAGGATATGACCGATGTTGCGCCCAACACCTGCCTGATCTCTTCCCGTCAGGACTATGCGCCCTATGAGATCGCAGCTGTGCAGTCTGTGATGGACGGCACCGAGATCCCCGTGGACGACCATGCCGGCTTTGACAAGGGCTGGGTTGCTATGACCGAGCTGAACACTGCCATCGCTGCTGAGGGCACCCAGGAGAAGATGGACGAGGTTGAGGCACAGTTCAAGGACGGCACCCTGAAGGCAACCGACGTATTCAAGGGCCCCTACACTGCCACCAACTCCGACAACGAGACCATCGATCTGACGGACGGCTATGACGAGAACGCTACGCAGTCTGCGCCTTCCTACAACTATGTAATTAACGATATCATCACCGTTAAGGGCAACTAAAATTCTGCATGTACAGGCGGAGCCGGAGGTTTTCGGCCCCGCCTGTGACGTGCCGTTTTGTGTTTCTGGCGTGTCGTGAATAGATCATCGGCGCTGTGCCAAAGGGCATGGGCGGGTGGCATGTTCACCGCACACCATTCACTCTTTACACTTCGCACAGGGACTGCGCTGTGCCCAATGAAAGGATGAGGTATTTGGAAAAGGAAGTTGCCATCCGTCTGGAGCATATCACAAAGAAATTTGGCTCTGTGATTGCAAACCAGGACGTGAGCCTGGAGGTATGTCGGGGCGAAATTCTGTCGCTGCTTGGAGAAAACGGCAGCGGTAAAACCACCCTGATGAATATGATCTCCGGCATCTATTTCCCGGACGAGGGAACGATTTGGGTAAACGGAAAGGAAGTTACCATCCGCTCTCCCAAGGATTCCATCGATTTGGGAATCGGTATGATTCATCAGCATTTTAAGCTGGTGGACGTGCTCAGCGCCGGGGAAAACATTGTGCTGGGTCTGCGGGAATCCGGAAAGTTTGACCGGAAGGCCATCAATGCCCGTGTGCGGGAAATCGGCGAGCGGTATGGCTTTGATATCGACCCGGATAAGAAGATTTATGATATGAGCGTCTCCGAAAAGCAGACCGTGGAAATCCTCAAGGTGCTGTATCGGGGCGCGGATGTTCTGATTTTGGACGAGCCCACTGCGGTACTGACCCCCCAGGAGACGGAAAAGCTCTTTGACGTGCTCCGGGCCATGCGGGCCGACGGCAAGGCAATTATCATCATCACCCATAAGCTCCAGGAGGTATTGGAGCTGTCCGACCGGGTGGCGGTCCTTCGGAAGGGCCAGTATATTGGCACAGTGGAGACGAAGGATGCCACGGCCCAGTCCCTCACTGATATGATGGTGGGCCAGGCGACCACGCTGAACATTGACCGCCCTGAGCCGGTGAATCCGGTGAAGCGGCTGGAGGTCAAGGACCTGACGGTGATGGATGAAAACCATCTGGCCAAGCTGGACCATGTGAGCTTTGAAGCCTATAGCGGCGAAATCCTTGGCATTGCAGGCATTTCCGGCTGCGGCCAGAAGGAGCTGCTGGAGGCCATTGCGGGTCTGCAAAGAATGGAAGAGGGCTCTATCACCTATTACGATGAAACCGGCCCCCAGGAGCTGGTGGGCAAATCCGCCATGGAGATTCGGAACCTGGGCGTTCGCCTGTCCTTCGTCCCGGAGGATCGCCTGGGCATGGGCCTGGTGGGCAATATGGATATGGCGGGCAATATGATGCTCCGCTCCTTTAAGCGCGGTAAATTCGGTCTGGCAGATCGCAAGGGCCCGGAGCAGCTGGCCCAGCGGGTCATGGACGAGCTGGAGGTCGTAACCCCCAGCATTCAGACCCCCGTTCGCCGGATGTCTGGCGGCAATGTACAGAAGGTTCTGGTGGGCCGTGAGATCGCCTCGAATCCCAAGCTGCTGATGACGGCCTATGCGGTTCGCGGTCTGGATATCAACACCTCCTATACCATCTACCATTTGCTCAACGAGCAGAAGGCAAAGGGCGTGGCGGTGATTTATGTAGGCGAGGATTTGGACGTACTGCTGGAGCTGTGTGACCGGATTCTGGTGCTCTGCGGCGGCAAAGTCAGCGGCGTATTGGATGGCCGCACCGCCACCAAAGACCAGGTTGGCATGATGATGACGAAGCTGGGAGGGGAGACGGAAGCATGAATAAAAAAGAACCTCTGATTCGCCTGGCCAAGCGGGATGACATCGGCCCGGCAAAAGCGTGGGCCATTCGAATTGCCTCGATTTTTGTGGCGCTGATTCTGTTTGGCGGATTGATTCTTGGCGTTGGCTTTAACCCGGTTTCCGTCTATTCTGCAATGATTGGCGGCGCACTGGGCAGCAGCCTGAACATCCAGCAGACCATTAAAATCATGATTCCGCTGCTGGGTGCGGCGCTTGCCATTGCACCGGCATTTAAGATGAAGTTTTGGAACATCGGCGTAGAAGGTCAGATTACCGTTGGCGGTATTTTTGCCACATTCTTTGCGCTGAATTTCCAGAATACATGGCCCTCTTGGGTACTGCTCCCGGTGATGTGCATTGCGGCTGCCATTGGCGGCGGCCTGTGGGGTCTGCTCCCTGCGGCATTCCGGGCGAAATGGGGCACCAATGAGACGTTGTTTACCCTGATGCTCAACTATATTGCCATCGGCTTTGTCAAGTATCTCCAGGGCGGCCCCTGGGAGAAATCCCCCAAGGGCACCCAGATGATCGAGCGCTTTGGTACTGCGGCACGGCTCCCGAACATTTGGGGCATTACCGCCGGTGGACTGATTGTTCTGGCGCTGGTCCTGTTTATGTACTGCTATCTGCGCTTCACCAAGCACGGCTATCAGATTGCCGTGGTGGGCGAGAGTGAAGCCACGGCCCGGTACGCCGGTATTGAGGTGGGCAAGGTAATTATGCGCACCATGTTTGTGTCCGGCGCCATTGCAGGCATTGTGGGCTTTATTGTGGTGTCCGGTATCAACTATACCCTGTCCGACTCCGTTGCAGGCGGTGTGGGCTTTACCGGTATCACCGTTGCATGGCTGGCGGCGCTGAATCCCATTGGTATGATCTTTATTTCGCTGCTGCTGGCAGTGCTCACCAAGGGCGCATCTACCATCAACACCCTGACCCATAATGCGCTGCCGGAATCCATGAGCGATATGCTGACGGGCCTGATCCTGTTCTGCATGCTCTCCAGCGAGTTCTTTATTCGCTATCGGATGATCTTCCGGAAAAAGAACCATAGCGGAACCGCCGGGAAGGAGGCTGCATCGTGAATTTTATCATCAATTTTTTTGTGGCTGCCGTCCTGATGGGCACGACCCTGATGTATGGTACGCTGGGTGAAATCCTGACGGAGAAGTCCGGCAATATGAACCTGGGTGTGGAGGGCCTGATCTATATGGGCGGCTCCTCCGGTCTGATTGCGGCGTTCCTCTATGAGCGGGCCGCCGGGGCCAGTGCGGTTCCGATGGTGGCAGTGATTCTTGCCTTCGTGGCGGCATTTGCCGCGGCGGCATTGGGCAGCCTTTTGTATGCGTTTCTGACCATCACGCTCCGGACCAATCAGAATGTAACCGGTCTGGCCCTGACGATTTTCGGCGTGGGCTACGGTGAGTTCTTCGGCGAGTATTTCCGTCAGATTGGCGACGGACGGCTTCAGATTTCTGAAGCGGCTGGCGGAATCTTCTCGCAGCCCCTGCTGCCGAAGTTTTTGCAGAACATTCCCGTTGTGGGAAAAATGCTGTTTTCCTATAACTTTATGATTTATCTGGTATTGGTGATTGCCATTGTTATGGCGTGGTATTTCTCCCGGACCCGCAGCGGTTTGTGCCTGCGGGCTGTGGGCGAGGACCCCGCAACTGCGGATGCAGCCGGTATCAATGTGACCCGGTATAAGTACCTTGCCACCTGCCTGGGCGGCGGTATTTGCGGACTGGGCGGCCTGTATTTCACCATGGTATCGGCTGGCGGCAACTGGTCCACCGGCGCTATGGACGGCAAGGGCTGGCTGGCGGTGGCGCTGGTTATCTTCGCTCTGTGGAAGCCGCTCCGCGCGGTTTGGGGCTCGGTGCTGTTTGGCGCGCTGATGATTATGTATATGCGCGTAACCCAGCTGGGTATCCCCACGGAGATTTACAAAATTCTCCCCTATGTGGTGACGGTGATTGTGCTCATCAGCATTTCCATCCGCCAGAAGCGGGAGAGCCAGCCTCCGGCAAGCCTGGGCAATGCCTACTTCCGCGAGGAACGATAAGAATAAAAGGTGCGCTGCAAGCGATTTTGCAGCGCACCTTTTTCTGTTATATCATGTCCGGTGACGGTGTTTCCTCCAACTCCCGGAAATAATCCACAAGCGCTTCCAGCAGTGGGCTTTCTTTCCGCTCCGGGGATTCCGGGGGAAGCAGGGCATAGATCACCCGGGTAAAATGGACGCCGCCCAAGTGGCACAGGCGGACCTTGCTGGGGTCCGGTCTGGGCCAGGTCTTTGCGGGCCAAAAGGCAGCGCCGTCCCCCTGTGATACCAGCTGCCGCAGTGTTTCATCCTTGGAGGTGACCGCGAGAATCTCCGCTACCAGGGGACGGGAGAGAATTTCCCGCTGAATGCTTTGACGAAGGGCGCTTCCCTCCCGGGGCAAAATCAGCGGCAGACCCTCCAGTGAAAGAACATTGGGCGTTTGGGGAATCCCAATGGAAACCGGAACTGCCAGCAAAATTTCCTCCTCCAGCAGGCGAACGCTGTCCTCCTCCCGTCCGGATGGCGAAGAGGAGATGCTCAGATCACAGTCGTCGATCCAGCTTTCATCCGTGAGAATGACCTCCGCTTGGGGGTCCTGCTGGAAGAAACGATGGAGGAATTCTCCCATAACCGCCTCGGCTGCCCCCACATTGATCCGGTATTGCCGCCGGGGCAGGTGGCGGGACTTGACGAATTCCGGCAGACGGCGCACTGCGGTGAGAATCGGGCGGACCTGCTGCAAAAATTCCTTTCCCGCCGGGTTCAGCACCAGATGAATGCCCTGGCGATCAAACAGCGGAAGGTCCAGCTCCCGTTCCAGCCGCAAAATGGATTTGCTGACGGTGGATTGGGATACCATTGCTTCCGCCGCTGCTTTGGCGGTGGAGCCGTTTTCTGCCACCAGTACGAAGTATTGCATTTGCGTCAGGTCCATGGAAGGCCCTCCTTTGCGGTCAATTGTCTCTATGCTTATCCTATCACAATCCCCCGATAAAGTCAAAATCAGCAATGAACCTCCATTTTCAAACAAACAGTTGCAATTCGAACCATGATGGGAGTATAATAAAGTCTGCGGCGTGCCGCAATGACTACGGTAACATGAGGTGTTTGCCTGTGAACAAAACAAGGGAGCCGCTGGATCTGACGACCTGTCCCATTACCAGCGGCCTGATTCGGTTTTCCCTGCCATTCCTGGCCTCCAGTATTTTACAGACCATGTATTCCACGGTGGATACAATTATAGTAGGGCAGTTCTGTGGCTCGGCGGGACTGGCTGCGGTGAATAATGTATCCTATATCTGCAATGCGGCCAGCAATATCGGTCTGGGCGCCAGCGCGGGTTCGGCGGTATTGATTGCCCAGTATTGCGGTGCAAAAAATGAAGAGGGCGTGCATCGGACCGTGGGAACAGCGCTGTCCATCAGCGCGATCATGGCTGTGATTATTTCGGTGATTGTCTGCTGCTTCATCGGCCCGATGCTGAACCTGGTGAATATGCCGGTGGAGGCCCAGGGGGAGGCGCGGAATTACCTGATGATTCGCGCGGCCTGCTTCCTGATTTCCTTCTTCTATAACTCCATTACCTCGTTCCTGCGGGGCATGGGCGATTCCAAGCGGCCCCTGTATTTCTCCGCAGTGGCGTCGATTGCCAATGTGTTCCTGGATTTGCTGTTTGTCGCGGCGATGAATATGGGCGCAGGCGGTGCGGCTATTGCAACGGAGATTTCTGAGCTGATTTCCCTGGTGTGGGCGTTTATTTATCTCAAGAAGCATCAGCCGGGGTTGCTTACGCTGGACCGGCGGCAATATAAAATCCACGGTCCCACCGCAAAAACCGTGCTGAAGATCGGCATTCCCTCTTCGTTCCAATATCTCTTCATCGATTTGAGCTTTGTTTTCGTCAATTCCATCATCAACAGCTATGGCGTAATTGCAGCGTCGGCAGTGGCGGTGGGCAGTAAGGTGGTCAATCTGAGCCAGACCGGCATTTCGGCCCTGTCCACAGGCGTTGGCACCATGGCTGGGCAGAATATCGGCGCAAATAAGCCGGAACGGGCGGATAAAACCATTCGCGTTGGCGTTCGGTGTGCGCTGGTGGTGGCGATTGTGATGTTTGCCATCATTCAGGCCATCCCCGGGCCGCTGGTAAAGCTCTTTAACCGGGACCCGGCAGCATTGGAAGAGTCCATCCGCTGCCTCCGGTATCTGTCGATTATGGCGTTCCCCTCGGCCTTCTTCTTTATCTATGTGGCCATTGCAACGGCGTCGGGCTTTACGGTGTTCTCAATGTTCTGCCATGTGCTGGACGGCGTGGTGGTTCGGGTTGCATTGAGCCTGCTGCTGACGAAGGTATTTGGCATGGGCCTGGTGGGCGTGTATCTGGGTATGGGCCTGGCCCCCAGCCTGTCGGCAATCTTTGCAGGGGCATATTTCTACAGCGGCGCATGGAAAAAGCGGAAGCTGCTGGAGCAGAACCAATAAAAAGATGCAGCAGATTTCATCCGAATCGGGTGAGATCTGCTGCTTTTTGTCGTTTAAATCAGGCCGCTTTCTGCCATGGACACATAGTCTTCGTCGGCCACCACCACATGGTCAGCCAGATAAACGCCCACCAGATCCAGCGCGTGGGAGACGGACTGGGTGGTGCGAATATCCTCCTGAGAGGGAACTGCAATGCCGCTGGTGTGGTTATGGGCCAGCACCACGGAGGAGGCTTTCATATTCAGCGCACATTCCACCACCTTGCGGATGCTCAGACCGGCGCTGTTGACACTGCCGGTGGAAAGCTTCACACAGCCTAACACCTTGCATTTGGCGTCCAGACCTAGCAGATATACCTCTTCCTGGGTGGCGCCGAAGAAGAACGGCACCAGGTAATCGCCGCATTTTTGCGTGGTATCCAGAAGCTGATAGCAGTAATTGCGGGATAGCTGCTGACGGCGGGCGGTCGCCGGGATGAGCTTGATCAGCGTGGCGGCATTTTTACTCAGGCCGCCGCGCTCCATCAGCTCTTCCGGGGTTGCGTCAAACACAGCGGACAGAGAGCCGAAGGTGTTCAGCAGCCGGTGGGCAATGGGATTGGTGTCCTGCCGGGGAATGGCATAGAACAACACCAGCTCCAGCACATTGACATCGTGAATGGGGTCCATGCCATGGGTTAGAAACTGATCCTTTAGCCGCTGACGATGCCCACTGTGGACGCCCGCGGCATCCTCGGGCTTGGTCATGCCTTGGCTCCGTACTGCTGGAGATAAGCCTCCATCCGGGCCTTCATGGCGTCGTCAATGTAAACCTTGCCGTCGATGGGGCGATTGTGGAGGAAATCGATGATCTGCCGGACGGTGACAATGGGATAGACTGCGATGCCGTACTCGTCCCGGAGCTCGTCCAGGGCGGACTTTTCACCGGTGCCCTTCTCCATGCGGTCCACGGAGACAAACAGCGCGTTAATCTTTACCGGGGCAATCGTCTCAAACAGCGCGATGGTTTCCCGCACGGCGGTACCGGCAGTGACCACATCCTCAACAATGGCAATCCGGTCGCCGTCCTTGATTTTTGCACCCACCAGGTTGCCGCCCTCGCCGTGGTCCTTCTTCTCCTTCCGGTTGAAGGCATAGGGATAATCCTCCCCATAGTTCCGATACAGGCTGGCGGCAGCGGTGACCACCAGGGGAATGCCCTTATAGGCGGGCCCAAAGAGCACATCTGCCCCGCCGGCCTCGCCCAGATGCTCATGAATGCAGGCGGCATAGTAGCTGCCCAGCGCGTCGGCCTGTGCGCCGGTTTTGTAATTGCCGGTGTTGATGAAATAGGGGGTCTTTCTGCCGGATTTGGTGGTAAAGTCACCAAAGGTCAGCACGCCGGAGCGCACCATAAATACGATAAACTCTTCCTGGTAGGTCATGTTGTGTTCCTCCTGTTATTTGTGATTCTTTACGGCTTGCAGCGGCCACAGGGTTCATAGCCCTGTGCAATCAGCGCATCCCGGGAGCCGGTGTAATCCTGGCGGTTGTCCGGATTCATATCGCTGACGCTGGAGCACTCCGGTAAATGAAATTTGTGGTTGCGGGTATTGAGCACATAGCTTTGGTCGGTATCGGGGGAAGCGGACGGCGTGTCGGATTCCGCCAGCCAGCTTTCACCGGTGGCATAATCAATGACCACGCCGGGCTGCACGTTGTAGCAGTAGACGTGGAAGCGAATGGTGTCATCCTCCACGCTGGCAGCCTCTATTTCAACGCCCCGGGCCACCAGTTCGCTGCCCTGAAAATCCGGCGTAACCCGATAGAGCACATGATGGCCGGTGTCTCGGATGTAATCGGCCACCTGGTCCTCAAAGGGCAACATGCCGTTTACATTGAGATAGCGGGTGCCGGTAATCAGATTATGATCGTTGGCATTTTCGCCGGTGAGCTGAAAGCCAATGAGATGGCAGCGATTATAGAGGTTCTTGCCCTCCACGCAGTCGTATTGTGCCTGCTTCCAGCCCGAGGGATGGACGGAGCCGATGCTCTCTCGGTCCTCAGTGGGCATAAGATCCTGGCCGATGTTGGCATAGCAGGCGCCGCAGCGGCCCAGCTGGTCTAAATCGGTATAGAATTCATAGGAATCGGTGTTAAACTGGCTTTCGTCAAAGGTCGGCTGATTTCCGTTTAGCTCCACATAGGGGCTGCCGCTGTAGTCCGGAAGGTTCGCCAGCGTGTAATAGCCGGTATCCGATGCTTCAATGATCGATGCCGACGGTTCGGTCGGTGTTTCCCCAAGACCTGCGGGCATGGTACAGCCGGTCAGCAGCGTGAGTAGGGCAAACAGACACAGGGTCCAGCGCCGGATTCCATGAGAAACTCGCTTAGGTGAGCCCATGGACGGCCTCCTTCAGCGCGGCCACAAAGCCGGAAATATCGTCTTCCGTAGTATCAAAGCAGGTGCTGACCCGGATAGAGCCGTCAATCAGCTGCGGGTCCAGTCCCATGGCCTCCAGCACATGGCTGCGGTGGCCCCGGGAGCAGGCAGAACCGGCGGATACATACACGCCCTGCTCCTGAAGATAGCCGATGAGCCCCTGGGAGCGAACCCCGGGAATGGCCAAGGACAGGATATGCGGCGCTTGGTGGCTGCCCAGAATCACCGCCTGGGGAACCTCCTTTGCCAAAAGGTCAAGGCATTGCTGCTTCCGCTGCTCCATAGCCCGGAGTTTTTCCGGCAGATGATCGCTGGCGGCCTCGCAGGCGGCGCCGAAGCCCAAAATCATCGGGACATTTTCGGTGCCGGAGCGCATGTTCTTCTCCTGACCGCCGCCGTACATCACCGGAGGCAGGTGAAGCTTTTTATCCACATACACCGCACCTGCACCCTTGGGCCCCTGAATCTTATGGGAGCTGACGGAGATGATATCCGCCCCCAGGGAGGATGCCCGGAAGGGAACCTTACAGAAGCCCTGCACGGCGTCGGTGTGGAAAACGGCGGTGGATTTTTGATGGGTGATTTTTGCCAGCCGGGCAATGTCGTTGACTGCGCCGGTTTCGTTGTTCACCATCATAATAGAGACGAGAATGGTGTCTTTTCGCAGGGCGGCGGAGAGCTGCGCCGGGGAAATGGTGCCGTCCTCCCCGGGCTGGAGATAGGTGACATCAAAGCCCTGGGCTTCCAATGCGCCAATGGGGTGGAGGATGGCGTGATGCTCTACCGCAGTGGTGATAATGTGGCGGCCGCGCTTATGATATTTCTGTGCAACGGAGAATACGGCGAAATTATCGCCCTCAGTGCCGCCGGAGGTAAAAAACAGCTGCTCCGGATTGCAGCCCATGGCATGGGCCACCTGCTCCCGGGCATGCTTCACGGCCTTTTCCGCCCGAAGCCCCAGCTGATGCACCGCGGAGGGATTGCCCCAGTTATCCGTGAGGGCCTCCATAACGGCAGAAACCGCTTGGGGGCAGGGCTTGGTGGTGGCGGCGTTATCAAGATAGATTTCCAATGAAGGACGCTCCTTTTCCGATTTTAGCTGCGAACGCCGGGGCCTACGGCAACCACAATGCCCCGCCGCATGTCCATATCGGTTTTGATGACAAATACAGCATCCTCACTGCCGGCGGGCACGGGGATTTCCCGGGTGACCATGTTCTTTTCCTCGGGATACAGGGCGATGAGGAAGGTGTGGGCCTGGTCGTCAATGGGAACCTCAATGGTCTGACCGTTGGTGATGGGGGTGGGGCCCTCCAGTGCATTACATTCGGCGCGGCTCAAGCCCTCCAAGCGGGCGAGGAAATCCTCCCGGCTCTGGTCCAAAATACAAAAATAGCTCAGCCCAAATCCCATCAGGGCGCGCTGGCGATGAATAATCAGATGTCTCATAATGTGCTCCTTCCGTGAAACCGCGATGCGGTCACTACAATTCATCTTATTGTAGCACAGAATTCCAGCAGGAACAACAGAAATTAGGGCCCATTGCAAAATGCAATGGGCCCTTGTATTGCGTAAAATAGTTATGCCTCTGCGTCCGTTTGGAAATGATAGCAGATCACATGCCGATAAGCGTCACCCTTCCGCAGAATAGGCTTTTGGAACGCCTCCACCGCCATGGCGTTGGGGAAAAACTGCCCCTCCAGGCAAACGCCGGAACGGAACCCATAGGACCGCTTCCCGTTGGGGGCATCCACAAAGTTGCCGGAATACAGTTGCACTCCGGGCAAATCCGTGGTTTCCTCCAGGATAATGCCGGTATCGGGGCTGCTTAGTCGGGCGATGATTTGGGGCTTGCCGCCGTTTTTTAGCACAAAATTGTGGTCATAGCCATTGCAGTTGCGAAGCTGCTGACTGTCGGCGGCAATATCCTGGCCCACTGGCTTGGGCTGACGAAAATCAAAGGGGGTTCCTGCTACATCGGCAATCACACCGGTGGGCAGGGTATTTTCATCGTTTTCCGTATACCGGTCTGCATCAATCCAAAGCAGCTGCCCCAGGGGATTTTTGCCGCCGCTGAGGTCGAAGTAGCAGTGATTGGTGAGGTTCACCACGGTATCCTGGTCGGAAACGGCGGAAAAGTCAATATTCAGTGCCAAATCCGGAGCGAAGGTAAACCGCACCGTCAGCCGGAGCGTGCCGGGATAGCCCTGATCGCCATCCGGAGAAACCAGGTGCATCGCCAGCGTATCCCCCTGTATTTCCGGGGTAAACATCCGCTGATGATAGCCGTGGAGGCCGCCGTGGGAATGGTTGGGTCCGCTGTTGCAGTCCAGATGATAGGTAATCCCATTCAGTGTAAACTGCCCGCCGCCGATTCGATTGGCATGCCGCCCCACGGTTGCGCCGAAATAGAAGCTGCCGGTTTCGTAGCCAGCGGCATCGGGATAGCCCAGAATCACGTCGGTCAGTTGGCTGTTCCGATCCGGCACGACCAGGGACTGCACCGTTGCGCCATAGTCCAGAATATCCACATATGCGCCGGAGGGAACGCACAGCCGATAACAGGTTACGGCTGTGCCGTCGGATAGCGCGCCAAAGGGACGTGAAGTAATCATGGTGGAACCTCCTGTTACAATAAACTCTCCGCTCATTATAACAGCCGTGCAGGCAAAGTCAAGGTTCCGAAATGCGCAGGGTCAGAATGATTTCATCCGGCGTATCCTGGCGCTGGACCTGCGCAGGCACACCGGCTACTCGCAGCAGGGCAGCATCCCTTGCCACCCGTTCCAGCACCAGGCGTGTTTCCCGGCGGCGATAGCGTGCAGCACCGGAAATGGCGCTCTGGGTTTCCAGGGTGTCGATATAGCGGGCGGTTTGGGCTACGCTGAAATTCCGCCGGGAAAGCTCCTCAATCACTGCCAGCCGCTGGTCCTCCCCATGGACCCGCAGCAGCTCCCGGGCGTGACGCTCGGATAGATTGTGCTCCATCAGCGCCGTACGGACCTTGGGCGTATGCTGCAACAGCCGAAGCTTGTTGGCAATGGCAGACTGCGAGCGCCCCAGCCGTTTGGCGGCTTGCGCCTGGGTTAATCCGCTGTGCATGAGATAGGCCTGGAGATACTCCGCCTCTTGAAAATAGCGAAGATCCTCCCGCTGTAGATTTTCGGTCAGGGCAATGAGCTCTGCATCCACCGGATCGACACTGAGCAGCAGACAGGGGACTTCCCCAAGCCCCGCCATCTTTGCTGCCATCAGCCGCCGATTCCCGGATACCACCAGATAGCCATCGCCGTTTTTTCGGACGGTCAGGGGCTGGAGAATTCCCACTTCTCCAATGCTTGCCGCCAGCTCCTGCAAAAGTGCGGTGGGCTTTCCCCTGCCCGCCTGGCCCAAATGCAAAAGGTGCACCGGCAAATACAGCACCCGACCCTCTGGACTGATCCCGTAAGCCATATGTATTTCCTCCCCAAAGCCGTCCTCCCCGACGACTTTTGATATCCATATTATAACAGTTATAGAAAAATATGCTACTATATTTTGTCGAAACTGGGAGGCGGTACCAGAAAAAATGTGGTCCTCCGGCGGGAGAACCACAAGATATGGAGGGAAATGCGGAAAGCGCATGATTTCGGCAAATATCGCAGAAACGGCCTTGTGATTTTGCCGGAAGATACTGCAGAGGAAACTGAAAATCCTGTGAAAAACGTATCTTGCAATTTTGCTGCAAAAACCTTAAACTATTGGCTCGTTCAGAGAGGTGAAACATATGAAAAAAACAACTGCCAAGGATCTTACCACCGGCAGCCCGACCCGGCTGATCCTGGGCTTTTTCTTCCCGCTGGTGCTGGGGCTGCTATTTCAGCAGTTTTACAGCATGGTGGATACCGTGATTGTAGGAAAGGTGTTGGGCGTGAATGCCCTGGCCGGCGTTGGCTCCACGGGTTCGGTCAACTTCCTGGTGTTGGGCTTCTGCATCGGCGTTTGCACCGGCTTTGCAATCCCCGTGGCCCAGAAGTTCGGCGAGAAGGACGATGAGGGGCTCCGGCGTTATGTGGGCAATATGCTTTGGATCTGCATTGGCTTTGCCGTGGTGCTGACGGTACTGACGGTGGCCCTGTGCAAAAACATCCTGATTTGGACCAATACCCCCGACGAGGTGTTCCACGAGGCGTATGATTACATCGTCATTATCTTCTGGGGCATTCCGGTGACGATTCTCTATAATACCCTCTCCGGCATCATCCGTTCTCTGGGGGATTCCAAAACGCCACTGTACTTCCTGGTATTCTCCAGCCTGCTCAATGTGGTGCTGGATCTGCTGCTGATTCTGGTGATTCCAATGGGTGTGGCCGGTGCGGCTTGGGCCACGGTGATTTCCCAGTTGGTTTCCGGACTGCTGTGCCTGCTGTTTATGGCAAAGCGGTTCCCGATTCTGCATCTGAGCCGGGAGGATCTTCGGTTCCGGGGTAGCTATGCCGGGCGGCTTTGCGCCATGGGCATTCCCATGGGCTTGCAGTATTCCATCACCGCCATTGGCTGCCTGATTCTCCAGGCGGCGGTGAATACCCTGGGCGCTGTGAGCATTGCGGCCATGACCGCTGGCGGCAAGGTGGGCAATCTGATGTGCTGCCCGCTGGATGCCATGGGCTCTACCATGGCCACCTATGGCGGTCAGAACCTGGGGGCCGGCCGGCTGGATCGCATCCACAAGGGCCTGAAAAGCTGCCTGGTGATGGGCTGCATCTACTCTGTTCTGGCGTTTATTATCCTGTGGTTCTTTGGAAGAGAACTCTCCATGCTGTTTTTGGACAAGGGCGAAACGGAGATTTTGGACGGCGCAAGAGAATTCCTGGTGCTCAACTCCGCCTTTTATATTCCCCTGGCCTTTGTAAACATCGTAAGGTTTATGATTCAGGGCATCGGCTTTTCGAAGCTGGCGCTGTTTGCCGGGGTGTTTGAGATGATTGCCCGGAGCGCGGTAAGTCTGCTGCTGGTGCCGGTGTTCGGCTATGTGGCGGTGTGCCTTGCCAGTCCGGTGGCGTGGATTTTGGCGGATTGCTTCCTGATTCCGGCCTATTTCTATGTCATGCGGACATTAAAAAAAGCCATGCCCGATGCGGTCACGGCGTAAAACAAAATAAGCGAAAAAATACCCGGAGGAAATCGTTCCTCCGGGTAAATTTGTTACATGGGGCCGCCGCCACCCATCTGAGGGGGCGTCCACATTTCGTTATCTTCGTGGACAGTGATGTTGTTGTCCTTAGCGAACTTCAGCATCTGCTTCTTTGCCTTATCCCAGGAGCCCTTTTCCTTGCTCTCCAGTGCTTCCTTGGTGATGGGCATACCATCAGCACCGCCGCCAGGACCGCCTGCGCCGCCCTTGGTCTTGATGAGCATAACCTCAGAGGGGATCTTCTTAAACAGTTTCTTCTGCATGGTGGGCTGGAAGGTGATAGTGGTGATCTGATCGGCACGGATGTTCATAGTCATCGCCTGCTTGTCAGCCATGCGCAGCACGAATTCTGTTTTATCAAACAGGATATCCGCCTTTGGCATATAGATTCCTCCATTTCAATTCACAAATATTCCCCGGCATCCAAAGCCACCGCTAGGGGTGCCACTTCATATTAAGAATATAACATTTCGTGAGGATTGTCAAACACCGCTTTGTGTGGTGTGGGTGGATTTGTTGCATTGTAACAATGGGAATTTCGCCGAATTGTTAAAAAAGTTATGCCCCATCATAACTCCCAGGAATGCCACATAGCTTTTCCGTATTTTATTTTCTAAATATCTCTCGGTATAATGAAAAACGTGAAGCGAATATAAGAAAGGAGCGTACCTATGTCATTCCTGAAATTCAACACAGAACAGCTGGTAGGCCGCTTTGAGGATCGCAGAGATGTCAAGAATCTGGCAGGTAAATATGTGATGAGCCTGCTGCTCAAAAAAGAGCCCACGATTCTTGCGGATCTTTGGTCGAGCCGGGAGGATGTCTCTCTGGGCGTCAACGGCGGCTATTATGCAGGGCGTCAGGCCCTGGAGGGCTATTATGCCTCAATTGATGCTGCAACCCGCCAGAAGGCGCAGGTGGTAAAGTCGGTGTTCCCTGAGGATTTGGGGGAGTATTCCGATGAAAAGCTGTATGGTCGCGGCCCCATGGAGATTCGTTCTCTGGACAATGCGATTATCGAGGTGGCGGACGACGGCGCAACCGCAAAGGGCTTTTTCTATGTATTCGGCCTGGTGACCGAAATCACCACCCGGGGCCCCATCTCCAACTGGGTACTGGGCAGCATCTGCTTTGACTTCATCCGGGAGAACGACCAGTGGAAGATCTGGCATGTACTCTATCTGGAGGACGTTGATACCCCCGCAGGCAAGAAGTGGGGCAATCTGGACGCCATCCAGGAGTTCCCGGAGATGCCCGAGTTTGCAGCCATGAAGGAAGTTACCCTGGCGCAGCCCAATGTTCCCATGGATCTGCGGGCGCTGTATACCGGCTCCCGTCCCTTTGCAAAGCTGCCCAAGGTGCCGGAGCCCTATGATACCTTTGAACACACCTTCAGCTATGGAGCGGAGAGTCAGGAGGCGCTGAGATGAGCAAGAAACGGGTTTATTCTGATGATGAGCGCGTCATCCGGATTTGGGATATCGAAACCGTAAAGGACCTGATGTCCCGCCGACAGGTGATGCAGATGAACAACGAGCGCCGGGAAGAGCTGGAGAAGCTTTGGGTCACCGAGCCCAAGTATACGGCAACGGCCTCCCTTGGCTCCAACTGGGGCTACTATGTGGGCATGGACGAAATCTCCCGCCACTATGTTGCGGAGTATACCGATACCCTCCAGAAGGCGCTGGATGAAAAGTGTGCGGCTAATGCTGCCATTGAGAACATCCGGGATAACTTTGGCTATGGCGACCTGATTGCCCACCATGTTTCCACCCCCTGCGTAGTGCTGGCGGACGACGGAAGAACTGCTAAGGGCGTGTGGTACTCCCTGGGCGTAGAGTGCACCGGCAATCCCGACGGCTCCTGCAAGGCAATGTGGTACCCTGAGCGGGTCTGCGCCGACTTTGTGAAGGAAAGCAGCGGCGAGTGGAAGATCTGGCATGTGCTGGTTTCGAGCGACGTGACCTATGAGGCAGGCACCAACCTGGGCGATGTCGAGACGTTTACCGGCAAGCCCGGCCTTGCCCAGCGGCAGTTTGGCGAGCCCACCGTGCCCTATGTGGTCCATAATCCCGACTATGGCTGGTCCGACGCTTATCCCACGGTGCCGCCGGTGGCCTATCCCACCTATGACCCCGAGAAGAGCTTTGGCGCGGAGGGCCGTCCGCAGTGGCATAAGGGCCATCCCAACTACAGAAAGGAGTATCAGGGCAAATGAAAACACATCTGACGCTTTCTCAGCGCATTCATAACGCTGAGGGTATGCAGGCGGCGGAGTATCTCCATGCCCGCCACACCTATCTCCATGCCACCTCCTACTGCAAAGAGGAATGGGGCGAGTTCTGGGATACCAGCGAAGAGGCGTCCTGGGGCCATCTGTTCGGCGTTATGAGCGGCTTCGACGAGGTTTGGTACAACAGCGTTTCCAACTATGATCCCGATGGCTTCCGGGGCTATATCAACCTGGTGAAGCAGCATCCTGAGATCTCCTGGTTTGACGCACGCTCTATCCGTGAGATTTCCATGCACACTCTGGCAACGGATATCATCGAGGCTGCTGACGACGGCAAGACCGTCCGCGCTTCGTTCCTGACCCCCGGCGTGCTGGTGTTCGCACTGA
This sequence comes from Barnesiella intestinihominis, assembly GCA_963650135.1. GTDB lineage: Bacteria > Bacillota > Clostridia > Oscillospirales > Oscillospiraceae > HGM13006. The sequence goes on along the minus strand of CAVJLG010000039.1, from coordinate 35,783 downwards.
ACGCCAACCATCATTACCGTGGCCTGACCCTGTGGGAGCGCTATGGTTCTGACTTTGTTTACGATGAGGATTCCGACGAGTGGCTGTATCTCCATGAGCAGGTTTGCCCGGATATGGGCGGCCCCATGGATGTCTGCAACCCCGGCATGGATGCGTATAATAAGCTCATGGGCATCGGCGGCGGCCCCGGCGGTCCTGGCCCCGGTCCCGGACCTGGCGCTGGCGGACCTCCTCAGGGCATGGGCGGCGCACCCGGTGCCGGCGGACCTCCTCAGGGCATGGGCGGCGCACCCGGTGCAGGCGGACCTCCCCAGGGCATGGGCGGCGCCCCCGGTGCCGGCGGTCCTCCCCAGGGACAGGGCGAGAATGCCGGAGTGCCCGGTATGGTCGTGAAGGAAAAGGGCGCAACCCGCGGTGCAACCTCCGCAGGCGGCGCAAAGGGCGAGGTGCATGTCAAGGTGCCCGGCCCCATCCACTTCAACTATACCCCCATTATGCATGTGCAGAACACCGTGCCGTGGCCTGAGCCCTACAAGACCATGGATCGGGAGCACACCTATCGCATTTACGAGACGCCCAAGGTGGATTGAGATGAAAAAGATACCGGTCAGGATTTCCTGGCCGGTATTTTTGCGCAAAAGAATGATTATGATGAATGATAGGTACAGCGGTATCGTCTACACGGAATCCCATCATATGCAGTCTCAAACGCTTCCGTTTTAAAGCCGCAGCGCTTATAAAATAAGACCGCATCGTCATCTGTTTCGGCATATAACTTTGTATAGCGCCCGGTTGTCATAGCATACTGGATTAGTTCCGTTCCAATGTGTCTGTGTTGGTGGATACGTTCCACCGCAATGCCCACGATCTCTGCGGTGTCTTGGATTTTAGTTTGCAGAACAATGACACCAAGAAGGCTGCTGTTTTTATAAAATCCGTAGATTGTGGAGTCCGGATTGTTCAGATAGGAGCGTGCTTTTTCCGCAAATTTCTCATAAGTGGGCGCGTACATACACAGCGAATAGATTTCGTACACCTCGGGCGTTAGAAAATTCTGCCTAATATCATGGATCATAGGCCACCTCATAAATAAGAGGGAAGCGGCGTTCCACCGCTCCCCTCTTTGCATGTTCCTTTAAATCTGATTGGCTGCACCAAAGGCGGTGGTCACTGCAAAGTGGACATTGCCCACCCGGAAGCAGTCGCCAACGAAATCAGTGCGATCAGCAGCGCCATAAAGCGCCTGGCAGCCCTCGGTGTTGGGCCGTGCGCCGGTGCACATTACTACGCAGTCGCAGTCGATGCGCTTTTCCTTACCCTCGAAGTTCACATAGCTGACGCCGGTATCGTCGATGGACTGATACTTTTGGATGCCCTTGACCCAGTAGAAGTTGTCCAGCTTCAGCCAAGCATCCTCCAGCATGGTGACATAGTGAGCATGAGGCGCATCGGAGGCCAGGGACTTCTGACGGCACAGAACGGTGACCTTATGGCCCTTTTCGGCCAGATCCATAGCAGTTTCCACGCCGGTTTCGCTGCCGCCGATGACTACGATGTTGTGGGGCAGCTCGTCCTCATGACCAAAGACATCCATGCAGGTGAGCACCTTGGGGGACTCGGCACCGGGGATATTGGCCTTGGTGAACATGGGGCCAATGGCAACGATCACATGGTCATAGTGCTCCTGGGCCAGCATTTCCTTGGTAGCCTCGGTATTGAGCTTAATGTCAACGCCCTTCTTGTAGCACTGCCGTGCCAGGAAATCCTTGAAGTCCTGGAGGGGCCACTTAAAGGATGCGAAGTCTGCATGAATCAGCTGACCGCCCAGCTTGGCTTCTTTCTCATACAGGGTGACCTGATGACCGCGATCTCGCAGCGTCATGGCAGCATACATACCAGCGGGGCCGCCGCCGACTACGGCAACCTTCTTTTCCTTTTCCACGGGAGCGATCATCCGGTCGATCTTGTCCTCCAGGCCGATCAGCGGGTTCACGGAGCAGAAGGAGCGGAACTTATCGGTGTCGTTGGGCACATGGCACTTGTTGCAGCGGACGCAGGGGGTGATGTCCTCGCCTCTGCCCTCATAGAGCTTCTTGCCGTATTCGCTGTCGCAAATCCAGCTCCGGGCCATGCAGACCAGGTCCGCCTGCTCGTTGGCAATGACGGATTCGCACAGGTCGGCATCGTGGAGGCCGGCAGTGGCGCCGATCAGCAGCTTAGCGCCGCGGCGATGGCAATCCTGGGTGACAGCGGTGGTAACGGCTTCGTTGGGCCAGCGGGTGGCGCGGGTGGAGGTAAAGCCGGTGGGATGCTGGGGGTCCTGTACGCCGTTGCGGATGGAGAGAATGTCACAATGGCCCTCCAGCAGCCGTGCCAGTTCCACGGTATCGGCGATGGTTGCGCCGCCGGGTTCGGTGCCGGAAATCAGAACCTCCAGGGGGAAATCCTTGCCCAGGGTCTGCTTCATGGCGTCCAGGAACTCGATCAGGAACCGGGTACGGTTTTCAACGGTGTCAACGCCGTATTCATCATGACGATGGTTGGTCAGCGGGCTCCAGAACTGTGCGCCGGGGCCGCCGCGATAAGCGTTATGGAAGGAGAACATCTGGAAGCCCAGGGCCTTGAGCTCTTTGGCACTGGCCACTGCGGTGTCGATGTACTCGTGCATCTGCGCCTTGGTAAAGGTGTCGGCAATGGAGGGGCCGGGGTTGAGAATCTGGATGGGGGACTTCTTTACCGCGGGAACGGTTTCCTCAAAGGGACCGCCGAACATATCGGGCATACCGCCGCCGGGTCCGCCTGCGCCAGGTCCGCCACCGGGGCCGCCAGGACCACCGGGACCACCGGGACCACCGGGACCGCCAGGGCCGTCCTTCTTATCGCCCTCTGCCATCATCATGGCCTGGGGGCCCATACCCTGCTCTTCGGTGCGGGTAAAGGTGGCGTTGGGGCCGGTGATGGGAATGGAGCCATAGTAGCGGATGGCGTCGATCATCTGACATAGATAGTTATGGGTCGAGGTATTGTCGATGTCCATAATGGAGAAGTGGGCCGGGGTAAAGTCGATGCCGGCCTTGGCGGGAGAGCCATGCTCCAGATGGTTGATGTACACACCGGCAGCGCCGTTCTTGGCGCGGTTTGCCATCATGGTAATCCATTTTTCCGTAGGATAGGGCTCGGTACCCTGGACAAAATGGGGGGTTGCGGCAGTAGCCTCCATACGGTTCTTAAACAGGACGTTGCCGACCTGAACCGGGGAGAGCAGATGAGAATAACGAATGCTCACGTTTCATTTCCTCCTTCCCGGAAAATGTTCCGGGGTCATAATTATGATATTATTATATCGAACTGTGGACGGCTTTGCAATCATCCACTTGGCTTTTCTCCTACAGCCTGTGTGCTATGGAGAGAAAAAGTGCCCGCCGCAACAAGGGCAGCGGGCACCGGAGCATCACAGGTTATACGGATCTTTCATAATACCGCTCCACGGCTGCCTGCTTAATGGCGATGCAGTCGTCGATGCCCATGCTCTTGATTTCCTCGACAAAGGAATCCCACTCGTCCATGGAACGCTCGCCAACAGCAAACTTGGTGAGGTTCTCTTCGATGGTGGTCTGAATGTCGGAGTAGATAGCCTGATACCGGGTAGTCTCGTCGGTGGTCAGAGAGATGGCGTCGGGCATCCGATAGGAGGAATCGGCATTGGTATCCCAAGTGGGAGCGCAGTCGAACTGAATGTCCATGGTGTAGGTGGAGGGGGTCTTGGGCTTCAGCATGGGCATAACAGAGTAGATGAACAGCGTGGGCTTTTCGTTTTCGGTGAGGCCCTGATAGTTGTTCCAATAGTCGGAATACTGGAGTTCACCGTTTTCATCGTAAACATAGGAGCCGTCATCGTTGCCCTCAACGCCCATGGCGGACAGCAGCGCGCCCTGCTCGGTGAAGAAGAAGTCCAGATAGGTGCCCAGCTTTTCCAGATCCACGTCGGCGGTGGAAACGGAGATGGCTGCAACACGGCCGGAGATGGGGCTCTTAACGGTGGCAAAATGGGTGGCCTGGCCGGGCTCCTTGGTGATGGGAGGCAGAGGCGCGATCTCAAAGTCGGGATCGGTGGCCTGGCCCATCTGGATGTAGTTGGGAACCATGTTGGTTTCGCCGAAGAATACGCCAACATCGCCGGAGGAAATGGTACCGGTGAATTCCATGGGGTTGGTGTTCTTGGTGATAAAGTCGGAGCTGATGATGCCGTCCTTATAGTAGGTGGAGAACATCTCCATGTACTCCTTGAAGCCGGGCTCTACAATGCCGTACTTCACCTGGCCGTCTACCACATAGTAGGGCTCAGAGATCATGGGGAAGGTGGAGAAGCCGCCGTTGACGTCATAGCCGGAGCACAGGGCATTGGAGGTATGAACGATGCCGGAGGTAGCCATCAGAGGCTCTGCCAGGCCCAGCTCGGTCTGGAAAGCACGGAGAACCTTGTCCAGTTCGTCATAGGTGGTGGGGATATCCATGCCGACCTTTTCCAGATAGTCGGTACGGATGAACGCACCCTCAGTAGCGCCGTCGGGATAGTTGTTGATGGTGATGAGCTTGGGCATATAGCCGGAGTCGGTGTGCAGCTCACGCTTGGTGTCGTCGTCCAGCTGGTCATAGCACTCTTTGTAAGCGGGCATATAGTTCTCGGTGAGCTCGGTGAGATCCATGAGAATTTCGTCTTCGATGCCCTGCTCAAAGCTGGAGGTCCAGAGCTGGCCCACGTTGGTCAGTACGTTGGGCAGGTCGCCGGATGCAACGGCAATGCTGAACTGCTCGGAGTTGGCGGTGGTGGTAACTTCCCGCAGGTCCACATGAACGCCGGTGAGCTCTTCGGCCTTTTGGAATGCCTTGTTGTCGGCAAAACCGTTGGGCATGAAGGTGGACATGTTGTCGGAGAAGCTGACCCACATGGAGAAGGACCAGCCGTCGTCTACCAGGGGCAGATCATAGGTGTAGTCGGTGGTGATAAGACCGCCGGATGCAGTGGCCTCTTCCTCAGTAGAAGCGGGCTCTTCGGCCTGAGAGGCTTCTTCCTGGGGCGCTTCGGGCTCCTGGGGCTTCTGCTCGGGGGCAGATGCGGCCTCGGTGGGCTCAGAAGCGGGGGCTGCTGCGGAGGATGCTGCACTGCCGCCGCCGCAGGCACATAGCCCCAGCACCATGGCAAGCGCAAGCAAGGATGCAAGCAATTTCTTCATAATGTAACCTCTTTTCCTGATAAAATGGTTCTTTCCTTGCCGCAAAACGTACAAAATGGACCCTTTTGCGGTTTGCTTGTTATAAATGTATCACATTCTAAATATTATCGCAACATATTCATAAAATTTTAGTAAAAATGGCGGCCAGGAGCTGCAATTTTTGTGCAAGTTGTAAAAACGAAAAAACAATCACAGGCCCGGGGTAATAGAATATGCGCCGGGCGCTGCCGATAGAACAATTTTGCGTGGACTTTACGTTTTGTTGAGAAATTGTTCAAACTTTGTACAAAAAGTCCGAATATAATAAAGCCATCAAAAAGATACGAAGCCGGAAACGGCTGACATATAGATTCTATGTTTTTTCATTCTTCCTCTTTTCTCCTCGAAACAGGGCGCCTGCAAAGGCGCCCTGTTTCAGCGTTATGGACAAAAATCGGGCGCGCTGCAATTCATCATGATTGCGGCGCGCCCAATGTGTTTATTCGGGTTGCGGGGTGTAAGTGTTGAGATTGTCCAGGGTGACGTAGGGGACGGGCCAGGGCACGGTGTTTTGAACCGGCTGAATGGGGGTCCAATCCTTATGCAGCGGACCGAAATCCTGGAGCCGCTGATCCTTCTTCGGCGGCATAGCACCGGCGGGAGGTGGAGGCGGCGGATTCTTCAGCATGTCATATTTACTGTGAGCCCAGTTGATGTCGTCCAGATTGCCGAAGATATCCGGGCAGACCTGCTCGTGGAGGAATTTCCACTCCCCGTCTTCAAAGATGAAATCGGCGCCATAACGCTCCCACAAATAGGCGCAGCGCTTTTTCTCATTGCCGTTGAGGGTGGAGTAAATCAGACCGGGGGTCAGGAAATAGGCCCGGGCGGTTTGACCGTCGTCGGCAACTTCAATGATATCGGTAACCAGCGTATGGCAGGATACCTCGGACAAGGGACGGGGGTCCATGCCGCCAACCTGGGGATAGATCTCATAAATCTGTGTGAAACGGCTAAAGCAGGCGGCGTCATAGCAGGTAACAGAGCCGTACCATACGTTTTCGAAGCCTCTCCAGCGTCCAAAGGCGTGGGCCCAGGAGCACTGGTCGCTGCGGGACCAAATCTGACCCCGCTCCTCCTTGGCGAAGGACTTGCCGTGGAGATAGCTGTGGCGGGCGTGGAGGTTTTCGGCCTGCTGGGAGCCTACCGCGTTGTGGATACGCTGGCTCAGGGAAAGATGTGTTTTCATCAGTAGGGCCTCCATTCATTGTGTACGCCGGCGGGGCAGCAGCCGTGGGAGTCGGAATAGCTGTAATAGGGCTTGGGCTCCGGCGGGAAGCTGTCGCTCCAGTTATAGGTGGGATCGTGGGCGGTCATGGGCAGCGTGGGGGTGCCGAATAGGTTTTCCATCTTATTTGCGCCCTCGGCCCAGAAGACGGGCTGATTGGCCACAGCATCGCCGGGGGTCAGGATGATATCGGGGGCGTCGAATACCCGCCAAATTCTCCATACCCCGTCTTCCTTCATAAAATCCGCGCCGATTTTGCCACAGACCCAGCTGGCGGAGGCGGTGCCGTCACCATTGGGATCGGTGCGCTGACCGATGGAATACCATAGGCCCTGGGCGGTTTTTCCGTCCCCTGCGATTTCTACCAGTGCGGTGGACAAGGGGGCTGCAACCATGGAGCCCAGTCCCAAGTTCTCGGGAATGTTCTTGATTTCGGGATTATTTTTGGAGAGCTCGTCCAGCTGGCTCTGACGGAGGTTGCCGTGCTGGCCTACATACCAGGCAGAGATGTTGTCAAGGCCCAGATAGAAGCCCCAGTTGGAGCCAAATACAGCGGACGCCTTATGCTCCGGCTGCCGGACCCACAGGGTTTCCAGCTCTTCCCGGCGCATGTCCTGCATATAGAGATAGGCGCGGCGGGCCATCAGATCTTTTACTTCCTCCATGTCCCAGACACGGCGAATCTGCTCGTCATCAGAAAAAACTTTGGTGTTCACAGTCAGGCCTCCTTTTCGTATCCGTAGCTGAAGGTGCTGCCAAAGGTGTCATAGGGTACCGGCAGCGGCGGCAGCTTGGCCATGGGGCGGCCGGGATAATAGTATTCCCGCAATACCGTTTTTACCGTAGGCTCTGGCAAGGAAACGTCTTTCAGCGGGGCAAAGGCCTCCAACTCAGGGAAAGGCGTCTCCGGTTCGGCCCAGCTTTGACCGCAGGGGCACTTGATGTCCTCCAGATACTGTAGGTGCCAGATTTTCCACGCCCCGTCTTCATAAATGAAGTCCACTGCAAATACGCCGAAGGTCCAATAGGATACCGGACCGGACACGGTGACATCGGCCTTGGTGCCCTGAGAGTACCAAATGCCCTTGGCAGTTTGCAGATCCTCGGCCAGCTCGATGACCGGGGTGCCCAGAGGCTTTACGTCAAAATCGCCAATGCCGTAGAGCGTGGCAAGGTCTTGATCGCCCAGCTGGTCCGGCAGATCCGCCTGGAGCAGTTTTGCCTTCAGCGCGGTGGCCCGATCAATGGCGGCAAACCAGGCGGCAATGGCGTCGGGGCCCAGGTACCAGCCGTTGTTCAGCCCCATGGAGACATCCTCCCGGCGGCTCCAGAAGTCTGCAAACATGGTGGACTCCTTTTTCAGCAGAAAGCTGACGGCATAGCGACCCATGAGGTTTTTAATTTCCCGACGCTCTTCCCAGCGGCCCACCAGGTCTTCCGCAGATCGATTCGATTTGTTCACAAGCAGCATCTCCTTTGTTCCATAGCCGGGCAAAACGCACCGGCTGCAAATGCCCGAAATACATTTTGTATACTAATATTGTACATGGGCGCAGACGATGGAACAAGTAACAAAATCCAGCATACAGCAGCAAAAACAGGAATAAAACGCCCGGCTGCGGGGTGCAGCCGGGCGGGAAAATGAGATTGGGAAAAACTATTACAGCGCAGCTGCGTCTGGGGCAGCGTCGATTCCGGCAAAGAACTGTCGAAGGCCCTGGGTAAACATCCGGGCGGATGGCGAAAGATAGCGGTTTTTCAAATATCCAAGGCCGATGGAGCGGGTGCAGACCGGGGCCGAGATTCGAAGGGGCGTAATCTGTTCAAAGCTGGGGTCCGGATGTCCCAAATTGGTGTGCCACTGATACTCATAGGTGGACATGAACATCACCGCAAGGTTATCGGACACCAGCTGGAGGGACATTTTCATAAGGTCTCCCTCAAACAGAATGTTGGGCTCAAAGCCGGCCTGGTGGCAGAATGTGCTTCCGATTTCGCTGATGCCGAAATCTACATTATTAAAAATAAAGCGCTCGTGCTTCATTGCTTCCAGGGGGACGGAGCCGGAGCCTGCCAGGGGATGGGCGGAGGATACCAGCAGCAGAACCTCCTCCTGCCCGATGATATCCCAGGCAATGGTGTCGGAAACCAGCGAATCATAGGAGATGGCGAAGTCAATTTCGCCCTGGTCAAGCGCTTCCCGAATTCGCTTAAAGGGCATGGGGAAATGGCGGAGGTTAATGGCGGGATGCGAGCGAATAAACTGATACATATAGGTGGCGCAAATGGGAGGATTGGAGGTGGCAAAGGAGACGGTGCCGTGGTCTTCTGCGGCGGCCTCCCGTACGGCGTCGTCAATCTCCATGAGCCCCCGGTCAATTCGTGCAAGGAACTGCTGCCCGGTGGAATTCAGCATAATTCGCCGCCCGATTCGGTCAAACAGCGGAACCCCGATCTCTTTTTCCAGCAGCGCAATGGTTTTGCTCAGGGAGGATTGGGAGATGTGCAGTTCTTCTGCGGCACGGGTCATGTGCTGGTATTTTGCCACAACTTGAAAATAGGAAAGCTGATTGAGTTCCATGGGACCGACGCTCCTTTCGTCCTTTCTATTATACATGAATTCTAGTCCATGTAAATGTGAAAATATATATATTGGACAGAATTGATTTCTCCGGTTTATAATGCAACATGTAGAAGACAAAACAAACGACCAAAGGAGAATCAATCATGAAACAAAGACGCGCGCTGATCCTATATGCAACCATGACCAAAAATACGGAGAAAATTGCCGAATGGTTCCGGGAGACGTTTGAAGCCTATCGGTGGGAAGTAACCATGATTCGGCTGAAAAACAATATGGACTTTGATGCGGTACAGCCGGATGTATATTTTGACGACTATGATGTGGTTTGCCTGGGCAGCCCCATTGTGGCAGGCTATCCGCTGAAAATCGTCAGCAAGCTGTTTTCCCTGGGGGCTCATTCCGGATTAGAGGAAAATACCACGAAAAATGTAGAACAGGGCGGCAGTTTTCGGCTGCCTGGTCCCGGTGGCCCTGGCGGCCCGGGTGCTGCGCCGGATCAGCCCATGAAAACGGCAGACCTGGAGTGGCGGCGCTCCGGCAACCGCGGCCCCTTCCCCGGTGCGATTTATAAGGAGCAGTATCAGCCGCTGGGTATTGTATTTACCACCTATGGCGGCGGTTTTTACGGTTCTGATGAGTGCACGGCAACTCTGGAAATTCTGAAAATGTTCCTCCAGCTGAACAATGTTTCCGTGGTTGGCCGGTTTGCCTGCTGCGGCAAGGAGTTTGGACCGGCGGGATTGCAGCCCGGCCAGAAGCCCATGTTCTATTTCAATGAGGATCGCACCCCGGCTGAGGTCCCCGAGACGATTACCTATCAGATGGAAGACGGCAGCGAGTTCCCTGCAAGCTACTTTTTCCATGCAAAGATGTGGGAAAAGCCCAGCCAGCGGGATAAGGTCAAGGCCCAGGCACTGATTGCCGATTTTGTGGAGGATTATTTCTGCACCTACAATGGAGAGCGGAATATGGTTGGCTCCCAGTACATCTCGATTAGCTGACGGAAAGGAGAATTGGAATGAATACCATTCAGGAGATAAACCCGCATACGGTATGCCCGTTTTGGAGGGGCCGGTGAATAAGCCGGAAACCGTTGACGTGCGGGCGATGATGCTGGCACAGATGGGGGATGAGCTCCCGCCATTGAAGCCGGAAAATACCGAAATCAAGCCCTGCCCGCCCACCTGCCGCCCCAGTGAGCACCCCTATGCGGAGATTACCGGTGAGATCACCGATACCGCAATGAAGCATGCCACCTATCAGACCAAAGAGGTTTGCCTCAACGGTATTTACATCGGTGGCAATTCGACCTATGCCATTGAAGATTCCACCTTTGACCTGACCGGCTATGGAATCAATGATTTTGCAGGCATCGGCTCTGCGGTCATGGTAAACGATACGGCAAAATGCGACATGGAGCGGGTGGAGATTACAACCCACGGTGTCATTCGGCCCTGTACCACGGTGACCGGCAACGGAACGCTGGTGGTTCGCAACTGCGTTTTGGATGCAAAGGGCGGTGAGATTCCCGCAAGCTATGTGCCCCGGGTGGCGTCGGGCATGATGGAGCCGCCGCCGGGCTTGAAGTTGGGCGGCAATTGCCGAACGCACCTGTCCATGGAAAACTCCCGGGCGTATTTTTATGATTCTAAGATATTGGCCCACTCCTGGGCGGCGCTGTCTACAGACGGCTCAGACGGGGACCTCTATCTGGAGGCGAACCGCTGCGATATCGTCTGCGATACGGTGGGCTATGCAACCTACGCAGACGGTGGCTGTCACAACGTGCTCCACGACTGCAATATTTCCGTGGATACCCATGTGGCGATTATTGCCGGAGATGCCTGGGTGAAGCTCAACAACTGCAATGCAACCTCCAACCGGTACGGTGCGATGCTTCATGGCGTGCGTGGGCATTATACGGAAACCACGGAATGCCACATTGTCGGCGGCAGCTGGGATGTGGGAGAGGCGCTGTTTTTCGTGAGGTCCAGGGATGTCTATCTCAAGCTGGACCATGCAAAGGTGAAAACCGGAAAGTATTTGATCCATTCCGTGGTCAATGAGGACCCGGCCAGAACCATGGTGCCCGAGGAGCTGAAGCTGAAGGTTTATGGCGTCAATGCAGTAATTGCAAACGGCGAATATACTGGCGATATCATCCATGAGGACGATGAGAGAACCATGAATGTTACCGTGCAGAATGCCGCGTTGACCGGCTGCATTCAGGACGCTTGTTTGAAGCTCGATCAGTCGAAGTGGTATGCGACAAAAGACTCCAGCGTATGCTTGATGGGCCAAATTGCACCGGAGCAGCTGGATGCGCCGAAGGGTGTGACAATCCTGGCAATGTGCGGCGAGGGCTGCGAGCTGCATGGAGACTATCCCCTGGCCTCCGGCGGTATGCTGACCGTGCGGTAACGGAACGAGGAGAAAGAAACAATGAAAAGAATTCTTTGCGCGCTGCTGTCTTTGGCGCTCCTGTGGGGGCTTTTGGCCGGATGCGGCGGCAGTCAGACGGCAGCGGCTTCGTCAAGTGCCGAAAGCAGTGCGGCGGAATCCATAGCGCCGGTAGAGCAGGACCAGCCGACGGAATCGGTTCAGATGCCGTCAGAGCAGGAAGCGCAGGCGAGCTCCGAGGCTGCGTCGGAGGATGAAACGCTGACCGAGGACCAGAAGCAGCTGCTTTCGCTGATACCGGAGGGAGAAGCGCTGACCTTTCAGGAGTATCCCCTGACGGAGAATCCCGACGAGGCGCTTTCGGTATTCTATACCATGCATCCCCTGCTGGGCCAATTCTTTGAATCCGCTGCGGATCTGCCAATTTCGGCGGCCATAGAGGAGAAAACGGGGGTTCACATCAACTATAACTGCGTTTCGTTTATGGCGGCAGACACGCAGATCCAGCTGATGATGGCTTCCGGCGACATGAACGACATCATGCCCCTGGCGATGAACTATGTAGGCGGAGCGGACGCTGCGGTGGACGAAGGGCTGATTGTGGATCTGACCGATTATCTTCCGGAGTATGCGTTGAACTATCAGGGCTTGATTGACGATAGCACACAGTTTAAAAACTCCGTTACCACCGCCGAGGGCAGAAACGTTGGTTTCAGCATCTATGCCCTGGACAAATCGAGAATTTATACCTATGGACCGGAGGTTCGAAAGGACTGGCTGGATCAGCTGGGAATGGACGCGCCGGTAACCATCGATGATTACCACGAGATGCTGCTGGGCTTTAAAAACCAGCTGAACGTGGAAACGCCTATGTGGATTCATTATTCCGGCATTAACCGTACCAATCAGCTGACCCGGGCGTTCGATATTAACGGCACCGAGCTGCTGGTACTGGACGGCAAGGTGACCTCCAGTCTGTTCCAGCCCGGCCTCAAGGAATACCTCCAGACTATGCACACCTGGTGGGAAGAGGGGCTGTTTGCCCAGGACTTCTTCAGCGACACCACCGCAGAGGAGCCGGAGCTTGCGGTGGTTGCCAATCAGTATGGCCTGTTCTATCAGTATGCCACGGAGTTCCCGGAGCTGAAATCCCTGGCGGAGGACCCCAATTTTGAAATTCTCTCCATCACTGATGCGGTGAAAAAGGAAGGCGACCAGCTGAAGGTGTATAACGGCTATGGGCAGGATGCGGCACCGGCGGGATATTTTAATATTACGACCTCCTGCGAGGATATTCCGCTGGCGTGCAAATGGCTGGATTTCTGCTACAGCCCCGATGGTTGGCTCCTGAGCAACTATGGCATGGAAGGGGTCAGCTTTGAATATGCTGCGGACGGAACGCCCCATTGGACCGATGTAATCAATCATCCTGATGTGCCGGGCTATGTGGCCAAGAGCACCTATACCATGCTGCAGGGTGCGTTCCTGATGCATGCCGCACGGGAATTCGACAACTATACCGAGGACATGATCGAGGCCTCTGACATCTGGGTGTCGGTGGAAGCGCCGGACGGATATATCAATTTGCCGCCCTATATCACCCTGCCCACTGAGGACGCGCAGGTGGTAACGCCCGTGGAGACGGATATTGATACCTATGTGGATGAATGCCTGATTAAATTCATCATTGGCGATATGAACTTTGAGCAGGACTATGATACGTTTGTGGAAACCCTGCATCAAATGAACCTGGAGCTGGTTTTGGACGCATATCAGACGGCATACGATCACTTTATGGCATTGCAGGAAGCGTAAGACCGGAGGGGACCGGGAGGGAGGCGCTGCGATAGCTGCCGCACCGATACCGGCGAACCCAGAGCGCCCTATTCTGTGTATCCCTGTATTTTTGCGTGCAAAGACTTGGAGATGCAGCGAAAATTTCCCGCATCTCCATCTCGGATGAGGAGAATTGCATATGTATGTAGTAACGGATGAATGTATTGGCTGCGGGCTCTGTCGGGCGTCCTGTCCGGCGGGAGCAATTGCAGTGGGCAGCAGCGGCCATATGCATCAAAATCACTGTCCAGATTCTTGGTGCCGGTGATGAACTGTACGCCGGTTTCCTGAATGTAGGTGGTGATGTCGCCCATAATGGCGCTGTATTCCTCGGCATTCGCACCGGTCAGGGTGATAACATGGGGATATTCGTGGGTTTCATCGGCAATGTTGCTGGCCCACATATCAGAGACGTCGATCATGTTCTGGGTATAGGCGTCGAACTCTCTGGGGCTGTACATCAGGCAGGGGCCCTGGACCACGAAATAGATGGATTTTACAACACCGGTGGGCAGGCCGTCGGGGTTGTTGGTGATGGTTTCGGTCCAATGGGGTACGCCGTTTTCGTCGAATTCAAAGCTTTCGTGCTCGATTCCGTAGTTGCACAGCAGCCTCGGAGGCGTGGGTTGCGATAACGCCATTGACGCCGGTGACCACATCGGTCCAGTCCGACATTGCCTTGACTGCGGTGGGGAAGTCGGGGGCAATCAGCCCCTCGTTATACCACTAGTTCATTTCGGTCAGATAGTCCTTAAAGCCGTCTGCCAGCCAGCCGGACTGAACAGCGCCATTATCGTCGATATAAAAATCGCCGCCGTCCGTGCCAAATGCGTGGGTGAGATAGGTGCCGCCTGCGCCCATGCCGGAATAGCCGGTGTAGATGCCGCCGCCCTGGTCCATGGCATAGGCTGCGCTGGCGCCGAAGGTGCTCTGGAAGGCCAAGAGCATATCATGGAATTCGTCGATGGTTTCGGGTGCGTCCATGTTCAGCTGATCCAGCCAGTCCTGCCGGGTCATCAGGCCGGTGCGGTAGATGGCGGTGTTGTCAAAGGTATACTGGGATGCGCCGGCAATGTTTCCGCCGGTGGCCTCTTCCAATGCGGAGTAGAAGGGCATATCCGACAGGTTTTCATACATGGTCAGCGGCATGGAATGTACCGCCACAAAGCAGGTCATTTCCATTTTCTCTTCGGTGAGAGGCAGCTCCAGGAAGGTCAGCACATCGCCTTCGGGGATCAGGTCCAGCAGGGCCTGCTGTTCCTCCGTCAGCTCCTGCTTTGGTTCCTCCAAAACGCTGTCCTGGGATTCTTCTGTAGCGGAGACAGCAGCAGAGACAGGGGCGCTTTCCGCCGCTGTCGGTTCTGCGGGGGAAGAGGCTTCAGATGGTTCTGCGGCGGAGGATGCGGAGGCAGGTGCGGTGCTGCAGCCTGCAAACATGGCAAATACCATAGCGAGCGTACACAGCAGTGCGAGACATTTTGTCCAAGTTTTCATAACAATCACCCATTTGACCGGGGACGGTTCATACATTTTGAAAGAAAAGCGCACAGACCGGCGGTCACCTTTCTAATAAAATATTGAGTGGAATGCTTGCTGTTTCTGCGGAGAGACAATTAAAGATCCATTACGGCGGCAAAGGCGGTGTTGGTGCACTCCTGGATGCTGCCGGGCTTTACGTTGTCGCCCACCACATAGATGACGGGGGCAGTACCGCGGAAAGCCTCGGCTTCAGCCACCAGGGAGCGCCGTCCGCCAGAGATGACCACGCTGTCGCAATCATAGCGATTGTGCGCCCAAATGATATCCTTTTCGTCGATGGTGGGAATCACCTCGGGCTCATGGGCAAATCCGGCCCCATGGTCGCCCCGGGCCATATCTGCCTTGGTCCGATCATCGAGCGTTTCGTCGATGGGCTGCATGCCGTTGCCCGGAACCGGCGGCTTAGCATCGGATTTTTCCTCGGGCGGCGGACCGAACATCATATGGGGTATGGGATATTCGGGGTAGCGGAAGCCGTCGATATAAGTGGGCTTGGTATCTTCGGCGTGCAGCATTTCCTCTACGCCGTTAAAGGTCAGCTTTCTGCGGGGATAGTTGGTTTTTACATCGGCAACCACATAATTGCTGCCAATCTCCACGGTGGTAGCGAATTCCACAACCGTCAGTTTTTTCTGCTCCCGATAGGCCTTTTCCACGGCCCAAATGCAGTGGTTGTTCTCTGCAAATACGGCCTGCCGCCGAGTGAGCAGCGTAACGTCATGACCGCAGCGGGCCAGATACAGAGCGGCCTCCTTGCCCGATGCGCCGCCGCCTACAACGACAACTCATTGTCCCAGCTCCTTCTCTCGAAGGAATGCGTCGTCCAGCAGGAATGTACCCGGGGTATCGCTGCCGCTGACGGGAATGGATTTGGGAACCGAACCCATGGCGAGAATCAGTGCATCATATCCGCCGACCCGAATGTCCTCGGGGGGTGCTTCGGTGCCAAGCTGCACGGTGCAGCCGTTTTTTTCGATCTGACGGATCATCCACTGGTTGTAGTCGTGGAGATTCCATTTGAAATCCGGCAGTCCGGCAATGTTCATCTGACCGCCCAGGCGGCTGCTTTTTTCAAACAGCGTGACCGTGTGGCCCTGTTCTGCGGCAGTTATGGCGGCCCGCATTCCGGCAGCGCGCCGCCCACCACGGCAATCTTTTTGGGAACGCCGGAGGGGTGGAACAGGTCCGGCTCGGTGACCAGCGCCACATAGGGGTTGACGGAGCAGCGGTCACACTTGCCCATGCAGCGAAGACAGGGGGTCACATCCTCGCCATGCCCGGCATAGAGCTTCTCCCCCAATTTGGTGTCGGCCAAATACTGACGCGCCATGGCAATGAGATCGGTTTTTCCTTCGGCAATGAACTGCTCCATCATATCCGGATCGCCGAAGCCACCCACGGGAGCAACCAGACCGTGGATGCCCCGCTGCTTAAACTTTTCTGCAAACTGGAGGTTCCAGGGGCTTTCCTTGGTGGAGTTGTAGCCGCCTACATGGGTGTAGGAGCCCTCCAAACCGCGCACCTGAAAGATATCCACCAGCCCCTCGCAGAGCTTGCAGAAGTCCAGCCAGTATTCCACATCATATCCCGGCTGCTCTTCCACGGCAGAGGTCTGAATTTCAATCAGGAAATCCTGACCACAGGCTTCCTTGACCCGCCGGAACACGGTGAGAGGAAGCCGGGCGCGTTCCTCCAAGGTATCCCCGCCCCACTGATCCTTCCGCTGATTGAGTACCGGCGAAATGGCGTTGACCAGAATGGAGGCACGGTAGCACATGTAGAAGGTAACGCCGTCAAAGCCAATGCGTTTTAATTCCTTACACTGATAGACAAAGTCGTCGATCATGCCCTCGATACGGGCGGCGGAGATTTCGGGCTTGTTTTTGAAATTGGGGTTGTAGTCTCCGTGAAAGTCAAAGTCCCATTTGTCCAGGTGCGAGATGTTGAGCTCCTGGGGCTCTACATTCATCAGAGAAGCGGTACATAGGGTGTCGTATTTGTGGACTTCCTCGATCATTTTGGTGAAGCCTGCCTGAATGCCGGGATCGTCCATGTTGAGTCGGGACATGACGCTGCGCTTTTCTTCGCAGTCCGGCCAGGTACCAACGATCATGCACACCAATGCCGCGCCGTTTTTTGCCACATTTGTATAGTAGCGGGTGGCTTTTTCAAACTGCTGGTCAGAGCCGTCAAGACCGCCGCTGCTTTTGGCATGGGTCATGCGGCTCTTGAGTGTGATGCCGTTGATGGTGATGGGGCTGAGCAAATTTTGATATTTCATGCCGTTTCCTCCTGATTTGATTTACAAATCCAGCATAGCATGATTCCCGGGGCGGTTCAATTTGCATTATTGCATCGCACTGTGCAATTTGCAATATGCAATCGGTGCAAATTGCGATAATGCGACCACAAATTAGATGGATTGCCGGAAGATCCGGAGAAATATATGAGGAAACTACCTCAAAACGACAAAATGCAGTATATGCCGCACAGGGCATATACTGCATTTTGGGAGATTGTGTTATGGAATTACATTGCCGCTGAGCCGGGCCCGGACGGCTCCCGGGGAAAAACCGGCGACCTTTTGAAAGTTCCGGTACATGGTGGAAAGGGAGGCATAGCCGGAGCGGGCTGCAATTTCGGCAAGGCTCATGGCGGGGTGCGTCTGCATAAGCTACTTTGCATAGTTGACCCGGGCCTCGGTTAGGTAATTGGAGAGGGCACTGCCGGTGTATTTCTTAAAATCGGAGGCCAGCAAATTGCGGTTGATGCCGCAGTATTGGCAGAGGGTGGGGATGCCCAGGTCATAGTCGGAGATGTGCGCGGCGATGTAATCGCACACCGCTCGCACCCGTTTCGCCCCCGCACGATCATCAAAGGTCCGGTGTCGGCGGTACAATATCTGTAGCAGCCGATCAATTGCGTCCTGGAGCATCTGTGCATTGTCCACAGCCTGCATGGCGGTGTCGAGCATCTCGCCCTGGTCCACATCCCGGGAGGCCAAAACGCGGCTTTCCACCAGGCATCGGCTCAGGCTGGATACGAAAATTTGGATGCAGCGATGCAGTGCTTCCACAGATCCGACAGCCGATTCCAAAATCAGCGTGACGGTTTCCAGACTCCAATAGCCGCTGTCGAAGGAGGGCTGTAGCATTGCAGCGGTGATATCGCGGCTGAGACAGTCAAAATGGTGGCTGTGTTCCTCAAAGGGAATTGCCATCTGTGCGTTTTGCTCTACATATTGAATCCGGGCAGGGGTTTGAATGAAGTTCTGATACTCTTCGAAGCGAATGATGGAATTGTAGGCATGGAATAGGTCTACATAATTCTCCTTCCACTCACTGGCGATGATACGGTCAACGTCCGGCAGACGGTGCAAAATCAGTGTTAAAACATGGTGCAGCTCTGCCGGAGGAACGCTTGTGTTAGGGCGATGGTGCAGCAGAATCAGCAGTCGTCCGGTGTCGTGGAACAGATGCACGTTACAAAGCAGACGAAATAGCCGCTGGCATTCTAACAGCTGCTCCAGTTGCTCCTTGGGCATGTCCATGGGAAGGGGAAAGTGTATGCCCGGCAGAAATATCACATGAATCAGCATGGTGGCATCGTCAGGGTACAGCAAACGGTCCCGACACAGCACGTCGGCGGCGGAAGGGTCGGTATGGATGGCCTGATTTAGGGACGTGCCCATGCGCATGCAGGAAATCAGCTCCTGCGTGGGTGCCGAATCGGGAGCATCGCTGAGATAACTTTGCAGCAGCCCCTCTGAAAGGTACATAAAACCACCCCGATTGCAACACTTAGTCTACTGCTTCATCCTGATAGATTGCAAAAGCCGCCGCAAACAGACAGTTGCTTGCGGCGGCTTGGTGCTGGTAGCCGGGCTCGAACCGGCACGCCTTTGAGGGGCGAGGGATTTTAAGTCCCTTGTGTCTGCCAATTTCACCATACCAGCGTTGATGCTATTTTACCCCAGCACGGGGAGAAATGTCAAGGGGAATGTACGTTTCTGCCCCCGGCGGTTGCCCGGACTGGGGAAACGTGATATGATGTTCTTATTAAAGCGCAAAGGAATGCTGTTTTTATGATAAAACGGTCAGTCATTGGCATCTTGGCCCATGTGGACGCGGGAAAGACCACCCTGTCTGAGGCCATGCTCTATACGGCGGGCAGCCTGCGGATTTTGGGTCGAGTGGACCATGGGGATGCCTTTTTGGATACATTTTCGCTGGAACGGCAGCGGGGCATTACGATTTTCTCCAAGCAGGCGGTGCTTCAGCTGCCGGACATGCAGGCCACGCTGCTGGATACCCCCGGACATGTGGATTTTTCTGCGGAGATGGAGCGAACGCTGGACGTACTGGACTGTGCGATTCTGGTGGTCAGCGGCAGCTCCGGGGTGCAGAGCCATACCCTTACGGTGTGGAAGCTCCTGCGGCAGCGGAATATTCCCACCCTGCTGTTTGTGAATAAAATGGACCTGCCCGGAACGGAGCGGGAGACTGTGCTGCGGGACCTAAAGCAGCAGCTGAGTGACCGGATTTGCATGCTGCCACCGGAGGACCCGGAAGAGCTGGCGCTGTGCGACGAGGTGCTGCTGGAGGAATTCCTGGATAGCGGCACCATTTCGGAGGCCTCCGCTACTGCGGCGGTGCAGCAGGGGCGAATTTTCCCGGTTTGGTTTGGCTCGGCGCTGAAGCTCCAGGGCGTATCGGAATTTATGGAGGCATTGACGCGCTATGCACCCCAATGCAAGGAGAAGAAGGAATTTGGTGCGCGGGTCTATAAAATCTCCCGGGACGAGCAAAACCAGCGCATGAGCCATATGAAAATCACCGGCGGCATATTGCATGTGCGGAATACCCTGCCCTCCGGAGAAAAGGTCACCCAGCTGCGGGTCTATTCCGGGGCCAAATATCAGACGGTGGAGGAAGCTCGACCTGGAGATGTGGTAGCGGCATTGGGCCTTGGCAAGACCTATGCCGGTGAGGGCCTCGGAGCAGAGCAGGCAGCGGAAGAGGCTGCGGCCATGACGCCGGTGCTGACCTATCGGGTGATTTTGCCGGAAGGTGCTGACCTGACCCGGAGCCTTGCACAGCTGCGGCAGCTGGAGGAGGAAGAACCTCAGCTCCATGTGGAATTCGACAGCCATCGGCAGGAAATCCGCGTGGGCATTATGGGCCCGGTGCAGCTGGAGATTTTAAAGGAACTGCTAATGGAGCGGTTTAGCCTTCCCGTGGAATTTGACCAGGGAAGCATTCTCTACCGGGAAACCATTGCAGGTGCGGTGGAGGGCGTTGGACATTATGAGCCCTTGCGGCACTATGCCGAGGTGCATCTATTGCTGGAGCCCGGAGAACGGGGCAGCGGGCTGGCCTTTACGTCGGCCTGCTCCGAGGATCAGCTGGACCGCAACTGGCAGCGGCTGATTTTGACCCATCTGATGGAGAAGCAGCATTTGGGTGTATTGACCGGCTCGCCGATTACGGATATGAAGATCACGCTGGTGGCGGGGAAAGCCCATGTGAAGCACACCGAGGGCGGCGACTTCCGGCAGGCCACCTATCGTGCCGTGCGGCAGGGACTGATGCAGGCGGAGAGCGTGCTGCTGGAGCCTTGGTATGCATTGCATTTGGAGGTACCCCAGGAAAATATTGGCCGGGCCATGTCCGATCTCCAGCGGATGGGCGCGGAACTGAATCCGCCGGAAACAAAGGGAGATACGGCGGTGCTGGAGGGCACGGTGGCTGTGTCGGCCTTTGGAGATTATCCCCAGGAAATCACCACTTATACCCATGGCTTGGGCCGGGTATCGCTGACGGTACGCGGCTATGAGCCCTGCGTTCATCCGGACGAAATCGTGGCGCAGATGGGCTATGCCCCGGAGAAGGATGTGGAGAACTCTCCGGACAGTATTTTCTGCGACCATGGAGCGGGCAGCCTGGTCAAGTGGAATGAGGTGCCGGAGCATATGCATCTGCCCAGCGTGTTAAAGCCCCCGGCCCCGGAGGAACCGGAGCGGGAGGTATTGGGCCGGAGATACAAGGCTCTGGCGGCAACGGACAAGGAGCTGATGCAGATTTTTGAGCGCACCTATGGCCCGGTGCATCGGGATCGGATGCAAGCCATGCGCACCCAGAAATCCAGCAGCGCTTCCAAGCCCTATAAGGCCGCGCCCGTTCCCCAGGGACCGGAGTATATTCTGGTGGACGGCTATAACATGATATTCGCCTGGCCGTTTTTAAAGACGCTGGCGGCCCAGGATTTGAATGCGGCCCGGGACCAGCTGGTGGATATTCTGCGGAACTATCAGAGCTATCGGCAGTGCCCGGTGATTTTGGTATTCGACGCCTATAAGGTCAAGGGCAATCCCGGCTCGGTGGAGCATTATGGGGACCTGTCCGTGGTCTACACCAAGGAGGCCCAGACAGCGGACAGCTATATTGAGCGGCTGTCCTATGACCTGGGGAAAAAGCATCGGGTTCGAGTTGCAACCTCTGACGGCATGGAGCAGATTATCATTTTGGGCCACGGTGCGTTGCGAACCCCTGCGTCGGTATTTCTCCGGGAAGTGGAGGACGTGATGGAGGATATTCGCAGCTTTTTGTCGGAATAAGCCGCAAAAGTGCCGGATGTAACCTGTAGTTGACAGATAGAACCCCCGAAATGGTGGCGTTTTCGTGGAAAATCCGCTATGCTCTGGGATGAAATTCGTTTTTTCGTTATTCATATAGCATAGAAAAAGCCCTCTGCCGTGTTCATTGATCGAACTGGCAGAGGGGTTTTGATTATTCTTCGGCGCTTCTCGTCTCGCTGAGCACCAGGCCGGGGTTCTTTTTGATGTTAAAATCGATGGACCAATAGCTGGAGAAGACCAGCAGGCTGCGTCCGCGATAGTCCTCCAGCAGCTCGGCGTCGGAGGAGAGCATCAGGTCCTTGGGCTCGCAGGGGCACTGGTCGATGAACCGCAGGAACTGATAGGGCAGGTTGTACATGCGCAGGTCCACGCCGTATTCGTTCTTCATCCGGTACTGGAATACGTCGAACTGAAGGGTACCAACGACGCCAACGATGACCTCTTCCATACCGGTATTGGGTACCTTGAAGATCTGAATGGCGCCTTCCTGGGCAATCTGCTCGGTGCCCTTGATGAACTGCTTGCGCTTCATGGTGTCCTTGGGGCTGACCCGGGTGAAATGCTCCGGGGCGAAGGTGGGAATACCCTCGAACTTAAACTTTTTGCCGGGCTTGCACAGGGTGTCGCCGATGGAGTAGATGCCGGGGTCAAACACGCCGATGATATCACCGGCATAGGCCTCCTCTACGATTTCGCGGTCCTGGGCCATCAGCTGCTGGGGCTGGGAAAGCCGCTGCTTCTTGCCGCCCTGCACATGGTAGACCTCCATGTCCCGGGTGAACTTGCCGGAGGTGATGCGCATAAATGCGATACGGTCCCGGTGGGCTTTGTTCATATTTGCCTGAATCTTAAAGATAAAGGCGGAGAAATCCGGAGAGAAGGGGTCGATTTCCACATCGCCGGCCTTCCGGGGCAGCGGCGGAGTGGTCATGTTGAGGAACTCATTGAGGAACGGCTCTACGCCAAAGGTGGTCAGTGCGGAACCGAAGAACACGGGGCTCTGCTGACCGGCACGCACGCGCTCCAGATCAAACTCAGCACCGGCACCCAGCAGGTCCACTTCCTCCTGGAGCTGATGCCACTTGTCCTCACCAATGATCTCGCCCATTTTGGGATCGCTGAGCTCAATTTCCTCCGCGGCGGAACGGCTTTTGAAGGAGGTATCGGTAAAACGGAGAATATGGCCGCTGGGACGGTCATAAACACCCTGGAATTCCTTGCCGGAGCCGATGGGCCAGTTGATGGGGCAGGTTTCAATGCCCAGCTCCTGCTCAATCTGCTCGCAGAGCTCAAAGGGGTCCCGGGCGTCCCGGTCCATTTTGTTGATAAACGTAAAAATCGGAATGTGCCGCAGGGTGCAGACCTTAAACAGCTTCCGGGTCTGGGGCTCTACGCCTTTTGCCGCGTCGATGACCATGACGGCGGAGTCGGCAGCCATCAGAGTGCGGTAGGTGTCCTCGGAAAAGTCCTGGTGACCGGGGGTGTCGAGGATGTTAATGCAGTAGCCGTTGTAGCTGAACTGGAGCACAGAGGACGTAACGGAAATACCACGCTGCTTTTCGATTTCCATCCAGTCGGAAACGGCGGCGCGGCTGTTTTTCTTGCCCTTGACCACACCGGCCTGGGCGATGGCGCCTCCGTACAGCAGAAACTTCTCGGTGAGGGTGGTTTTACCGGCATCCGGGTGCGAAATAATGGCAAAGGTCCGGCGGCGCTGGATCTCTTCTTGTAGTGTCATAGAAAAACCTCCATTGTGGGGTGAAAGATGTGGATAGATTCAGACGGGTCGGTCCTACATGGGGATGTCCTCCTGGAAAATATGACGATGGTTACCGAAAAAGGCAAATATCATGGAAAAAAGCACGCCGAAGCGTGCTTTTTTCTGGTGACCCCGACGAGAATCGAACTCGTGTTACAGCCGTGAAAGGGCCGTGTCTTAACCTCTTGACCACGGGGCCAGCACTGATGCAAAAGCACCAGGAAAAGAAAAAGGCGGATGAAAGTCCGCCTTGTTGGTAGCGGCAACTGGACTCGAACCAGTGACACTCCGGGTATGAACCGAATGCTCTACCAACTGAGCTATGCCGCCATAGAGCCGCCCTCAAAAGGGCAAGGCCTATTATATAGAAAAAAGCCTGCGTTGTCAAGAGAAAAATAAAGATTTTTTCAATTTTTTCGTATGAAACAGCCGCCGCCGATCACATACTATACCTGGTGATGATATGAAACTGTGGAAAAACGCGGTGCTATTTTATATTGGCGGCATGGTCTATGTATTATTGGAGCTTTTATGGCGGAGATGGAGCCACGGAAGCATGTTTCTGGTGGGCGGCTGCTGCTTTTTGCTCATTGGACTGCTTGGACAGTGGCAGCCGGAGATGCCCGGGGTGATGCAGGCGGTGGTGGGCGCATGCATGGTGACGGCGGTGGAACTCATCAGCGGCCTGCTAATCAACCGGGTGCTGGACCTTGGGGTTTGGGATTACAGCAGTCTTCCCTATAACCTCTGGGGCCAGGTGTGCATGAGCTATTTCTTCCTGTGGATTTTGGTGTCGTTCCTGGCGCTGGAGCTCCATCGGCTGCTGCGAAAGAAATTATTTGGGGAGCTGCTGCCACGGCTGCGGCTGGTTTGAGGGCACAAAGGGGAATGGACCAAAAAAGGCTTGATTTACGGCAGGTTATTGAGTATGATAGGTAATAAGTATGCATTTCTATAGAGGAGGAATTTTCCGTGGAAAAGAAACCTTATTATATATCCACAGCCATTGCCTATACGTCCGCCAAGCCCCATATCGGCAACACCTATGAGATCGTTTTGGCCGACGCCATTGCCCGCTATAAGCGCATGACCGGCTTTGATGTCTATTTCCAGACCGGCACCGATGAGCATGGCCAGAAGATCCAGCAGAAGGCCGAGGCGGCGGGCATTACCCCCCAGCAGCATGTAGACAATATCTCCGGTGAGATTCATCGGATTTGGGACCTGATGAACACCTCTTACGATAAGTTCATCCGTACCACCGACCCCGAGCATGTGGCAAAGGTTCAGAAGATCTTCAAGCGCCTGTATGAGCAGGGCGACATCTACAAGGGCAAGTATGTGGGCAAATACTGTACCCCCTGCGAGTCCTTCTGGACCGAGAGTCAGCTGGTAGACGGCAAATGCCCCGACTGCGGCAGAGAGTGCGTAGACGCCGAGGAAGAGGCTTACTTCTTCCGTATGAGCAAATACGCTGACCGTCTGATGGACTACATCAACGAGCATCCCGAGTTCATCCAGCCTGAGAGCCGGAAGAACGAGATGATTAACAACTTCCTGAAGCCCGGCCTTCAGGATCTGTGCGTCTCCCGGACTTCCTTCACCTGGGGCATTCCGGTGGACTTTGATCCCGGCCATGTGGTCTATGTATGGCTGGACGCACTGACCAACTATATCACCTTCTGCGGCTATGACTCCGACGGCAACTCCGACGAGCATTATAAAAAGTATTGGCCCGCAGATGTGCATCTCATCGGCAAGGATATCATCCGGTTCCACACCATCTACTGGCCCATTTTCCTGATGGCTTTGGGTGAGCCCCTGCCCAAGCAGGTGTTCGGTCATCCCTGGCTGCTGGTGAACAGCGGCAAGATGTCCAAGTCCACCGGCAACGTGATTTATGCCGACGATCTGGTGGAGCAGTTCGGTGTGGACGCAGTTCGCTACTACATGCTCCATGAGATGCCCTTTGCCAACGACGGCGTATTTACCTATGAGCTGATGATCGAGCGCACCAATTCTGACCTGGCGAATATCCTGGGCAACCTGGTGAACCGGACCATCGCCATGGATCACAAGTATTTTGACGGTAAGATTATGGCCCCCACCGCATCCGAGCCTGTGGATGAAGAGCTGAAGGCCATAGCTCTGGCGATGCCTGCAAAGGTAGAGAAGAAGATGGACGGCCTCCATGTGGCAGATGCCATCGACGAGATTTTCGTTCTGCTGCGTCGGGCCAACAAGTATATTGACGAAACCACGCCCTGGGTGCTGGCAAAGGACCCCGCCAAGGCAGACCGTCTGGGCACAGTGCTCTATAATCTGCTGGAGGCAATCCGGTTTGCAGCGATTATGCTGGAGGCTTATCTCCCAGAGACTGCTGAGAAGATTTTGAAGCAGCTGAATGTGGAGAACGGCGGCGTGGAGTCCTTGGCTGAGTTCGGCGGCATGCCCGTTGGCGGCGCCGTTGGCACTGCGGAGATTCTGTTCAACCGTATCGACGCCAAGAAGAAGCTGGAGGAGATTGAGGCCGCCAAGAAGGCCAAGGAGGAGCCTGCACAGCCCGAGACTGCGCCCGTTACCTTCAAGGAGAACATTGACTTTGACGCCTTTGAGAAGGTAGACATGACGGTTGTGAAGGTGCTGGAGTGCGAGAAGGTCAAGAAGTCCAAGAAGCTCCTGCGCTTTACCCTGGACGACGGCAGCGGCACCCCCCGGCAGATTCTCTCCGGCATTGCGGCCTATTATCAGCCCGAAGAGCTGGTGGGCAAGACCCTGGTGGCATGCACCAACCTGGCGCCCAGAAAGATGATGGGCCTGGAGTCCTGCGGCATGCTGCTGTCTGCGGAGAAGGACGATAAGCTGAACCTTCTGATGCTGGACGATGCGATTCCTGCCGGTGCAAAGCTCTGCTGAGGAACGAGTATGCGACTGGACAAGTATTTAAAGGTATCCCGGTTGATTAAGCGCCGTACCGTGGCCAATGAAGCCTGCGACGGCGAGCGGGTGACGGTCAACGGCAGAACCGCCAAGGCTAGCTATGATGTAAAAATCGGCGATATTCTGGAAATCCGTTTCGGTCAGAAGACCGTAAAGGTGGAGGTGCTAAATCTCAGCGAATCCACCAAGAAAGCGGATGCCGTGGCAATGTATCGAGAGATCACCTGATGTACCCGAGAAAGGAGAATCCCGATGTACGAACAGGTTGACGCGAAGCACAGAGATAAAAAGGGCTGGACGATTCGGGTCCTGGGAACGCTTGCGGGCGTGGTGCTGGTGCTTGGCATTGTGATTCTCTCTTGGGCGGTACGATATCATGTGCAGTATCGGGATTTTGTGTCCCGGCTGTCAAATAGCGTGACCTATGCCTATTCCCACCATTCGCTTCACGGAGACGCCGGCGGACAGCAGCTGGTGCTGGTAAAGGGCAAGAATGTCTATGCGCTCTATAATTACATCCTGGTAAACGGCGAGGGCAGAGTGCTGCGTACCCTGCCGGAAACGGAGCCGGGGATTGATCTGGAGTTCGGCGACGGCAGCAATCTCAAGGTGTGGGACAATGAATCCGGCGGCGCGGTTTTGTGCTATACCGACGACGCGGGGCAATATGCCTTTGCGGCGAAGAGCGCCAGCATGGAAACCATGCAGGTGAACTTCCTGTCCCTAGCGGAGAATGTTGCCTGGGTCGAGAAATGATAAGCGGAAATTTGCCCGGGTGCAGGCTGCTGTGCCCGGGCATTTGCAAAGAAAGGGACGAAATTTGTTGGAACCCTTGGATACATCCTATAATCGTCGGCTGGTTCAGGCGCTGATTGGTCGGCAGCTGCGGGAGGA
The DNA here is from genome assembly GCA_963650135.1 of Barnesiella intestinihominis. Lineage (GTDB taxonomy): Bacteria > Bacillota > Clostridia > Oscillospirales > Oscillospiraceae > HGM13006. Next base: position 8,693 of record CAVJLG010000039.1, on the reverse strand, counting down.
TGCCATGCCCCAGGCCCATCGGGGACGACCGATGTTTTCATTTTGGGGCGAGGAGCTAGGCTTTTCCGGCGGCGACGTCCATGCACAGCGTGCGTATCGGATTTATCTCAGCTATGACGAAAACCGGGTGATTACCGACGCCGGCGTGGTGGTGGAGGGAGAACTGATTAGCCCATGCAGCGGCTATTTCCCGGAGGCGCTGGACGAGTTTGACTATGAAACTGTGCTGGATTGGTGCATGAAACAGACCAAGCCGGTCAAAGAACGGAGGAATACCATGAAACGGACGCTAATTGTTGTGGATATGCAGAATGATTTTATCAACGGCTCCTTGGGCACCCCGGAGGCCCAGGCCATCCTGCCAGCAGTAAAGGCGAAGATTCAGACCTACCGGGACCGGGGCGACGAGATTATTTTCACCCGGGATACCCATGGGGAAGATTATCTCTCCACGCCGGAGGGGAAAAAGCTGCCGGTGGTGCATTGCGTTCAGGGCACTCAGGGCTGGGAGCTGGCTCCGGGGCTGTGGCAGCCCGGCGAGAAGATCATCAATAAGCCTACGTTCGGCTATACCGGCTGGGGCGATATGTCGTTCCGGCAGGTGGAGCTGGTGGGGCTGTGCACGGATATCTGCGTGGTATCCAATGCGCTGATCCTCAAGGCGTTGTTCCCGGAGGCGGAGATTTCCGTGGACCCCAGGTGCTGCGCCGGTGTGACGCCGGAGAGCCATGAGGCTGCCCTGCTGACCATGAAAATGTGCCAGATCGATCTGGTGGAAGATTAAATGAGGCCGCGCCATCTGTTCCGGAGACTGCCGGAGGGGTGGTGCGGTCCCTTTTTAGTTGACATAAAAGTTCGCAGGCGAATTACGTCCATTTCATTGTCATTTCACACAAAAATATTGTGTAAATTTAGCACTCAGCACTTGACAGTGCTAGGCGGGGTGCTATAATAAAGACATACAGAAAGGAAGCATTCAAAAGAGCCGCAGGGCTCCAATGAGGCGGTTTTGACCGTGACTTTTTATGGAAAATATATTTTTTCACACGAAGACAGGCCGAAACTATTGCACTTTTCTGTGCAGTGTGCTAAACTTAAAGAGTACGAAGTGATTGTACAAGGTTACGCTTCGGAACGGATTAACTTTTGAAAGGAAGTTCTTTACTATGGCTAAGTACAGAATTCAGAGAGCCAAGGGCGTAGAGGGCAGCACCATCTACACCTACACTGCTCCCGGTCACAACGAGTGTGTTCCTACCCGTCTGTTCGACGTTGATGGCGGCGGCGCTAACGACATCGAGGGCGGCAAGATGATCATGGGTATCACCTATTTCGTACCCGGCGGCGGATGCGATTACGGTGCAAATCCCCTGGAGTCCATCTACTACATCCTCACTGGTGAGATGACCCTGAAGACCGAGGACGGCGAGACCGTGCTCCATGCTGGCGATTCCTTCCACTGCGCTGGTGGCGTTGCGAAGTCCGTCACCAACACCGGCACCGAGGTTACTCAGATGCTGGTTTGCCTGCTGCCTCCCCAGAAGTAAGACAGCGGTTTCCCCATTGCATTGATTCATCTGCCGAGTTTCGGCATTGAATATTTTCAAAACTAATAAGGAGTTGTTTATAATGCCCAAGGTTTATACTGGCGATCTGACCAAGATGTTCGACATCTCTGGTAAGAAGGCAATGATTTTCGGCGGCGCTGGCGGTTTCGGCGAGGCTATCGCTGCTGGTTATGCTGCTAACGGCTGCTCTGTTTGCATTTCTTCCCGTTCCGAGGAGAAGCTGCAGGCTGCTAAGGCTAAGATTGAGGCTGCTGCCGCTCCCGGCGTTAAGGTTATGTACATTGCTGGCGACGCTGGCGACGAGGAGTTCGTAAAGAAGGCTGTTGAGGTTGTTACCGGTCCCGAGGGGCTGGGCGGCTGCGACATCTTGGTGAACGCTCAGGGTATCAACAAGAAGATGTGGTCCTGGGAGATCGACACCGACTTCTTCGAGAAGATGCTGCACACCAACATCACCTCTCTGATGCTGACCTGCAAGTACTTCGGCAACTGGATGAAGAACAACAACCTGGATGGCGACGAGTATGTTGCTCCCGAGGCTGGTCAGGCTAACACCAACAAGGGCTATGGCAAGATCATCAACTTCGGTTCCGTTCGTGGCATCCGTGCCGTAGCAAACGGCGGCGGCGGCAACGTTCCCTACAACACCACCAAGGGTGCTGTTGAGATGCTGACCAAGGCTTATGCTGCTGACCTGCGTCCTAACGTTCAGGTTAACGCCATTGGCCCCACCATTACCTACACTCCCATGATGGTTGGCATTCTGCCTCCCGACGAGAATGTTCGTAACGGCATCGCTGGCAGCCTGCCTGCTATGCGTATCGGCTACGAGATCGACGTAGTTGGCCCCGCTATCTTCCTGGCTTCCGCTGCTTCCGACATGGTTACCGCTACCACCATCTATCCCGATGGCGGCCTGGTTGCAACCTCGTAATCTGCGGGTTTCGATTCGAATTTATAGCCGTGTCTCTTCGGAGGCACGGCTTTTTCACTCTGTTTTTGGAGGTTCCTATGAAGCGAGTCCTGTCCCTTTTTATGGCGCTGGTGCTGCTTGGGCTCACCGGCTGCGGCAAGGTTCCGGAGCAAACCGGCACGGTATATGCCATGGACACAATTATGACTTTGACCGTCTACGGAAAGAATCGAGAAAGTGCGATTGTCGATGGCACAAGGACAATCCGGCAGCTGGATGCACTGCTGTCTACCACGCTGGAAGACAGTGATATTTACCGGCTGAATCAAAACGGCTCAGCCATCGTTTCCGGAGAAACCGGACTGCTGCTCCAGCGCGCTTTGGAAATTGCGGAGCTAACGGATGGAGCCTTCGATCCTACGGTATATCCGCTTGCACGGGCGTGGGGGTTTAGTTCGGAGAATGGAGAAAACAACTACCGAGTGCCCAAGGATATCGAAAGCCTTTTAACGCTGGTTGGCTATCAGAAGCTAAAGCTTCAGGAGATCACAGACGGTGAACAGGCCGGAGAGTTTCATGCCGCGCTCCCCATTGCCAGAGCCTCCGGGGTTGACCTGGGGGGAATTGCGAAGGGGTATACCTCGGAGAAGGTTTTGGAGGCAATGCAGTCCGCTGGGGCGGAAACCGCCGTGATCTCTTTGGGAGGCAATGTGGGTGTAATGGGCACAAAGCCGGATGGCAGCCCGTGGACGGTGGGTATTCGGGACCCAAATGGAGAGGAAAGCGACTATCTTGCCACGCTGTCATTGCCGGGCCAGGAGCAGCCCCAGTATGTGATTACCTCCGGGGGCTATGAGCGGTATTTTGAGCAGGACGGGGTGCGCTATCATCATATTCTAGATCCCCACACCGGATATCCCGCAGACACTGGACTATGCAGCGTGACTGTGGTATCATCAGATGGAACGCTGGCGGATGCACTCAGCACAGCGCTGTTTGTTATGGGCAAGGATAAGGCCCAGGACTTTTGGCGGCAGCATTCCAGCGAATTTGACATGATACTATTTGACGGAACGGCGCTGTATGCAACACCGGGCGTGGCGCTGGATACTGCATATCCGGTGACGGAGGTGACCCCATGAAGGTAAGAAAACGGGAAATTATATTCGTATTGGTTCTGGCGACAGCACTATTGGCCTGGGCATTGTGGCCCAAAGCCCAAGGGCAGCAGGTCTCGGTGACCATCGATGGGAAAGACGCGGGGCATTATTCCCTATTGCAAAATAGAACAGTGCCCCTGGAGGGCTATGGCGGCTATTCCTTGACCCTGGTGATTCAGGACGGAAAGGCCCATGTGGAGGATTCCACCTGCCCGGACCTCATTTGCCAGAATCATGCGGCGATTTCCCGGGATTCCGAGCAGATTATTTGCCTGCCTGCCCGAATTGTGATTACCGTAACCGGCGGAGAGGAGGAGGGCTTTGATGCCATCGCCCAATAAAACCCGGAAGCTTACCACCCAGGCGATGCTGGTTGCCGCAGCGCTGGTGCTCTCCTGGCTGGATTCGCTGATTCCCGTTTCCGGGGTACTGCCCGGGGCAAAGCTGGGGCTTGCGAATCTTAGCGTATTGATGGGGCTATACCTGCTGGGGCCCGGACCCGGTGCGGTTCTGTGCTTACTGAAGGTGCTGCTTTCTACCTTCCTCTTCGGCAATGCATTTTCGTTTTTCTATGCGCTGGCGGGCAGTGTACTGAGCTATGCGGTGATGCTGATTCTCAAAAAACACTGCTCGGTGGTATTTGTGTCGTTGATGGGCGGTATGTTCCACAACCTGGGCCAGCTGCTGGTGGCAGCGGTGGTACTGGAGACGGTGGGACTGATGGCCTATCTTCCGGTGCTGCTCTTGTGCGGATTGGGCGCAGGCTGTGCCATTGGCGTGGTAGGCGGCATTTTAACCAAACGAATCCAAGGCATCCTCAAGAAAGTATAGCAAAATTCCTCTCCAAAAACGGAGAGGAATTTTTGGTATCCGATGAAATTAGGCTTCCACAATCAGCTTACCGCCGGAGGACAGGGTATACTCGCCAGCGCCGGTGGCTGCCTTGGCGTGGATGGTAACGCCCTCGGGCGCGTCGATCTGCGCAGTTTCCACAGCGCCGGACAGGATTACGTTGGAATCGCCGGTGGCATACCAGCGGCTGCCCTGATCCATGGACACATAGGCGTTCTGAATGGCGCCGGTGAGGCAGGTGGATGTCATGTAAATCCGGCAGTCCCGCTCGGTATCCTCATGGAGAATATCGCCGGTAGCAGTCATATCCCGCATCCGCAGCTCATCGCCGGGGGTGGGACGGCCATTGACCCGGGAAGCATTGGGATCGGCATTTTTGCAGGTGTGCATCAATGCGCCGCCGGTGACGATGTTGCAGTTGTCCAGAGAGACTTCTACGTTCTGACCGTGAACCTCAATGGCAGTCTTACCGGTCTTTACATCGCAATCGGTGAGGCTTAGCTCGCCCACCTCGGTGTGACGGCCCATGACGCAGTGCATCAGGGCGAGATAGGTGCCGCATTTCAGCTCGCAGCCTGTGAACTTGACGCTGGCCTCGCCGGCCACAATGGCGGCCTGGCAGGCAACGTCAAACTTACAATCGTTGAATACGTCGTGGCAGCCCCAATCCGCATAAGCGCCGTAACCGGACTTTGTGGCAACCACCTTGCAGTCGTTGGCTTCCAGATAAACAAAGCCATTGGAAGCGTCGGTGGACAGTGCAGCCCAGCCGTCGCAGGAAATCAGGGAGTTGTAGAAATAGCTATAGGAGTTCTGGACGGTGCAGTGGGTGCGGTTGTTGCCCTGAATCTCCAGAGGCGCAGGGGGATTCATCTTCGGGGGCTCGCCCGGGCAATCTGCACCGTAGGGTGCGCCATGGCTTACCAGAATGGAATCATAAACCTTCAAGACGCTGCCGCCGCTGGCAGAGGTGGAGGTGCGGCTCAGACCGCTCACATCCACCAGGCAATTCTTCAGGGTCAGCTTCGCGTGGTCGGAAACACCGGCGCCTGCGGACTTTTCGCCCAGACCCTGACCGTCACCGGACAGAGAGATGACTGCGCCTTCTACGGTAAAATCGGTGTTTGCGCCCTCGGCATAAATACCGCCCACAGAGCCGTCGTAGGAGACAATGCGAACGTCCTCGGCGGTGGTATCGGTGATGTCGCCGCCGTACAGCGTGGCATCGTTGCCCGCTACCCGCTTGCCGTCCTTAATATAGACGGAGGGGGTCATCACCGGGCCTGCGCCCATGGGAGGAGGTCCGCCCATTTTATCTTCCAGGCCGTTTTCCTTGAACCATTCCCAGGGCTCAATGGGAACATAGGGAATTCTGGGAACAATAACGGGATCGAGTCCTTTGATCTGTGCCATAAGAATAACCTTCTTTCTTTGAAATCAGACTTGTAGATGGAAATCGTCGAAACACTTCGCATTCCGACTGTCAGCAAACTAACCATATCATAGCACAAAGTTGCGTACCCTTCAAGCATCATTTCTGATTGAAAAGGGGCATTTCTTGCCCTTTTATGGAAGTCGCCGCATACTCCAAAAACGGAATATGCGGCGATTTGGTGGTATTTAATTACTTTGCCTCGTACCAGCTGCGGCCCATGTGGGCGTCTGCTACCAGGGGAACCTTGAGCTGGGCGGCGGAGGTCATTTCCTCGGTGATAAGCTGCATCACGGCTTCGGCCTCCTGCTCCGGGCATTCCACGATCAATTCATCGTGAACCTGGAGCACCAGACGGGCGGACAGTCCCTCCTGCTGCATGCGATCCCGTACCCGGATCATGGCAAGCTTGATGATATCGGCAGCGGTGCCCTGGATGGGGGTGTTCAGCGCCATGCGCTCGGCCCCGGAACGGACATTGAAATTGGTGCTCTTCAGCTCCGGCAAACTGCGGCGGCGGCCATAGCTGGTTTCCACATAGCCCTTCTCCCGGGCGTCCTCCACCACGTTTTTCATATAGGCCTTCACGCCGGTGTAGTGGCCCAGATAGCCATCGATATATGCCCGGGCCTCTTTCCTGGTAACGCCGATATCTCCGGCTAGGGAGAAGTCAGAGATGCCATAGACGATGCCAAAGTTGACCGCCTTGGCACTCCGGCGCATCTGGGGTGTGACTTCCTCGGGCTTTACGCCAAAGACGGTGGCGGCGGTGACGGTGTGGAAATCCTCGCCGGAGCGGAACGCATCCTGCATGGTCTTATCATCGGCAATATCGCTGAGCACCCGCAGCTCAATCTGGCTATAGTCGGCGTCCACCAGCACGCAGCCCGGGGCGGGGACGAACATCTTGCGAATTTCGCCGCCCAATTCGGTGCGGACGGGGATGTTTTGAAGGTTGGGGTCTGTGGAGCTCAGGCGACCGGTGGCGGTGACCATGTTCTGGAAGGTGGTGTGAATCCGTCCGTCGGCTCCAATGACCTTTAAAAGGCCCTCGGCATAGGTGGAACGGAGCTTGGTAAGCATTCGATAGTCAATGATGGCGGGAATAATGGGGTGCTTATCCTTGAGGCTCTCCAGCACATCGATATTCGTGGAATAGCCGGATTTTGTTTTCTTTCCATGGGGCAGCTCCAGGGTTTCAAAGAGCAGAGTGCCCAGCTGCTTGGTGGAATTGATGTTAAAGGGGCCGCCTGCATAGCCGTAAATCAGGTTTTCGCAGTCGGAGATCCGCTGGCTGAGCATCTGCTCAAAGGCGGTGAGGGTGTCGCGGTCCACAAGAATGCCTGCATACTCCATTTCCGCCAGCACCGGGCACAGGGGAAAATCGATATCCCAATAGACCTGCTCCATGCCCTCCTGCTTGACCTGTTCCGGCAGAACCGTATAGAGCTGGGCAATGGCGGCGGCTTCCCCTGCCAGACCGTCGACAATAGAGGCGTTACAATAACGCTCCATCAGGTCCTTTAACGCATAGCCGGAGCGGGCGGGCTCTAGCAGATAGGCAGCCAGCGCAGTGTCATAGGCAAAGCCCTGGATGCTTCTCCCCTGCCGCAAAAGCTGGGTCATCATGGACTTGCAGTCGTGGACGATTTTCTGCGTCTCCGAGGCAAATACGCCATCTAATAGCCGCTCCCATTCCATGAGCCCCAGAATCCCCTGCTCTGCGGTGTAGACCACATCATCCAGGGAAACCGCCAAATCCGTCAAATCGGCATTGGCAGCAATAAACAGCGGGCTGCTTCCGGGCAGCAGGGCAAGGAATGCGTCCAAATCCTCCGGTGCTTCCAGCGAATGAATTTCCAGCGCGGGGAGGTCGGCATGAAGCTCCGGAATCTCGGCCTCCAGCAGGCGATATTTATCGATGAGCCGTCCGAAATTCAGACTGCGGAACAGCTCCAGCACCTTGGCCCGATCCCAGGGCTGCATGATATTGTCCTGGGGAACAAATTCCACCGGGGCGTTGCAGCGGATGGTGGCAAGATCATAGCTCTGATAAGCGGAATCCTTGCCCTCCTGGAGCTTCCGGCGCAGGGCGGGCTTCAAATCCTCGTCCTGGGCGTGGGCATATACATTGTCCAGGGTGCCGAATTTCGACATCAAATCCTTGGCGGTTTTTTCGCCCACACCGGGAACGCCGGGATAGTTGTCGGAGGAATCTCCCATCAGCGCTTTCAGGTCAATGAGGCCCTTGGGCGGGAAGCCGTATTCCTCCTGAAACACGGCGGGGGTATAGTTGACAGAACGGGTGCGGCCTGCTTTTGTGGTGACCAGCTTGACGGTAACATGGTCGTCTACCAGCTGGAGGGAGTCACGATCACCGGTGACCACCACGCAGTCCCAATTGTTTTCCCCGCAAATCCGCCCGGCGGTGCCAAGAATGTCGTCGGCCTCCCAGCCCTGGAGGGAATAGGTGGGGATATGCATGACGGCGAGGATTTCCTTGAGAATGGGCATCTGAGAGGCCAGATCATCGGGCATGGGCTTCCGGGTGGCCTTGTAGCCGTCATAGGCTTTGTGACGGAAGGTGGGGCCCTTTTCGTCGAAGGCTACGGCCAGCGCTTCGGGCTTTTCCTCGTCCAGCAGAGACTGCATAATATTGAGGAAGCCGTAGATGGCGCCGGTGGGCTGACCGGATTGGGCGGACAGGTAGCCGACGCCGTAAAATGCCCGGTTGATGATGCTGTTGCCGTCCAGGATCATGAGTTTCA